>NZ_JBALDL010000091.1:0-328548 GCF_036917465.1 Nostoc sp.
TGATAACTATTTGTAAAAAAATGATGCTTCGACACAAGTTCTCTATTTAAATAACAGAATTTTCTCTGATTTTTTTTCAAAATGAGAATTGCTGGGCATCTGGGTAAGTGTAGTTATTTGTACCAACAATGTTAATTCGCAAGTCAGAGTTACCTGTGATGCAATTGCTGCCATCTAAGTGGGTATCAATTATAGTCGTAAAACGTACTATGATCCGACTATGATTGACGCTACCGCCACCCATTGTATAGACTTGACCGTTGATATATTCATGTTTTTCTAACTGCTGTTCTTCCCAAGCAAAGTATTCTTCTGGGGTAAGCTGTGGGGTGTTATCTTTTGCCACAATCATTGTTAGTCACCTCCTAAGTTTGTAGTTGTTTGGGACAGGTGTGGATCTGGGTTGTTGGTTTGATTTTAACAATCTACACAAACAGTTTTTGGAGTAAGCCTTTTTTGAATTGTTCGGTCTGGTCGATTTGGCGGGAGAGGGTTTCGATTTTGCGATCGATAGCGGTTAAGAAGTTGGCTATTTTTTTTTGTTCAGCTAAGACAGGAATAAAAATTTCCAAATTATAGAAATCATCATGATTTAAATCTGGTATTGTTGATGTTCCAGCTAGGCTTAAAATTTTATACTGGATTTTATCTCGCTTAAAAAACTCAAGCAAGAACTTTTTATTTATCTTATTTCTGTCATAATCAATCTTGAAGAAGTTATTATGGAAAGCTCCGACAACATCAGTTACGACTTGTCCTGTATTGCCAGTTCTTGTCATCAAAATATCATCTTTGTCACAAAGCACCCTTTTAGGAGGGTTCAATATATAGTAATGCGTTTGAGAATTTGGCTTTAAAAATTCATTAGTTATGTAGAAATAGCCGCCTTCAACTTGATATGTAAATCTGTCTGAAATTGCAATTTGAAGACCTTGGTTTATTTTTGTGATTTCTTGTAACTTTTTCCTTTCCCAATCAGGGAAGGGTAAGCCGATCGCACCCTTAAAACGAATCTCTTGAGAGAAAAGTTTTTGCATAACGCCACGTTTGTAGGTTTGCAGCAGTTCTCGTTTGCGGCGGAGTTGGTTGAGGCGCGTATCCACCGCCCCCAAAAAACTAGCGATCTTCTCTTGTTCGGCGATCGATGGGCAAAATATTTTTATTTGTAAGATATCGTCAATATTGATTCTCGTAACTGTTGAACCAATTACATATTGATATATTTCGCGTCTACATTCTTTGCTTGTTAAATAGAAAGATAAAAAATGGGGATTAATTATATCTTTGTTGGGACGTAAAAGAACCATTCTTTGTCCCATACAAATCTTTAAGCCTGAAGGAACTAAACAAGTTTCTCCTGCTGGAGCTTCTCTTGTAAAGAAAACATCTCCATATTCGGGAACCGCTCTTTGTGTCCACTCGATAAACCCCTCTTTCGTTGTGTATTTGATATTATCTAATACCAAAATTCCATTCCTAACATTATTCGTTCTTACGACAAGATACTCAGAAAATTCTACATATTGAGCAGTTTTATGCTCACAATCAATTACTTTGCAAAGTTGATTAATTGGATAGTATGGATTTTTTTTCTTACTCATAACGGCGCATCAATACCCAACTCATCACAAAACCCCTTAATCGCCTCATCGATCGCTACCATCTCACGATCGCACTGCCTCAACTCCGTTGCTACAGCCGCCAGATTGAATCACGTCTCTTTCTTGTACCCTTTGTCAAGTTCACTTTCAAGAAATGCACTGACTCTTTCAGAGCAATCCTCTCGCAAAACAGCAAGTCTCACCACCCTTCCAGCGCATAATTTCTTCTCCACATTTATCAAGCAGCTTGATTGCCCACTTGATTCGGCGCATCTGAAATTCTTCTACAGTTTCAACTGCTGATTCCAAATAAGCCTGTGTTAAAGGCATTTGGTCAAGATGTTTTTCAAGTAATCCGAGTAAGCCTATGGTTTTTCCTAGCCTACTTGTAGAAATTCTCTCTGGTGTATCTGTGTTAAGTAGCGATCGTACTCCATCTTAAAACAGTGGGCGATCGCTTTGAGCAACGCCTAACGGCATAAAGCCACGAATCACCGGTTCAATATTGATTTTAAAAGCTACGCCCGACTGTTGAGCAACGCCTAACGGCATCAAGCCACGAATCACAGCGAAGGTGAAAACCCTTAACTGAGGAAGGTTCGTTTACAATCTTACAAGTACCTTCCAGATCGAGAAACCAAAAACACAAAACTTACCAAAATTTCCCTTACTTTCAACCCCTCAAACCCAGTGCTGATAAACTTTTCCAAAAATGGCAATCACCTTTTTCCTTGTCTCAATTACCATATCCCTTACTGTGTAAACCTTCCCTGCATTCTTTTACCCTCAATTCCCTTTCCCATAAGAAATACTTGTCAAATTGGAGATTGAATCATCGTCCACGCCAAATCAGGAGGTGGTGAGCTTGGCACTTCCTCAATCCGATACCTCAAAAATCGGGTATTTCTTGACCCCACATGGTCAACCCAATAAGGTAAAGTTAACCTGCCTTGATTATCCCTAATTGCCCACTGTCTCATCCCCTCTAGATAATCTTCCGAGACAAGTTTGATCGTTTTAATCAACTGGTCACTTTCTCCCAAAAATAAACAACCAAACCGTCTCACTAGCTCAGGATAGTCAAACGCTAACTGTATCCTCTCCCTTAAACTTGGCTGTATCTTCTCCCCGTTAGAACGAACCAAAATCAAACACTTCAGATTAGATAAAATTTCTTGATAACAAGGAATAACATTCTCTGGATGGTTAAAATCAGCATTCTTAAACCGTCTCATTTGACGCAAAATTCGCGACTTTTTGGGGTTAGATAACATAGCGATCGCCAATTCTACCCCAGAGTGGCGATAGACATCCGTTTCCCCTACCAAAGACAACAACATCCCATACACTGTTGCTGGAGGAGGGACAGGATAGGTTTTTCCCATTTCCCTTGCATGGGACTCCCGAAAAGTCGCAAATGGAACATCCAAATAGAGAATTAATGGTGCAATCATTTTGATTCTTCTAAGCCCAAATCTCTTTTAATGACTGTTTTCAAAGCTTCAATCAGTTCATTTCGATTACGAGCCTACGGCGGGCTACGCCTACGCTAATCACTTATGGACTGAAAAGACGGATAATTTACGTCTAGAGCGTATTTAGGCTTCAGACCATTAGAGCGACTACCAAGCCATCCACTGCCAAGTGTAATCTCATGTCCTCATTGTCATGGCCAACTACTTTGGTTAGAGTGGCAATCCAGTTTAGGCTATTGTTCGCAATGTTCTCACTGGTTAGAAGGATCTTATAATACTCCAGTAGTTACTCAGAACAGAGGGGTAGCCGAAAATTTCTATCCCATACCAGCATGAACCGCTTCTGCTCCATTCTAAAAAAATCCGGCGCTTTCCTGCTTTCCATGCTTGATTGGACTCACGGCAAGCTTATCCTTCCAATTTGGACTAGCGGCAAACTTATGCTTCCAAACTGTTAATTTCATCCAAAATTAGCTGACGCTAGAATGAGGGTTATAGTGTTGTTGACGGCAAAGTTATGGTTCCAGTAGCGGCAAAGTTATGGGTAAAGTCACATTAACGCTCTTCTCAAGTGCTGTAATATTTAGGTATGCCGATAGTTTGAGACTAAACCAACTGTTGTAGGCTGGATTACCTGGTTCTAGTAAATTGAAAAACCACGATCGCTCCTGAGCAAAACAAAGCAATAGGAAAGCTTTAAGCGATCGCTACCACCACAAAGCAAAGGAGTTCATAATCATGTTAGGGGGAATTTAGTTACAGAACCTGCTGTTTAGTAGAAAAATGTTTTGTCCTACAGCAATTTATTGAGGAAATTCATCAATAATGTTACTGCATTTAAGTACTTGGCAAGAAGTCGAAGCTTATTTACAGCAGTCACGGGGTATTATTTTCCCTATTGGTTCCACTGAACAACATGGACCAACGGGGTTGATTGGTACTGATGCCATTTGTGCAGAAGCGATCGCTCGTGGTGTAGGTGACGCAATTCAAGCGATCGTTGGCCCTACAATCAATGTGGGGATGGCACTGCATCATACTGCTTTTCCTGGTACAATCAGCCTGCGTCCCAGCACTTTAATTCAAGTAGTGCGAGATTATGTAACGTGTTTAGCCAAATCTGGTTTTACCAAGTTCTATTTTATCAACGGACACGGCGGTAACATTGCTACCCTCAAAGCTGCATTTTCAGAAACTTACGCGCATTTAGAAGATTTGCAGATTCCCAATGCTAAACACGTGCAATGTCATGTAGCAAACTGGTTTATGTGTAGTTCTGTATATAAGCTGGCTAAAGAACTATATGGGAATCAAGAAGGTTCTCATGCAACTCCAAGTGAAGTAGCTCTCACCCAGTACGTTTATCCAGAGGCGATTAAGCAAGCACCCCTTTCACCAGAAGTTGCAACCGGACACAGAATTTACAGTGCAGCTGATTTTCGAGTCCATTATCCAGATGGACGTATGGGTTCAAATCCGGCTTTGGCAACACCAGAACACGGTAAGCAATTTTATGATTTGGCACTGAAAGAACTTAGCAATGGATATTTGGAATTTTTGAACGCAGAATAAAGAATGTTGAATAATTTATAATTAAGCCTTAATACAGTATTCCATAAATTCGTAACGAATTGAGTTCCCTACTGACAAGGCTTTGCAAGACTCAATCACGCGACAAACTTGTGAAATCTTGTACTGAGAAATAGCAGCATTCTATTTTTTTTTTGTTGGCTTGGCATACTCCAAATTTCCCGTAAAAATAATGTGGCTACAAACCAAGGCTCAAGTAAGTAGCGTCTCCAAAGCCTTTTCGGTTCAGACACCAAGCGATACAACCATTCTAAACCCACCCTTCCCATCCAGCGAGGAGGAGTGGGTATTACTCCTGCTACATAGTCCATGCAAGCTCCACTAGTCAAAATAGTATTGGCATGAATATATTCCAGATTTTCAGAAATCCAATGCTCTTGGCGTGGCATACCCATTCCTACCATTAATACATGAGGTTTGTAAGCATTAATTGCAGCCAGAGTAGCAAGATTTTCTTGACTATCTTTATCCATATCAATGTAGCCATGAGCGCAAGCAATCTCTAAACCAGGAAACTTCTCGCGCAAAATACTTGCTCCTTCTTCAGCAATTCCTGGCTTTGAACCTAAATAGAATACACGCCAGCCTTTATTAGCTGCTTCCGCCATCAGAGGCCATATCCAGTCAGCATAGGTTACTCTTTGTTCTCGTTTCATAGGAAAGCCTAACAACTTTCCAATCAACAATAGAGGCATACCATCAATATGGATATATTCAGCCTGGGCATAGAAAGCTTGCATTTCTGGGTCATTATGAAAGAGATAAAGACTATGCATGTTGTGATTTGCGATAATCCACTTCTGTTGTTTCTCAACAGATTCTTCAATTAATGAATTTAACTCTGGGATAGAGAGTGCATCAACTTTAACACCAAGAAATTTATATGAAAATCGTTTTTTCATGACTTAAAATTTTTATTTTTTGAATTATGAGAGTTAATGTCACAACAAAGGTGATTATTTAAAAAGCAATTGGTAACAATATTTAAATATTTCCAAATTTAAATATTAAGAAAACTTAAGTCTCCTTATTAACTAAGAATGACTTATTTTCATCAGGATTTCGGCGACATTCTGCGCTCTTGCATTCCAGGAATATTTTTCTGTAATTAAGGTATATGCTGTATCTACAAGTGATTGATATTTATCAAGATTTAAAGCTGCATCCAGCACTGTATTAGCGACTTCTTCAGTAGAGTATCCTGTTACTAGAAGATGTTCTAAGTGCCGAAACTCTTCTAAACCTCGCAAGCCTTCTGGTGTTGATACAACTAAGTTTTTACTAGCAAAATAATCTAATGCCTTATTACGAGCGCCACCGGCTACTGCTTGTTTTGAGAATGGCAGCAAAGCAATATCCGCATATTTAACATGGTCAACGAAATTCTCTCTTTTAGGTAAAAAACCTAAAAAAGAAATATTCGAGGGTATTGGTTCTGAAATATCACTACTATCCCTACCTATAACAACAAAATGGATTTTTCCCTCATGATTTTCAAGATATTTGGCAACATCAATAGTCATTGACACAGACATATCGTTACTTGGAAACTGAAATGTTTTAGGAGCAATAAGAACCACTATTTTTGCTGGTCTAAATGCTTTATAGGGGTCTTTATTCAACAACAATTCAGTATTTAGTAAGTCTTCAGTAACTCCATTACCAATACTATAAATTTCATGTGGAGTTTTACCATACCACTGGGAAATTAGTTTAGGAATAGAGTCACCTGCTGCAATAATTGGACTACCAGAAAATATCAAAATTCCCTGAGCAATATATGTCTTAATACATTGTACAAACTCTTTGAAAGGATTCGCAACTGAAAACAAGCGCATCCAGTATTCATAGGCTGAAAATGTATGAAAATCTAATACAAGAGAGGAATTTGTATGTTTTCTAAGTTTAAGTGAAATTAAAGCAGCTAATCCAGGTAAAGTTTCTTGAGCATAAATGATATCTGGACAAAACTCATCGATACATTTTTCTATAGTTTGAATATATGACTTTAGACTTCTTGACCCAATCGAAGCAGAAGGAGCATAATTAACAGATGAACAATCTAATCCTAGCTGAAAAACATCAAAATTTTTAGTAAGATATTGTCCTAGATAAAAAGGTCTAGTAAATGCACCAAATGGTTGACTGGAATCCAGCGTTGAGACAATTAGTAAGCGTTTACCCATAATATGATTGATTATTCAAATATTTAGTAAGTTTAGTTTTTAAACAACATTTTTTAACTCACTTAGATAGTTATAAATTATCTAATATTAGGTAATGAGCCTAATTAGCAGAATCATATTTCAGAGTTAGTTTGGCTGATATCATCAGAAAATGTAGGAGAAATTGCCAAATTTTTGTAACCAATAATTGCTCTAATGTAGGGCAAGAACCAGTAAAATATCCATAATGGCCCAGAGTGTCTGATACAAAATATAGTCCAGGGTTTTAATGGAAATCCTTTAATTTGTAGTGCTTTTTTCAAGCGCTGTAATATGCTTAATTTGGTATCTACCCAACTATTGCGGATAGAGTTTTTAGTACAAGTACCAATATATCCAGGAGCTACCCATATTTGACAACCTAATTTACTTGCTCTGAGGGCATAATCTAAATCTCCTAAACTGTGAATAAAAGCTGTATCAATATTCCCAACTTTTGCAGCAACAGTTTTAGGAATTAGCACACAGTTACCATACATAGCATCGCATTTTTGCATAACCGAACTTGGTTCTAAAAACTCAAATTTGTTAGAATACCACTTTTTAGATTTTACTGCTCCTCCATAGGTTGCTTTTCCTGTCATTGAATCTTTAGTTGAACCAACTACAATTGAGTCTGAATAACCTTGTTCAGACAAATTTTGATGAATCTCTAATAATTTACTGACAGCATTAGCTTCTAAAAATGTGTCATCATTCAACCACAGATAATAGTCATATTGATTTTTTATTGCCTCACCAAAGGCGAGGTGCATCCCTCCCACCCAAAATAAATTACCATTACCCTGAAGAATATGTACCTCTGGATATTCTGCTTTGATAGCTTGTGCAGTTCCATCAGAACTACCATCATCAGTTAGATAGACATCAAAATTATTTTTTTGCTCATATAAAGTATGTAGACAGGTGAGAGTTATATTACGCCTATTATGACAGGTCATTATTACAGCTAGATTTGCTTTTTTCATCCTATTTACCTCATGTAGTTTATCTAGAAACGATCAATACAAAAAATAAAGCTAAACCTAATTATTTTAATCGCGTTTAAAGTTTAGCCATTTTTTCTATCCAACAACTTAAATTAATATCTAAATTAAAGTTTCGTAATTTTTGTTCCATTCTTCTCACTACCAACATATATCGATGCAAAACTGAGACGCGAGGCATTTGAAGTTTGACAACCTCTTGACACAACCATCGATATTTTTCGGAATCAATATTAAGTTTCTTCAATTTTTGGATTTGTGCATTCCAATCGTTATAAAAGAATAAGTTGAAATAATGAATCGATGTAATATCATTCCAATGTTTAATTTGTAGTTCTGGTGATAAGCGGTTATGTAAAGGTAACGGATAACTATAATTAGGAGGAAGATGTTCGACATTTTCTTCCAAAGCACATAAAGTTACAGATAAAACAGACTGCTCAACAAAATAAATACCTTGAGGAGGAGTGATATCAAGGCGCATTACTTTTTCAAAATTCTCTTTCCAAGCTGTAAATATACCTGTACTCCTTCTCACAACGACCAAACCAGAATTCCAGTAAGCTCTAATTTTTTTCTTACCAATTGGTGTTTCAACAAATACCTCACGCTTTACCCCCAGCACTTCATATAATTTTTGCCAGTACCATTCTTGAGAGTCTCGCAAACCTGTAGAACCAATTCCTTGACCATACTCAGGACGTAAGCGGGCGTTACAATTCACGGGTAATAAAAATTCTTTTGGTTCAGAAAAGAAGCATTTGTCACTGTCTAGAAAAACTAATATTTCTGCATCAATATTTTGTTCTGCATAGGCACATGTTAGGGGCTTATTTGCTAAATAATACTCATGAAATTCTTGATTGATCGGGATTTGTTGATGATTTACCTGCAACGCTTCAAATGCTTTTTGGGTCTGCTGTGATATAGGTTCACCCAGTCTAGGATGAAAACTATATACAGGTGTATCTTTCAATTCTCCACAGAATTTACGAATACTTTCTGCAAGCATTAAAGATTGAGCTTCTAAGCGCCCAGGTTCTGTACAAATTATAAAAGCTATAGGTATTGACATATTATGAAGTATTGATTTACTAAGTTAGTTACTAAATGAAGATTTCTTTTTTATAGCGTTTACTAATCAGATAAGGTACATCATAGTCACTTCATCGCTTACGGGGAGGGGGTGGCGTTCTTGTACCTCACTCAACTGAGAACCGCTATATTACCAATATCTCCTGAAATAAAGCTGAATAACGACGTGCTTGAAGTTCCAGAGTAAATTCTTGTTCTGCTTTTTTGCGAGCATAAAATGACAGTTTTTCTGACCTCTGCTCATTTTCAAGTACCCAGGCAATTCCTTTGGCGAAATCGTCAACTTCATAAGGGTTAGCTAAATAGCCATTTTCCTGATGATCAACAATATCTTTTAAACCAGTTGCATTAAATGCAACAACCGGAGTACCGCAAGCGAGAGATTCAGAAGCTGTTTGTCCAAAAGATTCTTGCAGAGACGGTACAAGCATTACATCAGCTGCTGAGTAAACAGTTGCTAAAGATATATCATCATATAAATGCCCCAAATAGTATGTTTTGAATCCTAAATCAGGTGGAATTTCGGGTTGAGATGCCCCAAAAATTACCACTTCAAAGTCGTCCTTCCATCCCGATTTGCTCAATTCTTGTAAAGCTGGCTGCAACAAATGAAATCCTTTATTGCGATCGCTTGTTGCCTCTATTGCTCCAAAGAGAATTAGCTTCTTATCTTGAGGTAACTTCAGTGTTTGTCGTGCAAAATCTTTATTAAGAGGTCGATATTTTTGAGTATCCAATCCGTGAGGAATCACCTCGATTCGTAAATTCTGCAACAAAGAACTAGAACGAGCGCACTCTGCTAACCAAGAACTGGGGGAAACCAGAGTTAAGTTAAGATTTTTCCAAGCTTTTACTTTGCGCCGCCATACCCAACGGGATAAATCCCATTCGTTACTACTGTTGAGTTGGGGGCAAGATCCACAGGATGCTTTGTAGCGATCGCATTCTCCAATAACGTGACACCCTCCAGTAAACCCCCACATATCATGGAGAGTCCAAACTAAAGGACGCTTCAGTTTAGGTAACGTTTCTATTTGCATAAAAGCTGCGCTAATCCAATGCAAATTAATTATATCTGGATTAATCTGAGCAACTTTAGGAATAACTCTATCTGGCAACCATTGAATAAAAAATGGAGTCTTTTTCTTTTGAGGATAAAGCTTTAATGGTAGGCTTTCAAATGTCAATTTAGCCTTAGCAATGCCTTGAAATAGTCTAAGCTTAGGTGCAATAACTGTTTTATCATTACTAGATTTTTCCTGGACTAGCATTTGTGACTGTAGTCCTATATCTTGCAAACCTGTGTGCAAGCGATAGGCAGCCCTTGCAGCGCCTCCACCAATATCGTGAGTGCTAAGATGTAAAACTTTCATTTTTCTTAACTGCGTAATTACTAACTAAAATATTCTGATGATTTCGTTGATATTCAAGGGTCAAAGATAACGAAGTAGTGACATACATTAACCAATTCCAACTGGGAGTTAATAATCTAGCTTCTGAAAAATTAACTATTACAATGATAATTAGCATCTGCATTGGCCAATAATCTTCCGTTTTTTTAGCAACAGAAATAATTCGAGTTAATGCCATTACAAAGAACCGGACAAACCCTCCTGCGAAAGTCAAAAAACCTAAAAATCCTAATTCTAACAATAGTTCTAAAAAACCATTGTGGGCATTACTTGCCCAATCATAAGTAGCTCTTAAATTAGATGCATCACTACTAGTCCAAAACCCAGAAAATCCATAACCTAGCCAGGGCCTCTCCCAAATCTTGGACATCACTAGCTCCCAGAGATCAGAGCGTCCATTAAAGGTAAGGTCTTTGCCAGAAGTACCAACTACAGTGTCGGCATTATTGATAAGTAATGTTACACCAAGAATTACTAACATTAATGCCGAAGTAATCATAATAACTTGTAATTTATAATTAGTTTTTTGAAAGGATTTATAGATCGGCAAAAGTAATATCATTGTTAATAAAATTGTTAAAGATGTTGTCGAACGCGAGAGGATGATTAAAGATACAGATATCCCACATATTCCCCACATCAACCAACGATATCGATTGCTACTAAGAGCAAGGTGTAAAAAAACTCCTGCACTCCAAGCCATCATGTATCCTAATTCATTTTTATGACCAAAAATTCCGCTCCACATACCTACTAATTCAGGCGATTTATGAATATAACCTGGTATAAATGCAGAAAATAGCATCGATAATAATGCAGATGCACCAAGAGCCCAAGCAATTAGTCTCATTTGTTCGCGAAGAGAATAGCGCATTGCCAAATAGATTGCCAGAAAATATAGTCTGATTAAACCTCTCATATAAGTAAGACTTGAACTTAAGTCTCCTGACCACAAAAGAGAAAATACAACTATTGTTAATAAAAGCAACTGTAACGGACTGCTAGTAATTACATAAATAAAGCCTTTCCAGTATAAAAGTAGAAAATAAAATAGAATTAAATATGAAACTATATTGAATATAGTATCTAGCTTATCGCCTCCAAGGGTAGATGTAGAAATTTCTTGTGCAGGATGTATGGTTAATGCCCCTACAGTAATGAGTAATAGCAAGATGGTTAATATTTTTTCTGTTAACTTTACTTTAGTTTCTGACATTTCATTTGTCTATTAATTTACTAGATTCCTCGTCAGTTTTTCACTTTAGAGTAATTTAATTTTTTCTTAAATTCTTCTTTAAAAATATCCAATGCAGTTGCTTTATAGACTGTTTTTTGTGTAAAAATATCTGCCTCTATATTCCTCACAATAAAGGGTGGATGCTTTAAAGGAAATTCCATTGCTTCCATTGACATATTAATAAACGAAAATTCTTGCTTAGAATTAAAATGAGTTGCGTCTGCACCAACACCAACATTAGAAATTAAATTGACATTGGGAATAATGCTTAAACTACCCTGCATCCAGCAAGCAAATGTCCATTGATAATCCCAGGTTATACCTGTAGGATTGTTATAAACAGACCGAAATATTCGTTGCCAATAGTTTACTGCTTTCGGCTCGACAAGAATATGATGTAAAAGGTTTTCTGCTTCCACTTCCTTCCAGAGTTTGATAGTCAAATCATAATATTGCCAAGCACGCCTCCAACTTGCCCACCCCCAGCAGTGGTTATAGCGAGAAAAATAATAACTGTAATTTGTGCGTTTTCGTCCAAATTGAACATTTTGGGCAGATATGGTGGCGATTCTAGTATCATGTCTATATTTTTCCAGTAGTTCTTCACTAAATCTGAAAAAAGTCGGGTTAGGGATACAATCATCTTCTAAAATAATTGTCTCTTCAACATTATTAAATACCCAATCTAAACCACTAGATACTCGTTTCGCGCAACCTAAGTTGATATCAGAATAATTCTTAATAACTTCACATTCCCAATCAACTTTTTCAATAATTGCCCTAGTCTCTTCACATTTTTCCGCCTCACCTTCACGGTTACTGCGGGGGCCATCTGCAATGACAAAAAGTTTTTTTGGCTTCGCTTGGCGAATAGCTTCAAAAACTTTCTCTGTTTTTTGTGAACGATTGAAAATAATAAGAGTTACTGGTGTTTGCATCTTTGATTAATTTTGCTAATTTTATTGATATAAAAAAGTTAAAGATAACAATCAAAATTTATAAAAAGGAAGTAATGATTGCATCTGAATATTAAATATTTTTTTTGTTCTTTTATCAAATGCATTGCATAGAAAAGCGGCAGAAGCTTGAGATATTATGGTTGCGATCGCAGCACCCAATCCTGCATATTTAGGAATCAGGAAGAAATTAAGAATAATGTTTAGTATTGCTCCAAATAAAGTTTTACCTAAAGAAACGTGATTTAAACCTTCAGCGATAAACCACGGTGATGTCGCAAGACCCATAAATACAAACAAAGAAGTCCAAATATGAACTGATAATATTGGCCCGGCTTCTGCATATCCACTTCCGAACATAACCATAATTATCTTGTCGGATAGAAATGTCATTGGAAGAGCAATCGCCAAAGACATGCATGTCATTAGACTAAGTAATTGTCCTATTCTCTGATAATAAAGACTTTCTGATTTTTCCTTAGCTGCATAAATTGAAGGAGCAACAGAAGAAACAATAGCCCCTGGAATAAAATACCAAATTTCAGAAATACGTACAGCAGCAGAATAAACTCCAACCTCACTATTTCCGATCATTTGACCTAACATTACTTGATCTATTTTCATAAAAATCAAAATAGCGAATCCTGAAAAAATTAGAGGTAAACTATCTTTCAAAAGAGTTTTAGCCTCAGCCAAACTCCAACGCCATGACAACAATGAAGAAGTTTTGATTTGGTAAACAATTAGCAATCCAATTGCACTCATTCCAAATTCTGCTAATGTTATCCAAGCAAAAGCTAATAATGGCGCGTTTGTTAAAATTAGTGTTATTTTAATCAGACTATTTAGTAGAAAAGCTAAATTTTTAGCAATTACAGCGTATTTTGACTGTACTTGTGATTGAAACCACAATTCAACAGTATCAGTCGCTCTAAAAACTCCTACCATTCCTAAAATAGCAACTAGATATATCTTAAGCGTTTCATGCTCACCTAAGAGAAATAGAGTTATTACTGCAAGTAATACAGAGGAAATTCCACCCAAAAATTTTAACCAAAAAGTGGTTCCTAAAATTTCCTCTTTGTTTGATGATTCGCGTAAAAGATGACGAACTACGACATCATCTAGCCCTAAAGTAAAAATTGGGCTAAATAATGTGACAAAGGCTAAAGCATAGTTAAAAAGACCATACTGCTGTACTCCTAAGTAGCGTGCTAACCATACTCCTATAACCAAGCTTGCACCCATACGCAGAATGCGATCGGCAAACAGCCAGCCTGTATTTGCAATTATTGCACGCAGCTTTGATCGAGATTTTAATTTTGATAAACTTTGAAGTTTCAATTTACTTAGCATTGCTTTTTAATTTAACCATCTTAGGTTCTTTCTATTGATTTTATAATTTGTGGTGTACTCAAAATTCAGAAAAAATACAAACACAATCGGTTATCTTTTTTTTAATTCATTAATGAACAAAATCTTCACGAAATAGCTGAATAACAAAAAAATTCCCTTGACTTTCCAATAAAAATTATGCTCAAACAAAAATATTATTTTCAAATAGCAAACAAAATCTTTTAAGTTTGGACACGGGATTGTTTTTAGTTCATTTAGAGATGTAAAAGCTACTAACAATGGCAACGTATAATTGTTTTTTTTAAGAATGTAGTTAAATAAAGAATTACATTTCCAAAATCTTTTATATTCATAGTTTTTGTCTATATCTATAGATTTCTTGTTATGAAATTGATTATTTTGATGTATTCTATATCTTACTAAAGGTTTAGATATATAAAACTTTTTAGCTCCTACTAACGAAGCTCCCCATACTAGACAGTCATCAGCTCTAACACGCCAATCTTCTATGTATGGGATAGGTAAAAATTTACTAATTATTTCTCGCCGTATTGATAATGTTGAAGTTATAGAGCCAATCCATTCACCAGTGTAAAAAGTTCTGATTACCGAATAACCTAAATCTAAATCAACTACATCAGTTTGAAATATACCTTCTATTGCCCCAAATTTTTTATAGGCACAAAATATAAAATCACATTCACTCCTCCTATCATAAAAATTTAGGGCAGTTTCTAAATATTCAGGTTCATAAATATCATCAGCATCTAAGAAAAATAAAATATCTCCAGTAGCAGCTAAAAAGCCTTCATTAAAAGATGACAATTGTCCTTGATTTTTTTGTTTCAAAATATATTTAACATTATTTTTTTGTATAAACTTAGCGATAACTTCTGCCGAATGGTCTGTAGATGCGTCATCAACAATAATAATTTCATCAAATTCAACTGTTTGATTTAAAGCGCTCTCTATTGCTTCTGATAGAAAGCCAGCATAATTGTAATTGTTAATCAAGCAAGATGTTTTAATCTTTGTTATATCCATATAAAACTGTGTATAGAATTTAGGTGAATATGGTTTTTAAGAGCAAATTAAGCTCATCTATAGGAACATTTATATCATCATGTATTAAATGCGGATCAAAAGAATCAACAGGTTTTTTCCCATCACCAATCAGGTAAAAATACTCTAATCCAACTTGGTTAGAAATTGCCCAAAAGCATACATTCACATAATTTGGAGAAAATATTTCTAATACTTTAGCTCCCGGATTGCACCAGACAAGGTTACTTAATCCAGCTCCATGAGGAGCAACAATAACTTCTGCATTCGACAGAAGAGCTACTTGCATAGCAAAACTATATTCCTCAAGGTAAACTACTGTGAATCCATAATTTAACAAGCATTTAACTACATTTTCCTCATTTTTAACTCTTCTATATTCTGCCTTATTTCTACTTATATATAGTTTACTAGGCGTGTTAATATCTGCTTTTTTTACGAGAAAATTTTCTCGTAAAAACTTGCATACCCAAGCTGGAGGATCACCAATACTACCAGGAAGCGAAGGAATTAGAAGAGATTTAGCCTGAATGTGGAAGTTGGAATCACAAAATAGCAATTTATTTGATGGAACTCCCAGATTTTCTAGAGATTCAGGTATTGCAGAAATTCCTCTGTTGACGATATATTTATCGATGCTGTCTAAACCGTTGGGAAGAGTTTTTTTAAGAATTTCTAGTCTTGGTAGAGCATCTAATAACCAATGAAAATATTTACCTCCAGCACCAGTTGCTAAGACAGCAACAGTTTCAGATACTTGCTCACATTTAGGCAGGTTTAAATAAGGAAGTATATGATGTTCACTACTTTGAATACCTGAAACATCACAAAGTAATTTGTCATCATGGGTAATGACTGTACCCGCATTACCAAGAACTCTACCATTGGCGATAGAAATCACAAAGGTTTCTGGGTTAGAGTTAACGTGTCTCCCATTAAACTTCCAATGAGTTTCTCGTGATATTGACTTAGGAGAACTTCTGTAAGATGTAGATTCTGGAAGGAATTTTGTATAGGTTACATCATTCAGATTTTCGGTTTGACATAGCTGCCAATATTCTACAGACGAAGCATAGTAGCCTTTTGGTAGGTTAATATACTTGGAAACGAGAGGAAGAGATTTAACAGTATTAACAAGCCAATTCCTGATTTGGTTTGCAAGTAACCAAACTTGGTTTGTATATATATATGATTTTACTATCTTTTTTAAAGCAATCATATCTATGAATGATATACAAGTCTTTGAAGGATTAGACATAAAGCAAATGCGAAATCGATAGTTGTAATAGTATGAATTAACGCTTCTTGTAAAATTTGGTTAAACTGCTAGATACTAAATCTTGTTCAATTTGTGGCTTTTTACTTTCTGGTAAATAAGTATGAGACTCATTTTTAATGTTTACGCCATTAATGACTATCCCTAATACTTTCTGACCTGACTGATTTAAAAATTCTTTAGCTGAATTGGCACTGTTCAAGTCAACTACTCCAGGACGAACGACTAGTAGGATACCGTCAGTTAGGGTGCTTAAAACAGCAGCATCTGCTATCCCTGATAGAGGTGGCGTATCAAAAATAACTAGATCATAATCTTTACCCAAATTACTTATCAATGTTGCCATTGGTTGAGAATCTAGCAAAGCTACTGGATTGGGTGGCAAAACGCCAGAAGTAAGAACTTCTAGATTAGGCATTACTTCTTGAACAACTGTATCTAAAGAAACTTGACCACCAATTACATTGCTTAGTCCCTCTGTATTGTTTAGCCCCCAGATATGATGCTGTATGGGATTACGCATATCTGCATCCACCAACAACACTCGACGACCCGCCTGAGCCATTGTCACAGCTAAATTTGCAGATACGTCAGACTTTCCTTCTTTAGCAACGGAACTCGTAATTACAATGCTTTTGAGAGGTTTATCGGAACAGAGGAACTTTAAGTTTACTTGGAGTATTTGATAAGCGTTACCAAGAGGGAAATAAGGAATATCTCTACCAATAATTTTGGGAATGGGTCTATCAATTCCTGATGTGGAAGAATGAGCTTTACCATTTTTGCTCTGTGTAGGAATCACTCCTAAAACAGTGTATCTCAAGACCTCTTTCGCCTCTTTAACCGTCTTCACTGACCGGTCTATCAAGTCTAAGCTAAAGGCGACAATGATACCCAAGAAAAGACCAACTGCTCCTGCACCAACAAGAAACACGATTTTGCGAGGCCCTTCTGCTTTATCGGGGACTAAAGCTAAAGAAATGACACGAGCATTAGGAATCTTTTGGTTCTGTACAATTTCAATTTCTTGGCGTTTCTTTAAGAGTGTTTCATAAGTCGTTTGAGCCGCTTGCAGTTTCCGTTCTAGCTCTCGTTCAGTTTGTTCTAGTCTTGGCAAATTATTTGCTCGTTTGATGTAAGCATCTTGCTGTACTAAAAGGGTGGAAATTTGTCTTTCTAGACCGACGCGTTCCGCTTGAGCGCGAGCAATATCTCCAATTAAGCCTTGGCGCAGTTGTCCAATCTGTAAATTTCCCTGTGTTACCTGTGCTGTCCCAGCGACTTGTCCTGTCCGCTCTTTCAGTAAATTTTTAAGAGCTAAGATTTTTTCTTCTAAGCTAGTAATTGTAGGGTGTTCAGGTGAAAATCGAGTTCGCTCTACTGCTAGTTGACTTTCTGTTTCTTGAAGTTGGATAAGCACTTTTTGAACCCCAGGTGCTTGACTCAAGTCAGATGCAATTACACCTTGCTGTGAATCTAACTGAGTTTCACTGCCTAACCGTTCTAAACGACCCTTGACATTATTCAGTTGAGCTTGAGATTGAGAAATTTGGTTTCCTAACTTGGAAATTGTATCAACTGCTGCGGTTGCTTCTTGCCCTAATACAACAATTTTATTCTGTTCTTTAAATACCCGCAGTTTTAATTCGGCTCTTGCGACAACTTTTTCAGATTTGGGTACTTCTGTTACGAGAACCGCTTTAGCTGTCCGTGCTTCATCCTGATTAGCCTGGATATTTAGATCGATATAATTTTTGATAACTTCATTGACGATTTTGGTAGCTAGTTCAGGATCGCTTCCTTTATAAGAAATTTGTACAACATCAGTGCCTTTAATTCCTTCTATTTTTAGTTGGTTTGCTAAGTTACGAATCGATAGCGGTTTGCCTTTGTTATCTTTGAGGTTAAGTGAATTAATTGTTTTGCCAATTACTGGATTTGATCCAATAACTCTCACCTGAGTTTCCAGAGGATTGTCGTTTATATTTAAAGCTTCCAGTTTTCCTATGTCTTCGGATAAGCCTGTGAGTGAGGAAGATCGATTTGTTTTAATCATCAAACTTCCTTCTGCCTTGTAGAAGGGTTTTAGTGAAAATGCATACAAACATCCAAGGGTGACAGCGATACTAAAAATTCCGACTAGAGGTAGCCAACGTCGTTGAACAACTTCTAAGTATTTCTGAATATTTACTTCTTCAAACTGTGGTAAAGATTCCATTGTCATAATATATACATGTTCTTAAATAAAAAAGTTTATTTAGTTATAAAAAATATTTCTATTTCTCAGTATTTTATCGGTAAATAGGACTGTAGTCTAATTGGAAATAGGAATATTTGACTTCATTGATTGCCAACTAACGTCTTTTGATTGAGGTTGTTCAAAAACCAATGAACTAATCTAAATATAGGTTGAACAGTTGTACTTTTAACTCAAGTTGCTTGATATTATCCTGATGCTAAGAAATAATAACTCACAAATTTCTTCTGATTTATTCACTTTCTATTTTTTATTAAGTTTGTTTTCTGTAACTTTAACTTTTCGTTAGTACTGACGGAAATATTGGTTAGTAATCTAACAATAACCATCATATTATGTAGGAACACCGAATTGTAAAACTTTACAAAAAATTCATACAACCTGCCAGGAAATTCGCTAGCCGTTCATTAATTTTGAAAATACGAGAAAAACTAATACCTTAAGCATAAGGAATAGAGCAATTGTGCCGCACTCTGAACAATATAATTACTTCATAGATAGACTTTATAGAGTCAAAATAGCCACTTTTAAACACTGGATGAATATTTATATAAGCTGTTTAAAAGCTTTCAGCAAAAGTTAATTCTTTCTCTGAATAATGAGCAATCATGGAAATGATAGGTACTGACAATAATAAGGTTATGTGATTTTAGTGTCAAAGTTGTAATAACTCATACTCAGTTTAATTTTCTGAGACTGGCGAAAGATTTCTTCTGATATGGGTTGAGGTATGAATTTATAATCCAGTAAAGTTCCAATCCTTGGGTTTATATTTCGGTATTCTAGCTTTACTCCTAAACTTGCAATTGCCCTGTTTTTATTCTCCAATATACACAAAATACTCCTTTTAAAAATTTTATCACAGTATATTCATTGTGCTATCTGTGTAAGCGTATAGTAACACACGTGACAGATAAACGTCTAGTAAGTAAGTTGGGACAATAAAACCAAACTAGTGAAGAAAGGTAAACTGAGCTACAACCCCCTTCCCCTCAGTCTCTATGAAATTCTGGTGCTGCAACTCCACACTTGAACTTCTGTCCGCATCCTGCCTTATGTTAACAATAAATTTTTACAGGCATTTTGCTTATTAACACTGTCTCTACAGTATTAATAAATACTTATTTTGAATAAATGAGTATTAAATTCTGATGTCCTTAGAGTATGGATTATTTAACTGCATTCTTTTAGAAAAAAGTCTACATCTGACTTAATTTTGCTATATTTTTAATTAAATTTAGCTATATTTCTTACTACCTGTGTTAATCTGAAGTACCCAAACTACGCTGCTATTTTTTGGTTGCCCTCTCTAACCGATCGTAATTATTAAACTGACATTAAGTGTTGAAAGATTTAATTATGAAATCCTCTTCTATCACCTTAGTTTTTATGATTAGCGCACTCATTTTTCCCCAGAGTGTCTATGCTAACCAAGAAAATGTTCCGATGGCAACAGGCGATGCTCTGAAGGAACAATTTCACGCTCGCAATCAGGCTGGAGTTTTATTGACGGAACCCGCGACAATTACCACTACATGGAGCAATTTCACAGGACAGACTAATAATTCCAAACAAACTGCTGAATCAATTTCGCTAGTTCAGGAGCAAGGATGTCAAAAGATTAACCCCCTTGAATTTATCAACAACCCTGGTGCTTTCTTTAAAGAATGTCAGAAGCAAACAAATATCCCAAGTTCTCAAAGCACTGAGCCAATTGAGTATCTTAAGGTTCCTAAACTCGATTCTGGTATTAGTGTAACAGTTACTAAATTTTGATATAGGAATTTTTTTACTAAACATAACTAATTTTTGGTAGTGTAATTTATCTAGATAATTTACGCTAAAACATGGATGAAATGTTTATGCTGGCTGCTTTAGCTCAAAGCAGGAAAGCTTTGCCGGAATGTTTGCCTAATCCACCAGTAGGCTGTGTAATCGGAGATACTCAAAAGATAGTAGCTGAAGGATACACGCAAGTACCAGGAAAACATCATGCTGAGGCTGACGCACTTAAACAGATTCAAGGTAAAGCTTTCAACTTGTTAAAAATGTATGTAACTCTTGAACCCTGTTCTTCTCATGGACACACACCTGCATGTGCTTTAGCGATCGCAGAGGATTGTCGTATACATGAAATATATGTATCTCTAGTTGATTCAGATCCCCGTAATAATGGTCAAGGATTAGATATTATCAGAAAAGCAAGCAAGAAAGTCTATGTCGGGTTATGCGCTAATGAGGTTAATACTTTTCTTAAGCAATATCTACTAAGGTGATGGTTGAAGAGTTGGGGTCTAAATTGCAATGTAGTACCTTCTTCTTAAAAATCTTTGGAGCAAGTCAATCATCTATATGCATACATGATTGTGTGATTATGTCAACTTAAGGTGAAAATCAGGAAGTGAGGAAGCTTCAAAATGTTTTCTAGCTAAGAGTCTCAGATGATTTCCGACTTATTGGAGAAGTGGGGAATTTTATTGTTTAAGTATGCTACATAAGGATCAACTACCCATCTCTAAACGTAAATCTTTTCGCTTTAATAAGATATTAGTAGCGATCGCGAGTGTTCATGTCTTGCCAATAACTATCCTTGGTGCTAATGTGACCACTGTTACTACTTTTATTCTAAAAATGTCTCCAAAAGCAATCAAATTGATACTATCGCATTCAATGCAGATGTCTGCGTGCAGTATGACACAAGTAGAATTGTCACACATACCTGCGTGTTCGTTATTCTCAATCCTTAATTACAAGTATTTAACCGGACTCCAAAAGAAAGCTGTTCTTGAGCAGGAGAGTTCTTTTGTTAATATTTAGCGATCGCCTGTTATGTATCCAGCTTGAGATGATTTAATTATCTAGCAATAAATAAAAGTAAAAAACAAATATTTTATATGTAATTAATTAATTCCACTTAATTAGAATTACATAGAACTATAATCAGCCTGTTAAAAAATTAAAAGCTCCGTGGTTTAATAATTCGGAGTTATGTTGAAATCTGTTGTTATTAAGTTCTTTTTCGGGAATGAAATTGTTGCTCAATCAAGTTTTCATTTTTCCCATTAACTACATTGAAGAATTGAACTACATATAATTGTGTTTTAAAATCTGCAATTTTCTATGAGAAACAAGTGTAATTACTTCAAAAGATATAGTGATAATACTTTAGGGTAATTGATTTGTGACTGGTGATAATGTTAGTATTATGAGGTGGGTTGATTTTGGGTTTATTATCTCCAAGAATTAACTTGTAATGTATCATAGACCAAAATTCATCAGTATTGCCAATTAATATGATTAGCAGTGTGGAATGGCTATGGGTCTGAATATATAGACTTGATACCAATAAATTGATGAGGTTACAGAGGAGCAAATAACCATGAGCAACTTAACATCTCCACCTACCGAAGTTCAAAAAACCAAGAAAAAAAGTTTAGCCGCAGATAAAAAACCTCGAGCTACAGATGATATTGTGCGTAGTTATCTGCAAGAGATCGGGCGTGTAGATTTGTTGACTCGCGAACAAGAGGTTATTTTTGCCCAACAAGTGCAGCTGATGATGAATTTATTAGCTGCTAAGGAAGAATTGGCTGTGAAATTAGACCACGAACCCACGCTACAAGAATGGGCAGATCGGGTGGAGTTAGGTGTTGAGGTACTAGAGCAACAGTTAAGTCAAGGACACCAAGCCAAGAAAAAAATGATTCAGGCTAATCTCCGGTTGGTGGTAGCAGTGGCAAAGAAATACCAGCACCGCAATCTGGAATTTATGGATCTAATTCAAGAAGGTACTTTGGGTTTAGAGCGAGGGGTCGATAAATTTGATCCTGCTCTTGGTTATAAGTTTTCTACCTACGCTTACTGGTGGATTCGTCAAGGAATCACGCGAGCGATCGCTCAACAAGGACGGACTATTCGTTTACCGATCCATGTTTTTGAGAAACTGAACAAAATTAAACGGGTACAGCGAGAATTATCTCAACAACTGGGCCGGGTTCCCACTACTGCTGAAATTGCCAATGCGTTATCTTTGACACCTAGCCAAGTTAGAGAGTGTTTGTATTTGGCGCGTCAACCTTTCTCGCTAGAGGCGCGAGTTGGCGAACAACAAGATACAGAGTTGCAGGACATCCTGGAAGATGACGGGCCTTCTCCTGAAGACTATGCTGTTGAAGAATCTTTGCACCAAGATTTACACGACTTGTTGGCAAAGTTGTCTCCCCAACAGCGAGAAATATTAACCTTGCGATTTGGTTTGACTGATGGCTATGAACTTTCTTTAGCACAGATTGGCGATCGCATGGGGATTAGTCGAGAACGGGTACGTCAGATTGAGCAAAAAGCTCTCAGTCTCCTCCGACGACAAAAGGAACAAGTACGTAGTTATCTAGCTAGCTGAGGTTATTTTTCCAAAACTTAGAGCATTTAAACTTAGAAAGTCACCATAATGGCTGTATGTATAAAATTCAGTCATTTTGGGGGAAAATAAACCTAAGTAATGTCTCTCAAATATTTGATATGGGCACATCAAAGACAGTGCAACAATTGCAAGCGCAATGGGTGAGTTCTGAAAACTTTCGGCGTTATGGACAGGTAATTTTTGCAAGTGTTGATGGCAAAGGTTACGATGTGGAAGATGCCCAGTTAAACCTGCAAAATGGAATTCCACGATTTTATATTATGCGGTTGGAGAAGAGAGGGCGAAAGTTTCACAAAATTACTCGCCATCTGCAATGCACTCAATGTCTGGGTTCTTTGGATGGGAAGGATTGGTTCATTGCTGTTTGTCCTCCTCATAATGATGTGAATGAGCCAGCATTAGAAGAGATTGCTGCTTTCCACGTTCCGGGGAATTGTTTTATCAAGCTGTATGAGGGTACTTGGCACGCTGGCCCCCATTTTGACTATGAAGCTGTGGATTTTTATAATTTGGAATTAGCTGATACGAATGTGGTGGATCATTTTACTCATGATTTTTTTAAGAGTCATCAATTAGAGTTTGAGATGGTTTAAGGAAATCAACGAACCACAGAGGCGCAGAGAACACAGAGAGAAGAGAAATAGAGAGGATTTTTGCGTCTGTTTTGGAATGTTCAGGACTTACGCAGAAAGGCAGTGAAAGCCTTGATTTTTCGTAGGGGCATCTGTCAAATTGATTTTGACGGTTAGAGAGACGCGATAGATCGCCGTCTCTACAGGGAATTTATCCATCAATTATTTATTGACAGACTACTACGACAGATGCTGTAACAAAGAGTTTTAACTCAATGCTGACTTTAACTCACTTTCCGCTTGTGCCAATGCATCTGGTAATTTACTCGCATCGCGTCCGCCAGCTTGAGCTAAGTTTGGTCTTCCGCCGCCGCCACCACCGCAGATTTTAGCGATCGCACCGACAAATTTACCAGCTTGCAAACCTTTTTGGTTGACTTCTTGACTAAAAGCTGCAACTATGCTAGCCTTATCTGCTTCGGGAACAGAACCCAGTACCACTGCACCGTTACCGATTTTTTGTAGTAGGCGTTCGGCTGCGGTTTTCAATGATTCTGGATCGACATCTTCTAATTGGGCGACGATAATTTTATGATCGCCTACAATTTCGGCTGTTTGTAGCAAGCTGTCAGATTTGGCGATCGCTAATTGTACTTTTAAGGTTTCCAATTCCTTTTGGCTATTTCTGAGTTCGCTTTGCAGACTTGTAATTCTGTCTGGTAATTCTTCGGGTTTAACTTTAAAGCGATCGCTCAAATCTTTAACTACTTTATCCCGCAGGTTGAGATAATCTAGTATTGCTGGCCCCGAAACAGCTTCAATGCGCCGCACCCCAGAAGCCACGCCAGCTTCCGAGATAATTTTGAACACGCCAATTTCAGCCGTATTGCTGACATGAGTTCCACCGCATAGTTCCATTGATATGCTGGGGAAGTCAATCACGCGCACTTCATCGCCGTATTTTTCGCCGAACATGGCAACAGCACCCTTAGCTTTCGCCTGTGCTAAAGGTAATACTTCCACTTTCGCCGCGTGGGCTTGGGCAATCCAAGTGTTCACCTGTTCTTCAATTTGTTGCACCTCCTCTGCTGTTAACGCGCGGGGACAGTTGAAATCGAAGCGCAACCGGTCAAAGGAAACCAGGGAACCTGCTTGAGATATGCCATCATCAACAATTTTTTTCAACGCTGCTTGTAACAGATGCGTTGCAGTATGGTTTGCTTGGGCGCGACGGCGACAAGCCGGATCGATTTGGGCGTTGACGCGATCGCCTACGCGCAGTGTACCGCGTTCGATGCGTCCGAAATGAACAAAGAAATCAGATTCTTTTTTAACATCTTCAACGCGAACAACAATCCCATCACCAGAGATATAACCGCGATCGCCGATTTGTCCTCCAGATTCAGCATAAAATGGCGTTTTGTCAAGAACAATTTGTACCTGTGTTCCCGCTTCTGCTTCCTCTTGGGAAACACCTTCTACTAAGATCGCTTCGACTTTCGCCACCGCCGCCGGTTGGGTATAGCCTAAAAACTCAGTGACTTGGATGTGTTCTGCTAATTTGTCGAGGGAACCTTGCACTGTTAAATCGATGGTTTCATGTGCGGCTTTGGCACGTTCCACCTGCTTTTGCATTTCGATATTGAATCCCACTTCATCAACTTCTAGTCCCTGTTCTTCCGCAATCTCCTGCGTCAGTTCCAAGGGGAAGCCGTAAGTATCGTAGAGGGTAAAAGCATCGATTCCAGAAATTTTTTGTTTTGGTGAACCAGAAACTCTTAGTTCTGGCAAACCAGAAACTCTTGGTTCTGGTGAAGAAGATGGACGATACTGCTCATCTTGTATTGAAGATGGACGATTTATAATTTCTTCTAGGAGTTTTTCGCCTCTATCCAGAGTTCTGAGGAAATTGGATTCTTCGCGTTGCAACTCGGCAATAATTGCTGCTTCCCGTTGACGCACATTAGGGTAAGCTGATTCAGAAAGTGCGATCGCACTTTCGGCAACTTGGGTAGTAAATTCGCCAGAAATCCCAATTAATCGCCCATGACGCACCACCCGCCGAATTAATCGCCGCAACACATAACCCCTTCCGACGTTAGAAGCGCGAATTTCATCAGCGATCATGTGGACGACAGAACGAACGTGATCGCCAATGACTTTTAGAGAAACTTTGGTTTTCTCATCGCTGCTGTGGTAGTCAATGCCAGCAATTTGAGCAGTTGTTTGAATAATTGGGAAAATTAGGTCAGTTTCGTAGTTATTCGACACTTTTTGAAGGATTTGTGCCATTCTCTCCAAACCCATACCGGTGTCAATGTTCTTGCTTTGCAGTGGCGTTAAATTACCGGAAGCATCCCGGTTATATTGCATGAACACGAGGTTGTAAAACTCGATAAACCGGGAATCGTCCTCTAAATCGATATTTTCGTCACCGCGTTCTGGGTGGAAGTCGTAATATATTTCGGAACAAGGGCCACAAGGGCCAGTCGGGCCAGATACCCAAAAGTTATCGTCTTCGCCCAAGCGTTTGATTCTCGCTACCGGCACACCGATTTGATCGCGCCAGATAGCAAAAGCTTCATCATCATCTTCAAAAACGCTGACAACCAGATTTTGGGCGGAAAAACCAAAGACTTGTGTGGAAATTTCCCAACCCCAAGCGATCGCTTGTTCTTTAAAATAATCACCAAAGCTGAAGTTACCCAGCATCTCAAAAAACGTATGATGCCGTTTAGTGCGTCCGACATTTTCGATGTCGTTGGTACGGATACACTTTTGCGAAGTCGTAGCCCGCTTAAATTCTGGTGTCCTCTGCCCCAAGAATATCGGCTTAAATGGTAGCATCCCCGCGATCGTCAGCAGTACGGTTGGATCTTCTGGCACGAGAGAGGCACTTGGGAGGATTTGGTGACTCCGTTGGGCAAAGAAGTTGAGGAATGTGTTGCGAATTTCGTTACCGCTTAGGTACTGGGGATTTGAAGACATAGGTATTTTTAACTTTAGACTTTAGACTTTAGACTTGGGCGTAGCGGTACTAGGTAGGTGTATTTTCATCAATAGCTTTATATATTCTTGCATTTTGTTTCATATTACCGCCAGCAAATTGTGCAAGTCTGTGAGCTATATGCAATGATGAGGATGCTTTTAGGCCATTATCTGCCTCTGGCAGGATGTACTAGCGCATTTTAGTCTTTAAGATTAATTCTTAAGAAATACTTTAAAATTTCCATACCAAGGTAGCAAATGGCACTAAAACTGAAAGTATCAAATATTGCTTGTGAGGGATGCACAGAAATACTTACTGAATCCATCCACTTTATGGAACCGGAGTTCAAGGTGGATGTCGATGTTAATGCTAAAACTAATCACAGTGGAATCCGCAGTTTCTGACGAGTCAATCAAACAGCTAATTGTTGCTGCTGGTTACACTGTTGAAGCTTATTGAGCCGATTCTAACCTTTTCCAGAAGTTGAGATTTTAATATCTCAGGCTACGCTAACAAAATTTTTGATATTTCTTCCGCCCTCTCTACAGACGGAATCGAACCAATTTACCCACATTAGAGGCAGGTTTTAACATCAAGCATTTTATTTAGCTTTGTTTTCTAGATTTATGATGTTGCAACCAATTCAATAAAAAATGTGAGTTAAGTAAACAAACACAGATAAAGCGCTTAGGCAGAGACATTTTATTTCTCCTGCTAACAGATTGTGAACCAAAGTTTCACGTCTGGCTTAAATTGGGTATTTTTTACCAATCTAAATTTGTTCTGTAATTATATGGTTTATTAGTGTCAGAAAGCTCCTATCCATAGTATGAGGGAGCAAAGCTCCCTATTGAGTTTGTATTTTTTTGCAATTTTAACCCTATCTTAACACTTGATGAAAGCCTAGCTTCTAAAGAAAAAGGTTGAAATTTTATATAATAAATAATTTGTTTTAAATCGACAATCAAATTTAAATTTTGCTAGTTAAATTTAAAAAAATATAATTTTTCATTTTTCTACCAAGAAATAAATTTAGATATCTAATGTGAAGGTTATTAATAATTATCTATTTTGATAATTACATCAAGAAAACAATACTTAAGAAAACACATAAATAGTTTTTATACACTTCGATATTATTCAGTATTTTTACTGTTTTAAAAACATACTGTAAAGAAGACATTAGTTGTCAGAAGTGGATATTTTACAAATGGGAGTAGTAAATATAAAGCCTTAAAAGGAAATAAAACTTGAATAAATATTGTAGATTCCGCGTAAAAAAAATTATATCTCAAGAAATGTAATTCAGTCTATAAGATTGTATTTAGTATTAGGCAAAGATAGCAACAAGTTACTCAACTTAATCTCTTGAAAATTTAAATAGGACAAAAAATAAAGCAATGAATATTTCTATTCTGGTCTTTGGAAAAAATAACTTTATCGCCACACTTCCAGATCAGATCCGTTATGCGACTGCTTTTAGTGTAGAAGCGATGGACAATCTGAACCAAGCAGTATCGCAGATTAAAACAACGTCCCCCGATATAATACTTGTGCAGGCTAGCCTACATGGAAGTATGGAACTGTGCAATTGGTTGAAAGAGCAGACAAAACTATCCTGGATATACTGTATTCTTTTCGAGGATCGTTCCCAACAGCTTACCGATAGAAATAAGGGTTGGCATAGAGAATTAGAAATGAGCGCTGCGGCCCTAAAGCAAGGAGCCGATGCTTATATTTGGCATCTTATTGATGACAAAACAGAACATAGCTTGGCAGAGTTAACTGCTAATCATGGATTAATACTTGCTCAATTGACTGTTGGATTGCGAAAAGCACAAAAATATCGAGATTTGATTCGGACAAATGATATGTTATCAGCGATCGCGTTAGCTGATTCGTTGACAGAATTAAATAATCGCCGTGCCTTAGAATGGGACTTACCCAGGCAAATTAAAAGAACTAGAACTGAAAAAACTTCCTTGAGTTTGATTATTCTGGATGTAGATCATTTCAAGAAAGTTAACGATACTCACGGGCATTTAGTAGGCGATCGCATTTTACAAGTATTATGTCAGCGTCTGCGCCACAATCTGCGCTGTCAAGATACAGCATTTCGCTACGGTGGTGAAGAATTTGTGATTCTTTTGGCTAACACTACCGACGAAGAAACACTATTGGTAGCCCGTCGTCTTAATCGCGTAGTCAGCGACGAACCATTTGCACTCAGTAATAAACTGACAATTAATATCACCATTAGTCTAGGTACAGCTAGTCTACAAGCTGACGATGATGAGCAAGGAGAGAGTCTGCTGAATCGTGCCGATCAATGTCTGTTACAGGCTAAAAATAGTGGGCGTAATCGGGTTATTCACTCGAACTACTTATCTCATGTTTCACATTTGAAAGCTGTTTCTTCATAAAAATGGGAATTGGGAATTGGGCATGGGGCATTGGGCATGAGGCATTGGGTATTGGTGAAGAGTTAATATTTATAATTCCTAAGAGAGGCGATTAATCGCCTCTCCTAACTCAGCATGACAATCTTCTACCGAAGTGCGTTGTCGTATGGCATTAACTAAAGCCTCGTAGCTAGACCAATTTTCTTGCAGTAGGGTTTTTGCTTGGAGGGCATGAAACCGTAATTTCTGTTGATAAACTGATTCAGAAAAGCCCAAAATTGTCAAGACTCTTATCAGCTTGCTTTTATCATCAGCGCCACCCTCAGCATCATTAAAAACTAGGGTTTCAGCAGCAATACCCGCCATCCAAACAGTGCAGTAGCGGTCTAGCATTTGGGCACTGATTTTGCCTACTTCTAATTGAGATGCTAATTCGCTATCATCAAAGCTAACGCCACCTTGCCCAGGTTGTCCCTGTTTCCAGGCTTCCCAAGCGTTAAGTGTGTAGCCCGTAACGGGAATCCCCAGCAGGTAAGCAACCAAAAAATGCCCTGCTTCGTGGTGGACGATGCGATCGCGGTATTCACTTGAAAAACCAGCAATCCAATCTAAAAAAATAGTACCACCCTTGCCTTGTAAGCTAAAACTATCTAACGTAGCTATGCCTAAAATAGTGAAGGTTGCAAGTGCTGGTACTGCTGGCGACAAATTTAAGAATGGCCCCAAAAGTACTGATAGGGTCATGAGAAAGATAGATATTGCAACTAAATTTAAGGTAGTCTGGCTCATTGAGAGTTTTTTAAGTGCAGCTTAATATTTCTTTATTATGATGCGATCGCACACCTTCTGCATGAAGTGTCTTTACAAACCCCTTGACGACGTAATTTACCGTACTAGGATTTGATAATAAGTGAAGAAATTTTACAAAAATGGGTATTCTGCATAAAAATAATAAGTAAGTGTGATTAATAGTTGGCTGTTCATAATTATAGATTTTGCAGCTTGAGATAAACTCTAATCAACACTGTTAAGTATTTTATGTGAAAATTTAAAATACAGATTTTAGAGTTTAAATTACTTGTTATTATTCTTACATTAAACAGGCATTAAAAGTTATGAAACCATACCTTTCCCAGAATGATCCGGATCCTACACAACGCAAAATCTTGTTAGAGCGCAAGCAAGGAGAGTATGAATTTGATCACGAGTTTTTAGCGCCTATGGCAATGCTCAAAAATGTACCTTCTATAGAAAATTTTTCTACTAAGTATATTGCTGAACGTACAGTAGAGTCGGCAGAACTCCCTATAAATTTGTTAGCCGTTAAAGCCCGTTCTTTATGGGACCCTTTAGATGAATTGCAAGACTATGAGGACTATTTTCCAGTTTTGCCTAAACCTAATGTTATCAAAACATACCAAACTGACAACTCTTTTTCTGAACAACGGCTTTGTGGGGCAAATCCTTTTGTTTTACGCCGAATTGAGAATATGCCCGATGGCTTTGCTTTTACAATTTTAGAACTGCAAAAAAAGTTTGGTGACTCTATTGACTTAGTAGAAAGGCTTGCGAATGGAAACTTATATGTAGCTGATTACAGAGGGCTTGCGTTTGTTAAAGGGGGTACTTTCGAGAGAGGTAAGAAGTATTTACCAACCCCTGTAGCATTCTTTTGTTGGCGTAGCTCTGGCTTTAGCGATCGCGGTCAACTAGTACCGATTGCTATCCAAATCAACCCCGCAGAAGGTAAACAGAGCCAGCTAATCACACCTTTTGATGAACCTTTAATCTGGTTTCATGCCAAGCTTTGTGTTCAAATTGCTGATGCTAACCATCATGAAATGAGTAGCCATCTGTGTCGAACTCACTTTGTTATGGAACCCTTTGCTATTGTCACAGCTCGTCAACTAGCCGAAAACCATCCCGTCAACTTACTACTAAAACCCCACTTCCGTTTTATGTTGGCTAATAATGAATTAGGCCGTAAGCGTCTAGTTAATAGAGGTGGCCCTGTTGACGAATTGCTAGCTGGAACTCTGCAAGAGTCGTTGCAAATTGTCGTCAACGCATATCATGAATGGAGTTTAGATCAGTTTTCCTTACCCACTGAACTAAAAAATCGGGGTATGGACGATCCAGACAACTTACCTCACTATCCCTATCGAGATGATGGCTTGCTATTGTGGAATGCCATTAAAAAGTTTGTGTTTGAATACTTGAAGCTATACTACAAAACTCCCCAAGATTTAACAGCAGACCTTGAATTACAAACTTGGGCGCAGGAATTAGTTTCCCAATCAGGCGGACGAGTAAAGGGTGTTAGCGATCGCATCGACACATTAAACCAATTAGTTGATATTGCTACTGCGGTTATCTTCACCTGTGGGCCGCAACACGCTGCTGTCAACTATTCACAATATGAATATATGACTTTCATGCCCAATATGCCACTTGCTGCTTATAAACAAATAACAGCAGAAGGCACTATCGCTGACCGCAAAAGCCTATTATCATTTCTGCCACCATCGAAGCAAACGGCCGATCAGTTATCGATTTTATTCATCTTGGCAGCCTACCGTTATGACAGATTAGGATACTATGATGATAAGTTTGTAGATCCAGAGGCTCAGGATGTTTTAGTTAAATTCCAGCAGGAGTTGAATGAAGCGGAGCGGGAAATTGAGTTAAACAACAAGAGTCGTCTAATAAATTACAACTATCTCAAACCAAGACTTGTTACTAATAGTATTAGCGTATAAGTTAATATCGTTTAACTTGATTACATATCTCCAAAACTATTCATGTATTTTGGAGATTTTTTTGATTAGCATGGATCTAAATTAGTTTTTGTAGAGTAACTCTTAAATCCTGAATACTTCTTTACTAGTTAATCAAAAATTCCTAATTAAGTAATTGCTATATATAGTCTGTAGATATATAAGTAGCATTTGTATAGGATTGCTAAAGAACAAATACCTAAACTGTGATTTTACTTATGTTAGATAGTCAAGCAATTTCTGGGACTTAATCAAGTTGTAGCTAAAAATCTAAGAAAGCTAAGGAAGGGGATTGGAATATCTCAAGAAGATTTAGCTGAAAGATGCGGTCTGCATAGAACTTATGTCGGCGCTATTGAAAGAAGTGAGCGCAACATCACGTTACAGACTCTAGAAAGACTCGCAGAAAGTTTAGGTGTTTTACCACATGACTTACTGAAAGATCAGCAAGATGTTTAATGCTTTTAGAGACTCTCAATATGTAATCTACAATGAAGCCAGAAATTACTTCATCCAAAACTATACTCAGCTAATCAATCTTGAGAATTTCATATCTTCGAAAATACACGAAATTATCAATAATAATATCGAACAGATAGTTGATGACTTTAATGAAGCAAGTTATCTTTACCCATTTTGGCAAAACTATCCACCTGAAGAAAGGGGAAGATTGCCGATAGGCGACCAATACCCTTGGATTGAGGTTGCTGAACACGCTATTGGAGATAAGTTGCCGAGACTCTTAGAGGGTTATTTTAGTATCCGTGATGTAGGTCTACCAACGGGTTCTGATGTGAGATTAGTTCTCACTCACCCAGAAATCGGGAATATTACTAATGGCTTTACAGAAACGTGTTGGTTATTCCTTGATATTAAATCTGTTGGGCCAAGGGATTGCTACATAAAGTCGTCATTGTTGTCAAATCTCCCTAACGGGTTTTTGGCAATTATGTGATGCTTATCACATTAATCAACATTTTGCAACTATTCCGATCATAATTGTGTCACACAAGATTCTACGGATATTTTCACAAAGAAAGAAATTTTATGACTTACTGCCGAAGTCACAACTTCTATTTAATTAAGCATCATCTACTCAAATACCACTGTCCTATTACCATAGACTAATACACGATTTTGTAAGTGCGATCGCACCGCTCTTGCTAATACAACTCTCTCCAAATCTTTGCCTTTTCTCACCAAATCATCAACTTCATCACGGTGACTGACTCGCACTACATCCTGTTCAATAATCGGCCCTGCATCTAAGTCAGCAGTGGCATAATGCGCCGTTGCCCCAATAATTTTTACCCCACGTTCAAAAGCTCGGTGATAGGGATTTGCACCAATAAAAGCTGGTAAAAATGAATGATGTATATTAATAATTTGTGGAAATTGACTAATAAAATCTGCACTAACAATCTGCATATATTTCGCCAATACAACTAAATCTATTTTGTACTGGCGGAGTAATTCTAGTTGTTGGGCTTCTTGTTCTGATTTATTGTCTTTATTAATGGGAATGTGCTGAAAGTCAATATTAAATTGTTCTGCCACCACCTTTAAATTAGAATGGTTACTAATAATTAAAGGAATTTCAGCCACAAATTCTTTAGCGCGTTGTCGCCAAATTAAATCAAATAGACAATGGTCTTGCCGACTCACCCAAATAGCAATGCGTGGTACTGTATCAGAAAAACGTATTTCCCACTTAGCGCCAAGAGGTTGAGCAATGGAATTAAAAGCCGGGGCAATAAACTCACGCGGTAAATTAAATCCCTCTAGCTGCCATTCAATGCGCGTGAGAAATAACCCAGCAGCAAAATCTGTATGCTGATCTGCATGGATGATATTACCACCGTTAGAATAGATGAAGTTGGCAAATTTCGCCACCAGTCCCCGTTGATCTGGGCAGGAAATCAGCAATGTTGCTGTCGGATTTGTCATAATATCGCCAGATTTTAAATTATTTGCTGTTTGTCGGACTCGGTTTCGGAATGGTGAGCGAAGAAGGCAGTTTCTGACTATTATCTACAGGTTGCTGCCACTCTGATAGATCCCGATTCACGGCATTTGCAAAATCTGTAGATACCAACAGCACATTTATATTTCCATCGGTTTTAGCAGTCGGATAAGTTTGAGCATATAAGAAACGTCCGTTAAAGTTAGATTTACCTAAAATCAACTGATGGCTTTGTCGGTTTTTTAGGGTGATATTGATAGTGGCTGGGGGTTGATCTAAGGCAAATTGTCCAAGCTCTTTTGCTGGAGTTGATAAAGTTTGATCGCTATTCCCCTTGACCAACAAATCCATTAAATAAGAAACAATGGCATCATTGGCTGGGCGCGATATCGGAGATTTGATTAACCACTTAGGGTTACTAAATTCATGGTTACGTTCTAGATTCAAGGTGAGTTTTTTTGTTTTAACTGTTAACGACTGCACGTCATCTTCTGCAAAAGAGAAAATTTTCTGCTTTTGCTCCTTCGTTTCTTCTCGCACAGCCACACCCCGAATCTCAGAAAAGTAAACAAAACCACCTAAACCCAGCGCTAGTAGTATCAAAATTAAAGTCGTTCTCGGCAATTTCATTTTTTAGTTATTTGTCATTTGTCATTGGTGAAGAGTTAATTATTTATAACTCCTAACTCCTATAGAGACGCGATTAATCGCGTCTCTACTATAAACTTCTTACCTTCGTTTCCACCAAATAATAACTGCGATCGCAAACCCAATTAAGGGTAAAATTAAAAGAGATAACAATATTAGAAGATTGCCTTGTGTGGTTGTCAGGGTTATCCGACGGTTTTTTGGTTCTTTGGGGCGAATGGAAAGGGGTTGCTGATCCTGTTGACTCAGCCAAGTAACTGAGTTGAGGAATACATCCCCATTTAATTGCTGTTGAAACAAGCCATCTGTGGCGAAACTAGAATTCCCTAAAACTACTAACCGCGACTCAGTAGCAGTTTGAGATGAGGGAGTTGGGGAAGCAGTAGCAGCAGGTGTGGGAGTGGGCGTAGCTTTGCCTTGAGTGGTTGGAGATGGCAGGGGTGAAGCCTGCGGAGTCTTGCGGGGGGGCGAAGGATTGGATGTAGCTTTGCCTTGGGTGGTTGGAGATGGCAGGGGTGAAGCTTGCGGTGTATTGCGGGAAGCGGAAGGAGTGGGGCTAGTTTTGTTTTGAGTGGTTGGTGATGGTAGTGGCGAAGGTGTCGGTGAAGCTTGGGGAATGGAAGCAGATTTAGCTGCTTGTTTTCTTGTTAAAGCAACACCCAAGGTTAAAGGGCCTTTCACGTCTTTACCTTCATTAAACTCCAATTTTTCGCTTTGGAGGTCGCTTTCTGCCCAGCTTTTGGGATAGGGTTTGGTTCGTAGCAATGGAGTAGCCTGAACACCAGGTACAGAGGTAATTTCCAGTGGACGGGAAATCGGATAGAAAGAATTACCGTTACCGAAATCTTTGGTAATCGGATGTTGCCCGTATGCTGTGACTAAGGGTGCAGCAGGGCCAAGTCCCACGACGCTTTCGCCAGAGACATCGACTGCTAAACGATTATCTAGACTAACACCCCACTCTTGTAGCAAGCTATTAAGTTTGGGATCGGTATTCGGATCGATCATCAACAGTAAGTCACCGCCGCGATTAAGATACTCTTGCAAAGCTTTCACTTCGCCTTCAAATAGCCCTCGCTTGGGGCCTGCTACTATTACTACAGACGCATCTTGAGGAACTTTGGAAGTTTCTCCTAAATTCAGAGGTGATGTTGTAAAATTTTTGTCGCCTAATCCTTGAACTGCTTGTGATATTGCATCTTTACCAGGCGAAAGTTGGCGTTCGCCATGACCTTGGAGTAAGTAAACTTTGGCTGTAGTTGAATTTGTTAGTTGTTGCAGCCGACTAGTTAATCTGATTTCTGACAAACGCTCATTTTGATTTACTGTTTGTACTAATTGCCGTTTATCTCCAGATTCTAAATAAACTTCCCCGTAATCTTTAACGCCAAACTTTTCTGCCAATCCTGGTCTAGCTTGGGGGTCGATATACTCATATTTAAATTTTGAGCTTTGCCTTTGATAATTTTCTAGTAATTCTCGGTCTTGGGGATTTTGGTTAATATCAAATACCCACACTTTAACTGGTTGTGGTAAAACACTCACCAATTCTCGTGACTGAGGCGCAAGGGTAAACAATTGACTTTCTGTTAAGTCTGCCCGCAAGTGATAGCGAGTACCCAAAAAGTTAATCAATCCCAAAATTGCTAATACTGCTAGAGTTGCTACTAGGGCATTAGTCCCAGCTTGGGTAGAACGACGTTTCCACCAGTTCGTCTCATAGCTTTGCCATATTATCCCCAACCCACTGATTACAATTCCCGTAACCAGAAATGCTAATGGAATTAGTCCCCATTGTTCAGAGACTAACCCAACTGTTAAGCCCACAGCAATTAAGAACGGGCCTAACCAAAACAGATATTTCCACAGTTTCTTTTTTACAACTATATTCATATTCTTAAACTGAAGTGAGGAATTAGGAATTATGAGTGTTCGACTCTCTTAAACTCTTATTCCTTTGTATCCTTTGTATCCTTTGCGTCCTTCTCTAACGAGACGCTGCGCGAATGCGGTTCGTTTTTCATTATTTTGCTTAAGTCCTGATGACTTTTAACTCCTCACTCCTAAGAGGATGTTTTAAAAGTGCTTGGCTGTAATTTTAGGCACTTGTTGATCCCCCCAACCCCCCTTAAAAAGGGGGGCAAAGTCTCTAAAAGTCCCCCTTCTTAAGGGGAGCCACTGCGGTCTTGGGGTCTCCCCAAGTGAAGCAAGTGGCGTGGATTTAGGGGGATCTAAAACGTTTTGCTACCGACCAGAGGACTTTTAAAACATCCTCTAACTGTCAACTCATAACTCATAAGACTATTGCCTTTGAAAACGTAGTGCATCAATTGATTGGGCGGTGAGAAAGATGCCCAAAAAAATGTAACTAGCGAATAAAGTTAAGGCGCTGGTATCAAAAATTCCTTGAATTAAGGTGTTGTAATTTTTCAGCAACGACAGATAACCTAAAGCTTCGCCTAGTGGCCCAGGGACAATTTTGGCGATTAAATCAATCAATAACAATAATAGAATTACTGCAAATGTGAATACGGCAGACAGAATTGTACTGTCTGTTAAGGAGGAAATAAACATTCCTACAGATAAAATTGCTGCTGCTAGTAAGATTAATCCAAAATGACCCAGTAAGGGAATTGAGAACGCTATTGGTGGATTCGATCCACTGATTGCGATCGCTTCCAACACTAGCATGGGTACAACCATTGTGGTAAAAAATGTTAGCACACCTAATAACTTACCTACGGCTACCGCCCAATTAGTGATTGGTGATGTGGCTAATAGTTCTAAAGTCCCCCGCTTCCGTTCTTCGGCATAGAGTCCCATCGAGAGAATCGGCAAGATAAATAACAATAGCCACCCCATACGATCCAAAAATGCCCGAACAAATTCGTAAGGGACATCTATCGGCGGTGTTGGCACTCCGAGTTGTTGCCCTTGTGCATCTATGGCCGCCACTCCTAGCAAAATGCCATCTGGCCCTAGCAAAATCATCACGAAGAATAACCCCGCAATTAACCAAAATATGCCTGCGATCGCATAAGCTAAAGGCGATACAAAATAACTCTGTAACTCTCGGCGATAAATGGCAATAATATTACTCAGCACTATACCCATTTACGCTGCTTCTCCTTCTTTGTCTGCTGCTAAGTCTACCTCAGTCTCGAAATTTTTTTCTTCTGTGGTTAGTTGCAAGAATACATCTTCTAAAGTAGCGTTGACTCGCCGCAGTTCATGTAAACCGAATCCTGCACGCACTAATGTTGCCACAATATCCTTTCCTGGTTCTTTTCCTGGTTGCGATATCACCCGCAGGTAAGCGCGATTCGTCTGCGGTTGATGTCCTCCGGCGGTTGGAATTGATTCTATCAGACTCACTCCTGCGACATTTTGCAATACCTGTTTCGCTAACGCAGCTTCTCCTTCTATTTCTAATTCATATCCTGAGCCACCTGTCAACTGAGTCATCAGGTTTTCTGGTGTATTAGTTGCCACGACTTTACCGCGATTAATGATGGCGACGCGGCTACAAGTCATGCTCACTTCTGGCAGAATGTGCGTGGAAAGGATAATTGTGTGAGTCCCAGCAAGGCTTTTGATTAAATTCCGCACTTCTATGATTTGTCGCGGATCGAGTCCTACGGTGGGTTCATCGAGAATAATCGCTGGTGGATCGTGGACGATCGCTTGAGCAATTCCGACACGTTGGCGGTATCCTTTAGAGAGTTTGCGAATAATCACTCGCCGCTTATCTTCTAAGTTGCAGCGTTTGATGGCGGCTGTTACCTTGTTGGCGCGATCGCCTGCTGAAACTCCCTTAATTTGGGCGACAAAATGCAAAAATCCTTCTACCGTCATGTCTGGATATAACGGTGGTGTTTCGGGTAAGTAACCAATTCGTTGGCGCACAGCCAGGGAATTTTCATGGACATCATAACCAGCAATTCGGGCATTACCATTGGTTGCCGGTAGATAACCAGCCAGAATCCGCATGGTTGTGGTTTTCCCAGCACCATTGGGGCCAAGAAGCCCTAAAATCTCCCCAGGTTCGACGCTAAAAGTAACATCAGTAATCGCTGAGGTAGAGCCGTATATTTTACTTAGATGTTCAACTTCGATCATCGGTATAGTGGCGATCGCAATTTATAAGATATTCAACAATCTTAGATCGCAATATTGAGTATGGGGGACTGGCACTAAGATTAGCCGACAACGGGTAAAGTTCCTGAAAACTCTAATCCCTTTGCATATTAGAGAAGGGAGAAAAATTAAAACCTCTCTCCTCTTAATGAGAAGAAAGGTTTTCCAAATCTTGTAAAAACAATCGCATTGTTAGGCGGAACAATGGCATTGTTAGTCGAAACAATGCCATTGTTAGTCGAAACAATCGCATTGTTAGTCGAAACAATGGCATTGTTAGGCGAAACAATGGCATTGTTAGGCGAAACAATCGCATTGTTAGTCGGAACAATCGCATTGTTAGGCGAAACAATCGCATTGTTAGTCAAAACAATCGCATTGTTAGGCGAAACAATAACATTGCATCTATAAACGCGGAGCCGCTTCCCGCAGGGTAAAACACAAAGAGAAGAAAGAAATGCCTAACCCCCTAACCCCCTTCCCGACGCGGGAAGGGGGAAAATTCAAAGTCTCTCTCCTTTTAGGAGAGAGATTTAGAGAGAGGTTTTTCAAATACCGTGAAAAGTCACATTAATAATAGCTGCCAGATTTCCGATGTTCCAAAGCAGTGATACCATCATTTTCCAACACTTCACCGTGATTGATGACGGCATAAATTAACCATCTATCGCCACATTCAAGCTGATTTTGCACTGTACATTCTAAATACGCTAATGCCTCGTTCAAAATCAAACAACCATTATCAGCAGTTTTTGTGGCAAGATTTGCAAAGGGATTATCGCCTAAAGTGCTGTGACGAGAAAAATAGCGTCGGACATTTCTGCCTTCTTTAAGGATATTCAGCACAAATTGATCGCCAGGATGATGCATTAACTCTGCATTTTGCTCGTTTGCGATCGCAATCATAATCCCTGGCGGGTTAAAAGTTGCCTGCGATACCCAAGAAGTTAAAACGCCTTTGTGGGTTTCTTCATCACGAGTTGTCACAACACACAGAGAACCAACGATCCGCCCCACCGCTTGTTCGGTACGATCTACATGGGTTTCTGTGACAATCTGGCGAGAACTACGCAGCTTTTTAGTTTTCTTCAAGTTTTGAGCAAAAAAAGCACCCGCTTCTTGACACTGCTGAAGAATTTCAGGAGTAGGGCTAAAACGCACCCGAATTGTTTCAAATCCTAGTTGATAATTAGCATCTTTGAGCTTGCTTTCGATTAAATCTATTGCCTCTCCACTCCAACCGTAAGAACCAAACACCCCTGCTAACTTAGTTTTAGCCGCCACCGAGAGAACTATTCCTAAAGCTGTTTGAATTTGAGTCGGTGCATGGCCGCCTAATGTAGGTGAGCCGATAATCAAGCCATCGGAAGTTTCGACAATGCGGTTAATCTCGGCTGAATCGGCTAATTCACAGTTGATTGATTCTACATTTACGCCATTTTGAATCAAACCTTGTGCGATCGCATTCGCCATAATTGCTGTATTACCATAAGCAGAAGCGTAAAGCAAAGCGACACTCAATTCTTGAGATTTTTGTCCTTGACACCATTGACGATAATCATAAGTAAAACGGCTGAGGCTGTAACGCACAACTGGCCCGTGTGCTGGGGCATAACATCTGGCTCCCAAAACCGATATTTTATCTAAAGCTACTTCAACTTGTTTGGCTTGGGGCGCATGAAGACATTCAAAATAATAACGACGTTCCGCATCTAATCCCTTCCAATCTTCATCAAACAAAGTATCTTCGCAAATATGAGCGCCAAAAAGTTTATCTGTGTAGAGAATTTTTGTTGCAGAATCATAAGTACAAAGTCCATCAGCCCACCGGGGAGTTGGTACGGTGATAAATGATAGAAGATGTCCTTGTCCTAAATCTAGAGTATCCTGCGATCGCATCACTTGAATAGGTGATTGAAATTCGGGAAAGGCAGTTTTCAGAGCATTGGCGGCGGGGCGAGAACAAATTAGAGTAGCTTGAGGAACCAGAGAGAGCAATACTTGTAAGGTTGCTCTCCGGTTGGGGTTGACATGACTGAGAACAATGTAATCTAGGGTAATGAAATCTAGACGTTGTGCAAGTTGCTCAAGGTAAATTTCGGTAAAAGATTCGCCGGGAGGGTCAATTAAAGCCTTTTTATCAGCTTGAATCAGATAAGAATTTGCTGTAGTTCCCCGTTGGCGGGAATACTCCACCTCAAATTTTAGTCTGTCCCAAGTCCGCGATCGGAGAATCAGAGTATTTTTACCAATTTCAGCAACTTGGACATCTCTGCTGTGGTTGGGCGTTAATGTTGCAACAGACATAATAACCTTTCTTAATTGGGAATTGGGCATGGGGCATGGGGCATGGATAAATAATTAATAGTTATACTCCCCCTGCAACGCCAGCTTGTTTTTAATGACCATTGGTTTGTGTTAGTTCAGATTTAGCTTGGGTTCTATAGCGTTTTGATACTTCTTGTTCCGGATCGATACCTTCAAAGGTAGGGGGTAGCCAAACTCGGAGAAATAGTAATACTCCCAGGACTAATAAAAAGGCGCAAGTTGCTAAAATTTGACTCCAATTTGTTTCTAGAACACCTTTAACAATGACTTCTCGCAAAGCAGAAACAATGGAAACTTCAACAGCTACCCCAATAGATACTCGATGTTCTTGTAGGTAAATAATCAGCAGGCGGAATAACTCAACTAAGATGAGTAAAAAGAGAATATCGGCAGTAACAGCATGAAAATCTAGAGGCGGAAGTAAGGAGAGAAACATATCTCTCACCTGAAGTACCATGAAGCTAAATAAACCGATACACAGAGAAATTACAATTATATCTTGAATAAATTCCAAGGTTCGCACAACGCGCCCCCGATTGATTTCGTACATTGTAATCGGAGTATTTTCAACAGATTTATACATAGCTTTCTGTAATTGAATAGTGAGGAGTGAGGAGTGAGGAGTTTGAAGTTAGGAGTTGAGAAGATGAGGCAGAAGAGGAGAATAACTAATGCCCAATGCCCAATGGCCAATTTAGTAATGATTGCCAATTTTGCGGTGATGGGCGGCAGTAAGTGCATCTAACTTGGCAACTCTTCCAGTTTGGACTGTGCTATAAATTACCCAATGATCTCCACAATCCATACGGCTTGTGATTTCACATTCCATGTAAGCTAGAGCTTCAGCTAAAACGGGCGATTCGTTTTTAGCTGGATATGTTTTCACTCCCGCAAATCTATCTGCACCAGGAGCAAAACGTTTGAGGAAATGTTTCATTAATCCTTGATATTTGCCTTCTTCTAAAACATTTAAAACAAAGCGATCGCCAACGTGCATCAAAGACTCAATTGCCCGGTCTTTGGATACTGCGATCGCAACTCCTAAAGGCTCAAGACTGGCTTGTGTTACCCAAGAAGCAAACATTGCACTCTGAACTTCTCCTTTTTTGGCGGTGATGATGTATAAGCCTGTGCTAATCCGCCCTAAAGCTTTCTCTAACTCAGTATTGATAGATTTGATTTGTTTAATGGTGCGATCGCGGTTCAACCATTGACCTAAATCTGTCCCCGCTTCATCACAAAGCTGTTCCGTTGCTGGGGTAGGGATTTCCTTAACTAAAATAGGTGGAAAAGCTTCAGTTAATCCCAGTTCTTGAAACTTATTGCGTAAAGGATAAATGGGTTCATCTTCTCCCCCTCCCGACTCTAATAAACCAATTGCCTGTTTCTTATGAATAGCAGCTAAAATAGTGCTTAAAGAAGCTTGAGCCATCACTGAAGATTGGGGTGGCATTGCAATTACTAAACCAGAAGATTGTGCAACTAATTCTCTAACTTCTTGAGGCTCTGAATTATTGAGCGGAAATAATTCTACAGCCACACCTGTTTTAGCGCATCCATGAGCTATTGTACGGACTAATTGTTCGCTATGCCCATAATCTTCAACATAAAATAGAGCTACTAAAGCCTCTGTTTTTGCTTGTTCTAAACTCCAGTTTTGATACCGTCCAAGCCATTCTGAAATATATTCTTGTAGTAACGGCCCATGTCCTGTAGCAACTGTTTTTATTTCTAACTTTTCAATGCGCTTTAAAGCTGCCAAAACAGACCGGGCATTGGGGCCCATAAGACAATCATAATAATATTGAAAATCTTCCTCAAGTAAGGTGATATTTTCATCATAAGTATGGTCATCACAGTAGTGCATCCCAAACACATCACAGGTGTAGAGAGTGCAAGTTTTGTGGTCATAAGTAAAGATTGTGTCAGGCCAGTGTAAGTTAGGTGCAGAGATAAATTCTAATTCGTGTCCGTTGCCTAAATCTAATCGCTCTCCACTTTTCACCTGCTTTGATTTAAAAGGCTGGTGAACCATATTTTCTAAAAATTGAATAGCTACCTTAGCACCGACAACAGTAATGGAGGGAGCTAATTGCAAAATATTTTTTACTAAGCCGCTATGGTCTGGTTCTGTGTGGCTAATAATCAAATAATCTATTTTAGTCGGATCGATTAATCCCACCACTATCTCAAGATATAATTCCTCAAACTTGCGGTGAGATGTGTCAACTAAGGCAACTTTTTCTCCCTGAATTAAGAAAGAATTATAGGTGGTACCATTTTGTAGACCGAACTCGACATCAAAACGTTCTCTATCCCAGTCTAGACAACGAATAGCAGTTGTTTGAGGAGCAATTTCAACAGTTTGAACTGTCAAACGTCCTGGGTTGGGAGTAACTTGAGTGGGCTGGATGAGTGCAACCATTTGTTTTCTCCAAAAAGATTGTTGTCTGAAGCGAGCTTTATGTTTCTTATATTGACCTGAAATACCCAATTAGTAAAATGCTAATTTCTAAAGCTAATCATCAGAAAGTTTTATTCATCATTTATATTGATTTACCATTGAATTACTCAATGTTTACCATCAATAATGAATGTGAGAAAATGTAAATAATCAGTTAGAATCTTTAGGAATGTCGTTAATATTTTTTCCTCCTCCCATACAAAAAATCGACAGCGAAATCGCCCGCCACGCTGGTGTTCATCTGTATGTGCTGCGTCTGGATTTGATGCACCCGTGGGTTAACGGCAATAAGTGGTTCAAACTAAAATACAATCTTTTAGAGGCCAAGGAGAAACATTTTATAACCCTGTTAACCTTTGGTGGCGCTTATTCTAATCACATCTATGCCACTGCGGCGGCTGGTAATCTTTTCGGTTTTCGTACCATTGGTGTAATTCGTGGAGAGGAAACGCTACCACTAAACTCGACGCTGAGTTTTGCTGTCCAACAAGGTATGCAGCTTGTATACCTGAACCGCGAGATGTATCGACAGCGCAACACAGCAGTGGTAGAGGAATATCTGCAACAACGCTTTGGTGAGGTGTTTATCATTCCCGAAGGTGGGAGTAATTTAAATGGTGTGCGCGGTTGTACAGAGATCATTGGTGATGCGATGCCTACTGCTGACTACGCCTACGCATTTGATTATATATGCGTAGCCTGTGGTACAGCTACCACACTAGCTGGTATTGCGCTTTCATTGCATCAAGGACAAAGAGCGATCGCTTTTCCCATTCTAAAAAATGGGTTATTTCTCGCACAAGAAATCGAAAGTTTATTGACAAATTACCTAGCCTCTGATTTACCTACACCATCTAACTCTCCCGCTCCTTGGGAATTGGTGTGTGATTATCACTTTGGCGGCTATGCAAAGGTGAACAATGAATTGCTGCTGTTTAGCCAACAATTCAAGAAAGAACATAATGTCCCTCTTGATTACGTCTATACCGCCAAAATGTTTTACGGAGTGATGGATTTACTAAAACAGGGGTTTTTTGGTAGAGGCGATTCGTTGCTGCTGGTACACACAGGCGGCTTGCAAGGCAACATCGGTATGGAGAAGCGATACTTGCGACAGTAAAAAATATATCACACTTTTATAAACAAAAAAACGTTATCAGCTTCATATACAAGTTTGAAATTAGAACTATTTTTAAGTTGATATATTAAATCAGGAATAAACTCAGATTTATTATTTATTAAATCTAGAACTATATATTTAAAAATATCATTATACTTTTCCGACGGACGATCTTTACTAATTAGCTTAATGGTTTGACGTTTAGCTAAATGAGGAGCAATATTTGCTGTAGTTAAAACACTTTCTTTAGTTTTAACTAGACTGACAGCAGTATATAAAGAAGGAAGATTAGGTAAATTTGGAAAATAACGTGTTATAAAAAAATCATATTTAGCCAATGCAAAAAAAGAAATAATAGCAGAAACTATTAATATCTTAGGTTTCAACCAACGCCTCTTATTTTCTTGCTGATATTCTTTTATATAGTAGGCTGATTGGATACAATATAAAAGCTGCATGATCGCCTATAACATGAAATCCAAAAAAAGAAGATATTGGGGGTAGATTCTGACTTATCAAATATACCCATTGGTCGAAAACAGCTAAATCAAGAGCAGTAGATTTAAATAAAAGATGTCTTAAACTACTAGAAATAAATAATATTAAAGTTCCTATAATAACCAAAAAGCTAATATAATCAACCTTTCTTTGCATATTAATAACTAATAAATAATCAACTTATTAGTTTAATATAGAAGCGCCCTTTACTATAATATTTTAATATAGCTTAATAAAAGTATTTTTTGTTAGAGAATGCTTCAAAAAAATTCAGAAGACTTTTTAATACACATTCTCTGGAGTAGAAATTTATTTCACTTTGTCGCCACGCCGATAATATGAGAATTAATAATGGGAAGTTGTCCATCAAATCGCTCATAATTGATACTAGCAAAACCAGCATTTTCTAAAGCGATTAAAGTTTCTCTATCTGGATGACAACCATCATCTATCACTTTCCCAATGGGACTAATTTTACTTTGTATTTTTCGCAATAAAGTTTCTTGAGGTGCGGCAACATGTTCAATAAATAAGAAGCGTCCACCGGGTTTGAGTACTCTTAAAATTGCCTGTAATGTATAATTTACATTTGGCACTGAACATAAAACTAAATTACTAACAACGGTATCTATACTGTTATCTTCAGCATCTAACCATTCAGCATTGCCAATTCGGAGATCGATGTTTAAGCCTAGTTTTTCTACTTGTTTTTGGAGATAGGAATGCCTTTGTAGCTTTGGCGCGATTCCTATCCGGTGAATATCTTTAGGATAGTACGGTAGGTTAGTGTCCGTTCCTGGAACGATTTCTAACACTGTACCTTGGAGATTTACAAAAAGAGAAAGTTTGCGTAGGCGTAGCCCGTCGTAGACATCGCTCACAACTTTATCATACGTGGTGCTGCTTTGAGCCATCATCCAAGCAAAGAAACGTTTACCAAAGTTGGCAGCAATCTTATTTTGTGAATCTCCAATAATTTGGTTTACAGTCATCATCCATTTCCTAATTTCTAAAGCTATAAATTGGTCTGCCAAGCAACCATTTTCTTATAGCCTTAAGATAGGATAGTTTGTGTTTCTTCTGCCTCACCCACTTGATTCACCTGATTGGGTGATTTTTTACTTACAATGCATAGATAGATACTTACGACAAGCTCCTACAGAAAGAGTACAAAGCTAGAAGTAGGATTTGTCTATATGTCTTTTCGGCATTGAGTTTTTTCATATTTGTTCAGCTTTAGCCTTTCTGCTAACCAGGTAAATAACACAATACCGCATAGCTCAGTGCCTAAATAAACTAAATCAAAGCTGCGATAAGGTACAAACGCTTGAATTGTTTCATGAACTAAGTAAGGCGGTGAAAATAACTCAAACTATATTAACTAATGTAAAAAATATCATCCAAAGATCGCAAAGAGCGTTCCGCAATTGGGAACGCTCTATTTTCGTCAATTCTGTTAAGATAATATGAATTAAAATTGGAAATTGCTAGTTCTTAAAATCAGTTCAGGCATGGAGATTTGCTTGTTCCTGCAACCAAGCATCTACAGGTTGTCCATCTTTGCGGCGTAATTCAATTTCTACTACCATCACTTCTTTTGAACCAGGAGGCGCAGGTTTTTTATGGAAAAAAATATCATAATCTTCTGGATTATGTTTGCGTTCTTTCAACCATTCTTGCACCTTAGTTGTGGCAAAAAATGATTGCCCTTGCTCAAACATTCGAGTAATCTGCAATTGCAGTGTATAAGGATTTAGTCTACCCATTTTCTACCGCCTTTGTTAAGTAAATTTTAGAATAAGTAATCTGCTTACCCTAGATAATCTAATATTAGTGCGAAGTATGCACACTAGCCCCACCCCTAAGCAATATTTGATTTTAATCAGGTTAGAGATGGGATACTGAAGAATCGCCAATATGACATCTAGCCTATTATTCCCCATTCCCCATTTCCTATTTTTCTGGCTGACACAATTGCTGCACTTTTTGAGGAACTTGCCGACACATTTGCTGGAATCCTTGGGGATTAATTTGCAACCAAGCAAATAATCCTAAACTTGTACCACCGACAAGCAACGCCAACACTCCCCCCAGCATCACTAAACGTTTACTCCGATTAGGTTTTGTAATTAAAGTTGGTGGAATTTCTGGGCTTGTAACTGATTCCTCTGAGATATCTAAATCTACATCCAAATTTAGATCCAAATCTAGCAAAGTTTGCGAACTTTCTGTGACAGAAATTAATTCCTCTTGTTCCTCTGCTTCATCTACTTCTTCTTGTATTTCTGCTTCTATAATCTCTTCTGGCAACGCCGGAGTTACAGGTACTAAGTATTCTGGGGACACACGGTAATAAGTGAGAACAACCGATGTATTATCACGCCCATTTTTTTCGTTTGCCAGGTTAATCCAGTTGCGAACAGCATCTTCAACTGTCATCTGACCTGTTAACACGGGTATTGCATAATCCTGCCAATATTGTTCGACCCTGTTATTATCACTTAAACCATCAGAACAGAGTAGTAATATGCCGTCTTCTTCCACAATGAATCGCTGAACCTTGAGACGCAAAGATTCTGAATTTCTTGTCCCCAATGCTTGAGTTAAGGCTGTAGCATCCGGTCTAATCAGTGCTTTTCGATACAAGCTTCTAGCAAAGCGAACTTCCCGCGTTGCCACATCATCATCTACTGTCAGTAGCTGACAATAGTTGCGAGTAATCCAATAGGCGCGGCTATCGCCAACATTAGCCAAATAAAGTTCATGGGTATTATTTGATTGCCATCCAGTACTTGTGTGTATTCGTTGTGGAACTTGCAAGGATATAACAATGGTTGTAGCCATCCGTTCTTTCCCTTGGCGTTTTTGTTCGTTATTGCGAGCACAAATCAGATTATTTACTACCCGCAAGCTTGCTTCTAATTGTTCTTGCAATAAGTTTGGTGATACAAGTACAGTTTGTTCTGTTACCTCCGCTAGTAAGGCGCGAATTTGCAACTTTACAGACTGGACTGCTAACTTACTCGCAACCTCGCCACCTTCGTGTCCACCAATGCCATCGCAAACAATCGACAAGTTATGCAATAAAGGTTCATCTAAATCACTTAAAGTATTTGGGTAGCAGGCATCTTCATTTTGCGCCATAATTGGCCCAATATTTGTAGAGCCTGCCACCTTCAAAACTAATGGCAATTCTGCCGCAGATGCTAGTAATAAACAATTGAGTTGAGTAGCAATATCATCCAACTCAACTTCAGTTTCACACATCTGCTGGACTATGTTTTGTAACCCTTTGGCTACTGGTGTCTTTGCAGTAGCTACCCAAAACTGCCAACACTGTCCCAGATTTTGTAAACTCAGCGTCTTATCTTCTGGTGTTTGGTAGAGTTCTAACAGTCGCACACACCAACCTTGGACTCTCAAATTGTCTTCTACCAGTAAACTGCGGCTAAGTCCTAATTCTGATAAAGGTTTCCAAAGTTTGAGAATTTGCCACAGCCAATAAACTTGTCGTACCGCTGTTGCTTGCTCCCATGCCTCAACAATAGTTGGATAGATATTTCCTGTTTCATCTATCGGCACATTTTCTAACAAAAGAATGTCATTTGTCTCTTGTTCACCATTACTAGCAAACCCATAAGCCTGGGGCAAATGTAACCTTTCTGGATATAACCGTAGATAAGGAATTACTTGCTTTGGCAATTCTTCAGGGACATCTGGCAGTAGTCCCGGTTGAGTATCCAGCCAAATTTGGTGGGTAATTACCCCATACCTATCTGCTACCTTTGTACCTGGTGTAATTTGAGCAGACAATGAGCCAGTAGCCCAAAGATAGCGATGAACTAAAAGAGTTTGACAACTAGCACAAACACGATCTCCCATCGGATTAATGGGGCTATGACAGTTTGGATTTATACAATAAATTGTCAGTTGAGTAGAAATCATAAAAGTATAAATTAAAAAAACCAATCAACTCATGAATTTCGATTACATTTAGCTGGCAATGACTTGAAGGCTAGAATAGACTGGATTCGTGTACCGCTAGCTACACCTGGTTACTGAAATTAATCAAAATTATTGGTAAAAAACCAAGTTTTGCTTTCTGTAAATAACTTACGTCTGGCTGTATCTAATCGTAGAAATGCATTTACGTCAATGTAGAGTCTAGGATGACGCTATGCCAAGTTTGACCTTAATCTGGCTTCTGGCAGGAGCAGTTCTATGTTTAATGGAACTGTTTTTACCATCGGCGTTTGTCGCTTTCATGATGGGAATTAGCGCTTTTGTGGTGGCGCTGCTGTCTGGAGTGGGTTTGGGAAATGTATGGTTGCAAGTTGTAGTTTGGCTATTATTTTCCACGTTCCTAATCGGGCTTTCTCGTCGGTTTTTGCAACCACGACGACGCAAATCGAAAATTCAGGATGCTGTCATAGCTGAAACCTTAACAGAAATTCCGCCTGGGAAAACAGGACGGGTGTTATATGAGGGGAATTCCTGGCAAGCACGATGTGACGATGACAAATTTACCGTAGCACCCCATCAAAGAGTTTATGTGGTTAGAAGAGAGGGTACTACTTTGATTGTGATACCAGAAAATTTGTTGAATTCTTAGTTATTTGTCATTGGTAATTTGTCATTATCACCTTACCTTTGAGATTTAATACTTTAAAATCAGGAGATTTACAATGGAACAGTTTTTTTTACTAGTATTTTTAGCCCTTGGTGGTTCTGCCGTAGCGGGATCTGTGAAACTCGTCAATCAGGGTAATGAAGCTTTAGTGGAAAGATTGGGTAGTTATAACAAAAAACTGGAACCAGGACTAAACTTTGTCATTCCTTTCGTAGATAGAATTGTCTACCAAGGAACTATCCGCGAAAAAGTCTTAGATATTCCTCCGCAACAGTGCATTACCCGTGACAATGTTGGCATTGAGGTGGATGCAGTGTTTTATTGGCGCATCGTGGATATGGAAAAAGCCTGGTATAAGGTAGAAAATCTCCAGTCAGCGATGGTAAACATGGTGCTGACTCAAATTCGCGCCGAAATGGGACAACTGGAGTTGGATCAAACTTTTACGGCTCGTTCCCATATTAGTGAACTTTTATTACAGGATTTGGATGTTGCTACCGATCCTTGGGGTGTGAAAGTGACACGGGTAGAACTGCGAGATATTATTCCGTCTCAAGCAGTGCGAGAATCGATGGAATTGCAAATGTCAGCAGAACGACGCAAACGGGCAGCAATTTTAACTTCTGAAGGGGAACGAGAAGCTGCTGTCAATAGTGCTAGAGGTAAAGCTGAGGCGCAAATATTGGATGCGGAAGCTCGTCAAAAATCGACAGTTTTGCAAGCGGAAGCTGAACAAAAGGCGATCGTTTTGAAGGCTCAAGCGGAACGTCAGCAGCAAGTTTTGAAAGCCCAGGCGATCGCAGAATCAGCAGAAATTATTGCCCAAAAACTCCACACTAACCCTAATGCTAATAAAGCGGTGGAAGTTCTGTTTGCCTTGGGCTATTTAGATATGGGCGCGACAATTGGTAAAAGCGATAGCAGCAAGGTCTTATTTATAGATCCGCGGACTATTCCTGCTGCTTTTGAGGGTATGCGTTCCGTTATCTCAAATGGTCAGGTTGACTCTAACGAGTTGTTTTCTAAGCAAATCCCAGGATTAGAAAATAATCGTCCTGGTTAGGAATGGGGAGTGCGGGAGATCAGGGGGATGAGGGGAAGCAATGCTCAATGCCTCATGTCCTACATCAGCAACTCTCATCTCCAATACTTCCATCTGGCATAATGGTGTTTTGGAAGGATACTCTCCTGAATTCAACACCGTCCAAGTTGGCTCCTGTCAAGTTAGCTCCATAGAAGTCAACGCGATCAAAAATAGTATTGCTGAAGTTAGCTCCACTCAGGTCAGCTCCACTCAAGTTGATATCAGCCATGTAAACCTCAATCTGGGAACCACTCAAGTTAATTCCACTGAGGTTACAGCCTCTCAATCCTTTGTCACTGTAACTGAACTCAATACCAACAAAAGTTCTCTCACCAGCAGCGTAACGTCTCAACAATTCTTCAACAGTAATACTTTGTCTTTTGACGTTCATCTAACTCATTCCATAAAATTACAATGGCTAGTGAGGAGAATGCGATGTCTAGAAAGGGCGTAGCTGCGGCACTAAATTATCGCATTCTTCCAGTGATAAAATAATCAAGTTTTTAGAAGTTGTAAATTATGACTTTATCTATTCAGCCAACCACAGTAGTAAGTGTAGAACAATTCTTACAACTACCAGAGACAAAACCAGCAAGCGAGTATTTTAACGTTCGCGGAGCGTGCCGGAGGCATTACCGCCAAGAACGCCAAGGACGCAAAGAGAAGAAAGAAATGCTTAACTGAACTGTATTGAAGTAGAACACGCTTTATTCCTCTCATAGAATTGGTATGATTATTGACCAATCTCATTAGTTTGATTTACCTGGCATTGGCTGCACAACCCAAAAAACTCCAGGGTGTGGTAAAAAACTTTAAACTTATGGCTGGATTCTAACTGGTCTTCTAAGTCATGGACGGGGCATTGATGAATCGGAATTGAGACACCGCATTGTAAGCAAGTAAGGTGATGTTTATCTTGCTGGGCTAGGCTGTAGAGGGCTTCACCATTAGCCAAATTCCGCACTTGTACCATGCCTTCGAGTTTTAAGGCTTCTAAAGAGCGGTAAACTGTTGCTAAACCCATACTCTGATTTGTATTACGTAATTCTACGTAAATATCCTGGGCAGAAATGCCTTTTTTGATGGTTTTCAGTAGGTTGAAAATACGCTCTTGACTGCGGGTGCGTATAGCTCTCATAGACAATTATTTAAATATGCCACTGTAGTTGAAGCTGTTAGATGGGTTAATCGATCAATTAACTTTAACCGCTTCGTAATCTTATTTTCACTCAGTTCGAACAGAAAGTTATAGTATAGCGATCGCAGCATTCAGCAAAAGCCGTGCAAACCAAGTATCTAGCCAAAATTTTTGTTACGCTTCGTCCTTCAGTCTTAGACCCTGCTGGTGTGGCTGTACAATCCGGTCTTCAGCAACTGGGATACGATAACGTTGATCAGGTGCGGATTGGCAAGTACATTGAACTCACCATCACCACGACTGAGGAAAAGAAAGCTCGTCAAGACCTCGAGCGCATTTGTGACCAAATGCTATCAAATCCCGTAATTGAAAATTATCGCTTTGAGTTAATTGAAGTCGAAACCCAAACCGGGGTATTTTAGGGAATTGGGGATTGGGCATGGGGCATGGGGCATGGGGGATTGGGGAAGAAACTTGTAAAATAATTCCCCCTTGTCTCCCTTATCCCCACTCCCTTATCCCCATTCCCCACTCCCTTATCCCCATTCCCCACTCCCTTATCCCCAATCATGAAATTTGGTGTTGTTGTTTTTCCAGGTTCTAATTGCGATCGCGATGTTGCTTATGTAACCAGAGATTTGCTCTTACAACCAACTCGCATGGTTTGGCATCAAGAAACAGACATTGCTGATTTGGATGTCGTGATTATCCCTGGTGGCTTTAGTTACGGGGATTATCTGCGCTGCGGTGCGATCGCACGTTTTTCACCCGTGATGCAGCAGGTTATCGAACACTCTCAAAAGGGTAAGTTTGTCATCGGTATTTGTAATGGTTTTCAGGTATTAACTGAAGCTGGACTTTTACCAGGGATATTAACCAGAAATCGGGATTTGCATTTTATTTGCGATCGCATCCCCTTGAAAGTTGAGCGTACCAATCTCTTATGGACGCAAGCTTATACCAGTAGTGAAGTTATCACTTTGCCCATTGCCCACGGAGAGGGAAGATTTTATGCTGATGAAGCTACTCTGGCTGAAATTGAAGATAACAGCCAAGTTGTGTTTCGTTATGAAGGGGAAAATCCCAACGGTTCACTGAACAATATTGCTGGGATTTGCAATCGTCAGGGCAATGTGTTGGGGATGATGCCGCACCCAGAAAGGGCATCTGATGCCATGCTGGGGAATAGTGATGGCTTAAGGTTATTTCAGGGCTTGTTAGAGAAGGTAGCCGCATTAGCCTAGAGCAAATATCGGGCGGCTAGGTTGGGCGTTTGGCGATCGCCCTCTGAAGAAGATTATTCTCCAGATAGCGATCGCCCCATCAAATCATGTCCGCGTAAAGAGCGTCATTACGAATTATTTCATCGTACCTCTTTAAGAGTATCAATTTGCTTGGTAAACAACTCAGTGAACAAACTAAGCACAGTCCGTTCTTCGCGGACTTTTATATTGGCACTGATTGACATACCTGATTGTAAGGCGACGTTTTTACCCTTAATTACTAATGATTGTTTATCCAATGATATTTTTGCCGGAAATCTATAAAACTGATGTGTTTGGTCTGGTGGTAATGCGTCTGAGCCTATCCCCAGCACTTTCCCTTTGATATCGCCAAATTCGCTGTAAGGAAAGGAGTCAATTCTTACATCTACCCTCATATCTTTTCGCACAAAACCGATATCTTTGTTAGTGATGAAAACTTCAGCTATATAGTTCTCCTTTGGGACAATTTGTAGCAGTTTTGTAGTTGGAGTTGCTACAAATCCAGGGTTTTTAGCTTGTAAATCGAAAACTGTTCCGGCTACAGGCGCACGGAGTTCTTGATATTTAACGTTTAACTGTGATTGAGAGATTTTACTATTGACATCTGCTAAACGCTGCTCATTATCTAGGATAACTTTCATGAATTGGCTATCGATTGTGGCAATACGCTGTTTGTTATCAGCGATTTTATCTAAAATGTTTTTATCAGAAACAGCCACTGTATTGCTTAACTCTTGTTGTCCTTTTTCTATATCAAACTGGAGGCGTTTTCCTTCCTCACCTAGTTGTGCTACTTCTGCGGTGCGGTTTTGAACTTCTTGTTGCTGGTTGAGATACTGAAGTTGAGAAATACCACCTTCTTCTGCCAATATTTTCAGCTTTTCTAAAATCCCCTGCTGAATAGCTAAACTTGCTTTACTATCTTCAAGCTTAAATTTATTTTGAGCTAGTTGTTTTTTAATTTTCTCTACTTCCAACTGCGCCGCAGCCGATCGAGAATCTAGTTCTTTTTTGGCAACTTGTAGACGTTGTTGCTCATCAATTCCTAGAGTAGAGTCTCGACCAGAATTTTTTAATTGAGTCCGTAATAAGTCATTCTCTGCTACTAATGCTACCCGACTTTTCAGGAGAAAAGCAGTTTCTTGTGGTAAATTACCGCGTAAATATAAAAGTTCAGATCCTGCTGCGGTACTTGCACCCATTAATCGGCGATAAATCTGGTTTTCTTTAACTAATGCAATCCGAATTTTATACAAGGAATTTAATTCAGCAACAGGGGCTATGGAATTAAAAGTCAGCAACAAATCTCCTGGCTTTACTTCTTGTCCATCTTTAACATTAACTGTTTTTACCACTCCACTAACCGGAGCCTGAACATCTTTGACTGTTCCTTGCGGCTTTAATTGCCCTGTTGCTGGCACTACTTGCTCAATTTTTGCAAAATAAGCCCAAGCAATTCCAAAGCAGGCTAAGGCCATAAGAGTAACCATGATTGTCCGCGACCAAACTGGAGATTGGCGCAAAACAATTGCTTGCTCAAATTCCTGACTACTTGAGTTAATTAAAGACTGTTGAGCAGCTTTCTGTTGTTTTGTAAGTACTGGTGAATCTTGCTTGACTCCATTTTTCTGATTACCGTTTTTCTGATTGCCGTTGTGGTGATTCCCATTAAGTTGAGTCATAAGGATTTTGGGTTTTGGGTTTTGGATTTTGGATTTTTTGTCGGATGGACACTGTTCCCAAGCAATAATTAACTACAAGTTCACTTCTTGTTGCTGATATAGATAAAAATAATGACCTTTAGTAGCCATTAATTCTTGATGGCTACCTTGTTCTATAACCCTGCTATTATCCATCACAACAATCATGTCTGCATTACTGACGGTGTTTAGTCGGTGAGTAATAAAAAATACGGTATCACCCTTAAATGCTTTCGCTAAATTCAGACATATTTGCCGTTCTGTGGGATAATCTAGGGCGCTAGTAGCTTCATCTAAAACTAATAATTTTGGTCGTTGTAAAACAGAGCGGGCGATCGCAATTCTTTGTCTTTGTCCACCTGAAAGTGCAGAACCCCGTTCTCCCACCCGCGAGTTGTAACCGTTGGGTAAGTTCATGATAAACTCGTGGGCGCACGCAACCTGAGCCGCTTCGATAATTTCTTCGGTTGTCGCATCGGGATTTGTTAAAGCAATATTTTCTTGAACGCTACCGTCAAACAACAATGTTTCTTGGGGAACTACACCAATTTGTCGTCGTAATGAATAAAGTTCGACTTTGGCAATATCATAACCATCAATCAAGATTCTGCCAGACTCAGTTTCGTAAAGTCTCAGCAGCAATTTCATCATCGTACTTTTACCAGATCCACTTTGTCCGACGATACCGATAAATTTACCTGGTTCAAATTCGAGGTTGACGTTGGAAAGTTGCAAAGGGCCACTCGTCCCAAATCGGAAGGAAACATTTTCGTATTTTACTGCTCCCTTAATCGTCGGTAACGGTATGTTGTAGCGGTCTGTTTCTCCTTCTTGTGGTGTATCCACAATATCGCTTAAACGTTCTAACGATAAGGCTGTTTCTTGGAAACTTTGCCAGAGTTGAGCTAAACGTAATATTGGGCTGGTGACGTAACCGGATATGATTCTAAAGGCAATTAATTCGCCTAAAGTTAATTGTTGTTGCAGTACTAAATAAGCTCCTACCCACAAAACCAGTAAGCTACTAAGTTTGTTGAGAAAGTTGCTGGTGGAGTTAGCAAGGGTAGAAGTTACAACTGTTTTAAAACCAGCAGCGACAAACCGAGCATAACGCTCTTGCCAAGAAAAGCGCGATCGCAATTCAATATTTTGTGCCTTTACGGTTTGAATTCCTGACATTACCTCCACTAAATAAGATTGAGTTTCGGCGTTGCGTTCGGCTTTGGCACGTAATTGTCTACTAATGGTAGGAGAAGCAATTAAGGTAATGACGATAAAAATGGGAATTGTGCTTAGGGCTACTAAGGTAAGTAGCCAACTATAAATCAGCATCACACCGATATAAACCACCGAAAATAGAGCATCTAACCCCACCGTTAAGGCCGTACCAGTCAGGAATTGCCGGATATTTTCTAATTCGTTGATGCGAGTGGAAAGTTCACCCACCGGTCGGCGTTCAAAGTAGCGCAGGGGTAGACGTAGTAAGTGGTCGATAATTTGCGACCCTAAACCCATATCAATCCGGTTCGTGGTATCAACAAATAAGTAGGTTCTTAAGGTAGTCAATACCGCTTCAAATATCCCGACTACTAATAGCAAAATCCCCAAAATATGTAGGGTTCCAATGCTATTTTGAGTGATAACTTTGTCGATAATTAACTGAACTACCAGAGGATTTGCCAAGGCTGCCAACTGTACGAAAAAGGAAGCGATAAAGACCTCTATCAATACTCGACGGTGCTTTGACAAATAGGGCAGAAACCACCGTAAACTAAAGCGTTCTTGAGGTGTTTGGTTGGTAGCAGTGAGCAGTAATACTCTAGCTTGGGGCGGAAAGTTGGTTGGATCAATATCTAATTGTTCAACTAATTGTGCCGGTTTACAGCGCACAATTCCTTTAGATGGGACACCAACAACCACGGTGTTTGAATCTGCTGCGTATAAAACTGCAAAATTGTCACCATAGCGAATCAATGCTGGTGTTGGAGTGCGTGTAATTGAAGCGACTGGTATTTCTACCAACTGCGCCTTGAGTCCGATTAATTCTGCCAGGTAAGCAGTAACTTGAAACGATATAACTCCCTGACGTTTGACTTGCTCAGTTAAGATGCGGCGAACCACTTCACGACGAAATGGCATTTCTAGGTGCTTCGCAATCATTTGGAAACAGGCGAAGGCTGTATTTAATTCTCCCTTACCGCTAAAAAATGGATATTTTTGTTTTGACGAACTCTGTGAGGTATCGGGGACTGTATGGGGAACTATTTCGTCTGATGCGTAAGGGATATCTAATTCATCTTCATCTTGGGTATCTAATTGGGTGTTATTCACCGCAAGCACTATTTCATGACTATCTTCTAATATCAAATCTGACGGATGTATCCCAACCAACCGGGCGGGATTTTGACCGATAACCTGAATCTTGTCTCTGTCATCGGATGATTCTAGGCGATCGCCAGGTGATAAATTCGTGACTGTACCACCGCCACTTACAAACCAGACGCTTCCGCTATCCAGTTGGTTGAATGGAGTTTTTCCTAGAGGTAAGTAATGGATTTTTGCTTGTGGTAAGGCTTTTTCTGTGAGTTCCCTAAGATTTAAGGTAGCGATCGCTTGCTGGTTCCAATAGGAACTGAGAATATCAAAAACTTCTATCAAATAACTGCGGTTCTTGCGGGCTTCGGCAAAAGCTGGATATGAAGCGAGAAAACTAAAATATGCCGATGCACTCAAGGTTAAACATACTACTTCGGTGGAAGCGATCGCAGTTTCACAGGCGACATCCCGCAACAAACCAATTTCGCCGATAATTTCCCCAGGTTGCAGCAATTTTAGAGTAATTGGCATTTGCGTCTGGGGATCGTATGCCAAGAGGCGCACTTGTCCCTCATAAATGATGGTGATGCGTTCCGGGAGACTTTCCTTACCGATAATTTTCTGACCTATGCGATAGCGGAACGCTTGCAGTTGGTCTGATAGATTAGCGATCGCCCCATCGGGTAAGCGATCGAACCCTTGTAGGGTAGTGATAAATTCGAGAAAAGTGTTCTTAATATAAGTCATACGAACCAAGTAAAAGTAAGGAATTAAATCGAAAATATTAGGGAGTATCTCTTCTGCTACCAGTGGCAGTGTTTGGTTTTATGGCAGTAGTGGCAAGGCTTATCTTAAATTAAAGTGTCTAAATATCTGTAAAATCACAGAGAAAAAGTTCGTCTAATTGTAAACCTGTTTTTTGATCACACGGTTAAGATTTTATGCGCTTTTCAAAATAATTCATAGATTCAATAGATCGAGTACAAAATATCACTTGGTTAAAGCTACATAATTGATACAAACTTAAAATCAATATTTAATATTACAAATATGCAAGATATATAGGTGGTGATTAAATTTAGCCTCGCATATTTTGATTTATGATAATCAACATGAAAATATCAAAGATGCTTTTCTAAGTAAGTACCCTAGTTCAAGAATTATCTAATAAAGAAAACTAAAGTTTTCTGAATTATTTTTTACAAATTCTTAAATACAGGGATTGACAATATCAGTTATGGCGAAAGACAGTGAGCTTTCCTTGCTAAACAACACCATGCCCTATTTATGAAAAAATTCCCTATTACTTTTTTGCTAGCTTAATTTAATAAAAATTAACTTGAAAAGTAAAGGCGAAGATTTTTTGTCAGCCTAGAGGAATCAACTATTAAATTTATAAAGTAAAGACAATAACTGCCTTCAGTAAATTCACTGCTTTAATTAATATAGAGTTTATTTCATCGTTATTCATAAAATAACCTCATCCTGCAACCGGGATAGGATAATATACTATATTTTACTAAGTAATTACCTGCACCTGATATTAGACGTTACTGGCGCTGATTTTACGTGTTTGACAACATACTAATAACATATATTAATACGATTTGGTAGATCCTCAAAACCAAAGGTAAGCGTAAATAAAAGGGTTTAAGACCCCAACCATAAAGGTAGCCCCAGTTTCAGTCGGGGTTTAAATCCCCCGGAGTTGCTCCTCTTCTCCCTTGGCGCTAGCCTCTCCCTTTGGGAGAAGGGAAGACGCTACGCGAACGTCTGAAATTGTCTTTAATTTTGTTAGCGCAGCGTAAAGCCTACGGCATGGCTTCGCTTAGAGCGAGTCCGCGAGCGTCATTTTGAATTTTGAATTTTGAATTCTACCTACCTATTTATGTATAAAAATTAGTGCTGTTTTTACTTAAGTAGGTAATATCACTTCTAAAAAATTCTCTTTTTTCTTGCTATTTCTGTTACTAAAAACGAGGGAGTATCACTCCCCCGCATTAGTTAGTTAACTAATTTTGAACTTTGGGCTAAACCAGACTAGCAGAGAAAACAAAATCATTTGCTGTAAGACTAGTTGATGTAATTCCCAATAATGAAACCAACTCAGTATTTCCAGTTTTCACCAAAGTATCACTACCTTGTTGCAATAGTGTTAAAGCACTAAATTTAGTCACGCCAATACCACCAAGCCCGATTTTATCAATGCCAACCGTGAAGTCGGTAACAATATTCTTGCTAGTCGGCAGGCTAGCATTGGCAATCCAGAATTGGTCAGCACCAGCACCACCACTCAGGCGATTACCACCCTCTTGACCAGCAAATAGCACATCATCACCATCGCCACCAAATAGGGAATCATTGACACTAGAGAAGAGTTTGTCATCTCCAGAACCACCATAGAGACGGTTATTGCTGCCATTACTCTTGAGGGTATCGTTACCTGAACCACCGAAGGATAATTGACGCGAACCTTCAACTACTGTCAGAGTATCAGCACCTGCGCCTCCGAACAAATTATTGCTACCACTGGCTTCAACCACAGTAACTTCGTCATTACCAGCACCACCATCAGCAGTAGTGTTGTTAGCAGGGCCATTTACGCCAATTAAGATTTGATCGTTACCGTCTCCTGTGGATACTGATGAGTCACTACCCACAAGCACCGTATCATCACCGTTGCCAGTTTGAATTGTGTTACCTGTACTACCTTCTACAAAGTCTGCTCCATCACCAGTGAATAAGGTTTGATTTGGTTGAACTATAATGTCATCGCTGGTAGTGGAGCCAAACTTAATTTCTTCAGCTTGGGGTTGACCTAAACCAGGAGCAAGGTTGAGGGACTTGTCCAACTTCAGGAGAATGATTTCGTTGTTGTCGATAAGTGGATTTTGAGGATCATTCCCAGGACGACCGGTTGAGAAGGGATAATTGTTGTCATTAGCTACCAAAATGGTGTTTTTATCAACAACTAAAACGTTTTCAATGGTTTGGAATGGGAAGTCAAAAGTGGTTTTGCCATCCCCATTGAGGTCGTTAGGGTCTTGGATATTTAATAAGTCTGCAACCTGTTCTTTGACTACATAGCCATTAGCATCAGTTTTCGACAGGTCTATTTTGAAAATCTTCTTGAATTTAGCGGAAGCTCCTTGACCATTATCCCGCTCAATCACCAGATATTCATTATCATTAATAACTGCTAGATCGCCGATCGAATTTGAAGGATTGTCCAGCTTGTAGTAAAGTTTTCTATCGGTGTAATCGTGGCTAGTAAGGTCAAATTCATTAATCCGCAAAGCACCAGCTGCATCGCCTTGAACTGTACCCTCTAGCAGCATGTAAAGTTTGGTTTTGCTGGCGTTGATTGCTCCGCCTTCAAAACCTTTTGAGCTACCCAAGTTAGCAAAAGCATCTCCTGAGAGGACATCAGGATTTTGTGGCGATCGCACCACATTATACTGAGGATCGTCTCTAAGTTGATCGCGTACTTTATCCGCAATATCTGGGAAATCTGAGAAGAGTGCGTCTACACCTAATTGATAGAACTGCTGGATCTCAAGCTCTAGCTTGCCTTTGTAATCTGCTGCTAAATACTGATCTTCCGCACGGAAGGTATAGGGGTGAACCTGTAAACCAGCGTTGTGAGCATCTTGAATTAAGGTTGAAGGAGGTAATGTTGTCTTATCAGCATCATTGACGGCTCCATCCCCATTCACATCATCAGCTTTGCCATCGCCATTGGCATCAGTACCTTTGACGCTAACAATCATCCGCTTCCAAGGGCCAATGCCATCAGCATAAGTGGCAACTTCAGCCAAGCCTTCGGAAGTCCGCAAATCGCCGTAGGTGCGACTGTCACCACTGACTTTCAAATCATAAGGCTGACTTTCGATAATCTTGCCGTTGATGTCAATGTCACTGGCATCTAGAAGTTGGATTAGTGGAATATCAACCCCTGCCGCAGGCATGATGGTATCATGCAGTTCTTTGAGGTTGCTCACTTCAAAGGATTGGATGAAAATACGACTTGGGTCAGTGAAGTTATTTGCTTTGAGCGTATCAATTAATAACTGACTGGTATTTCTGTTTATTTTTTCGGTGGTGCCTACATAAGTGGCTTCACTGACTGAATAGGTTGGATGCTTAGTTTCAGGGTAGATGCCAATTTTTTTACCTGTATCGGCTTCTACTTGCTTAACTAAATCGATGATTTCTGTGAGGGTAGGAATCTCAAATTGATCGTCAAAGGAATGATCTCGGAAAGGTAGACGTTCTTCGGCGCGTAAAGTCTTGATTTCAGCTAAGGTGAAGTCTTCTGCAAACCAACCTGTAATTGTGTTTCCATCTAAGCTTACTGTTTTCTTGCGATCGGCAAACTCGGGATGTTTGTAAACATCTGTAGTTGTGTTACTGAAATTGACAGTACCATCAGCATTCAAAACTGCTAAAGCAGGCTCATGGCGAGCAATTAGCACACCATCTTTTGTAACTACTAAGTCAGGCTCAATAAAGTCAGCGCCTCGCTCAATAGCTTGTTTATAAGACTCTAAGGTGTGTTCTGGACGATAGCCACTTGCACCTCTGTGACCAATGACTTTAGGTGCTTCTCCATCTAAAGTTTTGAATCGGTCAGGTGTAGCGATGGGAGCTTCTAATAAGTTACCTGTGGCATCAAAATGCAGTAGGTAAGGGCCAAACTCGTCTCCAACCCAGATTGTCCCGTCTTTATCAAAAACGAATGACTCTACATCCAAGTCTGCACCAGTGAGAAATCTATCGCTAGTTCCTTCATTAACTATTTGGAAAGGAATCTTGTTATTGGGATCGGATAGTTGAATGTAGTCTAAAACTTTAACAGTGCCATCTCCATTTTCTGTTCCCTTAAAATTTGGGTCTAGTCGATGGATACGCAATAGAAAGTCTTCACTATTATCTTTGCTCCCGTAACCGTTATCTGACAAGAAATACAAAGAGTTATTGTCACCAAACTGGACACCACTAAATCCCTGTATTGGCTGTCCTGGGAAAGGCCCAGTTCTGCCATTAGCTGAAATTTCCTTACCAGAAACTGACCCATCATCATAGGTATCAGCAGGTAAAGAAGCAAAGCCGACTAACTCAATTGCCATAATTTAGAATGTTTTTTGGGTATTGGATATTGGGTATTTAACTGCATCACAAGCTATTCAAGTTCTCTTATCCCATTACTTACTTGCGGGAAAAATAATTTATGTTCTCATGCTAGAAATCAGAATTACGGGGAAAAGTCAGAATTACAAAACTTCAGCCAGCACTAAAGATATTTTCATTAAAAGATTAAGATAAGAATAAGCTAAACCGAAGAAACGATTAAAATTCTTCTGAGGAAAAAAGTAATATTTGTAATATTTATGAAAGTTTATAAAAACAATCAATAATTCAAAAATCAAGCATTTTAGACAATTTAAGACAGGGATTTAAACCCTTTTATTTACGATAAAATCTGCTATTTTATTTATTACTTTGCCTTTGGTGACACTTTCTGAAGATTACCGCTATATCGTGGTTTCTATTTTAGTAATTGCTTCTGTGGGTGAACCATCACCATCCAAGCAAGGAAATATGAGATGGGCTTAAATATGTTCTTGTTGGGTGCGTAAGCTGTTAATTGTAGCGGTTAAAACTAGGACAATTGCTAAAATCAACGCCGCATTTCTGAGTATAGGGTTATTCCAGTGCTTGAGTGCGATCGCTACCAATGCCCAAAGGATTACTCCTGTATAAGCTATGTCTCGACGCTGAATAAGAATAATTGCTGCAATTGCTGTTGCGATCGATAACATGATCAGAGTCCAGATCGCAGGAGAAATCCCCCAACCGTTCCATCCCTGAAAATACAAGGTACACGCTATGTTAACAATGGTTGCCACGCTAATCCAGCCTAGATAAATGCCGATTGGAAAGTGAATACACCATTTCATCAGCCGGGTTACACGCTTTTTGCCAATTTCTAACTGCACATAAATACCAATCAGGGGCAATAGAATCAAGAGCATTGCAATTACAGAAAGAGCAAAAAGCCTAGACAAGAACAGATACACCCAGACACTTTGAGCAACACAGGCAATCGCTAACAGATAACCTGTCTTACGTAAATCAGGCTCATGTCCTTGGTTAGGTAGAGCTTGGTATACCCCAAAAGCAAACAAACCAAGATAAATCAGTCCCCAAATGGCAAAGGCGTAATTGGCAGGGATAATCAGGACATTTTTAAACAAAGTATTAGAAATTTCCCCTATGTTTAGTCCATTGAGCGGGAAAATGTTTGATACTACGTTGATAATGAAAGCTCCAAAGATTGCAACCAAAGTAGCAAGCTGTCGCCAAAAATCCCGGTAATTGCTTTTTGTGGACTGCTGCATAGGATGTTAACTCATTTCTTCTGTGCTTTTAGCTTACATCTGAAGAAGAGGGATGGATATAAGTCAATACGCTTGGGTTCAAGCTAAGAGGATGTTTGAAAAGTCCTCTTGTCTGTATCAAAGGTTTTAGATCCCCCTAAATCCCCCTTACAAAGGGGGACTTTGACTCCGGTTCCCCCTTTTTTAAGGGGGGTTAGGGGGGATCTAAAAGTACAAATTAATCATGGTGTGAATATACGAGAATAGGTTATTTCAGGCTCAACAAACTTGTGTTCTGAACCAACAGATTTGTGTTCTGAACCAACAAACTTGTATTCTTAACCAACAAACTTGTATTCTGAACCAACAAACTTGTATTCTGAACCAACGAACTTGTATTCTGAACCAACGGACTTGTGTTCTGAATCAACGGACTTGTATTCTGAACCAACGGACTTGTATTCTGAACCAATCGTTATGCACATAATAGCCAAATTGGACAGTGCGTAAGTCCTACTTTTTTTCTCGGTAGGGGTAATTCATGAATTGCCCCTATTACGTGTAGTTTGGCGTAATACCAATTTAATGTGAAATTGCACATATCTTGATCCCCCTAAATCCCCCTTAAAAAGGGGGACTTTAATAGATGTTTTTCCGGTTTCCCCCTTATGGGGGGCTAGGGGGGATCGAATTATATGCAGCTTCATAGAAAATTGGTATAAGTCCTAGAACATAATTAAGCCACAATGCTAGGGGAGAAAACAAAGTCATTTGCAGTCAGGCTAGTTGAGGTAATTCCTAGTAATGAAACCAACTCTGTATTTCCGGTTTTAACTAGAGTGTCATTGCCTTGTTGCAATAGTGTTAAAGCGCTAAACTGAGTTACGCCAATACCGCCTAGCCCAATTTTATCAATTCCGATGGTAAAGTCAGTAATAATGTTCTTGCTAGCTGGCAGACTGGCGTTAGCAATCCAGAATTGGTCTGCACCAGTACCACCACTGAGGCGATTACTGCCCTGCTGACCAGCAAATAGCACATCATCACCATCGCCACCAAATAGGGAATCATTAACGTTAGAGAAGAGTTTATCATCTCCAGAACCACCGTAGAGGCGGTTATTGCTACCGCTACTACGAAGGGTATCGTTACCTGAGCCACCGAATAATGATTGACGTGAACCTTCAATTACTGTGAGAGTATCATCACCTTCCCCCCCAAATAAATTATTACTACCACTGGCTTCCACTACGGTAATAACATCATCACCATTGCCACCATCAGCACTGGTATTTTGAGCCGGGCCATTTTGACCAATAAATATTTGATCGTTACCGTCATTCCCTGATGCTGAAGATTCACTCCCTACAAGCACAGTGTCATCACCGTTACCAGCCTCAATTGTGTTACCTTCACTACCTTCGATAAAGTCTGCTCCGTCACCTGCACTAAAAAATTGTCCTGGCTCAAGATTGACAGTTTCGCTGTTGCTAGAACCAAAATCGTTGGGGAAAGTAGGCTCTACAACTGTTAGGTTATTGGGTAGTTCTAGAATGCCGAGTTTCTCAGTAGGCGTATTACCTGTAACGTTGAAGTCGTTATCGTTAATTAAAGCTAGAGTGTTCGGTGCTACCAGTGCCAAACCTTCTAATTTTTCTACCCCGGTGTAACCTAACTGAGCAGCATTAGCGATTAGGCTCTTAGTGACGGGAGTAATATTGGCAGCAGCTAACTCAGCAGTGGTTAATTGTTCAATGGTCTTACCAGTTGGCAAGGTGAAGTTAGCAGGGTTGTTAATGTTGGTCGCCCCAGCTAAATCAATTTGGTAAATTAGTTTATTACTAGCAGATGTACCGTTATCATCTCGCTCAACTACTGCAAATTTGCCGTTACCCAAGGAGACTGCATCGCCAAGCTTATCGGTTGCCGGTAAACCTTCTAAACGATATAAATACTCTCCTGTTACTTGCTTGTTGACAATATCAAACTCCAGAATTCGCAGGTTGAGAGAAGCTTTGGAAGTTGCATCATTGGCAACATCGGGATTATCAATTGGACTTTGGATAAAGGCATATAATTTATTACCTTCTAAAGCTACAGCTTCAAATCCCCGGTTATTGCGGCGTTGGGCATAAACTGCTGGTAATACCTCAGTGCCAAAAGTTCCGGCGGGTTCGTCTGGGTTAGGTGCAGTGGCAGTTCCTTGAGGGATAAAGCGATCAAGCAGTTTACCATTAACATCAAAGTGGTAAATTGCCGGACGATATTCATCTACCATCCAGTAGTCTCCATTTTCGGCAATTACAATCCCTTCTAAATCAGCACCCAAAGGATCGTTAGCTAGGATATTCTTGTCTAAGTCAACGGCAATTTCATCAGTATAAGCAGTACCATTTGCCCCAGCTTGCAAATTAGGCAATCCCGTTAATGGAGTTGTCCCATCTTCGCCCAATAGTCCAGTTCTCTTAGTAATGCTGATTTCGCCTGTGGTGCGGTTGAGTTCAAAGCTAACTATTTCTGGCTGAAAGTCGGGTAATAAAAATGGTCTTTTGACACCATCAGGTTCTCCATTTGGGCCTCTATCTGTGTTGGTAACAAATTTCAGGTTGCCATTTGCGGCAAACCCTTGGAAATACAACCCAGAAAAACCACCTAAGAAAATATCTTGATTTTCTGAGGTTGTACCTAATTTGGGTAGATTTTCAAATTCATAGATTGTCAGCTTGGGTTGAGCAACGGGATTTCGTGGATCGTAACTAGTGGTGTCAATATTTAAAGAAGTGGGGAAGGCGTTGGCTATATTCTCCCAAGGTACGAGTTTGAAGTTAGAACTGACGTTTTCACCATCGATTGTTTTAGCAGGTTCATTGGAACCATCTTGAGTAACAAATAAACCAAATGGGAAGTTAGAACCCAGTGACACGTTAATGACATCTGCGCCGTCTGACTCTTGTACGCTGTCAATTGACCCATTGTTACCAATGGCAAAGTTATCCACGTATTCGTTGTTACCTTCACGGGTGTAGGCAACAAAGGTGCTATCACCTTGGCTGGATGCTAGCAAGTAACCTGTGCCGTTTTTGCCGTAGTATATGGTCAACCCCTCTGCATCATCGGTGAGGTGAGAACCGCCTTCAAAACGAACGCGATCGATCAGCTTACCTGTTGTGCTACCATTCGGTTCTGCATTGAATTTCCAAATGCCTACATCTTCTTGGGCGATGTAGAGAAAGCCGGTTTCTTGGTCAACTACCATACCCTCTGTTTGGGGAGAACGGTCTGCTGCTGCGGGTGAGGGGATGGTGAATTCCCGCACCAGTTCCGCTCCAATTTTGCCGTTACCTTTGTCAATTAGTTTGAATTGAGCTATATCTCCAGTTTGGCGGCGACTGGTGAAGACATAGTAATCGTCAGTTACAGGGCTTCGGTATAAGGTAAGTCCGTAAGAACTGCGAGTTGATGCGGAATAAGGAGGTTCAAAAGGCGAAGTTTGGAAGATAGTGCCAATATTGCTGTCGGTGATATCTTCCAGGTAATTGCCGTCAGTGCCAGGGCTTGGATTAATTTTGAAGATTGCTAGTTTATCATTACCGCGATCGCTAGCTACGGCAATATCAATAGATTGATTGCCTAATTTGAAACCGTATTGCAAATCAATATTGTTGTAACGAATACCACCAGGATTAACTGTTTGCAACAAATTACCAGACAAATCATAAACCCGCAATCCGGCATTTTTGACTGAAGTTAAAACTAGACTATCAGCAGCATTCGTGGCATTAACATAGATGGCAGGATCATCAGCATCGCCACGTTGAGACGTGGGGAGTGCCGGATCATCAACTAAATCAGGACGGGTTTCTACTGTAGGTGCAGCAGTGGGAACTAAGTCTGCATCCAAGGTAAGAATTTGGGTATATTGGCTGGTACTAAAGTTGTTGTCACTCACCAGCACAATCGACTGACGACCATCTGCTAGTTTGGGGCCGAAAGCAAGACCTTCTATATTATCCACACCTGTAATCGGATGATTTGGATCAGTGGGCAGATTCAGATCGTTTAAATTCAACAGTAAACGCTTTTGGGCAGGTTTAATCGCTGCTAGTTGTTCAGCACTCAAATTATTCAGAGAATCATAGAAGCTAATGTCTGTTGCACCTTGCAAAGAAACTTCGTAGATTTTGATGGTGTTGCCTACACCTTGGGCAAAGGAACGTTCTAACGCCAGGAAAGTACCACGATTATCTATTGCCAATAAATCTGCCAAACCATTGTCAGCAGAACCTGTACTGGGGTTGGGTGCTTCGGGAATCGCATCGGTGATGTAGAGGTATTCTTTTTCTGGTTGTCCAGTGACTAGATTGTATTGCAGAATCCGGGAAGGGCTACCACTGGTGAGCGAAGCTTTTAAGCCATCTTGGGATAGGGCGTTTTCGGTGGCAGTAAATAAGGTTTTCTGGTCGGGTGTGATGGTGAGGCTTTCAAATGCCAGGTTATTATATACACCTGATGTCTGTGTATCTCCTGTATTTACAATCCCATCGTAATTGGTATCTGCAACTACTGGTAGGAATTTGCTGGGGATAAGCAGCGATGCCTGCGGCGGGCTAGGCCTACGCATTTCTTCCCCTGTTGTAAGAGAAAATTCCTTAATAAAGGGATTGCTAACACGACCTGCACCAAGATTAACTTCACCTTCCGAAGAGATAAAGACCGTCCCCTTATTGGTTAAAGCAATACCTTCTGTATCGAGGCTGTTTAGTGCAAAAAAGTTACCGTTGGTATCCTTTAGGGTGGTGACATTAGTAAAAGTAACCCCGGAATCGGTAGCAGTGAAGGTATAAAAACGGGCTGGAGCAACTTGAGAGCGATCGTCTGAAATGGCGTAATAACTGTTGTTAACTGCGTCGTAGCTAACGCCAGACAATCCACCCAATGGAGTTTGTACACCATTTACAGTTCCCGCAACGCCACTAGGAATAAAACCAGTAGCGAAGGTAGTCTGTTCCACAAATTTGACATCAGGAATAGTTTCACCCGCTTCAGTTGGCCTTGTTTGCACATCTGCGAATACCAAACGATGGTCAGAACTGGGGAAGGGATAAGTGCCGACTGGGGAGAATGTCGAGTCAGTATTCAGTGGCCAAAATACTCCTGAATTGACAATTTTGAGGTCAGCAAAGGGTAGCACGTAATCTGTTCGCAGGTTTCCCGGAGTCGTATCGGCAAAGTCTGCGGTATCAAAGCTAGGATTACCTTTTTGGTTAGCGTTTGCACCACCTTGTAAGTCTGCTTGCTGGGGGCTGCCAAGACTGGTAGGGATAACATTAGTATTGATATTAGGATTTTGCAACAGTTGCCGGATAGCGTTGTCATAACTATCACCATCTACGGGGTCAGCGTTTTGATCGCCCATAATCACAAAGTCTGAACCAGCAATAATCCCGCCCGTTTTACCTGCATCATCATAGATGTAATCCCCTTTACCAGGGGTTATGTAATCTGCCCAAAAGCGGATTTCATCATGGTTGCGTTTACCGTTGCGGTCTTCTTCTCCATCAAAGGTTGGTGGTGTAGGGTGACTGACGAGGGCGTGAATTGTCTCGCCGTTTACTTGGATGGGTACATCCCAGTGACTTTTGGAGGAAAGGCGTAAAACTGCCAATTCATCTTCAGAATACCAATCATTTGGTTTTGATGTTGTCGAATCGTCGGGAAGCAAAGCATTGGGCATATCCTTCCAGAGGAAGTTTTGGAAAGTGCGGACGTTGGCAGTGTCAATGGGATATTTGGATAGCAACAACAGCCCATATTGACCAGGAAAATTACCGAATCCCAAGGCATCATCACCATATCCGGCTGCGCCTGGGGTTGTAACTGCTGTGCCGTTGTTGTTTAAGTCAAAACCAGAGGCAATACCTGTGTTGGAAGGGGCGATGTAAAAGTAAGGATAGTCAACGGGACTTGCACCATTCTGGCTAACTGCAAGGTAATTTTGTTTGATTAGTTGAACTGCTTCTGGGGAGTAATCAAACTCATTAATTAGCAGTACGTCTGGGTTATTGCGCTGGATAATTTCTGCAACTGCTTTCGCTTGAGAATTATCGGGGGTGGAGAGATCGGTTACTAACTCTCCTTCTGTGTTGCGATTTAAGGAAGCATTGAACTGAGAAAAGCGAATTGTGTTTGTTGTAACCATAAGTTGTTCAAGATATGAGAGTGTTTTGGAAATTGGATTTATGGAGGAGTTAGGAATAACGTAGACGCTTCTCTACGAGACGCTTTCTCTACGAGACGCTACGCGAACGGCTTGCCGCAGGCTACCGCAGAGGCGCAGAGGGCGCAGAGAAATGAGAGTTTGAGAGAGATTTTTTTGTCAAGCTCTTTCTCTGTGCCTCTGGGTGAGAAAACTATGTGTTAAATAAAGACGAAACGAGTATCTGTTGCTAAATTGGTGTTGCGATTTAATCCGTTTTCTACAACAGCGATCAATTCCGCACCATTGTTGGTGAAGATGCCCACAGCAGATTTATCGGCAGACACGGCTGATGCTGACCCTAATGAGTAATTGGTCGCAATTCCCTTAATTTGAATGCGATCGCTTGTTTGGAAGTTGACTATATCGGCATAATCACTTTTGCCGGAATTGGCATAGAAAACTGAAGTTGCATCACCTAAGACGTAAGTATCTGCACCTTGATCGCCGTTGAGGAGGTCGATTTCATTTGTGCCGCCTCCCCAACCAGTTAGCCGATCGCTACCATTCCCGCCAGAAATGATGTCACTCCCAAGTCCACCAAAGATTGTGTCGTTGCCATCGTCCCCAAGGAGGATGTCGATACCGTCTTTACCGTCAAGGTAATCATTGCCTGTTCCACCGTTGATTAACTCACTGGTATTAGTGCCGATGACGCGATCGCTCCCAGCTAGGGCATTGACTATGTATTGGTTTAAACCTGTAAGTTCGCTGACAAAGATAATATCATCGCCAGTTGTCGCTTTATTATTGGCAACGGTCAGGTCAAAGATATCGCTAACATTGCCACCTTTGCCATCATTCGCGGTAACTGTAACGGCAAAAATGCCAACTTGGGAGACAGTGCCGGATATCACACCTGTATTGGCAATAATACTAGAGCCTGTGGGTAAACCCGTAGCACTGTAGCTGAGGGTGTCAGCTTGATCGATATCAGCAAATTTATTACTGACATTGAAAGAAAACGACTTGTTGGTAGAGATGATTTGGTCATCAATCGGTTGCACGACGGTGGGGGCATCGTTAACACCTGTAACGGTGACGTTAACGATCGCAGTAGATTCTAAACCTTTACTATCTGCGATCGCATAACTAAAACTATCGCTGGCTGTTTGCCCAAGGGATAAATAGTCAAAGTTAGAGGCTGTGTAACTCAGGTTTTGCGTATTTTTGTTAAAAGAAACTTGCCCTTTTGTACCTGTAGTATCAACAGCAATGATGTTTTTACTATCTCCCTGATTGGGGTCGGTGTCGTTACTGAGTAAGCTGAGATAGAGATTAGATGTGGTTGTGTCTTCGGCAACATTAACTATATCAGCTACGGCTGTAGGTGCTTGGTTTGCAGGTAGATTAAACCGAGCTAGGCTAGGATCGTGATCGCTATCCTGATCGGAAAACTCTGAGTTGATGTGAACTACATCATACCCATCCAGCTTGCCAAGCAAGTTGCTACTGACTAAAATTTGGTCAAGGGTTTGGGCATTGCCTTCAAAGTTGTAGGTGTAACGCTCATTTGGAGGCAGAGTTTCAATTAAGGAAGTCAGTCCAGCGCTTTCTAGGGTGCTAACAGGGTTGGAAAATTCAAAGTCATTCAAATCACCCGCGACTACTATATTTGCATTGGGAGCGATCGCTAAAATACTTTGGACAAAGTTTTTCACCAAGGTAGCTTGTTGCTGACGCTGTACTTCACTACTGAGGGTTGGCGGTTGATTCGGGCCAAATAATGGTTGGTCGCCACCTTTGGAATTAAAGTGGTTGCCAATTACATAAACAGTTTCACCCTTGAAATTAAATTCACCAACTAACGGCTTACGACTAGTATTAAAAGCTGAGTTGGTGGGGTCAATCAAACCTGGACTAGCAGAAACACCTCCAAGGTCTGTAACTGTGGTGCTGGAGGTGGAAGTACCACCAGGGCGATCTACAAAGCTGACGCGATCGGGATTAAATAAGAAGCCGACGCGGATATTTCCCCCAGGTTCACCGCCGTTGGTATCATCCACTGGGTTAATTTGGCGATATTGATATGTCGGGCCACCAGCAGCAATAATTGCATCAATTAATGTTTGGAAGGTGGTGCTAGCATCAACTACGCTATCATTGGTTGCCCCGTTATTGTCCTGAATTTCTTCTAGAGAAATGATATCTGGGGATTTCAGATTATTGACAATGCGGCTGGCAAGATTATTAAACTTGGTTGCGCCATCGCTAGGGTCAAGGTTTTCGACGTTGAATGTCGCAATTGTCAGTTGGTCGGTGGTGGGAGCTAAATTAGTGACTTCTTTGGTTAGGGTGTTGGAAGTCACTGTCAGCGAGGTAGGCAGAACTTCATAGTTGCTGAAGTTATAATCAACCACACCCGTAATTGTGCCAAGAGTTGCACCAACGTTAACCTTGGGTGAGCTACCAGAGGTAAACAACGTATCATCAATTTGGATACGCTCTGGATTAAAATCGTTAGAGCTAACAACGATACCACCACGGGCTGTACGTCCGGTGGCATTAGCGCCATTGTCTGCTAATACCCAAATTTCCCCAAAGGAATTTGTCGGGCTAACTGCTACAGGATTATTTACCTGTACTAGCATTCCTTCTAAGCTTTCGTAGAAATCAATGCCATCTTGGGCTGGATCAAAGGTAGTTGTTCCAGTTTCGATATTACCCGTAGTGTCGTTATCAATTACCGACGTTGGAATAGTTCTGCCGCCATTACCCAAAATTGTCGCAGTTGGCAAAGCATTGCCACTGGAGAGTTTAACAATTGTGGGGCTAGTAATTTCTGTAGTCGTCAGGTTATTGGCATTGTTAGCTGGACGAAACTCTGTGACTGTTCCATTGACTAATACGGAATCTCCAACGGATACGGTTGGCGCTGATGAGGTAAAGACAAAAATAGCTTCGGAAGTGCGATCGCTGCTGTCTGGGTTAGGATCTTGCAAATAGAAGCCATTAGATTTAATGACTGTAACAATTCCCCCTACATCACCTACTTGTTGTCCATTTAACGGAGAGATGTGAGATGCACCCTGGATGTCATGAATCCGAGGAGTGAGAACTACAGCGCCAAGTGTAATGCTATCGGTGCGGAACTTTTTGAAATTGTTCTCTGATAAATCTTTAGCAGATGTCCCATCGTTGTAGAGAATGCTGTTGCCATCATCACTGGCAAATTGAATTTGAGAAGTATTTGTTAAATTATCAGGGATGGTGATAATTCCTTCGGGATTGAAGTTAGCAGGGAATGTTGCCGCGCGTAATTGCGGTTGGCTATTGGGATTACCATCCCAAGTGTAAAGGCGGAAATCGTTGGGGGCTGCTCCTGCATCTCCGGCTGGGCCAGCAATAATTACGTACTGGTTATTAGCATTCTTGCGAATTTCCCGAATACCCCGCCCGCCTAAATTTAATTCGATGGGAGCGCCAAATTGTGCTGAACCTTGTGTACCACCGCTAGCTGATATCAGGTTGGTGAAGTTAGTAACTTGAACGATGAGTGCATTAGCTCGTCCAGAGAGGGGAATTTGGGGGGCGCGAAAAGCGATATAAGCTGTGGTGTTATCGGGGGCAATTTCCAAGCCTTCGATATTGTATCCATTTGATTGCTTTGACCCGACATTAGTTGCAGCACTAGCAGCCAAGCCGTAGTAATTGGCTCCCTTGCCGTGACGGTTATTGACATCCCAGTTGATGATGTCTTCTTTTAAAAAGTTGTAGCGCCCTACATAGCTAAGTGTGGTAGATGCTCCTGTACCAGTAATATCGGTGGCAAAAATGCGATCGCGATTAGGGCGATTCTTACCATCATCGCTATTACTTTGCGATCCTAACCAGAAAATGCGATTACCTATCTTGGTTGAAGCTTCGAGATCCACTTCTCGTAACACGCCAGAAGAACTGTCAGTCAGTCCTAGAGAACTTGTAAAGTCAAAGCCAGTTACAGGGAGTCCCGACTTGCTGTAATCGTAAAGACGCAAAACTTGATTTTCATCATCAGCTTCTAAGAAGAATGTCCCACCCACAGGAATGGCTGTAGAAGCATCGCTTGTACCCGTTAAAAATTGAGTTGTGGCAGTGCCATCATTGGCCGATGCTGAGTATGCGATCGCATAATTGGCACTACTACCACCATCACTGACTGTAACTGTAATATTGGCAGTACCAACACCTACAGGATTAATTTTCAGATTACGGTTGCTGCCAGTGCCAGTTAGCGTTAAGTTGCCGTTAGGAACCACTGCTGAATTACTGCTTGTGACTGCTACAGTTAAATTTGCTACAGGAGTATCAGAATCAGCGATCGCAAAGTTGACACCTAATGTCTTTGCTGGGTCATTAACGTTGCCAATTACGCCGCTAATTGCCCCCGTCCCAATAGTCGATAAAGCACCATTAGCATCTAAAAGGTCTGTGGTACTAGCTGTATTTAGTTGAATAGTTGGCGCTTGTCCTACGACTACATCATTATCAGTAATGGTGATATTTTGAGTAGTAGTATTGCCTAATGTAATACCAGTGCTAGGGTTGCTGATAGTTAAAGTAGCGGTTTCTGTTCCTTCAATCAGAGCATCATCGACAATGGTAAAAGTGACAGAACCTGTTGTTTGTCCGTTGAGAATTGTAATTACAGTGTTGCTGAGGTTGTAATCTCCGACGGTGATGTTAGTTCCGGTTACACCTAAGTTAACTGTTTGATTACCAGAAACAATACCAGAAGCATTAGCGGTAACTGTAATTTTGGTTGTATCTGCTTCAGTTGCTGAATTAGTGTTGACGGATAAGTTGACTGTGGGATTTCCACTAGCGATCGCAAAGTTTGTAGTATTAGGAACTGTATTAGTATAGTCACCATTAACGGTATCCACCGTCCAATTGCTGACGTTGTTAACAGAAAGTTTATAGTTTGCAAAACTCGACTCTCCACTGCGTGCGCCATTATATACACCGTAATCAGCACTACTATTGAGCAAAATTGAATTAGTGCCAATAGTTAAACCCGCAGTAGTTAAATCAGTAGTTCCTTGTGCATTAGTATCATTTGATATACCTGACAAGAATACACTAGGACTATCAGCACTCGAACCGAGATAAGCATAAATAGTCTCATTAGTCGCGCTCAGACCATAATTACTACTACCAGAAACGCTAACCCGATTAAATGCACCGATTGACGCTGCTAAATTAGTAGCATTGTCAATTGCACTGAAGCGAATTACAGTGCCAGCAGTAATTTTATTAGCTCCTGAGTTCCACTGAAAATAAGATTCACCAGTGTTAAAGGCTGTAAGGCTAGTAGCTTCATTATCAGTAAAGTAAATTATGGTATTCGGATCTATGTCTACAAAGGTGACAATAGACCAGCCATCTTCATCGGCATTGAAAGAGATAAAAGCAATATCGCCTTGTGTCAAAGCCATTAATAACGTCTCCTTCAATTTATTTTGAGTTTTATCTAACTTGAAACCCCTAGTAGTGGAAGTACTACTAAAGAGTTTTATATTGTTTGAAAATTGCCTAAAAATCTAGTATTCATGAATAATTTACAACCGTAGTAAAACCGCATTTTTTTGATAATTTTTATACAGGTGCGATTATTTAATATCCATCTAAATTAGTGATAAATCAGCAAATTATGGTGGCTATAAAGTTAAACAATTAGCGATCGCTTCGCGCCATCGTATTTTTACTAAGCATTACAATAAGTGAACTGCAAAGATGCACTTCACAGCTAGAGCGATCGCAATATCACCATAAAAAAATGGATTATTCTAGTAAAAAAGGTTACATAAACTAATAGTATTAATCCATACTTACTAAACTAAAACTATCTTAGTAATGTTAAGAAACAGCTAGGGAGAGGTTAAAAAAAACAAATATTTAGCATAGAGTTGCGCACAGCTATAGGAATGAAGAATTTTGAGTGTGGTTATAGCGATCGCTCTAACGATCCCAGCCTAGATTAGCAGTTCGGAAAATACTTATATTATAAATTGTAGCATTTTAAATTCTATGCAAAATCTATTACACATAAAGTATTTATTTTAACAATAAATACACGTATGAATAGCATTAAAATCTAGACTTTAGCTATAGATTAAAAAATGGACTAAAATAAATTATTCAGTGAAAATACGTATGCAATTTTAAGTCTTCTCACTAATAGTAGAATTAGCCCATACAGGATAAGACTGTGACGCTCTTAAATCAAGCTCAAGTAGAGCAGCTAAAGGAAATAAGCACACACTTGCGACAAGTAAGACAAGAAAAATCCATACGCATAGAAGAAATAGCTGCTCAAACCCTTATTCGAGCAGGTGTTTTGCATGCTTTAGAAGAAGAACGATTTGAAGAATTGCCTGAGCCTATTTTTCTTCAAGGATTCATCCGTCGCTATGGAGATGCTTTAGGGCTGGATGGAAATGCTTTATCACATAATCTTATCAACAATGTAGTCCGCCAAGACTCCAAGAATGATTACAAGAATTCAGATAACAAACCAAATACATATATTCCTCTTGTTCTCACCTACATTCTCTTATTAGTAGCTGCATGTGCTGGTCTTTTACATATACTGAATCCGCCACAAATGACATCTGAATCCCCGACTCCACAAGTCATTGGTCAACAGTCAATAGTCACTAATAAGTAAGTCGGTGTGAATATTTATAATCAGGATAAGGCAGGAGGCAGGGAGCAGGGAGCAGGGAGCAGGGAGAGAAGAACTATTAATTATTACTCAATGCCCAATGCCCAATGCCCAATGCCCATTTTCAAGATATTTGCGGTTTCCGTAAATGCCAAGTAGTAGATTGCTCATAAGCGTAAGCTACCTGAAACAATTGGTCTTCTCGCAGCACATTGCCAATTAGCTGTAACCCTATTGGTAAACCGCGATCGTCAAAACCGCATGGCAAACTTAAACTAGGTAAACCAGCAAGATTCACAGGAATAGTCATCAAGTCAGTTAAATACATACTCAAGGGGTCAGTAGTTTTTTCCCCTGCTTTAAATGCTGTTGTGGGAGATGTAGGACAAACTAACACATCAACCACGCCAAAAGCCTTTTCAAAGTCTTGCTTAATTAGGGTGCGAACTTTTTGCGCTTTCAGGTAATAAGCATCGTAATAACCAGCCGAAAGTGCATAAGTGCCGATCATAATTCGGCGTTTAACTTCTGTACCAAAACCAGTTGCACGTGTCCGAGTGTACATAGATAGCAGATTATCGGCATCAGGAGCGCGGTAGCCATATTTAACGCCATCGTAACGAGCCAGGTTTGCTGATGCTTCGCATGGGGCGATGATGTAGTAGGTGGGTAAGCCATAACGAAAGCGTGGACAAGAAACTATATGAATCTCCGCTCCCAAACTTTGTAATACATCTAGTGCTTTGGTAACAGCTTGTTCCACTACAGAATCTAAACCTTCACCAAAAGTTTCTTTAATAATACCAATTCTTAGTTGACCTCTGGGTTTGAAGTCTGGTTTGAAGCTGCCGGCGTAGTTGGGAATGGCAACTTTCAGGCTGGTAGAGTCTTTAGGATCGTGACCTGCGATCGCACTTAATAATATTGCCGCATCTTCTACCGTGTTTGCAAATGGCCCAATTTGATCCAAAGACGAAGCGTAAGCCACCAAACCATAACGCGAAACCAAACCATAAGTTGGTTTCATCCCCACAACACCGCAAAAAGATGCAGGTTGGCGAATCGAACCACCAGTATCAGAACCAAGAGCAACTACACATTCTTCAGACGACACCGCCGCCGCAGAACCCCCCGAAGAACCACCTGGAACTCGTGACAAATCCCACGGATTAGCCGTCACTTGATAGGCAGAGTTTTCTGTGGAACTACCCATTGCAAACTCATCTAAATTGGTTTTGCCTACCATTACCGCCCCAGCATCTGCTAGTTTTTGCGTCGCCGTTGATTCATAAGGCGGCACGAAATTTTCCAAAATTCGGGAGGCGCAAGTGGTAGGGATTCCCTTGGTACATAAATTGTCCTTAATCCCAACAGGAATGCCTGCTAGCAGCCCAATTTCTTCTCCGGCAGCAATTTTTGCATCCACAGCCGCCGCCTGCTCTAATGCCTTTTCTGCTGTCACACATAAGAAGCTGTGCAATTTCGGCTCTAAGGCTTGAATGCGCTCTAAAGCTTCTTGGGTAATTTCAACGGCGGAACGTTCTTTTTTAACTAGCTGTTGGTGCAACTCGCGGATGGATGCCATGATTGCTCTCTTTATGACTCAAGTCATTGATTTTAGTACATATTGCTCGATATTGGGAATTGGGAATTGGGCATTGGGGAAAGAATTCTTATAATCCTAATTCTTGTACAGACAAAGATTTTTCGCGTCTCTCCTAACTCCCTCCTTGCCATTTATAAATTAAGACTGCTACCTCTGAAGAAATAAGTATTTGTGGGGTTGGAAAAATTGCGAGGCTTAAACAAAATAATATTAGGAATTTAACATCATCCGTAAATAGAGGGACTACAATCAAAACGGACAAATGTTTCATGCTCCAATAAAGAGAGGATTACAAAGCTATGTCCGATTTAAACCGAGGAATTATGAAATTTGAGGGTGCAGATTCACCAAAAGTAGTCACTATCTCTACCGTGCTGCTTCTGGGATCGATCGCTGCTCTGATTATCTGGGCGCTGCAAGCTGCTTATGCGCTAAACTAAAACCATTAGTAGTCTAGAAGGACACTTGTCTTAAACGGTTTCCGTGGTAGCCAAGTGTCCATTCTGCAACTAATAAATAAAAGCGCCCTAATTACCATTAAAAATTTCAGCAAAACTTTAGATTTTAGATTTGAGGTTTTAGATGGAAAATTTAAATCTAAAATCCAAAATTCAGAATGTTTGAACCTTGGGGTGTCTTAGCTATTTTAATTATCTGCCCCCTCTTGGGCGGATTACCCCTGATTGCCTGGATTACTTACGCGCTCACGGGTAAGCAATTATCACAAATTGGTACACGTAACATTAGTGTATCAGCTGCTTTTTACCACGGCGGTAAGTTTGTCGGAATTCTGGCAGTCTTATCAGAAGCTTTGAAAGGAATTGCGGCAGTTTTCCTAACCCGCATTTTCTTTCCAGAGGGATCGTTTTGGGAATTGATAGCCCTCATCGCTTTGGTAATTGGGAGATATTGGATAGGCAAAGGCGCAGGTACGACAAATGTTGTTTGGGGATTTATCGTACACGATCCACTTGTGGCAATATTTGTCTGTTTCTTGGCAGGTATTAGTTTTACAATTCTGCAATCAAAAAAGATAGTCCAATTTGGGGTTTTACTTCTCTTTCCGTTGTTTGTAGCAATTTTGCACATTAACGATATCCCCAGAATGCTTGCTGCTGCCGCCTTAGCTGGTTTAATGGCATGGATTTATACAAAAATTCCTGATGATATGAATTTACCAGTTCAACAGGCGCAAACAGAATCGCAAGCGATGTTGGAATTTTTCCGGGGCGATGTCTACGACGGGCTACGCCAACGCGCTATGGTTTCTTTAGATGAAGAGTTGGATGCTGCCATTGTCGGAGAAAAAGCGGCTACATTATCCCAAATTAAGCGCTGGGGTTATCCAGTCCCAAAGGGGTGGGTACTAGCTCCAGTTGACGATCCTGAAGTGTTGACGGAATTTCTCCAGCCATCCGAATTATCTCCCTTGGTGGTGCGTTCCTCCGCCATTGGCGAAGACTCAGAACAGGCTTCTGCGGCTGGGCAGTATGAAACAGTTTTAAATGTTACTAGCCCAGAGGCATTACAGCAAGCGATCGCTCAAGTTCAAGCTTCTTACAATCATCCTTCTGCTGTGCAATATCGACGCGATCGCGGTTCAAATGATACAGCAATGGCTGTGTTAATTCAACAACAAGTCCAAAGTGTATATTCTGGCGTTGCTTTCAGCCGCGATCCCATTACTCAACAAGGTGATGCAATCATCATTGAAGCCCTTCCAGGTAGCCCGACACAAATCGTTTCAGGAAAAGTCACCCCAGAGCAATATCGCGCTTTTGTCGTTGAAACAGAAAAATCTCCCTCTGTGCAATTAGAGGGGACTGGACGAGTTCCACCAGCATTAATCAAGCAAGTTGCATACTTAGCTTATCGGCTCGAAAAACGTTATCATGGCACTCCTCAAGATATCGAATGGAGTTACGACGGGCAAACGCTTTGGGTGTTACAATCTCGACCGATCACCACTCTACTACCAATTTGGACGCGCAAAATCGCCGCCGAAGTAATTCCTGGAGTAATTCACCCATTAACATGGTCAATTAATCGTCCTTTAACTTGTGGAGTTTGGGGAGAATTTTTTACTATAGTTTTGGGCGAACGCGCTTTGGGGTTAGATTTTAATGAAACGGCAACTCTGCATTATTCCAGAGCTTATTTTAACGCATCCCTCTTAGGAAATATCTTTCTTCGCATGGGATTGCCGCCGGAAAGTCTGGAATTTTTAACCAGAGGAGCAAAATTAAGTAAACCTTCCTTACAGTCAACCTGGGAGAATTTGCCAGGACTAGGGAAGTTGCTGAAGCGGGAATTAAATTTAGAAAAAGACTTCAAGCGAGATTATCACCAACGGTTTATTCCTGGGTTATCGCAGTTAGCACAAGAAAATGCAGATAGTTTGGAACCAGCCAAGCTGCTAATCAGAATTGAGTTTATTCTGGATTTGCTACGCCATGGAACATATTACAGCATTTTAGCTCCCTTAAGTGCTGCTCTGCGGCAGGCGATTTTTCGGGTGAAGGATGGCCAAATTGATAATAGCGTTACTCCAGAGATAGCGGCATTGCGATCGCTCAGTGCAATAGCTACAGATGCCAAGCAGATATTAGTTGAGTTTGAACCACAGCAGGTATTTGAGCAGTTAAAGCAAACCCCAGAGGGTGAAAAAATCCTCCAAGCATTTGATGAATTGCTTCAGGATTATGGCTATTTAAGTGAAGTGGGGACTGATATCTCCGTTCCCACTTGGCGGGAAAATCCTCAGATGATTAAGCAGATGTTTGTGCAGTTAATGCAGGGGAACGAACCCCAATCAGGCGCTAAAGACGCGATTAATAGCATCTTTGCTGGTAAGCGCAAACGGGGATTTGTGCAACGGCGGGTGGATATCAAGGGGAGAGTTACCGAAGTTTATTCACGGCTTTTGGGTGAATTGCGTTGGAGTTTTGTCGCTTTAGAGAAGATATGGTTAAAATCCGGCTTACTCCAGAAAACTGGAGATATCTTTTTTCTCAAATTTGAGGAAGTGCAGCGTTTAATTGTCAGTGACGATTCTAAGTTAATTGAGGAGTTAGATAAGTTAGTAAAATCGAGGCGATCGCAATTCGTCCAAGATAGCGAGTTCATTCAAATACCACTTTTAGTCTACGGCAATACACCTCCTCACCCCTTAGCTCCCTCTGCGCTGTACTCTGACCATATCTTACAAGGTATTGGAGCCAGTCACGGGCAAGCTGAAGGACGAGTAAAGGTGTTGCGAAATTTACAAGATGTGCCGGAGATTGACCGAGATACAATTCTGGTAGTGCCTTATACAGATTCCGGCTGGGCCCCTTTACTATTAAGGGCTGGAGGGCTAATTGCCGAAGCCGGTGGACGGCTTTCTCACGGTGCGATCGTGGCTCGTGAATATGGTATTCCTGCTGTGATGGATGTTCGTGGCGCTACATGGCTTTTGCAAGATGGTCAACGGGTAAGAATTGATGGATCTAGGGGTATTGTAGAATTATCTAACGATTTAAGACCCGAATGATTACCAATTCTCTGAAAGACTTGCCAAAAGAGTCTGTTTCTCCCAATCCCGAAATCAATAAAAAAGTGATGCTACGCTACTTTGGTTTGCGAGTGGAAAAATCAGCATCATTATTTTGAATATAGTATATGCGGTGTGCTGTCAGCGATCGCACCGGATTCGACCAAGGTCAACGTACCATCGGTAATCACTGGCGACTTCCCGTTTTAGTTTCTGCCTCGCTCTTGTATTTATTTCTTGCTGACGCATGGGCATAGCGTCAATTTCCTCAAAAATTGCCTTCGCCTGGACTGGGGTAACATCACTGCGCTTAACACCACCATCTTCTCTCTATCTATTGATGGTTTATCTTCCTATTCGGTAAGTAGGTCAATGAGTAGAACTCAAACTACAGCAGGCTGAGAAATCATCAAATTTTAGCCTGAAAAGCCAAAAATTTGCTCCTCAAAAGCTAAACAGTTTTGAGGGGCAAACGCTAGTTAAAATCCCAGTTCAAAAACTAGTGATAGTCAAATCTCTAAATTTACTTTAAATAAAGCTATTTAACGAAAATTAGAATTGTGCCGGATCAAATTCATAAATTCCTCACGAGTCCACACATTTTCTGCAAAAACACCGCGCATTGCACTAGTCACAGTCCAAGAACCGGGTTTCTGCACACCACGCATTACCATACACATGTGAGTCGCTTCTATTACCACTGCAACGCCTTGGGGTTTGAGTAATCTTTGTAAAGCATCAGCAATTTGCACCGTCAAACGTTCTTGAACTTGTAAACGTCGTGCATACATATCGCAAATACGAGCAATCTTAGATAATCCGATTACTTTGCCATTAGGAATGTAAGCAACATGAGCGCGACCAATAATTGGCAAAATATGATGTTCGCAGGAACTGAAAATATCGATATCCCGTACTAATACCATTTCATTGGCTTCTTCTGTAAATACTGCTCCATTTAGCAGTTCATCCAAAGATTCATCATATCCTTTGGTAAGAAACTGTAAAGCTTTCATCACCCTTTTCGGAGTATCTTTTAGTCCTTCTCGATCTGGATCTTCTCCTAAGCCAATCAACAAAGTACGCACAGCCTCCATCATTTGGGCTTCTGTGACAGTTTGCTTTTGGCCAGTAGCTAAAGATGACAGTACCTGATCGGCAGAAATTAGATCGGGACGAATCGATAGAGTCATTTTGTAAGTTCTGTGGGAATGTTTGATAAATTAGCTTGGTGTCAGATGTCAGTTGCGATCGATTCCTGACTCGCAATCAAGTGTAACATAACTTTACACTTATTAATAATAAGCCGCGATCGCACTTTCTTAGATAGCAGGAGTGAAATTAATGTAATAGTCACGATCGCCGTTTTTATTTCTTAGTAATTGGTAGCCAATGGGAAAACTTAGGGAAGGCGGATCGAGTTGGCGCTTGATCTGTCATGTTGTGTTAACGAAAAAGAAAATCTAAATGAGCAATCAAATTTTTCTGTCTGATGAGGATGTTGTTTCTATGGCTCAGGATGCTAATTTTGTGGAGGCTTCAACATCGACAGGTGAAGAATTAATGGAATGTCTGGAGTCTTTGGTATATAGGAACACTTCCTTACAAGAAGATAAGGCTTCAGCCTGGGCTGCCAATGGCGTAAACTGTAAGCTTTTACTAGCTCAGGGTGGCGGCTGGCAAAAAGGTAAAATCCGAATTCGCTTTGAGTTTATTCCTGACAAGCCAACATCAACAAAACCAGTGATTCCTACTAACTCGAAATCTCCACTGGATGATCTGCGATCGCACCTAGAGGTCTAATAGTCACAAGTACATTACCTGCTAGCAGATAGGAAGCGATATATCCATGAGAAAGCTGTCCTTGCTAAAGCAGCTAGGATGGCTTTAATGTCGTACTTACTGTTCGGTATAGCGGCGCGGCGTATAAACCCAGATATTACCATCACGGTGCTTGATGGTTCGGGTTTTTGTGGAACCAATGAGAATAATTGTCCGCATATCAGCGCTTGCGGGTGATAATTGGTCAAGTGCGATCGCTTTCACCGTTTGTCCTGGTCTACCGAGATTCCGCGCCAATACTACTGGCGTATCCGGTGTTCTATGTCTCAGCAAAATATTTCTCGCTTCTGCTAGTTGCCAGGTACGCTCTTTAGAAACAGGATTGTAAAAGGCGATTACGAAATCAGCCTCGGCAGCAGCCGCAATTCGTTGGGCGATCGCAGACCAAGGCTTCAAGATATCAGACAGGGAAATAGCACAGAAGTCATGTCCAAGGGGCGCACCAATGGCTGCTGCTGCTGCTTGCATAGCCGAAATGCCTGGTGCTACATGAATATCGATACTATCCCATTCAGGTTTGGCATAGCGATCGCACACTTCAAAAACTGCTGTTGCCATTGCATAGATACCAGGGTCGCCAGATGAAACTACAGCTACATATCGCCCAGATGCTGCCAAATCAAGAGCCATTTTTGCTCGTGCTTCTTCTTCGCGGTTGTCAGACTCATGGCGTTGCTTACCATCAGCCAGAGAACCGATTAAATCTAAGTAAGTTTTATAACCCACTAGGTCAGTTGCGGACTTGAGTATCTCCTTCACTTCGGGAGACATCCATTGCGATCCACCGGGGCCAGTGCCAATAATCGCTAATCGTCCGCGTGGCTGACCGATGGTGTTGGGGTCAATTGGTTGAGGAGCAATGGCGATCGCCACGTCAGCAGATGAGGAAGATAAGGGAGATGTACCTGTAGCTGCGATCGCTGCTGCTTGAGCGGGGCTATAGCCTTGTGATAACAGACTTTCTAGCTGATTTGGGGTAAAAAAGCGGGCAGGTACTCCCAAGGCGCTAGCTACGGCGTGGATTGCGGGATTGGCGGCGGCGGTCATGGGTGCAAATATCCCGGCGACTGATGTTTTTTCTAGTTTGGCATCAGCTAGTAGCTGCTGTACTAAAGGGATTGCATCATCAATGGTGTCATTAATTGCGATCGCGATCGTTGCTGGGTGATATACAAGACAGTTGGCTGTAGGAGTCACCAAACGTTCGGTAACTTGAATGGTCAAATCTCCCTTAGGATCTATGGGCAGTTTACTATCGCTCAACCAAGGTGCTATTCCTTCGAGTTTGATTTGCGTCCCAGCTAGCACATCTGAGATAAATTTCTTAGCATCGTCTGGGTTTGCTAAATGGTATCCGGGGGGAGGAGACAGCAACGTTGTACCCAAACGTAAATCGCCTGTGGTCGTAATTGCAGGCTTGACATCAAGGGCTTCAGCAATGCGACGGGCCAAATCGTTTACTCCACCAAGTCCGCCCAAAAGGGGAACAACAGCACTACCATCTTCAGCCACAGCTAACACCGGTGGTTCCTGTTGTTTATCCGAGAGTAAGGGAGCTAGTGTCCTAATTAAAATGCCGGCGGCACAAATGCCAATTAGCGGCGTTCCTTGGGCAAATAACTCGCGCAGCGTCTCACCAAAATTAGTAAAGCTGACATCAACTCCCGATGTGCGACCCTCTAAACCGTATAATGTCGCCCCTGGTAGGACAGTGATTATTTTGCGTGCTACTGTCACGCTATTTTGACCTAGTACTACAATGGCGGGTGCAACGTTCATCATCATAAAACTTCTTTTATATAAATATCTTAAAAAAGTCGATATCCTTAAAATGAAACCACAGATTTAGTCATAAACAGACTTCCCGTTTACAAGGTTGGGTAATTCAGAGTGCGCGGGCTGTATTCACATTAGAGTTCTAAAACCTATTTTGGGTTTATCCCATATTAGGTTTTAGAATTTAACAGAGTTTAGGAATTATGTACTAACTCTCTTTGAGATCGAATAAATCATCGCCAGAAAAAGGCAAGCGAAAGTGCCTAAATCAGTTTTCAGCGAAGAGTACAATCGGTTTCGCCAGCTACTTATCGAAGCCCGCAAAGCTGCGAAGCTCACTCAAGCAGAGTTGTCGGCAAAGCTAGAGCTTCCACAATCTTATGTATCAAAGTATGAACGTGGAGAACGTCGCCTTGACGTGATTGAATTTTTACAAGTTGCCCAAGTCCTAGAAATAGATCCGCTTGCTTTTATCGAAGAACTACTTAAATATCAAAAGGAGATATAACAATCATTATTCAATATGTTGACTTTAACGCAGCAGATACAATCATTAATACCCAATATAAGGACGAATGGCATGAGATTAGTACTATTCTCACTAGAATGCCTTTGCACATTAAGGCTTCAGATCAAGCTGGAATTCAAGGTAATGCAATATTCGATCCAGTAGGTACGAACGAATATATTAAAGGAGCCTTTATTCATGATGCTTGGCAATCAAATATACCTATACCAGCACCTTATAGATTTTTAGGTACAGACGTTGATTTTGCAAAAGCTGGCATCATCATTGAAATTCAATTTTCTAACTATCCCTTTTTACTCAATAACACTTTACGCTCGGAATTGTTCTTCAAAGCTAAAACTGAATTTGTTGGATACCCGACTAATTTGGTAATTATAGTGACAAAGGCTCTAATGTTTCCTGCTTCTAATAGCACTCTTTATTATGAGCAAGCTATTAATCAGTTAACAGCTTTGGCTAAAAACCAAGTTTTTGATGTACCAATCAGACTAGTTGGATTATTTGAACAACAAAATACAATAGTACCCATCATCTGGACTGAGTATTTATTTAAAAGATATTCTAGAACTGTGAATACTAGAGTTAGTCGCCAATGCGAAATAATTGCTGGACGTTCAGCCCGTAGTCGTGTCTGCTTCGCTTATTGTAAAAATTTATCTATTAACTCCATAATCTCAGTTCAGTTTGTTCTACTTCTTCTACTTTTTTTACTATTGGATTTTGCAAAGAGGTCTTTTTACCATTACCATTACCATTAAGCTTTGGATCTACTGGAATCTCTTCACCTCTTAAATTAGCTGCAAAAGCAGATTCTTCATAGATTAATCTATCTTCCATTTCTTGCAAGTGATACTCTTCTGGATAAATTTTTGCTTTGCTGCGTTCTGAAGCTTTATTTCCTACTTGCACGTCAAACTTAAATTTATCAATAGATTGACCAGTTTTTTCAACATAATCGCGCAATGTTTTTAAATTGGGAAAACAACCATTTTTATCTGGATTGCCACTGAGACGACGCAAGGCAACTTGATGATATTTTGGTTCAATTTCTGACCCGATAAAATGGCGTTCATGATCTCTGGCAACCACTGCCGCAGTACCAGATCCCATAAATGGATCTAAAACAATATCATTTTTGTGAGTTGTAGCTAAGATAATTCTAGCTACCAAATCTTCTGGAAATTGGCAGGGATGTATAGTTTGTTCTTCATGGTTGTGTTTAACATTCCGAAATAGCCAAATATCACCAGGATTTTTCCCTTCTGGATTGCATGAAAGTTCCCCTTTACGATTTCCTCGATAATGTTTTTTATTTTGATACTTTTGGGGAACTCTAATAGGATCTAGATTAAATTTATAGTTATCCGATTTAGTAAACCAAAGAATAGTTTCATGTCTACAAGAAAACTTTTTCTGAGCATGAAGACCATGTTGCCTAGACCATATAATTCGGTTGCGAGGAATTAATCTGCATGACTCCAAAATCGGAAAAAAGCGAATATCCAGAGGAATCAGCATTCCTCGGTCAGAAAAAGCACCAACTTGCCAAAATAACGAACCTGTATTTTTAAGAATCCGGCTACATTCAAGCAGAACGGCTGTTTGTTCTTTCAAATAAATCTCAAGAGCCTGCCTTGATTCGTATTCTTTGCCTAGATTATAAGGTGGGGAGGATACAACTAAGTCAACGCATTGATCTGGCAGATTCCTGAGCAGTTGTAAGCTATCCTCTAGGAGAATCCGATCTAAGGGTAGATTCTCTCTATTAATCTCCATTACGATACCTACCTTGCAAGTAATACTAGACTTTTGTGATTTTAACCTATTTTAGGTTATTCGCCAATTGTTGAGAAAAATATCAGTAGTAAGTAGAGTAAAATAGCGAAGTTACTATAACGATCGTGTAGGCATACGTAAAGGCGATGTCTACGACGGGCTATGCCTACGCATTTTTGAGGGAATTAGGGGTGCGATGTCTACGACGGGCTATGCCTACGAGACGCTACGCGAACGCCTACGCGCTAATTACTTTAGCAGGTTAAAATCTTCCTCTGTAATACCCAACTGCTTTAAAATTTCATAAAATAACCACTTACCAATTTCAGCATTACCATGTATTGGAATTGTGGCTGCTCGTCCATCTGGATGTTGCCAACGAGCATGACTGCCTTTCTGTCGCACTTTTTCAAAACCAACTTTCCGCGCCACTCGTTCTAATTCACTGGCTTTAGCTGGCATTTGCAATTATCAGTTCAACGTCTTGGGGTAGAGAACGCCCTTGTTCTTCGTATTCTTCCTGAATCATTTCAAAAACATAGACAAGTTCAGTCTGGGCTTCATCTGGCGTTTTTCCCCAAGCATGACAACCGGAAATCGCTGGTACATAAGCGACAAATGTACCATTGTTATCAGGACGCATAACAGTAGTGTAGTCTTGTAAAGACTTCATTGGATGGACTCAAGTTTGAGTTACACCTTCAGTTTACAGCTATCTATAGTGACAAACCGATGTGGGTTTAGACATTTGGGTAATTAGGGGTGCGATCGCATTTCCTGAAATTAAAAAATGCGTAGGTGTAGCCCGTCGTAGACATCGCTTGCTTCTTATCTCAATTAGCTTTCCGCTCTTTGAGGACTTGATCTAGCAAATTTCTCGCAGGTTGGGCTTTAGCCAACGCTATTTGATGGTCATTATAAGCCCGAACAAGGCGAGAAAGACTGCTCACACCTGTCTTTAGTTGCTCAAGTTCTTCACCAGCAACCAGTTCCCCATCCAGCATCCGCCCAATTAACGGTTTGATATCCCCCACTTCCTGCCGGACTTTTTGGAGCTTTTCTAGGCTACTCAGCAAGGTTTTGAGTGAGTTCAAGATGTCGTCAATATCTTGCACATCCTCTACTTGTTCCGGCAAATCTTCAATTGTCACTGTCTCTTCATCTGATATTGTAGGCAATTCCTGTGCAGATATTTCAGTTTGAACCCCGTTTGGCCGTGCCATTGATGCTTCCTCAAGGAATTTTCCTTAGTGTATCGTTGATTTAGCCGATGTTAAGCAATTTCGCGATCGCTAACCGTTGCAGTTTCCCGGTAGCACCACGAGGTAATTGCTCTAAAATATAAATTTGCTTTGGAACTTTGAAGTCTGCCAACATAGTTGAACAGTGAGCTAAAAGTTCTTTTTCGCTAGCTTCTCCCTTGAGGACAACAGCAGCGTGGATATCTTCACCTAAAGATTTGTGGGGAACAGCAAAAGCTAAAGCTTCAGCGACGGCGGGATGACGCAGCAAAACATCATCCACTTCTAAAGGAGAAATTTTTTCTCCACCTCGGTTAATCAATTCTTTAATCCGTCCAGTCAAATGGAGATAGCCGTCTGCATCCAGAGTACCCTGATCTCCTGTGCGGAACCAACCATTTACAAAAGCTGTGGCGTTAGCTTCTGGGTTGTTTTCGTAACCATCAATGACATTGGGTGCTTTTACCACCACCTCGCCCAAACTTCCCTGAGATAATAGCTTGTCTTCGGAGTCCATAATGCCAACTTCCACACCAAAGCCATAACCTACACTACCTGGTTTTCTGACTTTTGGTGGTAGGGGGTTGGTAGTCATTAAGTGGGATGCTTCAGTCATGCTGTAAGATTCCACCACAGGAGCATTAAGAGTTGCCTCTAGCTGTTCAATAATAATTGGAGGCAAGGAAGCACTACTAGAGCGAATGAAACGAAAGCGATTAGCTTTGACAATTTCTGTGTTGCGGCTAGCGCGAGCCAAAATTGTCTGATGCATGGTTGGCGCTGCGGAGTACCAGCTAGGTTTGTAGGTATCTACCAGTTTCCAAAACTCCAGGGCATTAAAACCATTGGGACAAATTAATGTGCCGCCCGATGCGAGAGTTGCCAGCAAACAGCCCACCAATCCGTGAATGTGGAACAGGGGCATTAAGCAAAGTGTAGTGTCAGCTGCTGTGAGTGAGTAAGCACCAATAATGTTGTTGGCTGAGGCGATTAAATTGCGATGACGAATCGGTACACGTTTTGGACGGCTGGTAGTGCCGCTAGTGTGGAGAATCATCGCTAGATCGTCAGACTGAGGCAAGGGAGCAGGGGGCAGGGGGCAGGGGGGAAGTTTCTCTTTGACTAATTCAAAGCTTAAAGTGCCATCAGTGTTTACCTTGGCATTAATCAGCGTCATATTGGGTGCGATCGCCGCAATAGCTGGTTCTGGTTCCCCAGACAAGGTAATCAGTGCATTTGCTTGGGTATCTTCGTAGTAGAAAGCAAATTCTTCTTGCTTGTATTTGGGATTTAAGGGTGCAGCAGTGCCACACAAGGCGGCAGCCAAAAAGGTGATAGCCATTGGTGAACCATTAGTCATAGCAATGGCAATGCGTTCGCCCCGTTTCAATCCAAAGCTGTTGAGTTGGGATACTAAGCCAACAACATTATCGCGCAATTGTTTATAGGTTAGCGATCGCCCCCCAGGTGTAACGAGGGCCAAATGATTGTCTTCCCCTGCTAAAAGCTCAAATAAATTCATTCAAAACCTCCAGATTAGTAAAATTAGGCATTCCCCATTCCCAATTCCTTCTTTATAAAAAAACTATTCTGCTTTTGTATAATATCAACCATTATTTGCTTTCTTTTGTTAGTCAGTTGACGGTAAAGAACAAGAGCTAAAATTAAGTCAATAGTGTGTCTGTCACTAGTAGAAATTAGAAAAATATTTTTCAGCAACTAAACCCCATCAATAAAATATGGATCGTCGGAATTTTCTAAAGTATGTCACTTTAGCAGGATCTAGTTTTGCCTTAACGAGTTGCGCTCAAGGCAAAAATTCCAAATTACAGGGTGAGATGCTTCCCTCAGCGTCACCTGTGACAGTAAATGAACCTCTTAAAGTGGGATTTGTTTATCTGGATACTGTGGGTGATTTTGGTTGGACTTATGCCCATGATTTAGGACGCAGAGATATGGAAGCCAATCTTAACGATAAGGTAAAAACTACCTTTGTTGAAAATGTCAACGAAGGTGTTGACGCTGAAAGGGTTATTCGTCAACTGGCATTAGATGGTAACAAGTTGATTTTTACAACTTCCTTTGAGTACATGAATCCAACAATTAAAGTTGCTAAAGACTTTGGTGATGTTATTTTTGAAACCTGTGCAGGATACAAACTTGCTGCTAATGTTGGCAATTATCTAGGACGCTTTGAAGAACCACGTTACTTAACCGGCATGATTGCTGGCAAGATGACAAAATCAAATGTAGTTGGTTTTATTGGTGCATACCCAATTCCAGAAGTAATTCGGGGAATCAATGCATTTACTCAAGGAATGCGCTCAACAAATCCCCAAGCAAAAGTTAAGGTACTTTGGGTACAAAGTTGGCACCATCTAGCTAAAGAAAGAGAAGCGGCTCAAGCTTTAATTAATTCAGGTGCAGATGTACTAACGCAGCATACCGACTCTGGTGCTGTTGTCCAATTAGCTGAGGAAAAAGGCATTTATGCTTTTGGCTATAACAGTGATATGAGTAAGTTTGGTCAAATAACCCACTTGACATCAGTGATTAACAAATGGGGCAAATTTTATACAGATAAAGCCTTGGCTGTAATGAATAATAGTTGGAAATCTCAAAGTGTTTGGGATGGGATTGCTGAAGGGATGGTGGATATTTCCTCGATGAATCAAGCGATTCCTGCGGATGTGCAACAACTGGTGAATGCAAAGCGCGATGAATTTATTCAGGGTACTGCACATCCTTTTGATGGCCCAGTAAAAGACCAAAAAGGGGTAGTGCGAGTACCACAGGGTAAGGTGTTGGACGATCGCGGACAACTGGCGATGGATTGGTATGTTGAGGGAATTGAAGGGTCGATTCCCAAAATAAAATTATAGCCAGCAATTCAAAATCACCGTTAGCGATCGCGTACCTTGCTTCCCCATCAGGGTAAGCGGAATCAAAGAGGCGTATCGCTAGTTGAGATTATTTCTCTAGTAAACGCACTCGCGTTCGTCGTTTTTCCTGGCTATATCAGCCTCAAAAACCTTTGATATCTACCAATTAGTTAGAGAAGGAGCTTTAGCTAGACAAGAGTTACACCTTGCTAGAAATAATTTACAAACTGCGATCGCAGATTTGCAGCCAGCCGAAAAACAAGTTGCAGCATCTAGCGATGTTCATTGGAATGAGTAGGGTACTACTCTATGCAATTGTGCATACTATTACAAGAGGTAAAGATTAAGTTGCAACTTTGGGAACCACTGAGAGAATATACATATAGGACTCGTATTTGATTTTTGAACAAAATTAGGTATTGTAGGGGAGCCATTACTGTAGGTGGGTTTCCCGCCGTAGGCGACTGGTGAACCCGAACGGAGGTTCCCTCCGTTGTCGCAACTGGCATTGTGTTAGAACGAAATTCGTAACGCACCATTATCAAGGTTTTGGTGCTGTACTGTCCGTGGTAAAACAACGCTAGTGAAGCTCCTGCGTCGCTAACGCTCAAGTCGGGAAACCCGCCCACACGAGTGGCTCCCCTACGAATCTTTTCAGAAATCAAACCGGATTCCTATAATTCACCAAAGTTATAAGCATTGGAGCAAAGCAAATGAATGCTAGACTGATCGCTTTCTCTGGCTTTGTGACAGCATTTGTGGGTGCAGGAATAGGTTTTATTGCTGCTGGTTTATTTCCTTGCCCCTACACGAGTCAAATGTATCAAAATTTGGAGCAAAAATACGCCCTTGTGGGTGCAGTTACTGGTTTGCTGATTGGTTCTAGTCAGGAAATGATTAGAGAACTCAAGCAAGAACGCGATGCCGAAGAAGACTTGCTCCGGGATTTGAACAAAGCTATTCACTCAAGTACAGATCAAAAACATTACTGATCTGTTACGTGAAAATAGCTGTAATCTTATGCACAGAGGAAAATAAATTTCCCGCTCGCTGAATTTGGAAAACCTCACTTCCATTCCTCTGCCTTCATCGGCTAAGGCGTACACAAAGGGCTGAAAGTACCAAGGACGAGTCAAGATGGAAGATCGAGAATCGCAAGAATCGGTTTGAAGCTGGATTTTTTCAAAAATAAAATAGGAATCCTATATATACTCTTGTCTATGCAAGTCAATTGGCTTGTATAATTGCGATTTGACATAGGAGAGTTGATGCGTTGACCAGAATAGAATGCTGCATTACACGATTCAGATGTCTACGTTTAAAATGAAATAGCTCTGCTGTACAGGTTTGGAGTTTTAAACCGGCAAGTAGTGCAAACTCCAGTCATAAAAAGAATTACCGAACTTAGCTGCAAAAAATTTACAGATTCTCATTATTATTTCTTAACTTTTTTAAATATTTTAATAACCCACTTAACTGTCTTAACTGTCTTAACTGTCTTAACTTTTAACTATCTTAACCGTCTTAACTGTCTTAACTGTCTTAACTGTCTACTTAATTATTGAATTATCTACTTTTAGCTGCTATTGCATTTTTTTGATAAATCTGAGACTATTTGTAAGGCTAGCTTATATACCTTAAGTAAAAAGAGCTAATTAATTTTACATCCTGGAAGTTTCAAAAATTAAAATCATTAGTTTACAAGCTTAAAAAGCTTACACTCTAAAATAGTAAAATCTAAGATTGATTGTCTTATTAGTATTTATCCGAGATTAGATTTAATTAATTTGTGGAGATTAAAATATCGTGGCAAATGATGTATATAGTCAATCAGTGATTACATTTGACGGTAAAGATGATTACATAGATTTTGGTAAAAATGATTTTGGTGGTGTTTTTGCTGAGGGAAGTTCAGCTTTTACGATTTCGGGATGGGTAAATCCTCATCAGCTAACAAATAAAGCTACTACTTATGGAACACGGAATGTTTTTCTTGCGCGTTCTTCAGATAGATATAGTGATAATTTTGAATTCGGTATTAGTGAGTTAGGAAATCTAGATATATACATTGATGAGAAGATTGACAATGTTATCAAAACCTTTGGCAATGGAGAATTAACTGTTGGACAATGGCACTTTTTTGCCATTGTTTTTAACAAAGGTCAATTGAGCGTATATCTTGATGAGCATGAGTATTTTGGCTATCTTACAGGTGATTCTCTAAATAAAGCAACTAGTTCTGTAACTCTGGGCGCGACTTTACACAATCACATATATTTCACAGGTCAATTAGCTAACATTAGCGTCTGGAATTACCCCTGTCCCCCAGTGGAAATCCAGACGCATAGCTATCAGCCTCTAGTTGGGAATGAACCAGGATTAGTAGCTTATTGGAGATTAAATGAAAGACAAGGGCCGACTATACAAGACCAGACAGTAAATGCCCATAATGGAACCTTGCGTGGCAATCCTCGCTGGGATTTAGTAGAAATTCCATTGGGAACTCCACAATTATCCAATAGTGAAACTAGTAGTTTAGAAGCAACAACTCAGTCGGTTACAGAAGTTGTTCCCGTTGAAGTAGAAACAACTAGTCTGCCAGTCACAGAGTTTGTTCCTGTTGAAGTAGAAACAACTAGTCTACCAGTCACAGAGGTTATTTCTGTTGAAGCAATTGCTAATTCAGCATCCCTTGAGCTTCCTGCTGTAGAAGCTAGCGCAGTGTCTCCGGCAGAAGAAAGAAAAGCAAAAAAAGGTACAAAGAGACAAAGCGAAAAATCTACCAACATTTCATCCCCAATAGTCCCTGCAATAGCACAGAAAAAAGCTGAAACAGACCAAACTGGGGAAAGCGAAGTTGCAGTCAATATTCAACAGCAACAACAACCACAAACATCAACTCAGGAGCGATCGCAAAAAACTATGAATACTAAAGCCAATCCCAAATACAAAATACTTGCCATTGATGGAGGCGGTATTCGCGGCATTATCCCCACAATGATCCTGGCAGAAATTGAAAGGCGGACACAAAAGCCAATTTTTAGTTTGTTCGATTTAATCTCTGGCACTTCTAGCGGCGGAATTCTGGCACTTGGATTAACTAAACCAAAATTAAATTTAGACGTACCTGATAGCCCACCCACCGCCCAATATAGTGCTGAGGATCTCCTACAAATATATCTTGAGTATGGGGCTGAAATCTTTTACGAGCCATTCTGGGAAAAAGTACTCGGTCAGATAGAAGATATATTCGTTCAACCAAAATATTCTTCAGAGGGGAGAGAAGAAATTATTAGGCAATATTTTGGTGATACTTCTCTAGAAAATAATCTCAAAGAAGTTTTTGTAACTAGCTACGATATCGAGCAGCGAATTCCGATATTCTTTACCAACAAGCTAGAAAAACAACAGACAGAATCGAAAAAGTTTCGCAAGTTATGTGCAGGTTTTACGCTCACAGATGCGGCATTAGCAACTACTGCAACTCCGACTTATTTTGCTCCCTATCGTGTTTCTAGTTCTCATAATCCCAACGGCTTCTATACTTTAGTCGATGGCGGAATAATCGCTAACAATCCAGCTAATTTGGCTATTTTAGAAGCGCAAATTAGTAGACAAGAAAGCAAACAAGTTTTGAATATAGAGGATATCTTATTAGTATCATTGGGTGCTGGTTCTCTAACAAGTGTTTACCCCTATGACGAAGTGAAAAAATGGGGACTATTACAATGGGCAAACCCACTCCTAAATATTGTGCTTGATGGTGGAAGTGAAGTAGTCGCAGGAGAATTAGAAAGATTGTTTGAGTCTAGCAACAAAGGTAATAAATCTTCTTATTATCGGTTCCAAACATTCTTAAAAAGTGAACTCGAAGCAATAGATAATGCCAAGCTAGAAAATCTGCGGCAGTTACAACTTTTAGGTAACATCCTGATTCAAGAAAAAAATCAAGAAATCGATGAGTTATGTGAGATTTTATCAAAATAAATCTTAATATGAGAAAGTAAAAAAATGGAAACCCTCCCCATCAAGATTTACGACGACACATTGCGAGATGGAGAACAACAAGCAGGTCTATTTTTCTCTTACCCAAACAAACAAAAACTTGCCCATTTAATTTCTCAAACGGGAGTTCATGGAATTGACACTATGCCCTGTGTCTGTGAACAGGAAGCTGAACTAGTTAAAACATTAGTATCAGAAGGATTGGACAGTCAGATTTTGTCGGCTACCTTAATGAACAAGCAGTTTATTGACTTAGCCAAAGACTGCGGAGTTAAGCGGATCATCCTTTTTCATGCAGTTTCCGATCGCCTACTATTTTTACGAGATCCTCAAATCCGGCAGGTGAAAGAGTTTAAAGGCAAAACCATTGATGACGAGATTCCCGCTTATGTAATCGAGCAAATTCGTCAAAATGCGATCGATTTAATTGTCGAAAATTTGCATTATGCAACTGCGATCGCCGGATTGAGAGTAGACTTCGCCGCAGAGGATGCTTCTAGAGCCGATTTTGACTTTTTAGTGCAATGTATCCGCTCATGCAGTCCTTATATTGAAAACTTTATTCTCTGTGATACGGTGGGGATTCTCAGTCCAGAAAAGAGCTATATCTGGGTTAGCGACCTGCTCCAATCCACCACAGGGGTAGCTTTCGGGGTACACTACCACAATGATATGGGCATGGCTCTCGAAAATACCCTCCAATCTCTCATGGCTGGAGCGACTTTAGTATCGGGTACGTTTTGCGGCATTGGGGAACGTGCGGGAAATATTCCCATCGAGCAGGTATTGAATGGGTTACGAGTCCGCTTTGGAATTGAAGCTCAAGGTATCAACTATGAAGCGATCGCTCCTGTGACTGATTACATTGAAAAATTAGGAGTTCGCCCAGCCCCCCCTTACTCTCAAACTTCTCAATGGCATGAAACTGGGACTCATGTCAATTGTTTATTTTCAGACCCCAACAGCTTTGCAATTTTTCCTTACGGCAGTATAGACGTTGTATTTGGTAAATGGAGTGGAGTTAGTAATTTCCAATATCTGTTTGAAAAGCAAATGCAAAATCCTCAACCCAGAACGCAATACGAGAAAATGCGCTCAGTAATCAAATCTCTTGCTGTTGAGCAAGAACGCTATTTTACAGCCAATGAAGTATTGGAGTTATGGGAAAATGGGGTCTTTAAGTAAGCCATCCTATCGGATTGTTGGTATTCCTGGGGAAGGGATTGGGCCAGAAGTTGTGGAAGCTTCCTTAAAAATTCTCCAACGTGTCGCTCAAATTGAAGGATTTACCTTACAGCTAGATTATGGTTGGCTTGGTGCAACTGCCTTAGAGCAGTTTGGTAGTTACTTCCCCCAAGTCACCGCTCAACTATGCGATGGAGCCGATGGGATTGTATTTGGTGCTGTTAGTCAAGGGGGATTACTAGAACTACGAAAACACTTCGACTTTTTTTGCAATCTTCGCCCCATCCGTAGCGTTAAAAGTCTCCTGCATAAATCTAGCCTCCGACCAGAAAAAGTTCAAGGACTTGATATCTTGATCGTTCGAGAACTAGTTAGTGGCATCTATTTTGGCCCATCTGGACGAGCTTCAGATGACCAGGGAACTTACGGGTATCATACGATGCGCTATTACGATGAAGAAATTCGTCGGATCGCTCGTAAAGCATTACAGCAAGCCCAAAACCGCCGAGGATTACTCACCGTAGCCCACAAAGAAAATGCCTTGCCCCATTTGCCCTGGACTCGTTTAGTACAAGAAGAAGCCGCACAGTTTCCCGATGTTGTGATTGAACCAATGCTGGTGGATAACTTAGCCATGCAAATGGTTTTCAATCCGCAACGGTTTGATGTGATTTTGGCGGGAAATCTCTTTGGAGATATCCTCAGTGATATTGGTGGTGCATTAGTTGGCTCCATCGGCTTATTAGCATCGGCCAGTCTGAATGCTGACGGATTTGGTCTATACGAAGCCATTCATGGTACAGCCCCAGACATTGCAGGTTTAGGAATTGCTAATCCTTTGGGAACTCTCGGAGCCTGTGTTTTAATGCTTCAGCAATGGGGCGAAGTGCAGGCTGCCCAACGGATTATTCAAGCACAAGACCGAATTTTAGCCAAAGGATACCGCACAGCCGATTTGTCTCCTCAAGGAGAAGAAATTGTGGTCAATACTGAAACCTTGGTTAACCTTTTACTAGAAGAAATTTCGGTTGGGCAATATTCGGAATTAGGAGCTATCTATGCATGAGTAACGCAAATAAAGTTTTGCACTTGGGAGATGATATTAATACTGATGATATTATTCCCGCCAATCGTGCCACAACAGATGACCCTGAATATTTAAAACAGTATGCTTTAGAACACCTGATTGGTGAAGGTGAACTGCAAAAATACGATGTAATTGAAGCTGGAGAAAATTTTGGGTGTGGTTCCAGTCGAGAAGTTGCCCCCATTGCCATCCAAGCTGCGGGAGTTAAGAAAATTCGGGCGCGATCCTTTGCAGAGATTTTTTATAGGAATAGTATAAATATTGGACTTTCCCTTGAGATTTTTGGGGAAAAAGAGCAGAATCCAGTAGTTGATGCGATCGCAGCAGCAGGCGGGTTGATGGCTTTTAATCAAATGCGTCGTCATGGTCAGATTACCATTCCTCGCAGCCTGACATCTACTAGACCGATGACTTTAGTAGAAAAACTCTTAGCAAAAGCCTCCGGTAATTCCTACATCAAGCCGGGAGAGGTGGTTTTTGCCCAAATCGATTTAGCTTTATCCCATGATGCTGTAGCCGGCCCTGTAGCTAAAACATTTTATAAACACTTTGGAGAAGAGGCAAAGTTATGGGACTCCCAACGGGTGGTTTTAGTAGCAGATCACTTTATCCAAGTTAACGACATCCGCCCTGATAACAAAGCTCATCTGATGTACGAACAGATGATTAAGTTTGCTCAAGACCAAGGATGCCACTTATTTGATATGGTTTCCCCAGGTGAAGCAGCAGGTATTTGCCACGTTTTACTCCCAGAAAAAGGATTTGTCCGGCCGGGAATGGTGATTGCTGGTACAGATTCTCATACCTGCACCTACGGGGCATTAGGGGCCTTCTCTACGGGTGTAGGTACGACAGATATGGCGAATATTTATGCCACAGGAGATATGTGGATTCGCGTTCCCCAAACCTTAGTATTTGAGTTGTCTGGAACCTTACCTTCTCAAATCAGTGCCAAGGATATTATTTTATTTATCTTAGGACAAATCGGCTGTGCTGGCGCTACCAGTAAGGTAATGGAATTTAGAGGTTCAATCCTCACTCAACTACCATTTGATGAACGGTTGACTCTCGCTAATATGGCAGTTGAGTGTGGGGCAATATGTGGTTTAATCGTTCCTGATGAGGTGACACGTGAATATGTAAAAAATCGTAGTTCCCAAGAATTTGAAGAAATTAGTGGGGATGCTGATGCTGAGTATGAAAGGATTTATGAATTTGACCTCAGCGATTTAGAACCGCAAGTTGCACGTCCCCCAAAACCCGATCGGGTAGTGGGTATTAGTCAATTAGAGGATATTCCCATTACCAAAGCCTTTATTGGCTCTTGTACCGGTGGAAAACTCTATGATTTGGCTCAGGCTGCGGAAGTTTTGAACGGTCGCCAACTGGCAGACGGTGTAAGCTTGTTTATTGTACCTGCAACCCTTGAAATTCGAGAACAAGCCCAAGAGTTGGGCTATCTCGATATTTTTGAACAAGCAGGGGCGCAGATTCTTAAGACAGGTTGTGGGGCTTGTATCAATTCTGGATTGGGAGTTTTGGCAAAAGAAGAAACAGGTATTTATGCAACCAATCGCAATTTTAAAGGACGCAGTGGCGATCCAACGGGCAAAAATTATTTAGCCTCACCTAGAACAGTTGCTATCTCTGCTGTTAATGGAAAAATTAGCGATCGCTTGAATTAAAGACTGAACTTTGAGATCGGGGTAAATTCAAAAAATATTAACCCAATGCGATCGCCAATGACTCTTATCTAGCTTAGTCTAGATTCTGAGATAGGTTTCTTTATTTACAAAGACTCTATCTTGTACCCTTAGTCATGTATTAACCAACAGTATAAGGATTTTAGGTAATTACAATGGACGAAATCGTTAAAAAGTTGGCCGGTCTGGGTCTTCCTGGTGTAATTCTCGTGGTTCTAACAGTCGCATCAGGAGGTAGTTCTGCGGCTGTTGCAGCTGCCATCACAGCCTTGGGAGGGCCTTTTGGCATCGTCGGAGGTATAGGATTGCTTGGTTTAATAACCGTTATAGGAGATACTGTAGCGGGATATGGAATTGAAGCTATTCTTAAGGCCATTTATACAGAACGGAGCAAAACCGAATCAGTGAGATACCTCCTCAAAGAAATTAAAGATTTACCCATTTCAGAGGAGCTAAAACTGAAATTGAAAAATCAACTTAGCCCAGAGGTCATTATTGACACCGAAGAGTATAACCAACCAAAAACAGTTGAAATTGTTGATGAATAATTTCACTGTTACATTCGGTAAAATGCCTGATTGAATGGCACTAATTTCAGGGATTATTTCCCAATGACGACAGATTTGCTAAACACTCAGGACTTACGCCAAAAATAGCCCAAACCTTGAGTTTCCGGTAGGGGAATTCATGAACTGCCCCTACCGCATGTAGTTTTGCGTAAATCCTAAGAGGTTGAATGAACAAGTGTTTCGCTGTGACTTTAGGCACTTTAGATCCCCCCTAACCCCCCTTCAAAAGGGGGGAACCGGAGTTAAAGTCCCCCTTTTTAAGGGGAGCCACTGCGTTGGGCGGCTCTGCGGACTTGAAGCACGTGGCGTGGATTTAGGGGGATCTAAAACTTTTGATACCGACAAGAGGACTTTTCAAACATCCTCTAACACTTAATTCGTGTGAATTAAAGAATATGACCTCTCAATACGGTTCGGTTAAGATTTTAGAATATCTCCTCTAGCCTCCCTGAACAATGGGGCTTGCAAACCTGTTTTACCCACTTTTAAAGTGGTTTTCCATAGACGGGGCGATTGTAACCGAACTGTATTAGATGGTCTTAGAGGTTGTTTGAAAAGTGGTTACTGAAGTATCTAAAACTTGAGATCATCCTAAATCCTCCTTAAAAAGGAGGACTTTGAAAAGGTTATTTCCCCTTTTTTAAGGGGGGATCTGAATACAATCGTAGACTTTTCAAACATCCTCTTGGAGTTCAATTAAAACGGATTAAACGCTAAAATGACATATCCAAAATAATTTAAATATATTATTAGTTAAATATCGTAACCTATATAATAATTTTATGGAAAAGATTATCATCAACTCTACTCAATCTATTAATAATAACTCTGGTTTAACTGAGCAGGAACTACACAAAATATTAGTTGAATGGAATGATACTAGAATAGATTACTCCAAACATCTGTGCATACATGAATTATTTGAAGCAGAGGTAGAAAAAACTCCAGAGAATATTGCTGTTGTTTTCAAAGAGCAACAACTAACTTATCAAGAATTGAACCACCGAGCCAATAAAATAGCACATTATCTCCAAAGTTTGGGTGTAAGACCAGAGGTACTGGTTGGGATTTGCGTTGAGCGATCGCTAGAAATGATTGTAGGATTATTGGGCATCCTCAAGGCAGGTGGAGCTTATGTACCCCTAGATCCAACATATCCCAAAGAGCGGCTATCGTTCATGCTTGCAGATTCGCAAGTGCAGGTGTTGTTAACCCAAGACAAATTCGTTGAAGGGTTGGCTACAAGCGGGGTAAAGTTAGTTCGTCTAGATAGTGACTGGGAATTAATTAACTGCCAAAGTCAAGAAAATCTTACTAACAACGCCACGGCTGAAAATCTAGCTTATGTCATCTACACCTCTGGCTCTACAGGAACACCAAAAGGAGTAGCTGTACCGCATCGGGCTGTCAATCGGCTAGTATGCAACACCAACTACGTGCAGTTTAGGAATTGCGATGCCTACGGCGGTATTAGCGTTGCTCAAGCCTCAAATACTTCATTTGACGCAGCTACATTTGAAATCTGGGGATCTCTCCTGCACGGGGCTAGGCTGGTGATAATTCCTCAAGATGTTGTGCTTTCGCCGCAGAACTTTGCAACATACATTTGTGAACAAAAGATTAGTATATTATTTTTGACCCCAGCTTTATTTAATCAGTTAGCTAGCATTGTCCCTGAAGCATTTAAAGACCTGGATCACTTACTTATTGGAGGCGATACTCTCGATCCTAAGTCTGTTAAAGCAGTTCTTAGAAATGGGCCGCCACAGCGATTGTTAAATGCTTATGGCCCTACTGAGAGTACAACATTTGCTTGTTGTTATTTAGTGCAAGATATTCCAGAAGGAGCTACAAATGTACCGATTGGTCGCCCAATTTCCAATACACAAATCTATATACTAGACTCTAAACTTCAACCAGTTCCAGTTGGTAATGCTGGTGAATTGTATATTGGTGGTGACGGTTTGGCACGAGGCTACCTAAACCGTCCAGAATTAACCGAGGAAAAATTTATCTCTAATCCGTTTGAGGAGGTAGAGGATGGGATGCAGGGGGAAGGGGGCAGCAGGTTATACAAGACTGGCGATTTAGCCCGGTTCTTACCAGATGGCAATATTGAGTTTATTGGGCGAATTGATAATCAGGTGAAGATTCGCGGCTTCCGCATTGAATTAGGAGAAATTGAGGCGCTTTTGAGTCAACATTCGGATGTACAGCAGGCTGTGGTAATTGCCCGTGAAGACATCCCTGGCGATAAGCGCCTTGTTGCCTATATTGTTCCTAACCAAAAAGTCGATTTGAGCGTCACTACCCTCAAAGGCTTTCTTCAAGAAAAACTGCCCCACTACATGATGCCAGCAGTCTTTGTGATTCTCGACTCCTTGCCCCTTACTCCCAATGGTAAAGTGGATCGGCGGAATCTTCCAGCTTGCGATCGCACCCGCCCCAATCTCGAAGAAAGCTTTGTCGCACCCCGTAACCCAATTGAAGAAAAGTTAGCTGCGATTTGGGCTGAATTACTAAGGCTCGATCTTATTGGAGTCAATGATAATTTTTTCTACCTGGGTGGTCATTCGCTAATTGCAACTCAGATGATTTCTCGTGTGCGCGAAGTTTTCCCCGTCGAGTTATCCTTTGGGCAAATCTTTGAAAACCCCACGATCGCAAGTTTAGCTCAATTGCTCACCCAAGGTAACACAGAACAACAGAGGCAACGTCTAGCCATAGAACGAATTCCCCATGAAGGATTATTGCCAGTTTCCTTTGCTCAAGAGCGAGTGTACTTCATCCAGCAATTAGCGCCGGAAAATAGTGCTTACCAATTCCAGGCAAAGATCCGATTTCAAGGTCGGCTTGATGTCACAGTTTTACATCAGTGTCTGGATGAAATTGTGCAGCGTCATGAAATCTTCCGCACGACTTATCCGGCGGTAAATGGTAGACTATTTCAGGTCATTAACCCACACCAACCAATTAGTTTTAAAGTAATTGACCTCCAGGCATTCCCGGAATCTGAGCAAGAAACCGAGGCTCAGAAGCTATGTGAGGCAGAATTGCAACAGCCCTTCGATATGAATCAACTACCCTTGGTGAGGTGGGTTTTATTAAAGTTGAGCGATCAAGAACATCAATTGATCCATATTGAGCATCATATAGCTCATGATGGTTGGTCATTCAATGTGTTTTTGGGTGAGTTGCTAGAACTTTATCCAGCCTTCTGTGCGGGTAAACCTTCCCCACTAACTGAACCATACTTGCAATTTGCAGACTTTGCCCATTGGCAGCGTGAATGGGTGAATACCGCAGAAGCCAAAGCCCAATTAACCTATTGGCAACAAAAATTATCAGGTAGTTCGCCTCTGTTGGAATTACCTTATGATCGCCCACGACCGACAGAGCAAACTTACAATGGTGATCAAGTCAGAATGGAACTTCCCAGCGATTTGTGCGAATCCCTGAGAGTTCTCAGCCGTCAAGTCGGTGCAACTTTATTTATGACGATGCTGGGAGCTTTTCTAGTTATCTTGCACAGATACACCCAACAAGATGATATTAGCATCGGCACTGCGGTTGCCAATCGCCGAATGCAGGAGATTGAAAAGTTAATTGGCATGATTGTCAATAACTTGGTGTTACGCACCAATTTGTCAGGTAATCCCACATTTCGGGAATTACTCGATCGGGTGCGGCAAGTGACACTCGAAGCTTACGCGAATGAGGACTTACCCTTTGATAAAGTGGTAGATGTTCTCAAGCCAATACGCAACTTGAGTTACAACCCCCTGTTTCAAGTGATGTTCAGCTTCCATGATTCCGCCATGCCAGATTTGAGTCTCCCAGGTTTGGACATCAGCTTGCATGAACCACTCAGTAATAAATCTGCAAAGTTCGATCTAGATTTCCTCGTCATACCGCGTTTTGAACAAAGCGTACAGAACGGTTCTAGAACGGGAGCAAAAGGAATCACCCTAGTCTTAGAATACAATAGCGATCTTTTTGATGCTGCCACAATCCAACAAATGCTAGAGCAGTATCAAATATTACTAAAAGGAATTGTTGCGAATCCAGAGCAGCGAATTTCCGAATTACCATTACTAACGCAGACTCAGCAGCAATTATTGGTGGAATGGAATCAAACTCACCGAGAGTATTCCGCAGCTAAATGTGTGCATGAGTTATTTGCAGCCCAAGTGGAGTTAACTCCCGATGCTGTAGCGATTCAGCAAGCAGGTCAACAATTAACTTACCGCCAATTGAGCGATCGCGCCAATCAATTAGCCCACTATCTCCAAAGTTTGGGAGTCAAAGCAGAAACGCTGGTAGGTATCTGCGTTGATTGTTTCCTAGAGAGGATTGTGGGCTTACTTGCTATTCTCAAAGCCGGGGGTGCTTACGTTCCCCTCGATCCTGCCTATCCCAAAGAGCGATTAGCTGACATTCTTGAAGATACGCAATTAGGTATTTTGCTGACTCAAGAAAGATTTCAGGATAAATTAGCAGATTATGGCGGAAAAACGATCTGTTTAGATAACGACTGGGCAATAATTGCTCAACAAAATACAAGCAATCCAATTTGTGAGGTTCAACTTAACAACCTCGTCTACATTATTTATACCTCTGGTTCTACGGGAAAACCCAAGGGCGTGATGGTTGAACAGCGATCGCTAATAAATTTCGTCATCACCGCCACTCATGAATATGGAATTAATGCAGGCGATAATATTCTCCAATTTGCGTCTATTTGCTTTGATACATCTATCGAAGAAATCTTTCCTTGTCTTTTGATCGGTGCAACATTAGTACTACGTACCGAAGAGATATTGCACTCCAGCAATGAGTTTTGGCGATGTTGCCGAGAATGGCAGTTGACTGTTTTGGATCTTCCCACAGCGTACTGGCATCAATTAGTAGCGGAACTTACCTGTGAAGACTCCCGAATTCCTGAAAGTCTCAGGGTTGTGATTATTGGGGGAGAAGAAGCTCAACTAGAAAAAGTGAAGCATTGGCACAGTAGTATTGCTCATTCTTCTCAGCCACCGCAATTATTTAATAGTTACGGGCCAACGGAAGCAACAGTTGTAACCACTTTACACCGCTTAAACTCCTCAGATTCTGACTGGGTTGCGATCGGACGACCGATCAGCAATGCTCAGGTTTATGTTTTAGATCAATATCTGCAACCATTGCCGATCGGAGTTCCTGGAGAACTGCACATTGGCGGAGCAGGTTTAGCTAGAGGATATTGGCAACGCCCAGAACTCACATCTGAGAAATTTATTGAGAATCCATTTTACAATCCAAAATCCAAAATCCAAAATCCAAAATTATATAAAACTGGCGACTTAGCACGATTTCGCGCAGATGGCAACCTAGAATATCTCGGTCGAGTTGACGATCAGGTAAAGATTCGCGGTTTCCGCATCGAGTTAGGAGAGATTGAGACAGTGTTACGCCAACATCCACAGGTGTTTCAGACTGTCGTGATTGCCCGTGAAGATATCCCTGGACAAAAGCGCCTTGTGGCTTATATTGTACCCCACCAGCCGCCAGCAACTAACGATGAACTGCGCCATTTCCTTAAGGAGAAACTGCCGAATTATATGGTTCCCTCGGCTTTTGTGCTGCTAGAGGCGCTGCCGATGACACCCAACCGCAAAGTAGACTACCGCGCCCTACCAGTCCCCGATCTTTCTCGAAATGCAGAAGATAAAGATAACTTTGTTGCTCCCCAAACCTTGATAGAAAATAGATTAGCGGCGATTTGGTCAGAAATTTTGCGACTAGAGGAAGTTGGCATCCATGATAACTTCTTTGAACTGGGTGGAGATTCGATTCTCAGCATTCAGGTAATTTCTCGTGCGCAGCAAGCGGGAATTCAAATTGCTCCCAAACAGCTATTTAAATACCAAACTATTGCTGAGTTAGCTGCTGTGGCGGGTATGACTCGCCAAGTTAAAGCTGAACAAGGATTAGTTACTGGCAAAGTGGCGCTGACACCGATCCAACATTGGTTTTTCGAGCAGAAATTGCCGGAACCTCATTACTTTAACCAGTCAGTGTTGCTGGAAGTGTCGCCAAACTTGCAACCAGGGTTATTACAGAAAGTTGTGCAACAATTGTTACTGCATCATGATGCTTTGCGTTCGTGCTTTGCACGTCTCCCTTTGGGAGAATCGCGCTTTGCACGTCTCCCCCTGGGAGAATCGAGGTTTGTGCAAAAAAGGAAAAATTGGCAGCAGTTTAACATCGCCCCCCAGGAAAGTGTGCCATTTAGCGTGATCAATTTGTCACACCTCTCAGCAGCAGAACAGCAAACAGCAATGAAAGCTGCCGATGCTGAACTCCAAGCTAGTCTGAATTTATCTACTGGAGCGATCGCACAAGTAACGCTATTTCAATTAGGCAACGATCGACCTGATTGCTTACTATTTATCATCCATCATTTAGCGGTAGATGGTATTTCGTGGCGGATTTTGCTAGAAGATTTTGCTACGGCTTACCAACAAATTAGCCGTGGTGAAGCGATTAGATTACCAGGGAAGACAACTTCGTTTCAATATTGGAGCGATCGCTTGGTAGAATATGCCCAATCAGATGCGATCGCTGCGGAGTTAGATTACTGGCTGAGTGAGTCTAATTTTCAAGTTACTCCACTACCAGAAGACTATCCCGCTTCTGACGACAACACAATCGCTTCAGCCGCTTCTGTATCCCTTGCTTTAACTGAAGAAGAAACCCGCGTCCTTTTGCAGGATGTCCCCTCTGCCTACAACACTCAAATTAATGATGTGTTGCTGACAGCTTTATTGCAAAGCTTTGCCCAATGGACGGGGGAAAATTCACTACTGATTGACTTGGAAGGTCATGGAAGGGAAGATTTATTTGAAGATGTGGATTTATCGCGTACCGTTGGCTGGTTTACCACTTTATTCCCAGTTCGGTTACAGCTAGAAGAAATTGACAATCCTGGAGAGACTTTAAAGTTAGTCAAAGAACAACTGCGGCGCATTCCCAATCGAGGTATTGGTTATGGCGTGTTGCGTTATTTGCGGCAGGATGATGTGAAATTACAAACGCTACCTCAAGCGGAAAGTGCGGTCTTGGGTTCTACCCAAGAGGAGCAACTTTCCAAGAGAGCACAAGTTAGTTTTAACTACCTTGGGCAGTTTGATCGGGTGCTTGAAGCTTCCGAGGCATTGGGTTTAGTTAAAGAAATGAAAGCGCAACAAAGTGCAATTGGTAAGCGCAGCCATCTATTAGGAATAAGCGGATTCATTCGCGCCGGTAAGCTAGATATGACTTGGGCTTATAGCGATCGAGTTCATCAAAAAGCCACGATTGAACGTTTGGCTTTTGGGTTTATTGAAGCATTAAAAAATCTGATTGTTCATTGTCGATTAAAAGAGTCTCAAGACTATACACCTTCAGACTTTTCGGCTGCTAAACTCAATCAGAAACAGCTTGATAAATTCTTAGCTAAAGTCAATAAGAATAAGAATAAAACGAAATAGTCATTAGTCATTGATTATTTCTTCCCAGTCCCCATTCCCCATTCCCCAATCCCAATCCCCAATCCCCATGAACAATATCGATGATCTTTATGAACTTTCGCCTATGCAGCAGGGGATGCTGTTTCATACCCTTTATGCGCCAGAATCGGAAGTTTATTTTGAGCAGTTGGTTTGTACTCTCTCTGGAGAGTTAAATTTTTCTGCGTTCCAGCAAGCTTGGAAGCAGGTTGTGGCAAGACATCCAGTTTTACGAACTTCTTTTTATTGGGAAGAGATAGAAAAGCCCTTGCAAATGGTGAGTAAGCAGGTGGATCTCCCGTGGGAAGTACTGGATTGGCGCAATTTCCCAGCCGATGAACAACAACAACATCTAGCGGATTTTCTGAAATGCGATCGCAAAAAAGGATTGGATCTTGCTGAATCTCCCTTAATGCGCTTCACTCTGATTTATCTAGGGAAGCAGACTTATCAATTTATTTGGAGTCATCATCATATCCTTTTTGATGGTTGGTCGATGCAGATTATCTTGAAAGAAGTTTTAGCTTTTTATGAGGCTGATCGTCGAGGTGAATCTTTACGCCTTAAACCTTCTCGTCCTTATCGAGATTATATTCATTGGTTGCAAGAACAGGATATTGCTCAAGCAAAAAACTTTTGGCAACAAACTCTTCAGGGGTTTGAGGTTCCTATCTTAATTGGAAATAGGGAACAGGGAATAGAGAATAGGGGACAGCAAACATATAATGAGGAACGTTTCCAGTTATCTCAAACGGTAACTGAAAAGTTGCAATATACTGCTCGAATACACCATTTAACTTTGAATAATTTGGTGCAAGGTGCTTGGGCATTATTGCTTTCCCGCTACAGTGGAGAAAGTGATGTGGTTTTTGGTGCAACTGTATCCGGCCGTCCACCGACTTTTGAAAATGTAGACTCGATGGTGGGGTTATTTATCAACACTCTCCCCATCCGCTTACAAGTCGATGGAAAAACAGAATTATTGTCCTGGCTGAAGCAGTTACAAACTCAACAATTTGAACAGGAACAGTATGCTTATTTTTCCCTAGCAGAAATTCAAAAAATAAGTGATGTTCCTGCCGGAATGCCATTATTTGAAAGTATTCTAGTCTTTGAAAATTATCCGCTAGATTCTGCTGAAGAAAAAACGAAAAAAGCTTTAGAAATTAGTGATATCTGCTGTTTTGAACGGACGAATTACCCTCTAACGGTGGTTGTGAATCCTCAATCACAATTGTCTGGAAGGATTGTTTATGATACCAAGCATTTTGAGCAACAGACAATTGCCCGGATGATTGGACATTTTCAAACACTGTTAGCAGGGATGGCAGTTAATTTACAACAAAACATTTCTCAAATATCCTTGCTCAGTGCAGCAGAAGATCAAGAATTAGTGCTGCAAGAAAATCATCAAAATATAGATTCTATTGAATATAAATGTCTTCATATTTTATTTGAAGAACAGGTAGAAAAAAATCCTGATGCAGTCGCAGTTGTATATGAAAAAGAACATTTAACTTATCGGGAGTTGAATAACCGCGCCAATCAATTAGCCCATTATTTACAAACGCTGGGAGTTAAACCAGAAGTACGAGTGGGAATTTGTGTCGAGCGATCGCTTTTAATGGTGATAGGGATACTGGCTATCCTTAAGGCGGGTGGGGCTTATGTACCGCTAGATCCTGCCTATCCTTCAGAAAGACTGGCATTCATGATGGAAGATGTGCAGATTCCCATCTTACTAACACAAACTCATTTGTGCGATCGCCTTCCTATCCATAACCAAATTGTGGTTAATCTAGACTTAGATTGGCCAACAATTGCTACATACAAAAAAGATAATTTGTCAAGTCAAGTTAATCCAGAAAACTTAGCTTATATAATTTATACCTCTGGCTCAACGGGTACACCAAAAGGAACAGAAGTTCCCCATCGTAGCTTCATTGGTTTTATGTTTGGGGTTGATTACATTCATCTTGATGCAAAGCAAATTTGGCTGCAACATTCATCAATTTCATGGGATGCATCAACTCTAGAACTTTGGCCGCCTTTGCTTTATGGTGGGCGTTGTGTGCTTTACCCAGACAAAATCCCCACACCTGAGAAATTAAGCAAAATTATCCAAGAACAGAAGGTTAACATCCTGTTTCTAACTACCGCCCTTTTCAATCTGATGATTGACACCATCCCAGAAGGATTGTTAGGAGTTAAACAACTGCTGTTTGGGGGAGAGTCTATTTCTGTACCTCATGTTCGTCGCGCCTTAGAATTATTATCAGAAACGCAACTTATTCATGCTTATGGCCCTTCAGAATGTACAGTATTTACCTCTTGTTATCCGATTCCTCAACAACTTGCTCAAAATGTCCATTCAATTCCCATTGGTAAACCCGTCGGCGATAGAAAAGTTTACTTACTAGATAGAGATTTACACCGGGTTCCGATTGGGGTTCATGGAGAACTTTATGTAGGTGGGGCGAGTGTTGCTAGAGGTTACTTAAATCAACCAATATTAACCAGTGAAAATTTTATCGCTAATCCTTTTATTGAGGGAGATACACTTTACAAAACTGGAGATTTAGTCCGCCGTCTCCCTGATGGGAATCTGGAATTTCTGGGAAGAATTGATACACAGGTAAAAATTCGCGGTTTTCGCATTGAATTATCAGAGATTGAAGCAGTTTTGAATCAACATTCTGATATTAAACAAACCGTTGTCATGATGCGGGAAGATGAACCTGGTAAAAAGTATTTAGTAGCTTATCTAGTTACTAAAGACAATCAACCAACGCCTACTACCCTGCGAAACTTCCTCAAGACAAAGCTGCCCGATTACATGATTCCCATCGCATTCGTATTTATGGAAGCATTACCTTTAACGCCTAATGCTAAGATAAATCGCCGTGCTTTACCTATTCCAGATACTTCCCAAAGAAGTGTAGAAGTTGATTTTGTTGCTCCTTGCACACCAACAGAACAAGAATTAGCCACGATTTGGGCTGAAATTCTGCGATTAAAACAAATTGGGATTCACGATAACTTCTTCGAGTTGGGAGGACATTCTTTACTGGCGACTCAAGTAATTTCCCGATTAAGAGAAGCCTTTTCTATAGATTTTCCTCTGCGTTATTTGTTTGAAAATCCAACTATTGCTGAACTATCTCAAAAAGTAATTGCTCAACAACTTGAACAAGCAGAAGATGATGCTATAGCAGAGATTTTAGCCGAAGTGGAAAAATTATCAGAGGTAGAAGTGAGGCGGCAATTATTATGAGTATTTTTAAACGCAAAGGTACGTAGAGTATTTATATAGAGAATTGACGAGAGATTAATGAAATATTGTACTTCTTATCTCTCTGTGTTCTCTGCGCGACAGTCGGTCATGGGGGAAACCCCCAAGACCGCGCTGCCTTGTCTCTGTGGTTCGATTTAAATAATTTTTAACAACAAGTATTATGAGCGATATCCTAAAACGTCTTGAAACCCTTTCACCTGAAAAGCGAGAATTAATCTTACAAAAGCTGAAAAAACAATCTATACAAAATAACAACAACTTAATTTCTGTTTCGCGCCAACAACCGCTTCCCCTCTCTTTTGCTCAACAAAGATTATGGTTTATCGACCAACTAGAAGGCGAAAATTGTGTATACAATGTGCCATTTTTCTTGCAAATTAGCGGATGTCTTCAGATAGCAGCATTAGAACAAGCTATTACAGCAATTGTTCAACGTCATGAAGTATTACGTTCTAGTTTTTGTGTTGTCGATGGTTCGCCGATACAGGTAATTCATGCCAATCATAAGTTAATGATGCAACTGATAGACTGGCGACAACTGGCGGAAGCAGAGCAATTAGAGAAAGCGCAGCAGTTAGCAATAGAAGAATTACAACAACCCTTTAATTTATCAAACCCACCTTTGCTGCGGGTAAAGTTGTTGCAATTGAGTAAGCAATCTTATCTGCTGTTGCTAGTTATTCATCATATCGTTTGTGATGGCTGGTCAATGCAGATATTCCGCCGGGAATTATTCGCACTTTATACCGCCTTCTGTGCTGGGAAACCTTCTCCTTTACCAGAATTATCGCTGCAATATGCCGATTTTGCTCACTGGCAAAGACAATACTTACAGGGAGAGGTACTCCAAAAGCAACTCAATTACTGGCAAAAACAATTAGCCGGAATCCCGCCACTTTTAGAATTACCCACAAATCAACCCCGCCCGTCAACTCAAACCTATCGGGGGCGTAGCGAGTTTGGCACACTCAATCAGGATTTAACTCAGAAGTTAAAGCGTTTGAGTCAGGAGTCAGGAACAACTCTGTTTATGACCTTACTGACAGCATTTGTGCTGTTAATTTCGCGCTACAGTGGACAGGAGGATATTGTTGTTGGTTCTGCGATCGCTAATCGTAACCGTCGAGAAACAGAATCATTAATTGGCTTTTTTGTCAATACATTGGCTTTGCGTACCAACTTACAAGGCAATCCAACCTTCTTAGAATTACTTGAACGAGTGAGGCAAGTAACCCTAGATGCCTACGACCATCAGGATTTACCCTTTGAAAAACTAGTTGATGAATTGGGTTTAGAGCGATCGCTCTCCTATCATCCCCTATTTCAAGTAGCTTTTAGCTTGCAAAATGAAACGCAAGAGACACTAGAAACCCCTGGATTAACCCTAAATCCCTTTAAATGGGAAAACACAACAACACTGTTTGATTTGTCCCTAATGGTTCGAGAAACTGACCAAGGATTAACAGGAGAATGGGAATATGCCACCGATTTGTTTACAGCTACAACTATTCAACGGATGGTAGGAAATTTTGCAGTCTTGATTCAAGGAATTGTTGATAATCCTCAACAACCAATTAATACTCTACCGTTACTCACACAAGTTGAACGTCAACAACTACAACATTGGAATCAAACGGAAACCAATTATCCTCTCAATCAAACGCTGGTTGATCTGTTTGAGGCTCAAGTTGCGAAAAATCCTAATAATCTTGCTTTAGTATTTGAATCCCAAAGCCTAACTTATCAACAACTTAATCAAAAAGCTAACCAACTCGCTCATTATCTAATTGAAAATTCTCAAATTCAACCAGACACCTTAATTGGTATCTGCGTTGAACGGTCTTTGGAAATGATTATTGGCGTACTCGGTATCCTGAAAGCGGGTGCTGCTTATATGCCGATTGACCCCAATTATCCACAAGAGCGTATTGGGTTTATGTTACAAGATTGTGGAACATCGGTATTGCTCACCCAAAGTTTTCTTCAAAAACAATTACATCTGGTTGAACTAGAACACCAGGTAATTTGTTTAGATGAAGATACTTTTAGTTCGGCATCAACAGATAATCCCAATCGGAAAATTACGGCTGATAATTTAGCTTATATAATCTATACTTCTGGTTCTACGGGACGACCCAAAGGGGTGATGATTGAGCATCAAGCAATTGTCAATCTCGCTTTAGCTTGGACAAAAACTTTTCAAGTTCAACCCCAAAGTCGTTGGCTTCAGTTTGGTTCTTTTAGTTTTGATTTATCTATTGGTGAAATTGCTACTGCTTTGGGAGCAGGTGCTTGTTTGTATTTAGCCCAGAAAGAAACTTTGTTACCTAGTCAAGCTTTAATTGACTTGTTGGCTGATTATAAAATTTCCCATTTTGCATTACCTCCTTCTGCTTTATCTGTATTACCGCAAGCTATATTACCTGATTTACAAGCCATAATTGTTGGTGGTGAAGCTTGCCCAGCCGAATTGGTGACACAATGGAGCAGAGGAAGATGTTTTTTCAATTGCTACGGGCCGACTGAATCGACGGTTATCGCCACTATTGCTAATTGTGAACCGAATGGTAAAAAACCTTCCATCGGGCAACCATTATCTAATATCCGCATCTACATTTTAGATGCTCACAATCAACCATTAGCCCCAGGAATACCGGGGGAATTGTGCATTGCAGGAGTAGGTTTAGCACGAGGCTATTTGAATCGCCCTGATTTAACCGCCGAAAATTTTATTCAAGTTAATTTATTCGGTAAAACTGAGCGAATTTACAAAACTGGCGATTTAGCGAAATGGAATTCTGATGGTAATCTTGAGTATCTTGGTCGCATTGACGAGCAGATTAAATTACGCGGCTTTCGGATTGAACTTGGTGAAATTGAATCGCTATTATTACAACACACTTCAGTGAAAGAAGCAGTTGTTATTTTATATGAAACTGATAGTAATCCCAGATTGGTAGCATATATCACGGCAGCAGATAAATCTAGCAATTTAGCTCATCAACTCAAAGATTATCTGAAAACTCGCCTGCCAAATTATATGGTTCCTAGCCAGATTATGGTATTACATAAGCTGCTACTTACACCTAACAGTAAACTAGATCGAAAAGCACTACCAGCACCAGATTTAACCGCTTCCAATGACTTTGAAATCCTTGTTACGCCAACAGAAGAACTTCTGGCTATTTTATGGCAGAGTCTTTTAAAAACTAAGTTTGTTGGTCGTCGAGACAACTTTTTTGAACTGGGTGGACATTCCCTATTGGCGACTCAATTAGTTACCCGCATTCGTGAAAGTTTTGGTGTGGAAATACCTGTACGCAAGGTATTTGAGCAAAGTATTTTGTCTGAGTTGGCAACAGAAATTGATAAAGCATCTTCAGGAATCGCTTTACCTCCCATTACACCACAGCCGGAAAATGCTCCCAAAACTCTTTCTTTTGCTCAATCAAGACTCTGGTTTTTAGCCCAACTTGAAGGCACTGGAACCTCGACTACTTATAATATGTCAACGGCTTTGCAGCTTGATGGCAAGTTAAATATAGAGGCGTTGCAAGCAAGTTTTAATTATCTCCTCGATCGCCATGCCATTCTCCGTACTTATTTTCCAGCCTTGGAGGGAGAGGCGCAAGTAGTTGTCCAAAATCTAGAAGATATTGAAGTGCTGACGATCGCAGATTTACAGTCACTCGATCCTCAGACTCAAGCAGAAACCGTACAAAGCTTATCAGATAACCACGCTCAAGAACCCTTTGATTTAAATACTGGCCCTCTTTTCAAAGCAAAACTACTGCAATTAAGCGAACAGAAAAATGTCTTGCTGCTGAATATGCACCATATTATCAGTGATGGCTGGTCAATGGGGGTATTTAAACGCGAATGGGAACAGGCTTATTCGGCTTTTACTGCGGGGGAAACTCCGAATTTGTCACCATTGCCGATTCAATATAGTGATTATGCTGCTTGGCAGCGCAGTTGGTTGCAAGGGGAGATTTTAGAAAGTCAGGAAAATTACTGGAAACAACAACTAGACGATGCTCCCCAATTGCTGGATTTACCTACCGATTATCCTCGTCCAGCCCAACAAAGTTACCAAGGTGGACGTGAGGAATATCGTTTGAGTCATGAACTGACTCAGAAACTCAAAATATTGAGTCAAAAATACGGGGTTAGTTTGTTTATGACCTTGTTGACGGCTTTTAATATCTTGCTATCGCGTTACAGCCGTCAAGAAGATTTATGTGTTGGTTCTGCGATCGCTAACCGCACCCATAGTTATACAGAATCATTAATTGGCTTTTTTGTCAATACCTTAGTGTTACGGAGCAAAATCAAGCCAGAGCAAGGATTTAACGAGTTACTCCAGCAAACACGCCAAACTTGCTTAGATGCATACTCCCATCAAGATATTCCCTTTGAGTATTTGGTAGAACAGTTACAACCAGAACGCAGCCTCAGCCATAACCCTTTATTTCAAGTGATGATAGTGTTGCAAAACACCGAAGGGGCGGGGACAAACGTTAGTCTACCAGGGCTTGATATTAAATGGTTGAATCAAAGTTATCCTTATGCCAAGTTTGATTTGACACTCGATCTCTGCGAAAGAGACGAGCAACTACATTGTATGTGGGAATATGCCACCGATTTATTTGAGGCAGAAACCATTCAACGCATGGCGGGACACTTTGAAGTCTTACTTGGTGCGATTATTGAAAATCCCCAACAGCCGATTAGTAAGCTGCCCTTGATGACAACAGCAGAAATTCAACAACTGCAAGTTTGGAATCAAACTAACATTGATTATCCTCAAAATCAGACCCTCGTAACTTTGTTTGAACAACAAGTTACACAAACCCCCGATAATATTGCTGTGGTGTTTGAAGATTGCAGCCTGAGTTATCAAGAACTGAATCAAAAAGCTAATCAACTGGCGTATTCTCTATTAGAACTCAAAAAAGAGCAACAATTACCCGATAATCCACTGATAGCGATTTGTGTGGAGCGATCGCTAGAGATGGTCATTGGCTTGTTTGGTATTCTCAAAATGGGCGGGGCTTACGTGCCAATTGACCCCAACTATCCACAAGAACGGATTCGTTTTATGCTGGAAGACTGTGGGGCAAGGGTTTTGCTAACTCATAGTCAGCTAGCGATTAAAGAGTGCGATCGGCAATACCAAGTACTCTATTTAGATCGAGAGGGAATAGGGAATAGGGAACAGGGAACAGAAAATCTTAAAATCCAAAATCAAGATGATTTGGCTTATATAATTTATACATCAGGTTCTACTGGACGGCCAAAAGGCGTAGAAATACTGCACCGTGGTTTAAGTAACTATTTGCACTGGGCAAAAGACTTCTATGCAGTAGCGCAAGGGCAAGGTACACCTGTACAGTCTTCCCTGAGCTTTGATGCAACCATTACCTCCCTCTATCTACCTCTAATTTGTGGACGTACCACTACTTTGGTGAGAGAAAAACAAGAAATTGAAGCTTTAGCAAACATTGTCAAACAGAACAAACATCTCTCCCTTGTTAAAATCACGCCATCCCATCTGGAAATCTTAAATCAGCAACTTGATGCTGATGCTATGCCAAATCGAGTTAATGCCTTTGTCTTAGGTGGTGAGGCATTACACGCGAACCAAATAATACCGTGGCTAACTCATGCCCCCGATACCCGCTTGATTAACGAATATGGGCCTACAGAAGCGGTTGTGGGGTGTTGTGTCTATGAAGCAACCGGAAAAAGGGATGTAGTAGGCGATTTATTAATTGGACAACCAATTGCCAATGCACGAATTTACATTTTAGACAACCAAAATCAACCGCTACCTCCTGGAATTCCTGGCGAACTTTGTATTGCGGGTGCTGGTTTAGCCCGTGGCTATCTAAATTGTGGCGAACTCACAGCAGAAAAATTTATCGAACTGGAATTATTTGGTAAACAAGAACGAGTTTATAAAACTGGAGATTTAGCAAGATGGTTGCGAGACGGAAACTTAGAATATCTGGGGCGGATTGATAACCAAGTCAAACTGCGGGGCTTTCGGATTGAATTGGGTGAAATTGAAGCTTTATTAGCTCAACACCCCAAAATTGGACAAGCAGTTGTGATTTTAGCAGGAGAAAGTGCGATCGCTCAACGCTTGCTAGCTTACATTGTACCCGCACCAACAGATAACAACTTTGAAGATAAAAGTCTGCAAGTTGAACAGGTTGAATTATGGCAGCAAGTTTTTAATGATAGCTACTCTCAGCAACAAACCCTAACCGAAGATCCAACCTTGAATCTTGCAGGCTGGAATGATAGTTACACAGGAGAAGCGATTCCTCAAGCGGCGATGGAGGAATGGCGAGATACAACAGTAGCCCAAATTCTGGAACTGCAACCACAACGGATTTGGGAAATTGGTTGTGGAACAGGACTGTTATTATTTAAAATTGCGCCTCATTGTCAGCAATACTTAGGTACGGATCTTTCACCTGAAGCATTGCACTATATTGAACGACATCTCAAACAACAATCTCTCCAACACAAAGTTAGCTTAAAAGCCAGTGCTGCGAATCAGTTTGACGGTATTGAGACAAATGCTTATGACTTGGTAATCATGAATTCAGTAATCCAGTATTTTCCCTCCTTGGATTACTTTTTGTCAGTGTTGGAGGGGGCTATCAATGCTGTGACAAATCAAGGATCGATCTTTATTGGAGATGTGCGAAATCTGCATCTCTTGGAAGCTTTCCACAGCGCAGTTGAGTTTCATCGCGCCCCCGATGAGTTGTCAATCAAGGACTTGCATCAACAGATTCAAAAAAGCATCGAAACCGAAGGCGAATTACTGATCGATCCTGATTTCTTTATCGCCTTAAAACAAAGATTTCCGCGAATTAGCCATCTACAAATTCAATTGCAACGGGGTTATGCCCAAACGGAAATGAGCCGTTTTCGTTATGACGTTATTTTACATTTGGATCGAATAGATATTCCTGTTGCATCACCTCAATGCTTAGATTGGCAAAGTGAAGAACTGAATTTGGAAACAATCGAGAAAATTTTAACGACTCAGAAACCTGATTTGTTAGGTATCAAGAATATTCCTAATGCTCGTCTTACATCAGAAATGACTCTATTAGAAGAAATTGCTCAATTAGATGGTACTGTTGCAGATTTAAAAGCGGTAATTGCCCAAACTAAACCGGGTATAGAACCCGAAGCATTCCGAACTTTAGCGGGAAATTTGCCCTATACGCCTTTTATCCAATATAACCCTACAAATTTTCCTGATTATGATGTTATTTTTCAAAAAAATCTTCCCGAACAAGTGACATTCCCACGATTTACTCAAGGAGAAAATTTGCAACTTAAACCTTGGCAAGATTATGCAAATCAACCGTTACAATGTCGTACTAATCAAGTTGATCCAGCATTATTAGCCGAATGGCGGGATTTTCTGGGCAAAACGCTTCCTGATTATATGATTCCTAGCCATTTCACTGTTTTAGAGCAACTGCCATTAACACCAAATGGTAAAGTAGACCACAAAGCCTTACCTGCGCCAGACATAGGAGTTGTACCAACAAACATTGAATTGCCTGTAACAGCAACAGAAAAATTGCTTACCGAATTGTGGGCGAAGCTGCTGAAATATGAAGCAATTGCCCGACAAGATAACTTCTTCAACTTAGGGGGACATTCATTATTAGCAACCCAACTCATTGCCCGCATTCGTGATACATTCAAGGTGGAACTGTCGCTGCGGAAGGTATTTGAATTCCCTATCCTCAGTGAATTAGCTAATTATCTTGATACCTGCATTTGGGTTAATTCCACTGACGAAAGTATGCAGTCTCTCAACTCAGACGAAGAGGAAATCGAATTTTAAAGTACCACGACTGAAAACACATCTTCAAGTAAAAATTATCTTTAATTTAACCTATGATTGCCCTATCAGATTCTGTTTTTCTCACTCCCGAAGCATACCTAAAACTAGAAGAAAAAAGCAACATTAAACACGAATATATTGATGGTCAAGTTTATGCAATGGTAGGAACAACTGACACCCACAATACCATTGCCCTAAACCTGGCTTTATTGATTCGTAATCACTTTCGAGGGTCAGACTGTCGAGTTTACTTTGCCGATATTAAAGCCCAACTTAAAAAACGTAACCGCTTTTATTACCCCGATCTCATCGTAACTTGCGATCCTAAAGACCGAGAAATCTCAACTTATAAACGTTTTCCTAAACTTATTATCGAAGTTTTATCTGAGTCTACCGAAGGCTTCGACCGAGGTGACAAATTCAACGACTATCAAACCCTTGATAGCCTAGAGGAATATGTTTTAGTTAACAGCAAACACCAACGAGTTGAAACCTTTCGCCGTAACAATCAAGGCTTATGGGTGCTACAAACCTATACACCTGATGACCAAACATTTGAACTCCAAAGCATTAACCTGACCTATACTTTTACCGACCTTTACGACAATGTAGAATTGGAAGCAATTGTACAGCAACCAGAACTAATTTAAAAGGGTAAGTTCGTAGTAAGGACTTTAGTCCTTATATTCTAAGCACTAAAGTGCTTACTAAAAATCATGAAAAATAGTTTTAAAAGTCCTATTTTACTGTTAATAATAAATTTTGATTTTGTCCGACTAAAATTATGACTAAAAATGAGCAAGTTGTTGGTTTAATGCTACGTTTACAGAATATAGGATGCCGAATTTGGGCTGAAGATGATAAGCTCCGAGTTCGGACTACTAAAAACACCCTCACTTCTGAACTCAAGCAAGAAATTCAAACCAACAAAGCAGATATATTAGCATTTTTAAATTCTGCCAAAGCTACAACTGTCATCGCCGAGGAAATCCCGACTTTAGCAGATGATGCCCCAAAATTTCTTTCATTTGCTCAACAACGCCTCTGGCTTTTAGCGCAACTCCAAGGGCCGTCAGCTAGTTACAATATGCCGATGGTTTTACAACTCGACGGCAACCTCAATATTGATGCCCTGCGCTCTAGTTTTGCTTATCTGCTTAACCGTCATGCCAGCCTACGGATGTATTTTCCCACAGTGGCAGGAAATCCGCAGGTTGCGATGCCTGCGGCGGTAAACTACGCAAATTTAGATAATATCGAAGTTCTAACGATACAAGACTACCGAAACCTTGAAGAATATCCCCAATCCTCAACCATCCAGCATTTTATCGATGCTCATGTTCAAGAACCCTTTGACTTAAATACTGGCCCTTTATTTAAAGCAAAACTCCTGCAAATCAAAGAGCAAAAATATGTGTTGCTGATTAATATGCACCACATTGTCAGTGATGGCTGGTCAATGGGGGTGTTTGTTCGTGAGTTCAGGCAAGCTTATACGGCTTTTGTCCAAAATCAGATACCAAGCCTTGCACCATTACCCATTCAATACAGCGACTACGCAAACTGGCAGCGAAACTGGCTACAGGGTGAGGTATTAGAAACTCAAATTAACTACTGGAAACATCAACTTCAGGATTCTCCCCCATTACTGGAGTTACCTACCGATTATCCCCGTCCAGCATTGCAAAGCTACCGAGGCGCACGTTATCTCTACTCCCTAACGCCAGAATTAAGCGCTGGTATTAAAGCCTTAAGTCAAGAACAAGGCACAAGCCTATTTATGACTTTGTTGGCGGCTTTGAATGTTCTACTTTCTCGTTACAGTCGCCAAGAAGATTTATGTATTGGTTCTCCTATTGCTAACCGCACCCATAGCCAGACAGAATCATTGATTGGCTTTTTTGTCAATACTTTAGTATTGCGTAACCAAATCAAACCTGAGCAAAGCTTTATTGAATTACTTCAAGAAACTCGCCAAACTTGTTTAGATGCATACTCTCATCAAGATATTCCCTTTGAGTTTCTGGTAGAAAAGTTACAGCCAGAACGCAGTATGAGTCATAATCCTTTATTCCAGGTCATGTTAACCCTGGAAAATAATGAAAGTCCCGACATTAGTTTGCCAGGATTAGAGATTCAATGGCTCGATTTATATTGTCCATTTGCTAAGTTTGACCTTACACTTATGGTCATAGAATCTGACAACCAGTTAAATTGTTCTTGGGAATACGCTACCGATCTTTTTGAGAAAAGTACTATCCAACGGATGGCGGAACAGTTTCAAGTTTTGCTTAAGGGAATTGTTGATAAACCTCAGCAACTCATCAAAACTCTACCTTTGATGACAACCGCCGAAGCTCTACAACTACAACGCTGGAATCGAACGGAAACCGATTATCCCCACGATAAAACTTTAGTTAATCTATTTGAACAACAAGTTGATAAAAACCCTAATAACTTCGCTTTGGTGTTTGAATCTCAAAGCCTAACTTATCAACAACTTAATCAAAAAGCGAACCAATTAGCTCACTACCTGATTCAAAATTACCAAATTCAGCCAGACACCTTAATTGGTATCTGCGTTGAACGGTCATTCGAGATGATTATTGGTGTACTCGGTATCCTCAAAGCGGGTGGCGCGTATGTACCGATTGACCCCAATTATCCTCAAGAGCGGATTAGGTTCATGTTAGAAGATTCTGGGATATCAGTGTTACTAACCCAAAGTTTCCTCAAAGACAAATTACCCCTAGCTGAACTGGAAAATCCTTGTCAGGTAATTTGTTTGGATGAAGAAAATTTTGGTGAGGTATTAAATGATGATGCCGTGTGTAACTTTCTTTCAAACCTAACCCCCAACCCCTTCCCTACTAGCGTTGGGGAGCAAGAATCAAAGCCTCTCTCCCTGTGGGGGAGAGGTTTGGAGAGGGGTTCTAAGAATAAGTTGCACATCGCGTCAGATAATCCCAATCCCCAAAGTACGCCTCATGATTTAGCTTATGTCATCTATACTTCTGGTTCGACGGGACGACCGAAAGGGGTGATGATTGAACATCAAGCAATTGTTAATCTAGCTTTAAATTGGGCGAAAATTTTTCAAGTTAAACCCCAAAGTCGTTGGCTTCAATTTGGTTCTTTTAGTTTTGATTTATCAATTGGTGAAATTGCGACTGCTTTGGGAGCAGGTGCTTGTTTGTACTTAGCCCAGAAAGAAACTTTGTTACCAAGTCAAGCCTTAATTGACTTGTTAGCTAATTGCAAAATTTCCCATTTTGCATTACCTCCTTCCGCCTTATCTGTATTACCTCCAGCCACCTTACCTGATTTGCAAGCCATAATCCTTGGTGGTGAGGCTTGCCCAGCCGAATTGGTGACACAATGGGGAACAGGACGACATTTTTTCAATTGCTACGGCCCAACGGAATCGACAGTTATTGCCACCATCGCTAGTTGTAAACCAAATAAGAAAAAACCTTCCATTGGGCAACCATTATCTAATATCCGCATCTACATTTTTGATGCTCACAACCAACCATTGCCCCCAGGAATGTCAGGGGAATTGTGCATTGCGGGAGTGGGTTTAGCACGAGGCTATTTGAATCGCCCTGATTTAACCTCTGAAAAGTTTATTCAAGTTAACTTATTCGGTAAAATAGAGCGAATTTACAAAACTGGTGATTTAGCAAAATGGAATTCTGATGGTAATCTTGAGTATCTGGGTCGCATTGACGATCAGATTAAATTAAGAGGATTTCGGATTGAACTCGGTGAAATTGAATCAATTTTATTGCAACATCCCTTAGTTAAAGAAGCAATTGTAACTTTATATAAAACTGAGAAAAACCAGAGTTTGATTGCATATCTAACGGGAATTACTAGTGATTTATCTACACAATTAAAAAACGATCTTAAATCCCGTCTGCCAGATTACATGATACCTGCTCAGATTATTGTTTTAGATAAGTTGCCTTTAACTCCCAATGGGAAAATTGACCGAAAAGCTTTACCCGCTCCCAATGGTGAGATTGAAGGCTTATATGAAGCCCCACGCAACGAAGTTGAACAACAGCTAGCAAAGGTTTGGTCTGCTGTTCTAGAACGTCAAGAAATTGGAATTCATGATAACTTCTTTGATTTGGGTGGCCATTCTTTACTAGCGGTAAAACTGCTCAATAATATTCAACAAATATTTGAGCGACAACTTTCTTTAAGTAGTTTATTTCAGAATCCTACTATTGCTCAACTCGCACAACAACTAAGTAATCATGAGGTTCAACAGTCAAATTCTGATTTACTTGTACTTCAACCTCTAGGAGATGCAACCCCTCTATTTTGTCTTCCTGGCGCAAACGGACACAGCTTCTATTTTCGAGATTTAGCGATCAATTTCATAAATGAACGGCCAGTGTATGGACTCGAAACTCCAGGAAGAAACGGTTCTACTGCGCTCCCTGAGTCGGTTGAGCTTCATGCTAGTCAGCTGATTGAGCAATTACGCCAACAGCAACCCAACAGTCCATACATCCTGGCAGGATATTCTTCAGGTGGTGCCGTTACCTTTGAAATGGCTTCTCAACTCGAACAGCAAGGTGAAACGGTGAGTTTACTAGCTATCTTTGATGCCGGACTAGTTTCTCGCCCTGAGTGTATTACTGATAGAACAGACCTTGATTGGATTTGGCAAACGATTCAGCGAATTGAAGCCCTGAGGGGAATCTCTTTAGGTCTGCAATATGCTGATTTAGCCGTTCAAACTGATGATCAAGCCAGATGGGAACTGACGGCAGAATATTTGTACCGTCATAATGTTCTACCGGAACACTCAACCCTCTCCTTACTGAAAACAAATCTGCAAGTAATGAAAATACTGACGGTCAATTATGCTAAATATCAGCCCCATCATCCAATTTCTGCACCCATTGTTTTATTCCGCGCTCAAGAAGTTCAGGAGATTCTTTTGCAAGAACTCCAAGCTTTTTCCGATTGCGATCTACCTGATTGGGGATGGCAAGCCTATACTCAACATGATGTCAGAGTGATTGAAGTACCTGGAAACCACGGTCGAATGCTTTATGAACCCAATGTAAAAATCTTAGCAAGACAATTACAGCTGGCGATCGCAGATAGCGCACAGTAGAGATTAACTATTTCATAGCTTCTTTCTTTGCGTACTTTGCGCCTTTGCGGTTCGTTTCTCTTGATTATATTTCATATCAAACTTATTAATAAAACTATGCAAGTCTTTTATTCTATTACCCAACTAAACAAAAACTCGCCCCTTTAATTGCCTCAAACAGGAATAGAAAATGCAATCTACGACTTTTCACGATCAACCCTTAAAAAAGGATTCTTTTATTTCAACTTTTACTCAATTTTGGGAAAATATTAAAGCGATCGCAGGGCCTTACTGGTATCCCACAGAGGCACAGGGAAGAGTTTTCTCAAGTGTGATTCGCGCCTGGGGAATGCTGATTATCCTAATATTATTAATAATTGCGCTCGTAGGTGTAACTGCTTTTAATAGCTTCGTTAGTCGCTATTTGGTCGATGCGATCATTCAAGAGAAAGATTTTAATAAATTTGTTGATACAGTATTGGTTTACGCTGCTGCTCTTATCTGCGTCACACTTCTAGTAGGATTTACGAAGTTTATCAGAAAAAAAATTGCTCTTGATTGGTATGAATGGCTAAATAATCACACATTAGAAAAATATTTCGGAAAGCGTGCTTATTATAAAATAAACTTTAAATCTGATATTGATAACCCAGATCAACGTCTATCGCAAGAAATCGAACCTATTACCAAAAGCGCTCTCAATTTTTCAGCTACTTTACTAGAAAAAACGCTAGAAATGATAACTTTTTTAGTCATTCTCTGGTCAATTTCGCAATTTGTTGCAGTTGCTTTAGTTGTTTATACCATCATAGGCAATGTGATTGCTGTTTACTTGACTCAAGAATTGAATAAGATTAATCAAGAAGAACTCGAATTTAAAGCTGACTACGCTTATGCTTTAACCCATGTTCGGAATCACGCTGAATCGATAGCTTTTTTTCAGGGAGAAAAACAAGAAGTTAATATAATTCAGCGCCGATTTAGTAATCTGATAAAAAGTGCTACACGCAAGATTAATTGGGAAAGAAATAAGGATATTTTTAGTAGAGGATATCAGGCTGTTATCCAAATTTTTCCATTTATAGTACTTGGGCCTTTATATATTAGAGATGAAATTGATTTTGGACAAGTTGGCCAAGCTAGTTTAGCTTGCAATCTGTTTGCTACTGCTATGGCAGAAGTAATCAATGAATTTGGAACTTCTGGAAGATTTTCTAGTTACGTTGAGCGTTTAAGCGAGTTGTCAGATGCGTTAAAAGCTGTCACCAAAGAACCAGAGAATGTAAGTACAATTAAAACTATAGAAGAAAACCGTCTTGCTTTCGAGCATGTCACCTTACAAACACCAAACTATGAGCAGGTAATCGTCGAAGACTTATCACTTTCTGTTCAGCCTGGAGAAGGTTTATTGATTGTTGGGCCGAGTGGTCGAGGTAAGAGTTCTCTGTTGAGAGCGATCGCTAGTTTGTGGAATGCTGGAAGTGGTCGTCTGGTGCGGCCTCCCTTAGAGCAAGTATTGTTTTTGCCCCAACGTCCTTATATAATTTTGGGAACTTTGCGCGAACAGTTACTCTATCCTCAAACAAATCGCAAAATGAGCGATGGAGAACTAGAAGAAATTTTGCGACGAGTTAACTTGCAAAACTTGCTAAGTCGAGTAGATGGTTTTGATACTGAAGTTCCTTGGGAGAATATACTCTCATTGGGTGAACAACAGCGTCTTGCATTCGCACGATTATTAATTACTCATCCTAGCTTTACTATATTAGATGAAGCAACAGGCGCTTTAGATTTGAACAATGAAGGAAAATTATATGAGCAGTTACAATCAACTAAGACAACTTTTATCAGTGTTGGACATAGAGAAAGTTTATTTAATTATCATCAATGGGTTTTAGAATTATCACAAGATTCTAGTTGGCAACTTGTAACTGTGGAAGATTATCGCCTTCAAAAAGCACAGCAAATTGTCAATTATTACCAAAAAAATACTGAGATATCAATAAATATCGCACCCGATAATCAATCTCCAACTCAACCAGAAATATCGATTGAGATAGACATAATTGCAGCACTTTCTCATAAGGAAATGCAAACATTAACAGACTATCCTATTAATACTATTCGTAGCAAGGCTAGCCTGGGAAAATCCATTACTACTAAAGATGGCTTTACCTATCGGTATAACAAAGATCCGAAGGTATTGAAATGGGTAAGAGCTTAAGAAGTATTCATAGTTTTAAAAATGAAGGATATGCTAACTAAACAGCAAAGACAATTAATTGCTTACGAAAATATTTCCATTTACGAACAAACTTATCAATTGCCGATCCTCAAAAATAATGGTGTAAAAATAGTTCAAAAAAAAATTAGAGAACGTCAAAGACTAATTAAAGAAGGTATTCGATATAATCATCAGTTTGGAGGAATAATTAAGCGGAAAGAAGAAATTAGTCAGGGAGAGATTTTTGAGGAGATCAGACTTTTCATTAAGGATTACATTGATATTATTAATTTACTAGAAAACTATAAGGATAGTTATCATAATTTTTTGTTAAAACTTACAGATGACTTAAAGAAGTTATTCAAACAAAAATATCTAGAAATAAAAAATTTAGAAGATGAAAGAATAAATTTAGAGATAAAAAATAAAAATAATCTAAAAATAATTGAAGATTTGAAATGGGAAAAGCAAGAAAACTTTAAATCAGTTTTACTATTAACCAATGCCTATTTTATGATGCTAGAAAAGATAAAATTGCTTGGTAATGGAATTAAAAAACTGACAGAAGATACCAAAATACAAGAAGAAATCGTTCAGCAAATAGTCAAAGATATAGAAGTATATCAAGAGATTTATGAATATCAAATAAAAGCCAATAAATTACGTAAAGAAATAGCTAAAATTGCTCATACTGCAATCAATTTTGAAAATTCTTTGCAAGATTACTTTAGTCCTTTCCAATCTTTAATAGATGAAGCTGTCAAAGTAGATGAATATTTCTACGCAACTGTTGGAGATATTAAAATCTTAGGGGACAATATTTTGAAACATAAATCAAATTTATTAAACATTGGAGACACTGAGACAATTTCTGAAACTTTTCTTGATTTTATGGTGACAAGTTATGATAAAAAAGCCCGATTAAAAGATGCTTTTATTGAATCTCAATTATTTGATTGGCAAATCGATAATTTAGACTTGAGTGAAAATGGTGTATTTTTAGACAAGGGAATTGATTTAATCTCTAATTACATATCTAAGCAACTCACCGATCAAAGAAAAGTATTAGACATAGCAGAAGTAAATTTTGTCTCTATAGCGCCTGTTGAAAAAACAAGATTTATGGAACTGACAAATAACAATGTTACGTTCCCAAGCAAGAGAAATATCGATTATACACAACTGCGGGATCTGCTGGGTGAGCATAAATGGAAAGAAGCTGATATTGAAACTACTAAATTAATCCTACAAGTCATGAAGAAGGATTATTGGAATGAGGTTTATAAGGAAGATATTGATAACTTTTCTTGTCAAGACTTACACATTATCGATCAGCTGTGGGAACAATACAGTTATGGTTATTTTGGCTTCAGTGTTCAGGAAAGTATCTGGAGCGAAATGGGTGGTAAAGTAGACTATGAAGCAGAAAAGAGACTTGGCGATCGCCTTGGTTGGCGAAAAGAGGGAAACTGGTTAGACTATGAGCAACTAACTTTTAAATTGTCCCCGATGACACCGATGGGACACCTACCGGCTAAATGGTTACACTATGACCAACATACCTTCGATTTATCCTCAAACTCATCTACAAAAGACCTGTCAATGGCAGCGTGGCGCGTGGGGTCTTGGTTAATTTGGCAGATGCACTTATTTTTTTCTAGAACAAAAATTTGTAAGCAAACATTAATACTTTAAAAAATCCAAAATCTTAAATTATGAATAATATTAATCTTTCTGATACAGAAATAGAAATTTTACTTTTTGGGAAATGGCGTTTTGATACGTCTTGGGAAAAAATATCTATTGTCTTTAAAGATGATATGACTTACGAGCAAACTAGGGTTCAAACATTCATTCTACATAAACCTAAAGAACTTGTAACAGGGAATAAATTTAGTGGAATCTGGTATGTAAGCGATCGCAGGCTGCATTTAAATATTAAAAGTATTCCCAAATCATTTTTGAATTTACAGATACCGCTAGTTTTTAAAATTTCTATTGCCGATGTTATAGCCACTTTGGGTTCTTTGTTTATAACAGAAAAGTATGAAGTCGTTAAAATTAATAGTTCTAAATTTTTACTCAGAGATGGCGAACAATCAATTATTGGTACAAAAATAAGTATCCCATCCTATAATCCGACCGGGGTAACATATAGAAATAATTAAAGTTGAGACAACAGCTAGGTTTACCTACTGATTAATCCCCGATCGCTAATCATCTCACGAATTGCATAAGCTGTGGCGGGTGCTAGTAAAACGCCGTTGCGATAGTGTCCGGTAGCTAAGAGGATGTTATTAAACCCTGGTAATTTACCAATAACTGGGGCTGGACGACCTTCAGGACGGGGACGTAACCCCGACCAAGTGCGGAGAATTTTTGCTGTGGCTAACTCTGGGCAAAATGCGATCGCTTGTTCTCTAACAGATTCCAATAGTTCTTGATTTGGCGGTATCTCATTTCCATTACTGGGAAACTCCACCGTCGCACCTACCCAATAATCTCCACCGCCTACAGGAACAATATGCACATCATTACCCGTTATCGCTGGCTGAAAGTCGGGATTGCCTAATGGATGCCCTACACGCATTTGCAACGCTTGTCCAAGTACGGGGCGGATATCAATTATCTGATTTAATTTTGCCGTCAGTGGTGTTGAACCTAGCCCTGCTGCGACTACAAACCAATCTCCGCCTATTTTTCCTTCTGTAGTCTCAAGTTGAATGCAAAATTGGGGGGAAGATTCAGGTGATGAGGTTTGAGCATCCAAAACAGTCACACCAAATTTGAAAGTTACGCCGTTTTGCTGGGCAGCCTCAACTAAAGCTAATGTGAGAGCAGTGGGATCGAGTTGACGATCTTGGGGAGAATAAACAGCGCCAGTAATTTTTTCGCAATCAACTTGAGGACAGATATTCTGGAGTTTAGCCGTGTCCCATATTTCTAAATGCCAGCCTTGAGAGTGGCGAATTTCTACAAGTTTTTCCCATGCTGCTAAATTCTCCTCTTCCAAACCCAGACTGAGAATTCCTTGACGGTTAAAAGGGATTTTGCGACCTGTTAAAGCTTCTAATTCGGGAATCAAAGTTTCATAGCGTTGGATGCTAGTTTGTCGCATCTGCCAAGCTTTGCCCTTTATTTTTTGGCTGATTGCGCCCATCAAAACGCCAAGTGCAGCGCCCGTGGAAGCTTGGGCTGGTGGTTGGCGATCGCAAACTGTGATTTTGAGTCCTTTTACTAGACTCAGTTCATAAGCGATCGCAGCCCCAACTACACCACAACCGATAATTACTACATTCATTACTTATGCCTTAAGTGAGAAGTTAGGAGTTAGGAGTTAAAAATTTGAAATTCCTAACTCCTGTACAGACACAGATTTCTCGCGTCTCTAACTCCTAACTCTTGTACAGACGCGATTCATCGCGTCTCTAATTATTAACCTTCTTCTTTTTTAGGAAGCAAATCGAGGAATTTGTCAATGTCTGCGAAAGCAGCTTGGGAGTTATTTAAAGCAACTAGAGGATTGCTAGCACTAGTAGCTTTATCGAGTTTAACCAGGTCTTTAAAAAAATCTCGCGTTATTTGACGAGCTGTAGGTTGGTCTTTGGGTAGAAGGTTGGGAGTGACATAAGTCAGATTCAGCTTTACTTCTGTTATTGGGCCGTGTATAAAGTTACGCACATTGATCCAATCACCTTCTTTAATCAGGGTTCTCAACTCATCTGAGCGATCGCGCACAGCCTGAATTTCAGGAACATAAGTCTGAATTCTTTCAAGTTGAGTCGCTGTGTAAGTTGGAGGTGCGATCGCAACACCAGGGCCACCACAACTAATCAGGAATGTGGCCAATAGTACTAGGAAAAATGAAAAAATCGAGCGTTGACGCACCATATATTGAACTTAATTGCTTTTTGTTTACCGATTCACAGTGTCATTTTAGATCGCTAGCGCAATTTATCGTTCTTGTCAGCCAAGGATTTTGCAGAAAATCTTGATATTTTCTCTAAAGAGCAGAGTTCCATCTGCTTTTGAGGATTTTTTTAAGTACAATTACTTAATAGGTGTTAGCCAGTCCCAAGAAGAAGCGATTTTTGCTGTCTGTTAGTAACAACGATTGTTAGGGAAGTATGATTTGGAGTTGCGAAATATTAAAGGTATTGATAAGCTGAAACACCAGTAATATAAGCCTTCTGGCGGTTTTTCTGTCTTCACATCCCCAGAAGATGCCGACGCAATATAGGAGTGTTTTTTAGTGAACGCAGCTGAACAGGCAACGAACCTTGAACTCGCCAGCAACATAGCTACAGTGGTTAATTTGTTCAAATTCGAGTTTCCTGATGCCAAATCCGATCTTAAACCTTGGAAGAATGACCCGGAAACTAGGGAGTTAGTTGATCCAGATTCTATAGATATTGGCTTTCACTTTCCTGGTATCAGCAAATCTTGGCGAAGTCGTAGTATTTTAATTCAAATCCGATTTTATCAAGATCCCATCAATAATTCCCGCCGTGCGATCGGTGTGGAGGTAGCTGGATTCGATCATCGCGGTGAAGCTTGGCGACTTTCTACGGTGGAAAACTGGAGTGTTGTTGGCACATCTTCGCCTTCTAGTGAAATCGAGGATAAGCTCAAACAGATTTGCCGACAGATTTTAGAAGTTTTTAATAAACTAAGTGAATAAAATCAACTTGTCTCAGTTTTCTGTTGCTGTTAATTTCATCTCTAATTACCTTGATTGATTTTGTAAGTTAATCAAATGAATTTTCTTTATTATCAAATCCCCGACTTCTTGAAGAAGTCGGGGATCTAAATTTAGCTTAAGTACGTAACTCACCATCTAAGTTTTCGGTGCGTTAGCCTACGGCATAACACACCCTACGAAACTATGAGGCTACCAGTTACCGTACAAGTTGAGCAGTGGCAGAAAACATTGAGGGATCGATTGAAATGCCCAATCCTTCAGCTACACGACGACCATAAGAAATATCTGCCCGGAAGAAGTGGCAAAGTTGGCGCATTTGGATATCCTGTCTCGCTTGAGAGAGACTACCGACGATATTATGAGCAAGACGCTCTTGCTGCTCAGGAGTTAGTAACCGATACAAGTTACCTGCTTGGGTGTAATCGTCGTTTCCTTCACGATGACTGTAACGATCGACTGTGACATCGCCCAAATGACTAGGTGGTTCTGCATAAGCTGGATTTTCTTTGGGCGTACCCTCAGCAGTATTGGGTTCATAGTTAGGAGCGCTACCGTGGTTGTTCCCCGGTGCCATAAAGCCATCTCGCTGATAATGCATCACTGGACATTTGGGCTGGTTGACAGGTAGTTGCTGATAGTTACTACCTAAGCGATAGCGTTGAGCATCTGGGTAAGAAAAGATCCGAGCTTGAAGCATTTTGTCTGGAGACAAACTAATACCCGGAACCACTGCACTAGGGCTAAAAGCGGCTTGCTCTACTTCGGCAAAATAATTCTCTGGGTTCCGATTTAGCTCTAATATCCCGACTTCAATTAAAGGATATTCTCCTTGTTTCCAAACTTTGGTCAAGTCAAAGGGATTATCTGGATGTTTTTCCGCTTGTTCCTCGGTCATCACCTGAATACACATCCGCCATTTGGGATAATCTTTGTTAGCGATCGCTTCAAATAGATCGTGAGTCGCATGATCGGGATCTTCACCCTTAATCTTGGCTGATTCTTCCTCAGTCAAAGTTTGATGCCCTTGCAGATTCTTAAAGTGAAATTTGCACCAGACGCGATTACCTTCAGCATTAATTAAACTGAAGGTATGGCTACCGAAGCCGTCCATGTTTCGATGGGTTTTTGGAATTCCCCGATCTGAAAACAAAATCGTCACCTGGTGAAGCGATTCTGGACTGAGTGACCAAAAATCCCACTTTGCATTCTGGTCTTTGCAATTGGTTTGAGGATTGCGCTTCTGGGTATGGATAAAATCAGGAAACTTCAAAGGGTCGCGGATGAAGAAAATAGGGGTATTGTTACCTACAAGATCCCAGTTACCCTCCTCAGTATAAAACTTGAGGGAAAAACCTCTAGGGTCGCGCTCGGCATCTGCTGAACCCTTTTCTCCCCCAACTGTAGAAAAGCGCAACAGAAGTTCCGTTTTCTTGCCAATTTCAGAAAAAAGTTTGGCTTTACTGTAGCGGGTAATGTCATTGGTAATAGTTAAAGTACCGTGAGCCGCCGCACCTTTAGCGTGGACAACTCTTTCAGGAATACGTTCTCTGTTGAAATGAGCCAGCTTTTCTAAGAGGTGGAAATCCTGGATTAATAGAGGGCCACGCGCTCCAGCCGTAAGTGAGTTCTGGTTATCGCTAACAGGAATACCGTCAGCAGTTGTTAAGTTTTGGGGTTCAGTCATGGTTAAAGAAGCTCTCCATGTAAGTTATTTAGATTGACCACAGTATATTTTAGTCAATAGATTGACGGATGCCTACTGATAGAACAATCTAATTCATAGTCATAACGAGTTTATATACAAAGCATACTCGATATGATTATGAATTACAAGAAATTTTTTTGTATTTTGGTAATATGTAGAGACGATATATCGCTTCTATACTGCCTTTCAGGTATTTAAATGTTTGAGAATCAACGAGCAAACATCTGTCGCTTCAATTTGATGTTCATTAACTAAGTGAGTTTGCTGGGTAATAAATAGAGGCCCTTCATCTGAAGAAGTGGTAATGTTACCGTGAGAACCACGTACTAGAGAAGCATCCAGAGGAATTACATCCATTAAGTAGCGGAAACCTAGTTGCTTCTTAAGTAGCTTGAGAGCAATTTTGCCTTGAGGAAATTTGATTTGTGGATCGAGGAAAAGTTCTACAGGATCGTAACCAGGTTTGCGGTGGATATCTACAGTTCTAGCAAAATCAGGTGCTTTTGCATCATCGAGCCAATAATAATAGGTAAACCAAGCGTCAGATTGAGCGATCGCTACCAACTCTCCCGATCTAGGATGAGCAAGGTGGTAGGCTTGTTTACCCTCTTCATCCAATACCTGCGCTACGCCTTCAGTCGCTTCTAAAAGCGATCGCACTTTCGGGATGTACGCTGGATCGTTCACATACACATGAGCAATTTGGTGATCGGCAACAGCAAAGGCAATGCTAGCACCAAAATCGAGCAGTTCTCGCCCCAATTCTTCTCGGATAGCAATTAGACCATTTTCCCGGAGTACACGGTTTAAATCCACAGTTTTAGAAACTGGGGTAATGCCATATTCAGAAAGAATAATAACCTGAGTATTGCGTGCTTGATAATATTCAATCAAATCGCCACAAACAGCATCAATTTCTTGCAAATCAGCTTGAATCTGTGTTTGATTGTTACCAAATTTTTGCAGACAGTAATCTAAATGTGGTAAGTAAACTAGTGATAATGTAGGGCTGTAGCGTTCCTCAATCCATTTTGCAGAATTGGCAATCCATTGGCTAGAACTAATGGAAGTTTTTGGCCCCCAAAAATCGAACAGAGGGAAATTTCCTAAATCAGATTGAATTTGCGATCGCACATCACTAGGATGGGTATAAATATCAGGTAATTTTCTCCCATCTGCGGGATAGATTGGGCGCGGCGTAATCGCATAATCTGCTGAAGAATACATGTTGTACCACCAAAAAAGGTTAGCACAAGTAAAATTTGGGTCAATTGATTTAGCTATTTCCCAAATTTTGGGAGCCTGGACTAATTTATTAGATTGTCGCCAAAACTTCACTTCACATTCATCGCGGAAGTACCAACCATTAGCGACAATTCCATGTTCATCAGGGAATTTTCCTGTTAAATAAGTAGCTTGAACTGAACAAGTCACCGCAGGTAACACTGTTCCAATAGAAGCTAACTGCCCTTTTGCAGCCCAAGAAGATAAAAACGGTGTGTTTTCTCCTAGTAGACTAGGCGTTAATCCCACGACATTGATAACAACAGTTTTCTGCATGAAATTAATTTCCTCTTAATTTGCCGCAAATTCTTTTAATACCCATTCATACTCACGCTGAATAGAAGTTATTAAATCTATCTTCATTTCTGATGGCAATACATCCCAAGTGTAAGTCTCAATTTCTAAATGTGAGCAAACATTATTTGTTTGAAGTAGATGCAAAACAGTAGCAATGTCATCTTGCGTAGACTGCAAAATTTGATAGTCATGAATAAAAATTGGGACATGAAAATGAATTCGCCATTCTTCAGCTAAAGATTGCTCTAGATGTGGTAATGCAGTTATTAAGTCAGAATAGTTATGGAGTGTACCATCACTGCGACGTTCAATTACCTGGTGGAGATAAGTAGATTCGGCAAAAGGACGTAAGCGTTCAACTATTAAACTCCGCTTTTCTACATCAGCAGGTATTTTTACTTGAATTGCAGCGCTAATTTGAATTTTGCCAATCTTAATTCCTGCCGATTGCAAACGCGCAAATACAGATTGCGGTTCCTCATACTCAACTGAAAAATGGCAGGTATCATAACAAACCCGGACATGTTCTAGCAATTTCGTCTCTGCTAGATTCTGTTCAATATTTAATTTTTCTGATAAGTAATTACCACCAATTGGCAGCAACCAATTTTGGTAGAAATCAATAACTTCTGAGGTATTTTCAATTAAACCATCAGGCTCAGGTTCTAAATCAATATGTAATATCTTTCCTGTTTCTTCATGGGTACGAATCATCTCTACAACAACTGATGCTATGTTCAAACAACTCTTTTTCAGAACCGTATCAAAAGTTACTTCGTCTTCTAACCACCAAGGTTTATAGGATAATGGCAGTGTAGAAATTCCGCCATCTAATTCTTCTGGTAACAGAACAGCTAAAATTTCTGTCAAATTTAAGGTATAATTCACTCGTTCTTGTGTAGACCAATCTGGTGCATAAACTTGGTCTTTTACAACCTGCCGATGGAATCCGCCATAAGGAAATCCATTTAAGGTGAAAACATATAAATTATGCTGAGTTAGCCATGCTTGGAATTCAGCTAAATTATTACTTTCTAAAAGTTCTTTTGCGGCAATATCTGCTAATCTCAAGCCAATACCGAAAGGCTCTGTAGGTGATAAACGTGATTTGAGTTGAGGAATATACTTTTCTAAATTGGTGAAAACCTCTAGCCAATTTTCACCAGGATGAATGTTGCTGCAATAAGTTAAATGAAAGTTGCTATCTTTTGTAATTTTCATTTTCTAGCTTACGCCCTATATATACTAATAATCTGTTGTCTTTGGCTGATAAAAGTTCACAAGATATCTGTCACACATTCATGGAGATGGGCGCATATCTATGCGCCCCTACAGACTATTCATGGTATGTACATTCAAACTTAAGTTACGGCAAATATTTTCGCTAGTTTCATGGAAATTGGCAGCAAAATTAGAACTAACAAACCGTAATACAAACCAGCAAAACCAGATGCAACTGTTGCATCTAAAACTATTAGAGATAAAACCCCTATTTTTACAGCATTTCTGATGTTTTCGGCTACTGGTTCCTGGGCAGCTTTAATGAAATTAGGCAAGATTCTGATTGCTAATAAAGCCGCAAATGGTAATGCTGCGATCGCTGTATACTCTCCTAATACTCCTAAAGCTAAAACTGCCGTCAAAACTATTGCAATTAACAGTAATGCAACTACTCCCGTAATTTTCTTACCTCCGTGAACTTCACCCTGGCTAATTGCGGTGATAGCAGCAATATAAATAACTGGAATCAGCGCTAAATACCAACGTTCTCCTATTATTTCTGGTACAGCACTCACACCTAATAATAAGTTACTGCCACGACACAAACCCATATTAAGCGGGCCGAAAAAAGGATGATGTTTGGCGAGTGAATCGTACAGGAGAGAAGAAAGAGTGATGAATATAGCGATCGCAGCACTCAAGGCAGATACTTGAAAAGCAGCTATAATGCCGATGGCAAACAGTATACTCCCCAATAAAGTAGCATTTTGACGAGATACGCGACCACTAGGAATTGCTCTATTTGGTCGCTCTTTTGCATCTAATTCCGCATCGAAAACATCATTAAAAACTATACCGCCGCCGTATAAACCAGTTGTAGCTAATAACAACCAAGCTAATGGGATTAAGATGACAAAATTTGCTTCTCCATTTATTAATTGAACAAAAATCATCCCAGAGCCAGATGCTGCAAAACCAACAAGAATATCTGCCCAAGCAGTAACAATATTAGCAGGACGCATCAATTCTAGATAACCCCGCCAGCTTTGCAAATTTAAGCTTGCAACATTCATTCATCTGCCTCCGTGCCTACTAATTTCTCAAAATAAGATAAAAATCTCTTTGGCAATACTCAATGCCCAATTCTCTACTCAATCAATACATAATCTGAAACTGATTTGATTCCTGGTTCTTGTCCGCGCAACACAGAATTGCCATTGAACATTTGACGCTGATCGACAGATTGGGAATTGAGCCAGTCTGACGCTTTCATCTGCCCAGTTTGACTGTAAGCAGCTAGAGCATTTTCATAACAAACTGCTCGCACATGTTCTTCAGGAATACCCCTATCTAACATTAACTGAGCCGTTTTCGGGACTGCCAAAGGATCGCTGATACCCCAATCAGCACTACTATCTACAATGATCCGACGAACACTATCGTGTCCCGCTACGCTAACGCATCCATACTTACGGACAACTTCTACCATTCTGGCGTTACCCATCTTGGTTTGGGGATAAATTGTGAAAGCCGCCCAAAAACCTCTTCCTAATACTTCTTCAACGGTTTCCTCGTTGTTGTGGTCAATAATTACTTGTGATGGGTCTAAGCCATATTCAATACAGCGCTCCATACTCTGAATAGCACCCGCTTTCTTATTCCGGTGGGGAGTATGAATTAGTACTAACATATCGAGTTCTTTGGCTAATGCTAACTGTTGACAAAAGTACTTATCTTCTGCTTCTGTCATGTCGTCGTAGCCAATTTCGCCAATTGCCACAACACCTTCTTTACAGGCATAAAGTGGTAGCAGTTCTATCACTTCTGCTGCTAGTGCCTCGTTATTAGCTTCTTTGGGATTTAGTCCGATTGTACAGTAGTGTTGAATGCCAAACTGACTAGCACGAAAACGTTCCCAGCCCACAAGACTACTGAAATAGTCTTTAAATGTGCCAGCGTTGGTTCGCGGTTGTCCTAACCAAAAGGCTGGTTCAATAACGGCGACAATGCCATATTCCCGCATTACTAAATAATCGTAAGTAGTACGAGAACACATGTGAATGTGAGGATCGATAAACATCATGGTGTGGTTTAATAATTGGGGATTGGGGATTGGGGATTGGGGAGAATTAAAAATTACCTCTTTTTCCTCTGCTCGCTACTCAGCACTCAGCACTCAGCACTCAGCACTCACTACTCATTTGTGGCTAAAAATGTTCCAAGTCAGATTACCTTCTTGAATGGATGACTGTAAATCTGGATAACGGGAAAGTAATGCTTGTGCTTGGGGTAAAGAAGACTCAGAACAAGCTAATGCTGCTGCTTGTTGCTCGTCTGTATCTCCATTAGCTAGTACTTTTTCCAAATCTGTGATGATTGTGCTATCTGCAAACCGCCCTACAGGTCGCCAAAGTTCTGGCGTAACTGAGCGTTTAGCCGCCCAACGTTCATGGGCATAGTCTGCTAACATCCTTGCCAATTCTGGGTTAGCACGTCGGTCTAGTCCCCAAATTAAATGCAACGGACTACCGACAAACACAGCCTTCAGCACCATCTGATTCCAAGCAGCATCATCCAAATAGTTTGCTGGATAAGGATTACGTAGTGCTATAGCTTGGAATACATTACTCATATTGCTGCGAATTCCCTCAGCAGCACGGTGGCGATGTAACTCTGGATGTGGTAACAAAGGCAAACTTTGATAAACGGCGACTAGCTCTCCCATATCGGCAGTGGAAATAACTCGATCGAGCGTTGGCGCAGCCTCTCCTTTGGAGACTCGCAAATAGCCCTCAGTATCATTGTGGGGCAAGGCTAAAAGCAAGAGTGTGCGACCTGCTTGATCTACACTCCAATTACCAGGATACCAACCTGGAATCGTATCTTGCGCTGCTTCCAAGTCCTGGAATGTTAGCTGCAAATCCTCTTTACCTAGATAACGCGGGACAGAACTAAATGCCGTGAAAAAAACTTTTTCAGCAGCACCGCTAGCAATTTGTGCCTGTTTATGCTCTAGCCAAGCCAAGGCGGGATCAGAAACAGACTTTAACAGCCAGTTATGCAATAAATTGTTTACTTTACTCATGATGAATTTCAGGAGAAGTTGTCCAACTTTTTGTAACAACTAAGTATAAAATCTACCACTAAACTTGATATTTTGTGTTCCAAGCAGCTGAATAACATGCTACTAATATCAGAACTTTACTGAATCTATAAAAATACTCAATTTTAAAGAAGATATTGTAAAGATATCGTTTGAATTAGATAAATTTAAAATTATTTATCTAACGGAAAATTTTGAATTTTAGAATTTCTATGCAAAATAAGATTTATCAATAATATTAAAAAATACAAATTATACACATCAATTGAATTGTCAATTAATGTTATTTTAAAAATTACTTATTAGGGTAAAATTAATTAATAAAAAATATATTTTTTAATTACAATTTTTATTTAAAAACTTATCATTTAGATAAATGTTGTGATTGCTACACTATAGGAACGCTAAAGGCTTTTGATTCACCATAGCGATCGCTCCCATCCAACAAGTCATACAACCACTGTCTACTGTATAGTAATCTGGTAAACTCCTATCTACCTCATCTCCTCAATCCGCCTTGGTGTTCACAATGAAAACCTTTATGCTCCCAAGCTTGCATATCTACTTCGGTAAGCCTTGTTACATTTGAGCATTCTGGTTCAATAATTTGACTTAAAATCGCCCACAATAGGCTGCGTGTTAAATCTAATCCAGTTTTCACCCAAGATTCACGATTCCCAGGAATACCCAATTCCTCAACAATCTCTGACTCAACCCAAATACCATGAGCGCCTAAGAGAATCTGTGCCATCCATAAGGCTCTGGGTAAGTGACTTGGCGAAGTAATCAACATGACTTTATGCACTCCCCAACGCCGGAGAATTGGAATACCATAATAAAAATTTTCAAAGGTAGAATTTGCACACTTTTCTAACCAAACGTTTTGTAACTCTACTAACTCCGGCTGAAAAATTAACCATATACAGGGGTCTGGTGAACCATGAGAAATTAAAATTGGGGTTTGCGGGTATTTCTTTGCTTGTTGAGCAACATAAGTTTCTCGACTAATACTGCCACCAAGCACCAAGAAGGCATCTACTGGCTGTGAAGAAGCAAAAACTAAGGTTATAGTAGTAAAAATCAGCCAAGTGCCTAAGACAAAGTACAATACACCAGTTAGTTTTTGTAACAATTGCCACAGATTATCGAAATTATTTTTAATAGAAATTAACGATTTGTTGGTAAATTTACGTTTCATGACTTCGGTAAGAAAACCTAATTTAATAGCTGTCTAACAAGGCTGCAATTAAGCGATCAAAGTGCTATCTTATAAAAGTAATGAATCAGTACAAACATGACGCTAATCAAAGTGTCACATCTTCAGTATAGCCTTCCGGAGATGGCTAACAAACTGAGAAATGGTTGTTAATAATGCAGTATTTTCGGCATCACTACAACGATATAAATGATGAAGAAAGCATAGCTTAGTTTGGGGTATAAAAACTTAAAAACTTCTGGAAAGCCTGATTGCTAAACTGTCAATAACACAATTATTCCAGCTAATATACATGAACCAATCTGCGAAAAGTTACTCACCGCTCCAAGTAGCCTTGATTGGTGGAGCGATCGCCACTACTGCTACGATGTCTGTGTTCGGCCCTGCTTGGACTCGTGCTGTCCGTGCCTCTCTAGCCCTACAAGACAGCCCAAAAGTGATAGTTGACCAGGTGTGGCAACTGGTGAATCATGAATATGTTGATGGTAAATTTAATCAACAAGATTGGCAAGCAACCAGACAAAGCCTGTTGAGCAAAGATTATTCTTCTAGGGAAGAAGCATACACTGCCATCCGCGAAGCTTTACAAAAGTTGGGAGATCCTTACACTCGATTCATGGATCCCAAACAGTTTGAAGCCTTGACTAGCCAAACATCTGGAGAAGTCTCTGGTATTGGGGTTCGGATGGAAGTAAACCAAAAAACTCAGCGCCTCACTGTGGTCGAAGCCATAGAAAATTCTCCAGCATTGAAAGCTGGGATCAAAGCAGGCGATGAAATTTTGGCAATTGATGGCAAATCTACTCTCAAAATGAAAGTGGATGACGCTTCTAAGTTAATTCGTGGCAAAGCGGGTAGTCCCATCAAACTACGCCTGGGACGAGCAGGACAAAATGCCTTTGATTTGAAGCTAACCAGAGCAAGTATTGAAGTCCCAACAGTACGTTATACCCTCAGACAAGAAGGGAATCGCCGCGTTGGTTATATCCGTTTGCGGGAATTTAGCGCCCATGCCGCAGACCAAATGCAACGAGCTATCCGCGATTTGAACACTAAGAAAGTTGATTCTTATGTTTTAGATTTGCGGGGAAATCCTGGCGGTTTGTTGCAGGCTAGCATTGAAATTGCCCGGATGTGGTACAATGACGGCGGAATTGTCAAGACAGTAGACCGTGTGGGCGGCACTGAAGAAACTAAAGCTAATCGCACTGCCCTAACAAATCGTCCCTTGGCAGTATTAGTGGATGGTAATTCAGCTAGTGCTAGTGAAATCCTCACCGGGGCGCTTAAGGATAATAAGCGGGCGGTAGTTGTAGGTGGTCAAACCTTTGGTAAAGCCCTAGTGCAGTCAGTTCATGAACTTGCAGATGGTTCCGGCTTGGCTGTCACCATTGCCCATTACTACACTCCGGCAGGAACAGATATTAACCATAAAGGGATTGCCCCAGATATCAAGTTAGACTTGACAGAGGCGCAAGAGCGGCAGTTAGCTTCTAATCCCGATTTAATTGGAACTAAGAGCGATCCCCAATATGCCAGAGCGATCGCAATTTTATCAAATAACAACTTTGCCCAGCCTCCAGCAAATCAGCCGACTCGACCCATGAGCCGCGCCGATAGCCTGAAATTTTAGATGGATGCGAGTGATTTGTTGCCAGGTGTTTATATAGCAAGTAGTATTCCCAAATCCAGATTTTTGGAATTACGAAAACTGCTTAATTTACCATTCTAGGATTTTGGTTTGGGAATACTAACTAGTAATCCTAAACCAAAATTTCAGATTTTATGAATCATCAGTCAGTTGATGCAACCACCGCCACCAGGCTTTTACCAATGGTTTCGGTGGTTGTTCCTATTTATAACGGTGAGGCGGATTTACCAGATTTAATCAATTGTCTGTTATCTCAAACTTACCCAAAAGAACGGGTAGAATACTTGTTGGTGGACAACAATAGTAGCGATCGCACTCTCACCATCCTCAAAACATCTGCCGAAAACTGCCCAATTACAATTCACCCCTTAAGCGAAAACCAAATTCAAAGCTCATACTCTGCTCGGAATGCAGGGATTCGCGCTGCTGTGGGGGAAATTATAGTTTTTACCGATGCTGATTGCCGTCCCCAACCGCAATGGTTAGATGCATTAATTCAGCCTTTTGTCAATCAAGAAGTGGTAATTGTCGCTGGTGAGATTTTGGCACTACCAGGCACAACTCTGCTAGAACAACATGCAGAACGTGAAGAAACTTTGTCGCAAAAGCATACCCTTAAGCATTCTTTTCGTCCGTACGGACAAACTGCTAATTTAGCGATTCGACGCATTGCCTTAGAAAAAGCGGGTTTATTTCGTCCCTATCTTACCACTGGTGGCGATGCCGATATTTGCTGGCGAATTTTGGGAGAAAACATCGGGCGTTTAGAATTTGCCCCGAATGCGATCGTTCAGCACCGTCATCGCGCCACACTCAGAGAACTGCAAAGTCAATGGCGACGCTACGGGCGCTCAAACCGCTATCTGCACGAACTACACGGTGTAGATTTGATGCGAGAGATGACACCTAAAGAATACGGCTATCGTTTGGTGCGTTGGTTATTGAAGGAAATACCAAGAGATATTAAAAAAGCGATTGCGGGTCAAGCCACCCTTGTAGATTTATTAAATACTCCCATTGGTTTGTTCACAGCGAGGGCGCGTACTACTGGGCAAAAACACTCCGAGTTACCAGAAAATGCCAAGATAATTGATCGGTTATAAGGGACTTCCAAATAAAAAATATTCCAAAACTGAGGCAAAAATCCTCTTAATCTCTCCTCTCTGTGTTGCGCCAGTTGCTACAAGTCGGGGAACCCGCCCAACGCACTGGCAACTCTATTGTCTCTGTGGTTCGTTTTTTAGGATAATTTATTCCTTGGAAATCCCTTAAAAACCTCTTGCCTACTAAGCCAAGTAGCCTTGTTTTGATCAATGAGGGCAGGAGGAAAACTGAGTCGCCCACAAGGGGCGAGGCTTTAAACTTTTAACGTATCGCGTCAAATTACTGTGTTGGTAATTTTGGGTGTGTATTCGAGTACTTCCCTACAATTCCAGAAATCTCAGGGTTGTAAAGTCTCAAATAATTCCAGTAGTTACCAAATACTTGACGCACATAATTTTTGGTTTCATCAAAGGGAATTTGTTCAACAAACTCATCTGGATCTTTTGTAGTTAGAGTTTGCAGCCATTTGGAGACATTACCGGGGCCAGCATTGTAACTAGCGATCGCTAACAGTGAGTTATTGTTATATTGGTCATGGGTATGACCCAAATACCATGTACCCAGCATGATGTTATCGTTGGGATTTTCTAGATTTATTGTTTTGAAATCCACTTTGATTTGTGGTGCAATCCATTTAGCTGTACTTGGTAACAACTGCATTAAACCAGTAGCATCAGCGACGGATTTGATTTTTGGCTCAAACCGTGACTCTTGACGCATCAAAGCGGTGACTAACAAAGGATTAAGTTTACGCTCAATAGACCACTTTTCAATCTCTCGGAGGTAGGGAAATGGATAACGCGCTTGCCAGTAGGTAATCTGTTTGCTTAGAGTCTGATATTGGGTAAGTTCAGCTGGTATTTCCCGGTCTTCCAATTTAGAAATTTTGTCAATACCGATAATATTTTCTCCCCTTGCCAACCTCACCAACCCTTCAGTAAATTGCTCTGCTACCGTTGGCTGAATTTTATTCTGGAATTCTGTCTGCCATTGTAACCAGGCATCGCGGTCTTGACCCAACAGATATAATTCTTTGAAAGTATTAGAACCAGCAGGGGGTAATGAACGCTGGGGTGTGATGACTTCCGGGTTCATGACGCGCACGTTGTCAAAGTTGCCAACATTTAGCCCCAGCATAGTTGCCGCTCGCCATGCATAGTAAGAGTAGGGAAACTGGCTAACCACATATTTATAAGCAGTTTGAGATTCCTGCTGTTTGCCTAGTGAGGCTGCCCATTTACCTACCCAAAAGCCTGCTCTGGGAGCTAAAATGCTATTGGGATTATTGGTGACAATTGGCTCTGCCCATTGCCAAGCACCAACGTAATCTTTGACTTTGGCTTTATCTTGGGCGATTTTCCAACGATACTCTGCCGCTTCATCCGAATTGGCGTATTTGGCTATGAGTAATTGCCACGCCGCGCTAGCTGACTTTTGATCTTTGAGGGTTTGGAAAGTTTTGGCTTTTTGTACCAGTGCAGTAGCTGCTTGTTTAGGGAATTTACTAATTACCTGGTCAAGATAAGGTAAACTATCTTTACCTGTTTTTGCGCTTTCTGCTAATCGCAATAGTGCAGTTCCAGCTTCCTCGGTATTGGGAAATTGCTGCACCAATTGTTTATAAGTAGCGTAGGCGTAGCCCGCCGCAGGCATCGCTATTTCTTTATCTTTGCCCCCTACCTGTAACCCCCGTGCAGTCCGGTAGAGGTTGCGCGATGTTTTGGGTGCTTTGGCATAAGCATTCGCCGCTTTCAGAAATTGACTATTTTCCCAATAGCTTGTACCAATTAGTTCCCAGTCTTCGGGTTTCAGGGTAGTCTGTTTTACTAACTGATCTAAAACGCCCACTATACCTGGTTGATCGTAAGCATAAGTAGCCAAAATCAATTGTAATTTTGGCTGATTGGGATTTTCTTGTAAGCGTTTGCGAATAATTTCCCAAGTCAGAGGGTTGGAAGGAAATTGAGCGATCGCTATTTCTTGTTGCTTCGGTTGGGCAATTAGATATATTGCTTTCACCGTAGCCGCTTCTTTAGGATACCGTTTCAGCACGCTTTGCCTGAGATCCGAAGCTTTGCCATCTTCGCCCAGCATATCCTCTGCCTGCGCCTGTTTCAGCAAAATGTAAGGCGCGAGGAGCGGATAGTCTTTCTCTAGTCCTTGGAGTAAAGCCAGCGCTTTTTGGGCTTGGGTTCTTTCAATGTAATCACTCGCCAAAAGATAACGAGCGCGATTTCGATCTGGCGAAGGCGACTGTCCGGCAATTTCTGCTAGTTTTGTTGCCCGTTCTGGTAGAGATTGTGATATCAGTGGAAAAACGACTGATTGGGCAATACTACCATCAGATGTTTGCTCTGTCTGATTCTTACTCAGTTTGAGCCATTGCCCAACGGTTTTACCAATCTGAGGTGCTGATACCATCGCCCCAGCTAAAAAGGCAAACAGTGCCGCACCTGCAATGATCGAAATTTGCTTTTTCTGTAGTTTCTTCAGCATGAATACTCGCTGAAAATTTCCGATGAATTTCTTGAAACTTTAACACTCCTAGCCATCACTATTACCAATTTTTAATTTTAGATTTTTAATTTTATGTAGAAAAATCTTAATTTTCAATCCTATGCTGTCAGTAATGAGTAGTCAACACATTTTAAATACTATTGCATCTCTCTCTGGTATTATCTTTCATGAGCGATTACATGGGGGATGCGTTACGCGATCGCGAACGCATCCTACAAGATCGGCGATGGTACTGTCCTCACCGAGAACTTGCGGCCTCATTTCTCAGCGACTTGCGGTAAATGATTTTATCGTCCCCCGCCTTGTAAAATCCTCGAATCCTCGCTTCCTCTTCGTAACCGATTTTTCGGTAAAATGCACGAACGTATTCAAAGTTCTCTAACCCAGATGTTTCCACCAGCAGCAAACACTCACCACGATCGGCTAGCATTTGCTCGACGTGGCGCAACAAAGCGGCTCCGCGTCCCTGTCTTTGACGATCGGGATGAATAGCGATCAGATAGAGATTCCATGTTCCCTGGGTCATTCGTTCCGGTGCAACGTAAGCAACGCCCACTGGCTCATTGTCGTAGTCGGTAAACCATACACCTTGGCTGTCTGCTTTGTCATTGAAATGCTGATTTAGCATTTGGACGAGTTCTTCGATTTGGTTTGACTCAAAAAGTCCTGTCGCTTCTGCCAATGTAAGTAATGCATTCGTGTCATCGGGCGTGGTCAATCGAATCATAGCGACTTCCAGTTCAGGCTAGTATGTTTGCTCTAATTATTCAAGCACCAACATCACAATTTTCCACCACCTCAACAATAAATTCGTGAGTGCGATCGCCCGATCTCGTAGGATGCGTTAGCGAAGGGTAACGCATCACCCAAAACCATTTCTCCATTCTTTGGGCAGCCAATTCGTGAGCGTTTATTTCCAGGTACAGCGATCGCACTGTAAAAGGCTAGGCTAATTCGCAAGCAATGCGATCGCTAAATTAGAGATAATATTTTTATGATTCAGTAATTCTCTATCATCTATGACTCAAGCCATACCCAAGCTAGTAACCTTTGAGGAATTTGTCGATTGGCTACCCGAAAATCGACGATTACGCTACGAACTGCATAAAGGACAAATTATTGAAATGGCACAACCAGTAGGGGAACATGAGGAAGTTAAAAGTTTTCTAGGTGTCGAAATTCCTGTTGAAATCAAACGTCTAGGATTGCCCTACGGTATCCCTAACCAAGTTATAGTTAAACCTCCTGAAAAAGATTCTGGTTACTTCCCAGATGTGTTGGTGTTAAATCGTGCCAACCTGGAAAATGAACCATTGTGGAAAAAAAAATCTACCCTGAGTTTGGGTGCATCGATACCTTTAGCAATTGAGGTTGTATCAACCAACTGGCGGGACGATTACTATTTAAAATACGCTGACTACGAAGAGATGGGTATCCCGGAATACTGGATTGTCGATTATGCTGCCTTGGGTGGACGTAATTTTATCGGCAATCCCAAACAACCGACAATCACCGTTTGTAACTTGGTTGATGGCGAATATCAGATAAGTAAGTTTCGAGATAATGAGATTATTATCTCCCAAACCTTTCCCGAATTAAATCTTACCCCAAATCAGATTTTTCAAGCTGGTTAGGAATTACGCAAGAACTCTCTGAAACTCTTATTCCTCTGTGTCCTCTGCGTCCTCTGTGGTTCGATATTAAAACTCTATCCCTTCATAGCTAGAGTATGCTGAATTCTGAATTCTGACTCCTGTTTTATCGTTTTGCCAATTCTGGAGTCCTTCCCTTCAAGCCAATCATCAACTTCAGCATAAACACCTTTAAAACAGGGACTCGCTGCAAAAACCATAAACCCAAGCGACGAACCACTACTATAGGTAAGAAATTATTAGAAAACATCCGATCTAATAAGTCGGTGAAACCTAAAATTGTTAAATTCTCTAGCTTGCGCCAGCGTTCATAACCTTTAAGAATTTGAATATCGCCAATATCTTTACCCGCTTGGTGCGCTGCTTGGATTACTTGCGCCAAAGCTGCTGCATCTCGAATCCCCAGATTTAAACCTTGTCCGCCGACAGGATGGCAATTGTGCGCCGCATCACCAATTAATGCCAGTCGGGGGAGAACATAGCGATCGCTTTGCATGAGTTGTACCTGGAATACAAAGCGCTCGCCTAGTAATTCCAATTTCCCCATCTGATCGCCGTAACGACGGGTAAGTTCTCTTAAAAATTGCTCATCATCTAAAGCACATAAAGCTTTTGCTTCTTCGTGGGGGGCTGTCCAGACAATGCGGCAACGGTTCCCCGGTAGAGGTAAAATCGCAAAGGGGCCGCTAGACCAAAATCTTTCGTAAGCGGTGTTATTATGCGATTTTTCTGGTTTGACAAATGCCACGATGCAAGACTGCCAATATTTCCAGCCAGAGGTTTTGATGCCAGCAGCTTGACGAATTGGCGATCGCACCCCATCTGCTGCTATCAGTAATTTGCTGCGAACTGTCTGTAACCGATCGGCAACCTTTATATCTATCGCTACTATATCTTGCTGGTACTGCGTATTCACCACTTCCGCCGGACACAGATAAGTCACATTTGGACAATTTTGGACAAACTCTTGCAAAGGCTGCAACAGCGCTTGGTGTTCTGCCACATAACCCAACTCTGCTGCATTTATATCATCTGTGGTGAATTCCACCACATTGGGATAATCGGCATCCGAAAGACGAACTCGGCAATATTTGGTGATTTGAGGCAATATTTTGTCCCAAACTCCAATTCCTTGGTAAATTAGCGCCGAAAGCTGATGAATTGCATAAGCTTGTCCCTTCGCTACGGCCGCTGATGCCACTTTTGCTTCAATCAGCAAGATACTCAAGCCAGAATCTTTTAAAGCAGAGGCTAGAGTTAACCCAATAATCCCACCGCCGACAATTACCAAATCATATTCATATCCCCGCAAGTCTGGCGGTGTTGGGTGAGGGGAAATTTGCTCAAGCAGTGCCATTGTTAAGTTAGGTTACAGCGTCTTAACTCTTATTTTGACGCGATCGCGCCTCTTTGAGCAAGTTAGAAAAGCAAACATTGAAAAATCTCGTTGCTGACTTCAAGGAAAGGTTATGAAGGTTAAGCAGACTTTTTATGCCAAAAATCCAATGACTTGAATCGCCTTGTCAGCAAGGATCACCAGTAGTCTTACTTAGAAAAATTTCCAGACATACTATAAAATAGATTACTACTTTTATGAATTAAGACAGTTTTTTCACTATGTCTTTACCAAAACATTGGCTACTGAAACTTATATTTGAGAGGTGCTGAAACACTAATACCTCGGTGAACATGAAAAACATTAACAAACTGGCTTTGGTAACTATTGGATCTGTAGCTCTGTCTTTGGGTATTGTTGGAAATGCACAAGAAGCTAACGCCTCAGGCTTAATTAATGGTGGTTTTGAAGCTACTGTTGTTCGTAGTGATCTGTCATGGGACTCGATAGACGAATCTCTTATTCCTGGGTGGAAGACTACAGCTACAGATAATAAAATTGAAATTCAAACTCCTAGACTGTTTCATGCTGGAGCATTAGGTACAAATCAATATGCTGAACTTAATGCTAATCAGGTATCTAGCTTATATCAAGATGTAGATACTACAGCTGGTTCAACTATGTTTTGGAGATTTTTCCATGAAGGTCGTCAAGGTGTAGATACGATGCGTTTATCTATTATTGACCTTGCTACTAACAATACTCTCTTCAGCCAACTATACAGTACTGGCAACACAGCTTGGGTACAATATCAAGGTACGACTGTTGCCACTGGTGGTAAAACACGCTGGCAGTTTGACTCAGTATCTGCTGCTGGTGGTGATCCCACAATCGGAAACTTTTTGGATGAAGTTTACTTTGCAGAAAAACCACCAGAAGGTTTCAAAACAGTTCCTGAACCAGCTTCTGTACTTGGTCTTTTAGCAATGGGTGCATTCGGTATTGTTTCCACGCGGAAGCGTAAACAGTTAAATATCGGGAATTAAGGACGGTTTGTAACAAGTTTTTGTGGTTCTGCTAACTTCTTTTATGCTCATCAATCCAAGTAAAATAACTACAAAAAGTTCCTTTCATGGTACTTGAACAGCATTTGACATCAGAGGTATGCTAGAACCATTTTTTTGTTGATTTAATCTTAAATCTTAACTTTTACTTTGACCGGATCGTGCCATCATGAGCAAATTAATTAAAAAAAACCCGTTGATTGGTAGGGATTTCAACGGGGTTAAATAATACAATTGTTTTTTCAGAGAAACCAATACTAAGCTTGATTACATAGCTACTAGAGACTTCTGCACATAATAGGAACTATTTATGAGTTTTAGGAGCTAGATTTTTAGTATGATGCTTGTAATGTCTGTGATGTTTAACTTTGCCAGATTTTACGCTAGCAACATGGGAGGTAGTTTTAGCTTGAGCTTGAGATGCAAAAACGGTTGCAGGTGCAGCAAATATTAAAGCCAAAAGCAAAACTTTAGCGAACTTCTTCACTTGAAAATCCTCATCAACTAATCAACAATCTAACTATCCACTAGGTGTATGTCATAAGTTTGTAATTGATATGAATCTTTCGTGTCTATTTTTACAAGCGTAAAATATTGGAATTACAGGGAATACTTGGCTAAAAAATACTCATAGCCATAAGAGTTACTAGCATTTCAAGGTTAGATGTAACGTTTTCGACATCATCTTAATAAGCGCTATTGCACTATCGGATATGTGTGAATTTTAATTAAGAAAAGCTGAGAACCATCAATTCTTCTGCTATTTCAAAGTTAGCTGTGACATTTTGCACGTCATCCAAGCCTTCTAGAGTATCAATTAACTTGAAAAGCGATCGCGCCTGATCTGGATCGGTAACTTCTACACTATTACTAGGTATCCAGCGAAATTCGGCATCAGTCACCTTAAAGCCTTGATTTTTGAGTGTCTGACTAAGGGTTTCTAAATTGCCAATGTCAGTAAAAACCTCAGCCATCTCATCTTCAGTCATCTCATAAGACTCAGCAGCGCCTTCGAGGGAGGCTTCTAAAAGCTGTTCTTCGTCAACTACACCCTGTAATACACAAACGCCTTTTTGATCGAACATCCAGCTAACGCAACCTGTTTCACCAAGATTGCCACCATTTTTACTAAAAGCTACTCGCAAGTCAGCAGCAGTGCGATTGCGATTATCTGTGAGGGCTTCAATTAAAATCGCTACACCACAAGGGCCGTAACCTTCGTAGCGAATTGCCTCAAAGATAGCGTTATCACCCCCAAAAGTACCTGCACCTTTAGCGATCGCTCGTTCAATATTATCATTGGGGATACTCGCTGCCTTTGCCTTGTCAATTGCCGTGCGAAGTTGAAAATTCAGCGCCGGATCTGGTACGCCGCTTCTAGCGGCGACGATAATCGCCCGCGATAACTGAGTGAAGGTTTTTCCCTTTTTTGCATCTACTACCGCTTTTTGGCGCTTAATATTTGCCCATTTACTATGTCCTGCCATAATCTGAAATTATCAAAACTCTATTCAAGATTAAGATATAAACGCTTGCAAAAACCACGAGTTGGATTTCATTTTCAAGTGATGAAGGTGCAACGATCGCATCCCCTTTAAATCAATACGCTTGGGTTAATATCATTGCTTTGTAAAGCTGCACCAAACTTTCTTTCTTTGTGTCCTTCGCGCAGCGTCTCGTAGAGAAGAACGCAAAGAAAGAGAAACTTAACTATATTCCCATTTAAATCACAAAAGGTTCAAGTTCGCGGTTACACCACTCATCCCCAACTCGTTCTGTAACCAACGGTCTGATGATAAACTTGGGTGGAGTACCAGCCAAAACATCAATCCGCACAGATGAGTAAGGCAATCGCTTTTGGAGATTGTAATCATGACGACCAATAAAAAGCTTTGAATCAGCAACTTTCCGAGTGGGTTTATCTGCTATTTCCGTAAAAGTCTCCATCAATTCAGTTCCCTCTCGCCGTTGATAACGGGGACGATGACCACTACCACCAGAGATAATGCAGTTAATGTGAGAGTCAGCAAATCCGGTATCAGTTGTGCAAAGATGCTCCAAACAGTGAGCGTGACCATTTAAAATCAAATCGACTATGGGACGTTCTTTAATTAGAGAACCAAGATTTTGTGCCACTTGTTCAAACACCCAGCGCAAGCGGTGGCGAACCGCCAAGGTTTGAGCTTGATTCCACTTGGTAGCCTCAGTGACATAAGGCGGATGGTGAAAAAAGATTACACGTCCGCGCACTTCGGAGGTGTTCCAAGATTCAATAAGTCTGCTTCGCAACCATTCAAGTTGTTCAAAATCGATCTCAGGCATTTTATCAGATGCCAATTGTTTTTCAATATCGATTTTGATCTCATCTATTTGATCTAATTTGGCGGTAAGTTCATCAAGTTGTTCAGCTTCGGTGGGTTTATCTGGGTTTAGTCCATCGCAGATTCCCAAAATCTGCAATTCTTCTCGATCTATTTCCTGGCGACGTTTTTGCAATTCCCGACGGTAAATTTCCCCCTCTTGAGTTGCAGGTAAGGGTGATGGTGTATTAAAAGTATTAGAATCTAGTGCAAAAAAGTCAATTCCGCCATAACGAAAGGTGTAATAGCGATTGGGTAAACGGGTAAACTGTCCGGGTTCGTAACGCAAACATTGGCCTGTGTTAGTCTTAGCAGTGTAGTGTCGATCTAAATGACGTTCTAATTGTTGTGGGGAAGCGATCGCCTGGGTATAATCCATAAATGCCCGTGCATAAGCATTACCTTGATACGATCCATGCCAGCCAATCTCGATATCTTTGTAGCGGAACAGGCGACGTAATGAAGATGTTGTTCCAGTAAATAAACGGTACATTAAGGGGACATCATAGTAATCATGATTACCAGGTACTGGCAAGAACGGCAGATTAAACACCATACGGTCATAAGGAATACTGTTCGGGTTGTCCCCACCTACAAGAAATTCCCGATAAGGCTCAATAAAGTTTGTTGAATAAAATTCTTGGGAACCAACCACATAGATTACATCACCTGTGTGCAACACAAAACTGCAATCATCCTGGTGAGGCAGCATCAGTTCGGCAACCTTTCGTTGGGGGTGGTGTCGATAATGGGATTGAGTACCAGAATCACCAATAACCATAAAGGAAAATTCTGGACTATCTTCCCTGCCATCGTCAATAACCATGCTGGTTTGGTCAATTCCCCGTTGCACAAAACTTGGATGCATCCACCGCACCCGTTCCTTCATCTTTTGAATTTTCACAGGAATCGGTGGATCGGAAATCAATTTCATGGCTAATAACTCTTCAATGCCTAATGCACACGTTGATTGTAACGAAATATTTCATTAGTCATTAGTCATTAGTCATTTGTGAGTAACCTATGCCCCATGCCCAAATGCTCAATTCCCAATCCTTAAGGCAAGTTTTCTCGTAGTAATGCTCGAAATCCAGCTTGCTGAAAATGCTCGTCAGCAGTCAGCGCTTCAGTGATTCCGCTATATTGCATGACAATAAAAGATACGCAATCCACAAATCCCCATTCTTTCTCTGTTTGTTCCCGATATAACTCGAAAGCGCGTTCGTAGAGTTCCTGGGAGAGGGGGACAATTTCTACTTTGGAGTCTGCTACTAGAGAATTTAATAATGTGATTGCCGCTTGGCGATAAGGTTGTTGGGATAAGGCATTGCCAATTTCCAACATTACCGCCTGTGTTGTCACCAGACGAGTTTCTGCTGCTTGTAACATTTTAGCCAGATATAAGGCTCGGTCATGCAAGCGATCGCTCGGTGCAGATAAAGCAATGGCAAATGATGTATCAAGAAAAACTTCAGAATGCATGGAAAGTTTACTTACTATACAAGTATTTATCTATATTGGTAGACCAATCAGGTGGCCCATCTAAATTGAGCGATCGCGCTGTTTGCAGAAATGATACCGTTTCGTGTTCGCTTGGCGGTAAAATTTCAATACTAATTCGCACGCGGGTATTGATTGGCAGTGCGATCGGTTCAGCCGGATAGAACACTTTGCCATTAAACAAGGCTGTGATTTTTTCTACCATCTTTCACAAAAAGTGCTTTTACTCTATCCTAAGCTGGTTGTAGCAATACAGGTAGAGTATACGACGCAATAACTAGTGAAGATACTTATATGAATCTTACGAATTATATCGATTTTTGAGAATTCCCGAAGCCATCAGATGAACTAATGTTACGTGAGTGCGACGAACTTTTTTAAAGTTCAATTCTTTCCCTCTCCGACTCGCAGAGGGACAGGTTTTGGGTAGTAAAACCTCTTAGTGGTCTTTTATGGACAAAAGGGAGAAACTTTTTTAGCTTTTCCCCAATTCTTAACAATAAAATATTGGGGCAATTCTATACAAAAGTAACGTATGTATGCTGTAAACAAATCAGCTTTTTGGAGTTTGGCAGAACGCAGAGTTTAGATCCTACTTTTGCTACTTATAAAAAAAATTTAATCCAGATGATAAATATTATTCTATATACCCTATAATCTTCTTAATTACGGTATCCGTCTACAAATACCGTAGATTTAGGGGTGATTCTGATGAGCCAGTCGCAACAATCAACACATTTAAGCAAATTACTAATTGAGAGAATACAGTCTTATGTCATGAAAGCTTGGCAGACCATACAACTCTCATATCAACACACAATTAGAAATTGGTTGAATAGACACACTCTACAAAGCTTTGTGAGCCTGTTTCTAATAGGTGCTTTTTTGAGTTTAACAGTTGCCTCCTGTTCTGGAAGCAGTTCAGCTAGCAAAAATGATGTTAAGCTGAAACTCGTTTCTTTCTCTGTCACTAAAGCGGCTCATGACCAAATAATTCCCAAATTTGTCGAAAAGTGGAAGCAAGAACATAATCAAAACGTCACATTTGAGCAAAGTTATGGTGGTTCTGGCGCTCAAGCGGCGGCTGTGATTGCTGGTTCGCAAGAAGCAGATATAGTACATTTGGCCCTTCCCCTAGATGTCAACAAAATTTCTCTTGCAGGTTTGATTAAAACGGGTTGGGAAACCAAAGCTCCGCGAAGTGGTATTGTTAGTAGATCGGTTGCTGCGATCGTTACCCGCGAAGGCAATCCCAAAGGTATAAATACTTGGGCAGACTTAGCAAAAGATGGCGTGAAGGTGATTGCGGCTAATCCAAAAACTTCTGGTATTGCTGTCTGGGAATTCTTAGCTTTTTGGGGTTCCGTGAGTCTAACCGGAGGTGACGAAACGACAGCATTAAATTATGTCACCAAAGTTTATAAAAATACTCCTATTCTGACGAAAGATGCTCGTGAAGCTAGCGATTTATTTTTTCAAAAAAATCAGGGTGATGTCTTAATAAACTACGAGAATGAGGTAATTCTAGCAGGTAAAAATGGGACTAAATTACCTTATATTATACCCCAAGTCAATATTTCTATAGATAATCCAGTAGCCGTAGTTGATAAAAACGTTGATAAACACGGTACAAGGGAAGTTGCACAAGCATTTGTTGATTTTCTTTACTCTACAGAAGCCCAACGAGAATTTGCTAAATTACAATATCGTCCTGTTAACCCCACTGTCACCCAAGAAGTAGCATCACAACATCCGCCAATTAAAACTTTATTCACATCTCAAGATTTAGGTGGCTGGGATGTTATCCAGAAAAAGTTTTTTGGATATGGGGCAATTTTTGACAAAGTTCAAGCTGCCAGTAAAGCCTGATATCTAGATTAGATACTAGCAGATAGCCAAGTATAAATAATTCTCAGTCACTTTACCCAATTGATAATGTATGAGCTTTCGTAGCAGATTTAAGGATAGCTTTTTCCTCATATTTTTAATGATTATTGCCAGTAATATCACTGCTTGTAGCAGTAGCGAGGAAAAGAAAAGTCAGGTAAGTATTGATGGTGCAGCTGTAGGTTTTACTATTTCTTTAGCAGTTGCAGAAGAATACGGTAAAGTCAAACCTGAAGCGAAAGTAAGCGTTGCCTCAAGTGGTACTGGTGGTGGTTTCAGTAAGTTTTGTAATGGCGATATTGATATAGCTGGTGCTTCTCGTACTATTAGAGATGAAGAAATAAAAAAATGTAAAAGTAAGAATATTAAATTTGTTGAGTTGCCTATAGCTTTAGATGGTATTGCTGTGATTGCCAACCGCAAAAATAACTTTGCAAAATGTCTAACTATTAAGGAACTAGGTAAAATTTGGGGTGGAAAATCAGACGGTAAAATATTGAAATGGAATCAAGTGAATTCCAAATTTCCTAACGAAAACCTGAAGTTGTATGCTCCATCTTCTGATACCGGAACATTCGATTATATGACTCAAGCTGTAACTGGCAAAGCCAAGAATGGCCGTACAGACTACACTGCTACTCAGAATCAAAACCTTCTCGTACAAGGAGTGTCAGGCGATGCAACAGCTTTGGGTTATGTGGGGATATCTTACTATATTCAAAATCAAGAAAAACTGAATCTAGTTGCTGTAGAAAGTCCTACAGGAAAGTGTGAAAAACCAGTGCCAGTAGATAATGTAATTAAAAATATCTATACACCTTTGTCTCGTCCTCTGTTTATCTATGTCAGTAAAAAGTCTTTAGATACCAAGCCAGCAGTCAAAGAATTTGTAGATTTTTATTTAGAAAATTCTTGGAAGTGGGTAGATAGTGTTGGTTATGTAGCGCTACCTGATGAAGCTTACATCAAGGTAAAACGAAAATTTGCTACTGGTGAAACTGGGACAAAGTTTAAAAAAGCAAAACCGGGTGAACCAATCACAAACTTTATTTAAATAAAGTCTGAGTCATTATAGTCTTGTTGTAGTTAAAAAATAACTGTTTATGCAAAATACTAATTATCCAGACGATCCTTATCTACTATCCAGACAATCACTGGATAAAAATGCTTCTGAAGATATATCAGAAAAGATTGTTGCAGCAATTTTATTTGCTTGTGCTTTAGTTTCGGTTTTGACTACCTTTGGTATTGTCATAATTATCTTTCAGGAGACATTCAGTTTTTTCCAAGAAGTCTCTTTTGCCCAATTCTTTCTTGATACTAAATGGACACCTCTATTTGCTAATAAACATTTTGGCGTTTGGCCTTTGATTAATGGCACTTTATTGACTACAGCTATTGCTATGGCGGTTGCTATTCCTTTGGGTTTATCTTCTGCTATTTATTTGAGTGAATATGCTCAACCCAAAGTGGCAGCAATTTTACGTCCAGCAGTGGAACTTTTGGCAGGAATACCCACGGTAGTATATGGTTACTTTGCGCTTTTGTTCCTTACACCATTGCTGCGAAATGCGATCCCTCTGGAAATATTCAACGCTTTGAGTGCGGGGTTAATGATGGGGGTAATGATTACTCCTACTGTTGGTTCTATCAGCTTAGATGCTATTAAAGCAGTTCCACGTTCTTTGCGAGAAGGAGCTTATGCTATAGGTATAACTAAACTGGAAACCATTTTTAAAGTAGTTCTACCAGCCGCACTTTCTGGAATTATAGCCTCGATTATTTTGGGTATTTCTCGCGCTGTGGGTGAAACAATGACTGTCCTCATCGCCGCCGGACAACAACCAAGACTAACTATTAACTTTGCGGAATCAGTAGAAACAATGACAGCTTATATGGCACAAATTTCTGGTGGAGATAGTCCGCGTGGTAGTCTCAATTTCAAGACATTATATGCTGTAGGCGCTGTTCTGTTTCTACTTACCCTTGCTTTGAATATTGTTAGTTACTGGATTGCTAATCGCTTTAAAGAAAAATACGATTAAATAGATATATATGACTACAAGTTATCAACAAGATGATTCTCTAGATTCTGCGGCAGAATTTACCGATAATGTTGAAAGTAGGGAGAGATTAGGGAAAGTATTTGAAGTACTTTTTTTGTTAGGATTGCTGATTGGTTTATTTGTCCTAGCGTTGCTACTTTTTGATATTTTTCGAGACGGATTAGGAAGATTTTTGTCACCCGGTTTTCTTACGGAAACTCCTTCTCGTTTTCCTGAACAAGGTGGTATCCGACCTGCAATTATCAGCAGCATTCTTTTAGGGCTGGTTGTGATTTTAGTCACTGTTCCCATTGGTGTCGGAGCAGCTTTATATCTAGAAGAGTATGCACCTAAAGCTTGGTGGACAGCGATTATTGAGATTAATATCAGTAATCTGGCGGGTGTGCCTTCTATTGTCTATGGATTGCTGGGTTTAGGGGTTTTCAATTATTTACTTGGGTTTGGCCCCGCTTTGATTTCTGGTGCATTGACTTTATCTTTGCTGTCTTTACCAGTAATTATTGTGACAGCTAGAGAAGCAATTCGTGCTGTCCCAGATTCCCTAAGAAATGCTTCTTACGGATTAGGTGTCACAAAATGGCGAACTATCAGCAATCATGTCATCCCCTATGCTGTTCCTGGTATTTTGACAGGTGTGATTATCTCTGTATCCCGTGCAATTGGTGATGCAGCGTCTCTAATTGTTGTAGGTGCTGTGGGTTTTCTCACCTTTAACCCTGGTTTGTTCCAGAGATTTATGGCATTACCCATTCAAATTTACAGTTACATTACTCGTCCTGAACCAGGTTTTGCTAGTGCAGCAGCAGCAACAATTATTGCGTTGTTAGCCTTAATTTTAGTTTTAAATGGTGTTGCAATTTATATTCGACAACGCTTCTCAATTAGTTAGGTAATTAAATATCTAATTAAATAGATTCCCGGTTATTAGGAGATACGCAAAATGACTTATAGCAACAGTAGAAGTCAATCAGATAGCGCCACAATTGACCAAGAGAAGAGTGTCTTCAATGTTGAAGGTGTGAAGGTCTTATATGGTGGATCTTTGGCACTTCTAGATGTTTACTTAAAGATTCCTGAAAAACAAATTATTGCTTTTATTGGCCCTTCAGGATGTGGTAAAAGTACCTTACTGCGTTGCTTCAACCGGATGAATGATTTAATTCCTGGAGCGAAGGTTGAAGGTAGACTGAATTATCGCGATCGCAATATTTACGATCCTAAGATAAACTCTGTAAAGTTACGCCGCCAAGTCGGAATGGTTTTTCAAAGGCCGAATCCTTTTCCCAAGTCAATATACGAAAATATTTCCTTTGGGCCGCGTTCTAACGGTTACAAAGGCAATATTGATGAATTGGTGGAAGATTCCCTCAGACGTGCTGCTATTTGGGATGAAGTCAAAGACAAACTCAAAGAGAAGGGAACTGCATTATCTGGCGGACAACAGCAACGACTTTGCATTGCTCGTGCGATCGCCATGAAGCCAGATGTATTATTGATGGATGAACCATGTTCTGCTCTCGACCCGATTTCTAGCCGTCAAGTAGAAGAACTCTGCCTAGAACTGAAGCAGCAATACACCATTATCATGGTGACACACAATATGCAGCAAGCTTCCAGAGTGGCAGATTTCACAGCTTTCTTCAATACAGAAATTGACGAATATGGCAAACGTCGCGGAAAATTAGTTGAGTTTAATCCTACAGCCCAAATGTTCAGTTCTCCTCAAACCAAAGAAGCTGAAGATTATATCAGTGGACGCTTTGGTTAAAGAGCCATCATAGTAGGAGGGGAGAGGTAAAAACTGAGTTCAGTTGTGAGCGACTATTATCAAAACCTTTCCCTTTCATCTAAATCTAGTCAACTCAATGTCCCCTTACAAAATACTTCTGTCTACTGGAATTTATACTACTGTATATAAATAACTTGCAAAGGAGCTATTGTTTGGAAAACCTCCCCGAACTTTTGTAGGCTTCCTATTTTCGCATAAATTCCCACCCGTACAAGCTGAGACTAGCTAATATATATACATATAACCATAAATAAACGGCATACAGTGGAAATTCAAGAATTAAAAGCATTGATTAAAGAAACTATGCGTGAAGTTCTGCAAGAAGAAAGACTTCGCCTTTGCCAAATTCTCATTCCTTACATAAATGATGGTGAGCAACGCGAACTTGAAGTCGAATTTGGTATACCTTCAGATGATGCTGAGGATGAACTAATTGATATGACCAATTGGGTAAGATATGGCAATAAAATTTCGCAAAAAAGCGATTAAATTTTTAGAAAAAGCAAATCCCGAAGATGTCGAAAATATTCGGGAGCAAATAAAGCGAATTGTTATTGCTGTCGAAGATCAAGGCATTATCCCGTTTACAGAACTAGATATCAAAAAGATGAAAGGTGATTGGGAGGGATTTTACAGACTACGTATAGGTAAAAACAGAATTATTTTTACAGTCGATATTGATTCCAGAGATATCGAAATTTACGCTATTGGTGCGAGAGGAGATGTTTATAACAAATAATTCGTAATTAGTTAGGACTTACGCACGGGTAACGGAAAACGAACTACAGAGGGCGCAGAGATCACGGAGGAATGAGAGTTTGAGAGGGTTTTTGCGTAAGTCCTATTAGTAATTTAATAACTGGGAATTACCAAAGTAATTCTGTAAAATATACTGAGGCTTGATAGTACCAAATAAAGGTAGTATTTGTGTTTAGTACTTATACTGTGTATTATGTTTAAGCCTTTGTCATTTGCTTTAGTTGCAGCTACTATTCTAGTTGCATCAATCAATAATCCCAGTAATACTTTAGCTCGAACTTGTGCCTCTAAGTGTGGGTCGCACCCAATTCAGTTTACACCTGGGCAACACATCCGGGTTGAAGTTGTAAATAGCACACCCAACCTGATTAAAATCCAAAAACCCTCTGGGACTGACGCAATTTCCTTAAGTCCAGGGCAAAAATTAAGTTTAGAACAAATAGAGGGTACGGAGCCAAATACATCTTTGATATTTTGGAGCGAAAAAGGTTTATCACTACAAGCAATTGTCTCGAAACCTAACTTTGGCACATTGCGGCTAGAACTCCGTCCGACTTGGCGCTCTCCAGGCGATCGCTCGTTATATATTATGGATGATGGTAGAATCAACGTGCTTTAGATCGCAAAGAGTGTTATTAGTTATGAGTTATGAAATAACCTTTAGTTCAAAACTCCTATGTACATAGACTAACTATGTGTCATCAGTGACGCACTACTGCCTTATATAGGACAAGACTGTTCAGTTAAGCCCAAAATCCTTGGTAGAGACGCGAAATTTTGCGTCTTTACAGGTCTAAAATCAGTACCGAAAATCCTTAAGTGAACCGTATTGTCTTATAATTTAATTCTTTGTTTTACAACAGATATTTCATGATCAAGCCAGCTTGCAATCCAGGTTCAAGAGTTCGTTACAGAGCTAATATCAAATTATCTAAAGAACAAGATCAAGAACTTAATAGCTCTTTGTCTCCTATCTTTGAAGATACTGCTTTACATGGTGCGCTTACAGCATCCAGAAATGATGTGCGTGTTGTGGAGCTTTTCGCGGGGGCAGGTGGAATGGGCGTTGGATTTCTGATGGCTAATGATAAAACAAAAGGCTTTAGAATTATAAATTCTGCCGAAATTAACCCAATTTTTTTAAAAAGTCTCGAAACTAATTATAAATGTTTTTATAATAGCTCAAACAACAGGATTGAAGACAGTATACCTTCTGATTTTATTCCTATCGATTTAACCAAAAAACACGATTTTCAACTTGTACATGAAGCCGTCAAAAAAGCAGATGGTGTCGATATTGTTATTGGTGGAACACCTTGCCAAGGCTTTTCACAATCCAATCGAAGCAATTGGGATGCTAAGAATACTTATAATCAACTTGTCGAATATTTTATTGAATGTTCTTTAGAACTAGCACCAAAAGCAATTCTTTTGGAAAATGTGCAAGGTATTCTATGGACACCTCGTTCTCATAAAAGTAAGAATAAGCGCAAATTGACGGTAGTTGATTATATTGCAAGAAAATTTACGGATGCTGGGTATGTTCTTTTTCCCGCAGTTCTAGATGCTGCTTGGTATGGAGTTCCACAACACCGGAATAGATTTTTTTTATTGGCATTGCACCAAGATTTAGGTTATACATCTGATCATTTTGGTGAATGGGGAGCATTTCCGTTACCTACACATGGAGCAATGGGTAAATATAACTATGTGACAGTCAAAGAAGCAATTTCTGATCTGCCTGTAGTTGACAATGGAGAACACCGAGTTATTCAGGAGTACGACGAACCTACACAGGAACAATTAAGCTCGAATCCGTTTTTGCAACAAATGCGCCAAATGGCAACTTTAGGTACTATAGAAGGTCACATTATTTCAAAACAAGCGGATTATGTAATTGATAGGTATAGACATATTCCGGCTGGTGGCAACTGGCAAAATATTCGACACATGATGACTAACTATTCTGATATAGAAAATACCCATAGTAATATCTACAAGCGATTAAAGTGGGATGAACCTTCAATCACAATTGGCAATTATCGCAAAAGTATGATAATTCATCCAGAGCAAAATAGAGGATTATCATTGCGAGAAGCTAGTCGTCTACAGTCTCTTCCTGATTGGTTTAGTTTTTGCGGTAATACAGATAATTCTAAAACTTTAGGTATAATGCACAAGCAACAGCAGTTAGCTAATACTGTCAGTTTTCTTTTAACGCTTCAAATAGCACAATACATACTAAAACTATAATTTTGTTTTTGATATTTTAACAGATTAAGGATGAAAAACTATGGCACATATAAATACAGTTAATGGAGATAATGTTACTAATCTTCGAGAGTATTTAAATGATGAAGAAAATATCTCATACGATGATTTTGAGCAAATTGTTCAAACTGCATCTGAAGTATTAGAAAGATGTTTAGAGCCAACAGAAAATGGCTCTGTTAAGGGATTAATTTATGGTCACATACAAAGTGGTAAAACATCGATTATTCTGACAACGATGGCTTTAGCCGCAGATAATGGTTTCAATAATTTTGTAGTAATGACATCCAATCTAAATGACATCTATGAGCAAACGCTTGAAAGAATAAAAGGGGCATTAGATAGTTTTCAAGTTTTTGGTAAGACAGAAATTAGACAAACTTCAAGAACTACTCATGGTTTACCACTAGCTTTAGTTTGTCCTAAAGATCCACGTCGTTTGCGAGAAGCTTTAAATATCGTCCAGCTATCAAACTGGGAAAACCAACCAGTTATTATCATTGATGATGAGGCCGATCAAGCTAGTTTAGATACGAATATTAATGATCAAAACAAACCTACAAGTTCAGTAAATAGAGCAATTGTTGATTTAAGAAATTATCTGAATTCTCATACATACTTGCAAACTACCGCTACTCCTCAAGCATTACTATTACAAGATAGTCAAAGTGCTTTCAGACCCGATTTTGTCGTTATCACCACACCAGGTACAGGTTATGTGGGTGGTAACTACTTTTTTGGTAGCAATAACTTTAATAATTCAGGCCATATTCGTCTAGTACCTGACATTGAGCTTGATAGGTTACAGACTAGCAACCGTATTCCTGATACTGTTATACAATCAATGCTGGTATTTTTTCTAGGGTCAGCAATTTTAAGAATACAGGGAAATTCTAAAAAATACACCTATTTACTCCATACTAGTTTTAGACAGGCAGATCATCATTTAGCAGCAGTATTAGTTGATAACTTTAAGAATGAATTGACGAACTATCTGAGACAAAATCCTAATAATCCAATAACGGGTGTGTCTCCTATTCTCAGAACACAATTACAAAATGCTTATGATAATTTACAACAAAGTTTTGCGAATGTTCCACCATTCAATGATGTTTTAGCAGAAACGGCAAGACGAATTACCTCTACAGAAGTCATAGAAATTAACTCTGTTACTGGTGAAGGAATTAGACCTAATCCAGCACGAAGACATACCCTCTATATAGGTGGTACAAAAATAGGTCGCGGTGTCACTGTCAAGAATCTTCTAGTTACTTACTACGGTAGAGATGCTCAACAACCACAAATGGATACAGTTTTACAGCACGCGAGAATGTATGGATATCGTCGAAATGAATTAGCAGCTATTCGTATTTACTTGCCAACTCATCTAGCTCAAAGATTTGTTGACATTCATGAGAGTGATGATTTAGTTAGAGAACAGTGCCAAGCAACTCATTTACCTATTCAGCTTATTCCTTTGATGGCAAGAGGAATTAAACCGACTCGCCGTAATGTATTAAATGAGAATACAAATCGAATCACTTATCAAGGAGGAAAGCAGTATTTTCCGTCATTACCAATATCTGAACCTCATATTTTGGGTAATCAAACCCAAGAACTTGATAATCTACTGTCTATTTCTAGATATTCTAATCAGCAACAACCATATACAGTAACAATTGATGAGCTTTTAGAGGTTCTGAATTTTCAGTACAAAACACCTGGCTCAAGTGGTGCTTGGAATGATGATTTGATTAGGCAAGCCGTTTCTGCCCTCCGAGATCAACAAAGATATCAAAACATTGGTACATTAGTTATCGTTAATCGATCAGCAGATATTGGGAAAAGTGCGGACAGGAACTATTCTCAAATAGGAGCTGTTTTACCTGGCAATACTGGAAACGCTCCGTATAGAATTAACCGCGATTATCCTACATTACTAATGACTCGAATTAATGGAAAAATTGATCCTCCTAGAGGCTAGGATGGAGTACCTTTTTGGATTCCAGTTATCCGATTTCCAGATGGTAACTATGCATTTTCTGTAAATGAGAGCTAATTTAACTCTCTTCAATTATCCTAGCTCACTAACTTTTGATAAGTTACTATCTAGCAAAACGGCAAGGGACAGTTAATTTTTCGTTATGAAAGTTCACAGCTAAATTTTTGTCAAATATAAAAACGACAATTAATTAGTCAATATACATCCTAACTTTTATTGTGCTAGACCGACCTGTATCTGAAGTATCAAAGCCTCGCCGACGCTTACCCGATCAGCGCTGGCAGATTTATCCGCAAAAACCAGAATTTGCCCAAAATCTGGCAGCTTTGACAAATCTTTCACCCATTATCAGCCAGTTATTGATTAATCGGGGGATCGAAACACCAGAACAGGCACAAGCATTTTTAAATCCAGAGTCTTTAGTTTTACCTTCGCCGTTAGAAGATTTCCCAGATTTGGCAATTAGTTTGGAGTTGTTGCAAAATGCGATCGCTTCTCAAACAAAAATTGCTATTTGTGGTGACTACGATGCTGATGGAATGACTAGCACGGCTCTACTTTTACGTAGTCTCCGCACTTTAGGCGCACAGGTAGATTATGCTATTCCCAGCCGGATGCACGAAGGCTACGGTATCAATAAACGCATAGTTGAAGAATTCCACAGTGAAGGCGTAGGGTTAATTCTGACTGTAGATAATGGCATCTCTGCGTTTGAACCAGTCGCTAGAGCTAGAGAACTTGGTTTAGCAGTGATTATCACCGATCATCACGATATCCCCCAAAAATTACCACCAGCTAACGCTATCCTCAACCCTAAACTAATAGCCGAATCCTCACCTTATCGGGGTGTTGCTGGTGTTGGTGTTGCCTACATTTTGGCAGTGTCTTTAGCACAACAGCTAGGGGAGACTAAGGGCTTGATCCAGCCGATGCTAGCACTGTTTACACTCGGAACGATCGCAGATTTAGCCCCCTTAACTGGTGTAAATCGTCGTTGGGTGAAACGTGGTTTACAGCATTTACCCAAATCCAACTTAGCTGGGATACAGGCGTTAATTCAGGTAGGTGGCGTACAGGCGAGAGAGCAGGGAGCAGGGGAGCAGGGGAGCAGGGGAGCAGAAGAGAAAATTGCCAATCCAAAATCCAAAATCCAAAATCCAAAATCGCTAAAGCCTGAAGATATTGGGTTTCGCCTGGGGCCACGAATTAATGCTATCGGTCGAATTGGTAATCCCCAAACTGTGATTGAATTGCTGACTACAGATGATATGGGGGTGGCGCTGGAAAGAGCAATGCAGTGCGAACAAATAAATGCCAGTCGCCAGGAGATGTGTCAGCAAATTGAACAAGAAGCGATCGCTTATGTAGAAGCAGAATATGTTACATCTCTACAACAAGACCGGGTATTAATTGTTGTTCAACCCAATTGGCATCACGGCGTTATTGGCATTGTCGCCTCCCGCTTAGTAGAACGCTACGGTGTACCTGTATTCATCGGTACTTATGAAGATGATAAACATATACGCGGTTCAGCACGCTCAATTCCAGAGTTTCATGTATTTGAAGCTTTGGAATATTGTCACGATTTACTAGGCAAATTTGGCGGACACAAAGCCGCCGGGGGATTCTCTCTACCAGCAGAGAATTTACAGGTGTTGCGATCGCGTTTGATTGAGTTTGCTAACCAGTGTCTTGAACCGCAGCATCTCAAACCTCTGCTCAAAATTGATGCCGAAGTCAACCTCGATCGGCTCAATCAGCAGCTTTACCAACAGCTTAATGCTCTCCACCCCTGCGGTATGGATAACCCAGATCCAGTTTTCTGGACACCTAATGTTCAAGTGGTTGAGCAAAAAATCGTTGGTAAAGGTCACATCAAACTGACAATTGCCCAAACTATTGATAATCAGGAGTATAGAATTAAAGCGATCGCTTGGCGTTGGGGCGACTACTTCCGCTTACCAGCGCGAGTGGATGTAGCTTACAAACTGCGAGAAAATTATTTTAACGGTAACACCACCATCGAGCTAGAGTTAATCGGTGTCAGATTGCCAATTCAGCTTCAACAATTTTGTGCTTCCCCACCTATCCCCTCAAGTGCAAACTTTAACTACAATCAGCGACAGTATACCTGTGGTTTCTATAAAAACGGTATTGGGGCAGAATTAAGAATTAAAAATCCTGAAGGCCAGGTGTTAGTCATGCAGCCAGGACATATAATCGGTCTACTAGGCACTAATCGTCAAAACGCCAAAGAAGTTGACATTTCTCAGCCACAGTATGACAGTATTATTCAAGCTGCACTTCAGGCGTTATCAGTTAAGAGTTAGAAGTTAACTTATCACTTGTAACTGTGAGTGCTGATTTATGAGTTATGAGTTGAGAATTAAATTTTATTCCTCACTCCTAACTCTTAATCAGCACTCAGAAATCTTATAGGTTGCCGTTGCGAAATGCCAACAAAAAGATTACTACTGGCCCAGCAATCACAATCAGCGCCACGGATAGCAATTGGAAAATAACTTCCCAATTGATACTGGTAAAAGCGTTAAACAAGTCAGATACAGCGTCAAACATTTTTCCCTTTCTCCTCCCAATTGTCTTAAAAAATTCAATAACTTAGTTACAAAACCCGCAATCGATCATATCTGTCTATGGCCTACTGGATTTAATTTACTTAACAAAATTATAAGAAAAGACATAAAAAAGTAAAATAGGGCATTGGGCATTGATTATTAATTCTTCTTACTCATGCCCCATGCCCCATGCCCCATGCCCTAATTAAAAATGTCAACCTGGCAATGTGTAAAGCAATGTGGAGCCTGCTGTAATCTCGATCCAGCAGATCGTCCAGATTTAGATGAGTATCTCTCTCCACCAGAACTAGAACTCTACCTCAGTATGGTAGGTGAAAATGGATGGTGCGTTAATTTCGACCACACCACGCGAGAATGTCGCATCTACGAAGATCGTCCTCGTTTCTGCCGCGTGGAATCAGAAGTTTTTCAAGATATGTATGGGGTTGAACCCGAAGAAGTCAACGATTTTGCTATTGACTGCTGTCGTCAGCAAATAGAAGGAGTATACGGCGATCACAGCTTAGAAATTCTACGCTTCGATAAAGCTATTGGGCTGTAAGCAGGATGCAAGCACACAAAGACACCCCATAATTTTTTTGTCTTTATTTATGTAGTTGCAATTTATTACAAAAATCTGAGAATATGATAGAAATATGAAAACAATCTAGCAACCAAAACTACTGCCTGTGAAACTTGACTCTGCACCTTTGGAGATTTCTGGCATACCTCAGACTGACATCGAGCTAGAACTTAAAGACAGCAATGATTTTAGCCTAACTCCTGCGATCGCCCAGCCAGTTCAGCCATTAGTTGCCGAGAACCCTCAAAAGCAGGAATCAGTGTTAGTAGTCTTTGGTACAACTTTTGTAACAATTTTTCTAGCAGAAATTGGAGATAAAACTCAGCTATCCACTCTGTTAATGAGCGCACAATCTCATTCGCCGTGGATGGTATTTATCGGATCGGCGGCGGCACTGATAACCACCAGCTTATTAGGTGTGCTTTTAGGTAGTTGGATATCCAGCCGACTCAGCCCAAAAACTGTAGAAAAATCAGCAGGCGTGATGTTGTTGGTGATTTCCCTAATGTTGTTTTGGGATGTATTTACTAGTCATTAGTTATTTGTCATTTGTCATTAGAAAAACTCCCCTATTCCCCATTCCCCCTGAAATAATATGGATTGGCATCTTTTAGGACTGAGCTTTATTACAGTTTTTTTATCAGAATTGGGTGACAAAAGTCAGCTAGCAGCGATCGCACTTTCAGGGCGTTCTAATTCTCCACGTGCAGTATTTTTTGGTTCAGCAGGCGCATTGCTGTTGACAAGCCTATTGGGAGCGTTAGCAGGGGGTGCAGTAGCTGAATTATTACCCACACGCTTGTTAAAAGCGATCGCTGCTATCGGATTTGCCATCCTCGCTGCACGCCTGCTGTTATTTAACAATGAACCATCTACAGATTCTGAACCAACACCATAAAAAGGAATCAAAAGAGATAATTCAGAATACTTGACCGAGCAAGCGATGAAACTATAACGCCATCTGATTCCAATTCATACTGTTAGCGCTAGCGGGGCGTTTAGCCCATTCTGACTCCTGAGTTCGGAATTCTTCCTTAAACAAGTTCCCAAGCTGTTCCTTTATAACCGTATTGAAAAATTTCTGGATGCAAAATTTCTGCCAAGATTTCTAGAGAATCTACCAGTCTCGGCCCTGGACGATTAAAATAAGAATTGCCATCAGTAATGTACACCCTACCAGCTTGCGTAGCGTGCAGTTTTTCCCACTCTGGACGTTGAGTTAACAACTTAGCTTCTTGGCGAGTGCGATTTAAATCAAAACCACAAGGCATAAAAACAATTACATCTGGATTAGTTGTTAATAGTGTCTCCCACGGCAAAATAGGAGAAGGCTGACCTGTAACACAAAATAGAGAATGTCCTCCTGCTAAGTTAACTAATTCAGGAATCCAATTAGCAGCGACCATCAAAGGATCAGTCCACTCAATACAGGCGACAGTAGGCTGTTCATGTAAAGAAAGTCCTTGGATTCTTTGCTGACAAATTTTTACACGAGCTTCTAAATTTTCTAAGACTTTTACAGAGTCTACCTTGAAGGTATTACCAACTCGCTCAATATCAGCCCAAACATCTTTGAGAATATTGGGTTGTAAAGAAATAATCTGCGGTTTACTGTCAATAAGTGTAGCAACTGCCTTTTCAACATCGTGTAAACTGACAGCACAAACATCGCACTGGTCTTGAGTGAGAATGTGGGTAGGCTGCAACTGCTCTAAAATATCTGTTTTGATTTCATAAATACTGAGAGCAGATTGCAATAAATTGTTCACATCATTGTGAATTTGGCTACTAGAAGCATTGGAATTTAAGCGTGCTTGGGTACAAATGGGGCGATTGAGGATTTCTGGAGGATAATCGCATTCGTGCGATCGCCCCACAATAGCATTAACCAACCCTAGTGCCGCTAAAATCTCTGTTCCACCGGGAATCAGAGAAACAATTCTCAAATTACTATCCGTCATCGCTCCACCTCCATAAAAGCTGGCATTACCTTAATATTCGCAAAATTTGACTCATTAAGTATCTTTCTCTAGGAGAATCAACGGCATTTGGGTAGTGATAGTTATTATCTGTGAGCAAACTCCAGAACTTGAGGTTTAACCAAGTCAAATCAAGTTTGATTTAGTGCGATTACTATGGTATGATTACGTAGGTAAAATTTATTCCAAATGCTAACTACCCCCTAGCAAAAATCACTAATTTGAAGTATTAGAAGTTATGATGGCAATCCTATTTGATTTCCGAGGATTGAAAGTCACAGATCCCCTACTTTTAAAAGAAGTATGGCATCTTCTCTCTCAGAAATGATTTAGGATTGCTATAGCCAAATCTAGTTTATAACTCATTATTCAGAATCAGAATATTTGATTGAAAAGAATAAATTTTCCGGTTATGAAAAGCACCATGCAGTAATTGTAATTATACAAATATACTTCTAACTTTTACGTAGAACTTTAAAGCAAAATTATTTCTTTTTGAGGTCAAGTAATGCAGGTGGTGTCAGCTAGAGATATTACAGAGCAAAAGCAGGCCCAAGAGGCTTTACAAATCAGAGAAAATAGTCGGCGAAAACAAAGCCAGACACTAGTAAAGTTGGCCAGAAGCAAGACATTTCAACAAGGTAATCTCAATGCAGTATTAAGAGAGATTACAGAAACTGCTGCTCAGACGCTCTTAGTAAAGCGAGTCGGGGTGTGGTTATATAATGAAGAACATTCAAAAATTGAATGTATCAATTTATATGATGTAAGTGCCAAGGAGCATAGCTTTGGTAACTCGCTTTCACAAGAAAATTATCCAGCTTATTTCCAGGCTTTAGAAGAGGAACGCACCATTGCCGTAGATGATGCCAGAAACGATATAAGAACCCAAGAATTATCCGAGTCTTATCTTTCTGTTTTGGGCATCACATCCCTGCTAGATACACCGATTTGGCTAGAGGATCGTTTAGTAGGTGTTGTGTGTCACGAACACATTGGTGATATTCGCCAATGGACTTTAGAAGAAGAAACTTTTGCTGGCTCAATTGCAGATTTTGTTACCCTGGCTATAGAAGCAAACGAGCGAAATATTGTGCAGGAAGCACTGCGACAAAGTGAGGCGCAATTTCGAGCGATTTTTGAGCGTTCTTCTATTGGTATTGGACTTATAGATATGAAAGCAAAGATAGTCGATGCCAATCCAGTACTGTGCGATATTTTGGGATATAGCCGAGAAGAATTATACAATAAGACCTTTACAGATTACATTTCGATAGAAAAGGGAGATTTAAAACTTTACAAACAACTGATGTCAGGAATTCGGACAAATTCAGCGACAACTTCAAGGTTTGGATTCCAACCCTCCAAACATCAGGAACCGTTTGTCGAGAGGCATCGCCTTGAAATGGAAAGACGCTGCCTACACCAAAGTGGTAGTTTAGTTTGGACTCACATCTCTGTTTCTGTTATACCAGACAGCAATGGTGAACCTGAGTTTTTTCTAGCGATGATTGAAGATATTACTGAACGCAAGGAAACAGAGTTGAAACTGCGTGCTTCTCAAGAAGCACCAGAAGTTGCTAGTCGGGCAAAAAGTGAATTTTTAACAACTATGAGTCACGAACTACGAACGCCTCTAAATACGATTATGGGGTTGTCACAGTTGCTGCAACAAGAAATAGTTGGCTCTCTAAATGAAAAGCAAACCGAATATGTAAGTTGTATATATAGTAGTGGTGAGCATTTGTTGGCACTGATTAACGATATTCTTGATTTATCTAAGGTAGAAGCAGGTAAAGAGGAATTATTCTTGTCACCTTTACCAGTGTCAGATTTATGTAATTATGCCATCTGGACAGTGCGCGATCGCGCCTCAGAAAAGGGTTTACAACTCACCTGTGAAATTGATCTACAAGAGAATATTTGTATTGCTGATGAGCGGCGCATCAAGCAAATGTTACTCAATCTGCTTATCAACGCCATTAAATTTACCCCAGCCGGGAACGTATCACTAGTAGTCAAAAAAGTACCGCAAGGAATAACTTTCACAGTTTCAGATACTGGAATTGGTATAGACTCAAGTCAGTTTCAATTTCTATTTGAACCGTTTAAACAGCTTGACAGTCGCTTAAATCGGCAGTATGAAGGCGCTGGCTTGGGGTTAGCTTTTACACGCAAATTAGCACGTTTGCATGGTGGAGATGTGACTTTTACATCGACTTTGGGAAAGGGTAGTCATTTCACTATTTTTCTACCAAATCCAGTCCTTTCGTTAGTAGGGGAGGATGAATGAGATGAGTGAGAAAATTTTACCTTATGCTTGGCTTAGTGATGATTTTGCTCAGGGTTAAGGAGAATCAAGCCTTAACCCAAGCATATTAAGGTAAGCTATTCAGCATTTAACTTGCATAAACTGGGCGGGCAAGATGCCCACCCCACAAGAGTTTGATTTAATTTGATTATGCGACTTAAATGTTTTTTAGCTTATAATCCCTACTGACCTTTTTTGAATTTTGAATTGGAGCGATCGCGTAGCGTCTCGTAAAGAAGCGACTTAACTCTTGTAGTTTAATCTGCCCCTTCAATTGGTGCAAAACCTTGGCGCTGAATATTTTCTGTTACCGCGCGTGGTTCCAGGAATTGGAGGAGGTAATCAGGGCCTCCGGCTTTAGAACCCACTCCAGAAAGTTTGAATCCACCAAAAGGTTGCCGTCCAACGATCGCTCCGGTAATATTGCGATTGATGTACAAATTCCCAACTTCAAATTCTGTCTGCGCCTGCTGAATGTGCGAAGGTGTTCTAGAATAAAGTCCGCCAGTTAAGGCGTAGTTTGTCCCGTTGGCGACTGCTAAGGCTTCCTGGAAATCTTTTACCCGAATTACCGCCAGCACAGGGCCAAAAATTTCTTCCTGAGAAATTACGGCATTTGGCGAGACTTCACTAAAAATCACAGGGCCGATAAAATATCCTTGTTCGGGTGCTGGTAATTCTAAAGCTAATTGTGCTTCTGCCTTACCCTTCTCAATATACTCGCGGATGCGATCGCGGGCATTAGCATCAATTACTGGCCCAACTTGGGTACTAGCTAACTCTGCTTCTCCAATATTCAAGGATTTTGTCGCTTCTACCAACCGTTGCACAAAGGCTTCATAAATCGGTTCCAGCACAATCACCCTGGAAGCAGCAGAACATTTTTGTCCGCTATAACCAAATGCCGACTGCACTACCCCTACAACAGCTTGGTCTAAATCAGCACTTTCGTCGACAATAATCGCATTCTTGCCACCCATTTCCGCAATCACCCGTTTCATGTGCTTTTGTCCGGGTTTCAGGATCGCCGCTTCTGCGTAAATTCTACAGCCTACTTCTTGAGAACCAGTAAAAGCAATTACATGAGTATCTGGATGATTTACCAAATAAGCGCCGACTTGCGAACCCTTACCAGGCACGTATTGAAATACACCTTTAGGAAAACCAGCATCTACCAAGACTTCTGTGAGTTTAGCTGCAATTACAGAAGATGTTTCCGCCGGTTTGAGGAGAGTGCAATTCCCTGAAGCCAAAGCTGCAACAGTCATTCCACAAGCGATCGCAAGGGGAAAATTCCAGGGAGAAATTACAACAACAATTCCCCGTGGATGGTAGATATAACGATTAGTTTCCCCAGCAAGGTCATAATTAACACCTTTATCTAGCCGTTCTATCTCATCAGCGTAGTATCGACAAAAGTCTATCGCTTCCGAAACCTCTCCATCAGCTTCCTTAACTGGTTTCCCAACTTCCAAAACTATCCAAGCTGAAAGTTCGGCGCGGCGGAGTTCCATCAAATCACCCGCTTTCCGCAAAATATCAGCGCGTTGTTTAGCGGGTGTTTTCCTCCATCCAGGAAACGCTGCTTTGGCTGCTTGCATCGCCTGTTCAGCCTGTTCAACACTAATCAGCCCAACTTTACCAACTACTTCACTAAAATTAGAAGGATTGAGAGAATCAACAAATTCTGGCGGATTAACATATTCCCCATTAATCAACGGCAAATAAGTTTTACCCAATTGTTGACGAACGCTTTGGAAAGCTTTCGCCGCTTTCGTTCTTATCTCTTCCACCGCATAATCTGTATCAGCAGCACCAAGGAAATGAGAGTCAATAGTTAAAGATTTCTTCTCTTCTTTGACAATTGGCGGTGCTAATAACTCTTCAATTGGTCGATTTTCGAGATTTTGGCGTAAAAAAGAACTATTCGCTGTATTTTCCAACAAACGCCGAATTAAATACGCCATTCCAGGCAACAATTCACCGTAGGGACAGTAAACTCTAACTCGATAACCCTTGTCAACCAAAGCTTTTGCAACTTTATCACCCATACCGTAGAGGACTTGTAATTCAAACCGACGGCGGGGGACATTTAAACTTTCAGCTATAGCAATGGCGCGAGAGTGCGATCGCACATTATGGCTACCAATGGCAGAATACACATATTGATGATTTTCTAGCAATAACTGAGTGATGGTTTCAAAGTTAGCATCAGTTGCCGCTTTATCGTTGTAAACTGGCTGTTGCCAATGCTTCTGGGCTGCTTTGATAGTTTCTTGATCCCAATATGCGCCTTTCACCAAGCGGATTGTCAAAGGATAACCGCGTTCTTTCAACCAAGAAATTACGTCTTTGGTATCTTGCTCGCTATCACGCAGATATGCTTGAATTGTCATGCCGATATCTGTGCGTTGCCGAAATTCTTCTTCTAGTAAGAGTTTTTTCAGGATGCTGAGAGTTATATCCTTATAAGCATACTGTTCCATATCAAAATGCACAGCTGCGCCCAACTCTTTAGCACGACGTAAAAGAATCCGAATGCGATCGCTAACTCGCTCCTCACTACCTTTAGCATCTAAAGGGTCAAATTGGGAATAAAACGCCGTTAATTTAACAGAAACCTGAACTTTTGGGATTGGTTCACCATCAGCCTCATCAATCGCCGGGATAACTGCCCAATTCTTCGATGCTTCCACCAATTGTTGCATTAATTCTAGATAGCGTTCTAGATAAGACTGCGCTTCGGCTTCGGTAATTACCGCTTCACCAAGTAAATCGATGGTGAAAGCCATTTTTTCTTTTCGCAGTCGTTCAACTGTTTTGATGACTTGTTTAATATTTTCCCCAGAAATATATTTATGAGCAAGAGTTTCGACAGCTGTACCAACGGTTGTAGCAGCAACTTGTCCGGGCATAGAGTCGGGGTTAGCAAAGTTTAGCATTCCCTTCAAAGCTGTCGGTAATTCTACAGACTCATCGCCTAAATATTCTTGTAAATGTGAGGCAATTTCTGATTTACTGTGCAAAGCAGGTAGCGTATCTATAAAGCGAAATAGTTGCACCCGTAACCCAGGATTACTCATTGCCCAAGCTAGTAATTTATCATCCCAGCGCATTTGATCCCGCAGGGAAGACAAAAATGAACGATTTTCGGACGTTGCTGCTAGAAGTTGTTTAGCAATTTCTTGGGTTTTAGCTTCGTAGGTGCTTGTTTGTACTTGTAATACCACTGATAATAAACTCCGTTAATCTAGGCAAAGCTTTTTTTATAAAGCCTGTGTCTTCTATTTTGACTCTTTCATTTAGCTGTCACCATGATGCTGAATTGTTAATTTGTAATTTATAACTTGGAAGTCCCTATATGAATTCCAAGTTATAAATTATCCCATCTTGTGGGGTGGGCATCTTGCCCGCCCCACAATAAATAGTTGGATATTTTTTTATTTGGAAGTCGCTAAACTCTCAATACTTCTCGGATAAGGGTTGAGTCGTCCTAGATTCAGATCCCCCCGCCTACGGCGACCCCCTTAAAAAGGGGGTAAAAGAGGGTTAAAAGCCCCCCTTTTTAAGGGGGGTTGGGGGGATCTCCAACGACTAATTGCGCTAACCGAGAAGTATTGCCTAAACTCTATTAGGACAACGCACTTAACAACGCCTGCTTAAACTCTGCTGCACTCTTAAAGTGGATTTCTGGCTTATCAACTAAGGCCAAATCAATCACCTGTGCTAGTGGTTGCCTAATTGTCGCATCTCGTTCCCGAATTGGTATAGGTTCATTTTGTAAAACTGCCAGAAAGGGATCGCCTGTGAAGTTGCGGGGGAAACTACCTGTTAGCATATTGTAGAGACAAGCCGCAACTGCCCAAATATCTACCTCCGGCTGGGCATATTTAAAGTTAAGCACCTGCTGTCGAGGCATAAAAACGGGAGTACCAGCTTGAGTCCCAGTCAAAGTTTGACCGCTTAAACCAGCTAAGTCAAATGCCTTAGATAAACCGTAATCACCGATTTTAGCAACCAGTTTTCCATCAATATTAGTAAGGAAGATATTACTCGGTTTTAGGTCGCGGTGGACTATACCTTTACCTTTGCCAAACTTCCCATCAGCCAGTTTGACATAAGGAATTTCAACATTGTGGGCATATTGCAAACCATCTAAAATTTGGAGAATAATCGGTACAGCAATATCAATAGACAATCGCCCACCCAGTCGCTGCATAAAATCCCATACAGTACCGCCCTCACAATACTCCATTGTAAAAAAGAAGATGATTTCTGAGTAGCCGCAATCCATAAGTTGCACTACGTGAGGATGTTGCAAAGCCTTGGTGTTTTCCGTCTCCCGGAGAAACATCTGCACAGCGAATTCATTTGCTGCCACTGCTGGTAACATGACCTTTAGGGCTATGAATTTGCCAGACTGATTATGCTGTGCTAAATAAACTTCTCCAAATTCACTACTGCTGAGTAGTTTGACAAGATTATAACCACTAATTGCTTTGAAATTGCGATCGCCACCTTCAGCCAATTTTAGGAAGTGGGTGATGATTTCCCAGAAATAAGGCTGTTGTTGTACCGGGTTCTCGTTGACAGGAACATTGTTAGCAACGAGGTTTGACGGATTTTTCTCTTCCTGGTATGCTTCAATACTCACTTTAAAGATAGTGTGACCTAAATTTATTTCGTCGCCTGCTTGTAAGTCATGTTCTGGAAACTGGAGATTTACAGCTTCTTCGACCGTTTGATATCGTTTACGTTGGCCGATGTTTTTACCGTTAATATAAGTGCCATTTTTACTACCAAAGTCCCGCACCCGAATATCAGGGGGGTTGATATCCAGTAGACAGTGATAGCGGGAGATACCCCGATGATTCTCATCATCTGGTAACTGGGGATTACAATCTGGACTTCTGCCGATGATGCAGCTAGTGCGGTAGTCAAAAATATATTGCTGTCCTAATAATTGTCCCTGAATGACGGTGAGGATGATTTTATCTGGCATCTGAAAAATAGAAAATTAATGCCCACGATCATAACTTACATGTATTAGATATAACAATATTGATTCATACGTAGCCCACCTACATCCTTCTACAAATCTTTATGGGAAAGAAAACACCCACAACCCCACATAAAACCGTGATGAGGGAGGGGAAGGTGTCCATAAGGTGCATTTAAATTCCAGGTACAAAGGTGTCTAGAGTATAATATCCATTCTCCATTTTTTTTCCAACCGACGCGATGGGCAAAAGCTTCCCAGATTTTTTTATCGTAGTTTCTGGTTCCACCCATACTTTGATGAATGCGTTTTTGTATCGAAAAACCAAAACGCCCGTCGCTGTATTTTACCCATAATTTGTTAATGGTGTGGATATCTTCACAGGGAAAGTTGTCAATATCTTGAGGGCGAAACCAGCCTTCCTTTTCTCTTTTAGGGACTCCTAGCATCACTCGTGTCGCCTCTTCATTGGCTTCTTTCCACTCTCCGGCTGCTAGTAAATCTCGCAGTCGGGTGTAGTCTATATTCACAGCAGAAATTAACTTAATCTCAGGCGATTTTTCTCTATACTCTGGTGCTGATTGTAAACTTTTTTGGAATTGCAATAGCATATTTTTAAGAACTCCATCCTTTAGCCTATCGCTAATTTGAGGATTCAATTGCTTTGGCGACACTAACAATATGGTTTCTTCTGATTCTTCTTTATCTATCTCCAGCAATTGTTGAGATGACAACAATTGCGGAAACTCTTGGGATTGTAATTCTAAACCTTTGATATTTGCAATTAACTGTTGCCCTTGCTGTTGGTGTGGTTGGATGCTCGCACTACCCAACAATTCTCGAAACTCTAACACCGACTGTAGACGTTCTTGGGGTTGCAACGCCATCGCTTTCATAATCGCATCATTTACCCTGTCGCTAATTTGCGGATTAAATTGTTTTGGTGGTGGTAAAAGTATGCCCTTATCTCTAAAATTTGCAGGAAAAGGCACTTCTTTTGTGAGCAAACTATATAGCGTTGCAGCTAAGGCATAAACATCAGTATAATGACCAAAATTGCCTTGTCTTTCATACTGTTCAATGGGTGCATAACCGTTGCTTCTCTCATTAGTCATGCTCCCCACTTGTCCAATTGTATATTCTCTTGCTAACCCAAAATCAATTAAAACTGCTTCTGATTTGCCACCGCGCAAAATAATATTATTGGGTTTGATATCTCGATGTAAAAATCCCTGTTTGTGGACATATTCTAAAGCCTCACCTACTTGGTCAATGAAGCGTAAAGCTTCATCTTCCGACAATTGTCCATGCTGCTCAACATAAGCGCCTAAATCTTCCCCATCAATATATTCCATCACCATGCCCCAGAGTCCATCTTCTTGGATAACTTCATAGACTTGGACAATATGGGTATGAGTACATCTGGCTAACCGCAACGCTTCATTGACAAATTTTACCTGTCGCTGCTGAAAGTCCTCTTTACTTTGTTGAATATGGTTAAGGGTTTTGATAACGACTACTTTACCTGTAGGCTGTTCTATGGCGCTATAAGTGACACCATAACCACCGCCACCAAGGACTTTTTGTATAATGAATCTTCCGTTGTCCAGATTTTGATTGAGCGTCCAAAGTTTCATTGATTTATAAATTGTAAATATATTCGCGCGATCGCACCCCTACTTTTAGCTTGTGGGAAGGGAAAATTCTCCCTCTTTATACCAACAGAGTCAGAAGGTGAGGTTGTACCTCAAGTCTTCTACTGCTGTTTTAACAGGATGTACTTGTTTTTTCCAATACTAAGAATGGGTATACTCACTCTATGCCTACAGAAAACTTTATGGATATTTTATTTTCTAACTGGCAACACACACTCAAACCCTTTGGTGTTGACCAGATAGCGGCTGAAAAAGCCTTTAATTCCTTGGTAGTAGCTTACTCTACTCCCGATCGCTACTACCATACACTCAAACACATCGATCGCGTCCTCAGCACAGTTCAGATTTTGCAAGGCTACACCAATAACCTAGCTACTGTTCAACTAGCTACCTGGTTTCACGATGTAGTGTATGATACTAAAGCTCAAGATAATGAAGAACGAAGCGCAGACTATGCTTTTGAATTGCTAAGTAATTTAGGTATTCCAGAAAGTATTATAACTATTGTCACCCGTCTGATTCTAAACACTAAAGATCACCAAGCTGCGCTGAATGACTATGATAGCCAAGTTCTACTTGATGCAGATTTAGCGATTTTGGCTGCTAACTCAGTGGAGTATAAAGAATACGCCCATGCTATTCGCCAGGAATATTGCTGGGTTCTAGAGAAGGACTATATCACAGGTCGTCAGCAGGTTTTAGAACAATTTTTACAGCGATCGCATATCTACTTTACGCCTTTAATGTCAGAGTTCGCCGAACCCTGCGCCCGTGGCAATATCCAGGCAGAAATTCAGTCGTTGGTTAAAGATATGGTTTTTGATGAAAATTGCTGAACTCGAAGGTGACTCTCCTTAAAAAGGCTTGCTCTACTTTCCTCTTTTTTAATTTCCATATTATTGGATTCCTATTTCAGGTTATCAATAGCAGCTAAACTTTCACCCATTTCAATACTTCTAAATGCTGTAATGCCTCACCATTGACTTCTCTACGATAAATTTTGAATTGCTTAACGTCTGCCGCCGCCACGATGAGGCACATCAACTTCAGTTTCTTGTAGCTTTCTTTTTGGTGCAAAGACTTCTTGATGTTGTTGCTGCTGAATTTTTTCTTGTGCAAACTTGACACGGGTACGAACTCCGAGATCAACATCTGTATCGAGCATTTGCTGTAGTTGATTTGTAATTCGTGACGCTCGATCGGGTAAACTTACTGGGTTGTTTACCGCCGCAGGCATCGCAATGGCCAATGTTTCTAAACTCGTCACTGCTGCATAGCGCACTACCCATTCTGGATCTTTAGAAATCAGTAATAGCGCCTCTAGTACCTGAGTCTGAACAGATTCTACTTTCTCAGGCGGTAATTGATGCCAGAGCAAAGTGCCTAATCCTCTAGTAGCAGCCCGCCGCACACTTAAGGAAAAATCGGTTTTTGCTGCCTCAAACAAGGTATCCAGCGCTCGAACATCGCCAATTCCCGCTAAGGCACGAAGCGCCCAAGCCCTAGCACCATAGTTGTAGTCATCAATTAGTTTCAATAGTGGTGATACTGCGGCTTCCCCGATCGCAATTAGTCCATCTACCGCCGCCACCGCCGCCCCTGGATTGTTGTAGCCCAAAGCTGCAATTAGAGTCGGAACAGATTCCTCTAGATGTGCTGCTGCTAAATCTTGAACTGCGTCTATTAAGCGCTCTGAAGAGTCCGCTTCTTCTACAGCACGGATTAATATTTGGGCAAGATCGCTGTTATTCATAACAATTTCTCATGAGTAATTAGCTGTCAGCTAATTCTAACTTCAGTTATCCCTAGTTGACATCATGCATAAATCCCCTAACCCTGATTTTGCAATGGGGTTAGGGGGTTTAAAAACATTTTTTGTAACGTATTAATAAGAACTTATTCTTTATAATTTATGACTACAACAACGAGTCCATCAAATTAATGATTTTAATCGCACCTTCTGACAAAGTGCTTGGTGTAGTGTAATTGACTTGATGTTCTAGTAATCCTTTGAGAGAAATGAGCTTGAGGCTATTTTCAGCAAGAGTCTGTGCGATCGCATCTGCTGCGGGTAAATATCCAATGGCTCCCAAATCTGCTAACACTGCCCGACGTAATTGTAATCTCTCACCCGCCAAAGCCTTTACCAACCGTTCTCCATAAGCTGGTTCTTGCGTTAATTGATACATAGCTCGCGCAGCTGCATATTGCACCAATTCAATTGGATGCTCTAAAAATGGCTTTACTAAAGGAATAACTTCAGTCGCCCTCAAGGTTCCCAAGGCTTCTAAAATGGCCTCGTAGGGTTGAGATAAATCAGGCTGCTCTGAGATAAGTTCCTCACCCTGTAAGCCTACTACTAACAGCTTGATTAAGGCGGGAATACAAACCTGATCGCCTAACATTTCTAAGGATTGTGCTGCTGCTTCTCGTACATAAAAATCTGAGCAGTCTAAACATGCAATTAAAGGTGATACTGCTTGGCGATCGCTTAGTTTCCCCAAAGCTCTAGCTGCGTTCCGTCTCAGAGGATATCCGCCTTCTGGTGTCCTGTCGGCTTCATCCTCTAAAGCTGCGATCAATTTTGTAACCGCAGCTGGTTCACCTATCCGAAACCTACCCAACCACCAAGCAGCATAAAAGCGCAAGCCTAAATCCGCACTTTCTAAATTAGCGATCGCTTGTTCTACTGTTAAAGATCCACCGTCAACATCACCTGTCGATGATAAATCTTCAATTTTCTGTGGACTGGAATTCATTAGGAAGAAGGATGATCGCTTTGTTCGTTATTTGTTGTCGTCTCAGCGTTTAATGGTTGAATGCTGACTATTTTGCCACCCAAGCGAGTAATTCGCTGCATTTCTTGATTCATCCGGCTCTCAGGCACTGTGATAAAGACACTGGCACTAGAACGAATGGGATAGTTCATTTTCTCGGTTTCTTCACTTTGGCGCAAACCGACTACTTCATACCGGAAGTTACGACTACTACTAATTTGTCCAAGCATAAATCACTTCCAAGTTTTAAATTTCAAATTTTCAATAGTCATTAGTCATCGATTAATGACTATTGACAAATTACAGTGACATACTCCCACACTGTATGCTTGCATAGAGTATGGGCTTCTCAGCGACTCCCGGTATCCCGTCGGACATTAACTGAGCTTTGTTTTAATTCTACGAGATGCCCCTCCGCAGAATTGAACAAGTACAAATGTTCAAGACCCCTAAAGAGGTTTCACACTAGCTATTTTACCACCTTGTTTTACCACTCTCTGGAAGTAACTAGATAGTTCTTCATAAGGTATAATTACTGCTTGATTAACACGGCGTGTGCTAGGATATCCGGCACCAAAAACACCTGCTACTTCAATGCGGTAGAGTCTGCCTTCTTTGCCAAAAGTTCCTGCACCACCAAAAGTGCTGTTGGGGGTAACACCTTTTTCGGAAGGAACGTATGAAAAACCAGAAGAAGCACCAGATGGAGGAACAACAACAGATGCACTATTGCGACCTAGTTCAGCAGCAAGACGGGAGGACTTGCCTTTGAGTTGGGAAGTATCGCTACTTGCATAGCCGCGATAAAGTTGGAATATCCGGCTAAATCCGACAGTTTTCTGTCCTGTTTGGGTTTTGAAGCCGCGATAGTAAGGCACTATATTTTCACCAAAGCTCGATTGATACTCTGACGAATCAATATAAGAATCGATGTCGGCTTCATATCCCTTGTTTTGGTACAAGTCCAAGTGATAGACCACTTCAGACTCATCATAAGGGGCACGACCCAACAGATGTTTATAGTTTAGTTCGATAACGCGAGTTTGGAAATTGTCGTAAAAGAACTTGGATTTGTACAGTTCTGATTTAGCGACTTGCCGCACAAACTCTTGCACTGTATTTTTTCCATCCCGCAGGATAGATTCAGCACTTTCGAGGCGGTCAGATGCCAATATATAGTTGTTGCCCAACACCTGACGATAGACAGCAACAATTACTCTCTCTATATCTTCTTTACTTGCATTGGGACGCAATTCTACAGGAGATTGGTCGCTAAAAGGTTCCGTTCCTAGACGGGACGCTGCTGTTGTAATAGCCATTGGTAATTTTCCTTTTGTAATTAGTAATTAGGGACTGGGGATTAGGGATAGGGTACTTGGCATTGGGAAAACTCTTTCCCAGTCCCCAGCCCCCAGTCCCCAGCCCCCAGTCCCTAGCCCCAGTCCTATTTATACGGCAGTAATGCTAATAACTCTACTGCCTTTGCGATTCAACTGCTGCAATTTACTAGACAGTTGCTCGTAGGGTACGATCAATTCCGCAGTTCCACGGCGCACTACAGTTGAATTGGGGGAAGCTACTTGTAGCACTCTGATGCGATATGTTTCCCCACGACCACCTGTAGAAAGACCGGTTAAGGCTCCAGTAGAGACTGGATAAATGGGTGAAGCTAGATTTTTAGCGACTTCCCAGGTTAGCCGTCCTTGTTTTTGTCCTTGGGCGCGATCGCTATTCGCATAACCCCGATACAGTTGGAACAGTCGGCTAAATCCAACATTTTTCTGTCCTACCTGACTTTTAAAGCCTCGATAGTAGGGTACAATATTTTCGCCAAAACTCTCTTGATATTCTAATGAGTCAATGTAGGAGTTAATTTCAGCTTCGTAACCTTGTGAGTTATAAAGCTCAACATGATACGAAATCTCTGACTCATCTTCTGGGGCACGCCCCAATAAATGCTTATAATTTAACTCGATAAACCTAGTTTGTGAATTGGAGTGGAAATACTTATCCCGATAGAGTTCCGATTGAGCAATAGCTTGCACAAATCCCCGAACCGAGATTAAACCTTGTTGTAAAAGTGATTCTGCACTCTCCAAACGCTCTCCTTCTAGGAGATATGCATTACCCAAAACCTGACGGTAAGCTGCCCGGATAACCACTGCCACATCTGCTTCAGTTCTATCGGGGCGTAGTTCTACAGGTGCTGAGTTTTCAAACGCTCCAATTCCTAACCTTGCTGCTTGTCCCAAAGCTGCCATCTTTAAACCTCCTCAGTTTTAACTGCAAAACTGAAAACTTTTAGAAAATTTTTTTTCTAGTCTTTTAACAGTTTTTTGAAAATAAAACTGCCCGGAGAGGTAAACAACTCATAGAACTCACTTGTCATAAGAGCTGATTTCCTCTCCGGGCTAAAGAAACACTCTAGCTTAGAGTATTGATTACATAATCGATGTAGGAATTTGCTTCAACACCTGGGTCGCCGCTTAGACCGTGGTTAGCTTTAATGTACTTGAGAGCTTCAATGTACCAGCTAGGAGATAGGTCAAAAGTGCGGTTGATTTCAGCCAAGCCAGAAATCAAGAAATCGTCCAAGGGGCCTGTACCACCAACAACTAAAGCATAAGTGATAATCCGCAAGTAGTAGCCGACATCACGAACGCACTTGCCTTTACCGCGTGCATCAGACGCGAAGTTAGGGCCTTGTTGTTGGGTGGTGTAAGGGAACTTGTTATATACTGCTTGAGCAGCACCTTCGGTCAAGCGTTGAGCATTAGCGCTCAATGCTTTTGCAGCTTGTAAGCTAGCTGGTGCTTGACGGAAGCGACCAAAAGCAACTTGAATTTCGGTGCTGCTGAGGTAACGACCTTGAGAGTCAGCTGATGCAATTGCTTCAGTTAGAGGTGTTTTTGTCATTTTGGTATTTCCCTTTTACAAACTTTTGGTTGAAATTTTCTTTTGTCCTAATGAATGGACAATTATCTCATTCAATAGCAGGACTATCTGCCTTAAGCTACTGCTGAAGCAGCACGATCAAAATAGCTAGCTATTTCAGATGCTAAAGCGCTGCAATCGCCTCTGGTGATGTTGTTTGTATCGTTGACAATTGCTAGGGAAGCTGCTTTCAGCTTTTGAATACCAACAGCAACTGAAGCTCCAGGGGTTCCCAATGCCAAGTAGGTTTCACGCAAGCCGTTGAGGGCACGGTCATCTAGAACGCTGGAATCGCCAGCAAAGATTGCGTAGGTGATGTAGCGAAGAATGATGTCCAAGTCTCTGATGCAAGCAGCAGCGCGACGGCTGGTGTAAGCATTACCACCGGGAGTGATCAATTGGGGCTGTTCTGCCCACAAATCACGAGCCGCAGCAGCAACTAGAGCGGAAGCATTGCTGGTAATCCGGTTAACAGCATCTGCACGCTTGTTACCATCTTTTACTAGTTCGCTCAATGCATCCAATTGTGCATCGGAGAGGTATTCCCCACGTGTATCAGCTTGGGAAACTACTTTTGCAAATGCATCTAAAACCATTGCGTTAAATCTCCTAATTTGCTTGGTTAAGAATAATTGGACTCAAAACTGAGTGCTTCAGCTTTTTTTGATGTCAGCACTGCCTGACGAGTTACGAAAGGTTTAAAACAGACATCCACGAAATAAGTTTACGATCTCCAGGCTTTCAGATTAAAACTTTTGTTAAAAAACTTCAAACTTCTGTGAACGACTGGAAAACCTGATTAAGATGTTGTTTTTTACTTCCAAGTTCTCTTTATACAACGATGCCGTATCATTATTTATTACAAATTATTGTTATGTTTGTTAATTTCGTTTACACAAGTTAACATTCTGCATTAATTCCTCTCAATACCATAAAAAGGGGAGAATTTGTTTCTGAAAAATCTCTAAAAGAATGCGTAAGCGTAGCCCGCTGCAGGCATCGCACTCTTAACTTGTGTAGTATTGGCTACTTGCTTGTTCTTACCAATGACAGATACTTATAGTATGTCTGCGTTTGCATTACAGGCATGGGTTCATAGCCACAGTAAACAATACAATCGGCAGACTTAGGATTGTTAGTATAGCTTTAGAGGCTGTTTGAAAAGTTTTGGGCGAATATAATAGAGCCTCCGGCACGTTTAGCGAACGCTACTACACAGGCTAAGTCCGCCTGCTCGGACTAACATAAAATTAGGTATTTCAAACCTGCGGAGGCAGGTTTTGTCTGTGTAGCCGCGATTTCCAATCGCCAGGGCTGGCATTAATTTAGACTTTTCAAACATCCTCTTAGGAAGCTCCCACAACAAAGCTACCTCTAGAGGTAGCTTTGTACGGTTTTCTTTGAAAGTTGCATTAGCATTCCGTAGAGAAGCTTACTGTTCCTATAGCATTCAATTCACAGAGTGTCCCGCAGGGAAAGAAAGGTATCGCTTGTTAACCTGGAGCCAATTCACTACATTCCACCAATTATTCAAATACTCAGCGCGACGGTTGTGATATTTCAGGTAATAGGCATGTTCCCACAGATCGTTACCCATAATTTGGATATGAACCGTCCATAATCGGGTTATTTAATGCATTCTAAAAGCCACAATTCAGGAATAAACCTTTACTAGATAAGCTGCAAAGGCAAAAATAATTAATCGCGCAGCTTGTAACAAATGTAACTTAGATTTTTATTTGTTAAAAAACTTAGTCCTGATAAAAGAGCTTTGTTTCCCGTTAATCCTTGCCTATTTCCTGCCTAATACCGATTCTCTGTGAGCTTGCACTTAATTATTACTCCTTCTCTCTTCTCTACGAGACGCTACGCGATGGCGTACTTGGCGGTTTCTTTAATAACTAAGTGCATCTTCATGGCAAATTAGTATAAACTAGTACATTCAACAATCAAAGCATATTTTTATGTAGCTTTAATATCCAGAAAACTTTCTCAATATTTCTGAATATATCTTAACATAAAAATATTTATTTAGAACTCAATTATCTAATTTATTCCCTTGGATATATAACTTAAAAATTATAAGCAAAACTATTGGCAGATATAGCTGAGGTCTTATTTTGCTAAACCTATAATTAAAAGCTTGTAAACATTAAAATTTCTGCTGACAAAATCTAATTTATCTAGTAATTTATTATGAATTAAATGTTAAAAATTTATGAATAAACCTAATTTAAACATGTTCTTTTTTACCTAAAATTATTAATATATAAACAATTTTATAATTGTGTTAAATCGGTTAAAGGCAATATTTTAAAAATGCTATATTTTTATTTTTTCATCAATAATAATATTCCAAATCAAGAGCGTAATCAACATAATCATTATGGAACAAGCAATAATAATTTGGAACTTTCTCCAATAACTAGTTATTCACCTAATATTCCAAAAAAAAGGAATGAAAGACATATAGTAAAAGGTAAATACTATGTATCACGAGCAAATTTTGCAAAAAACTGTATTAGTCAATAGTAATTTACATCAAGTAGTAAAGAGTAGTGAAAAAAAGGAGCAAGCACAAACCCATGAATTAACTATCCCTGATGTAGCAGTATCTTTATCCCCTGTTGGGTTTATAATTGGTTGGATAGCTTTTTTCGTCATCATGCAAAAGATTCGGGCATTTTTAGATAATAAAATGTCTTTTTCCGTCAAAAATTTACACAAGCTTCCCTGTCAAAACTGCCGTTTTTATTCTAATAATCATTATCTAAAATGTGCAGTAAATCCTTCTATTGTTCTCACAGAAGAAGCGATGAATTGCTCTGAATACTCACCCAGCAATAAAAAAATTTCCTCCAAAAATCCCTTTGATTAGGAATCAAAATTATCAATTTGATGACATCTTTGCTTTCTACAGCACTGTAGGCAAATATTAATATATGCTATATGCGAACTTGCCCTTTACGGTTTAATTATCACACTTATTTGGCAAATGGGCTTAAGTGTAGCCTATCGTAAATATCACCCATGCACATCTAAAATAAATAGAACTTACGCACGAGTTACGGAAGAATGTACACGTAAAGCAGCTTACTATAGGCTACCATATAAGCGCAGAAAATACTGATAATATCAGAGTTTGAGAGATATTTTACATAAGTCCGTAGTGCGATCGCTCTAGTCGTTTTGAGTCTCAACTACAACAATATTCACCTTGCAACTATGTCAAAAATTAGAAAACTCATAGATGCTTAGACACTAAATATAGCCATCTATGGTATAGAAATGTATAGAATCTTGTAAAGATATAAAATATAGTTGTTAAATGCACACATTTCTAGCTTCTTCCTCAATGCAGCTGTCTGTACCACCAAATAACTTTCAGCCAATGAAGATTGTCGCACTGGGGGACAGCTTAATTTATGGATTCGGCGATCCGGAAAAGGGAGGCTGGATTGAGCAACTAAGACGATGGTGGATGTTGCCGGATAGCCCCGGTCATATTCTTTATAATTTAGGGGTAAGAGGCGATCGCACGCAACAAGTAGCACAAAGGCTAGAAGTTGAATTTCGCCATCGTGGTGAACTGCGAAATCGTGTCCCAGACTTGATTATTTTATCCGTAGGAGTGAATGACTCAGCGCGGTTGGCGCGTCCCGATGGCCGAAGTTACACAGATTTCACCCTATTTGAAAAAGAAATTACAACTCTTTTAGATTTAGCACAGCAACTCTGCCCTGTATTATTTGTGGGCATGGTGCCAGTAGATGAAGCCAAGATGCCATTTTTGGATTGTTTTTACTATAATCATGCCGATCAGTACCGCTACAAAGAAGCAACTCGAATTGCTTGCACCAAAAGGCAGATTCCATATTTGGATATTTTTGAGCAGTGGATGAAACGCGGTGAAAATTGGCGGCTCAAACACTTGAGTGAAGATGGTCTTCATCCCAATACACTTGGTTATCAAGCTTTGTTAGAAGATGTGATAGATTGGGATGCGATACATTCAGTAAGCTTTGCCAATGCAGCTTACTATTCTCAATTTAATTATCATCTTAAACCATCTTAATAATATAGATATGTTGGTGCTTTTGCGTTAGCCTATATCCTTGTATTTACCATACTCACAAAAAGCACCACAATCGTGTTAAATTTTCAATGAAAATAGACGTAACATTCTTTCACAATCAATCTATAAAAACTCTAACAGACACGATTAATCGCGTCTCTTCACTTTTATGACACCAACTTTATTTGGTCGTTGGCAAACTCGATTATTATTACTTGCAACTGTAGGCGTACTCGTATCTTTACCTTTTGCAATGGGTTGGATTGGCCCTGGTGCTAACTCGGTTTATTTCTGGATACTTGCTTATGTCGCCATATTTGGCTTAGGTTGGGATGTGCTTTATAACTATCTCCAAAAATCTCGTTGGGACAGGGATTGGCCCGCAGCTTATCAACTATTAGCAGGGATATGGGAATTAGTATTTGTATTTTGTGGAGTAAAATTGTTTGGTTTTTTACCAATACCTTTACCGAAAGAAGAATTACCGTTAGCAGTTTTTTTATTGCACTATAGCGTTGTGTGGCTAGCAGTATTTATTAGTTCACAAAGCCTGATGCGGATTATATTTCTTCGTTGGCGTTTCCGGGGCGGAGAGTGGTTGTAACATCACAAAAAGTTTGTAGCTGGCTGTGGAGTTTTATCACAGGTTATAAAAAATACAAAGATTTTGTTTTTTTAGCTAAACCTTAGCTCGTTGAGAAAACTAATAAGTCTGTTTAATTGGTGCAAACGATTAAGTAAAGATTATAAAATCCTACTTGAGACAACATAAACATTCATTGATCATTGATATCGCCATAATTAATTTAATGCTCAAGCAACTTGCCTGGTGAAAAGCACCGAATAAAAACCTCTGAGATATCCTCTAAACAATGTAAAATTGATATTAGAGCGTAATCAGGGCTTTAACCTTAAATTTATAACTACCAACCTTTAATTATTTACACATACTATAATTTAGATATTTGCTATTTTTCTCAATTAACAAGAATATCGCAAAGACAATTGTAGGCAATTACAGTCCAGACTAGGCATACTGAAAATAGAGAGAAAACTTTAGACCACTCCCTCCAAAATCGACGTGAAGGTGATTAAGCAACAATGAAACGTAAACCCCCTGGTAGATCGGCTACTACTTCTAAACCCTCTATTTTCCAATCCCCTATGTTTAACCTCTTCACCATCGCAATTATGGGAGGGGTGTTAATTTTGGGAATTGGAATTGGCATTGCTTTTAGTTCTACAACTACGTTAGCCCCGTCAAATGTGGCTTCTCGTGAATTTATTGACACTAAAGCACCAAACCCTGAAATTTGTGTGCAGTATGGAGCTAGCGCGATGGTGATGGACGCTAGACTGTTTGTTACTCTCAACCCTTTTAATGTTTATGTTGCCCAACCGAGTATGCGTCCTGGATGTGTGATCCGACAAAATAACTGGGCGCTTTTAGAGCAACGCAAGTTGGTGACATCGGATCAGGTAAATGAGTGCAAAAATCGCCTGAATACCTTTGGATTTACAGGTAACTTAGACAGTGGCCAACCTGATATTAGGTGTATATATCAAAATGAAGCTGCTCAAAACTTCTTTACGGCTCAACCTGGAGCAGTTGGAACACCTCAAGAAACTGACAGATTTTAGAATTGGGCATGGGGCATTGGTTTGATTTTCCATGCCCTATTTAGTTTTGGGTAAAGGTTGACCAAACTCAATAATCTGGGGATTGGAAACATTGGGGGTTGTTGGAACTGGAAATTCTGACACACCAGAAGGAGGAATGTTATTCAAGTTACCGGGTTGATTTGGGAAAGAAGGAGGGGGAAGAACCAAAGCAGGTTGTTGAGAGGATGTATTCGGAGTTAGGGGAGGTACAGTGACAAAAGGCTGCCCTGAGTTATTAGTAATTGTTGAAGGTAGATCGTTTGATATCGGCGGAATTGTGAGTAAGGGCGCTTGTAAATTAGTACTAGTTACGGGTAAGTTACTAGGCGGCTGTGGCTTATACAGTGTTTGAGGCTGTTTCTTAGATGAAGATGGGGAGTTTCCTGGTTTCACGGCAGTAGTTTTACCAGAAAAAACCGGACGTAATACCCAGCGAGTGGAGTTTTTTCGGGAAATGGGTTGCAGTTGTACCTGTTTAGGATTAAAAGCAGTCCCTGGTGCTAAATCTAAGACAATGCGTGTGTCATTTGCGTTCAATTGAGAAACGCGAATACTCTTGATTGCTCCAGAATAATTTTGTTGTGTGGAAACTTTGCCCAACTTAGTATTCGGTAAATCTACAACAAGCCGAGAGGGTTGTGCTAAGTAGAAATAATGAGGGGTTGTACCTGCTGAGAGGGTGATTTCGAGTTGCTGTGTCTTGGGTGAAAACCGCCAATTATCTAGCTTTGCCCCAGGTGTAGCAGCAGTAGTGCAAGTTTCGAGGGCGATCGCTGTCCAAAAGCCTAATAGACTGATGTTAAATAGCTGCTTGCGCCATTGGCAAAATTGCCTAGTCTTTAGTCGCTGATTCATTCTTTTTATCTGCTCCATAAAACCCATACAATGCGCTCACATTGCTCTTTAGTCCCCACTCCCCACTTCATCACTTCTGAGATTTCTCCTCGGCTTTTTCAGGCACAGCAGTAAATTTCAGGGTTTGTGGAATGTCATTTACGGTTAATTGACCTGTCAGATTACCTTTATCCACAAGTTGCATTTGAATTGTGACTGAGTTCAGAGGATCGTTTTGGGGGCGAGGAATATTACAAAGGATTGATTTGCCAACTTTCCCAGATAAATTTAATTGTTGATTTCTAAAGATGCCTGCCAGAGAGTGCTTTTCGTCAGTATCGGCCTCAGCGTTTGCCGGTAATACAGAGGCATTTAAGTAAATACCCGATTGCTGAATATTTAAGGTTAGAGTATCCGATTTTTCACAGTTCGGCAAATTTTCTGACAAAGTTAGACTATAGCGCCCGTTAACGTTCGGAGGAGCCTTAAGATTGTTTTCCCCATAAACACTTACAGTTTTAAACAACAGTAGTACTGAAATTATTGCTACTCCGTAAAAAGCCAAGGATTTGAACTTGAAATGATTCATAATTTCAATTCCTCAATGGTTGGCTCTTGACTACTAACTTCAGGAAGCATAGAGGCAAGGTGGGCGGTGACTTGACTGTAGCGGCGAGTAATCAACAGGGAAGAACGACATTGGATCGCTAGTTGATCTGTATATCTTCCCAAAGTTTGGCGCTCAATACCCCAAGCGCGGCTAGTACCAGCAATAGTTAAGTCAACACCTTCTGAGGCTTGAATTACAGCTTGGATTGGTTCTGGGGCTTCGATAATTTTGATTTCAATGCGATCGCGTACACTGGTGGGTAATTGCTCCAGCATCGTGTGCAGTTCGTAACTCAATTCTTCGCTAGTATGATTTGCCACTATCTGTAATATCTGCAACATACAAGTCTCACGATTAATTAGCAGCCTCAGAGCTAGTATTAGTGCTAAATCATCATGGATATTTGCAGAATAAGGTACAAGTAAACTTTCTAATCGCTCTTTGCCTTTATCTACAAACACTGCTACATCCACTGGTGCAGTAGTAAGCATTTGTCCGACTCGTCCACCTAAACGATTACTACTAAAAGCTGGGCGATGCCAGCCCACGAGAATTAAATCAGCTTGTTCTAATGTGGCAATCTGTGCTGTTTCGCGGGCAACGTTGCTGGATATGCGAACGATAGGATGCACACAAGAACGAGTTTCTGGCGGTTCGAGAGTATTAATTAATTCTTCTAGCTGGCGGCGGCGCTGGGCAATTAATCTGTCTGCTTCAACTGGGGTACTTTCAAAGGCATAGTCTTCTTCAAATTCAATCAGGCTGAGGGGATTAACAATGGCAGGATATCGATAATTGAGAGCGATACCGACGGCGGGCTGCGCTAAAGCTACTGCTAACTGTACTAAACCTTTTTGAGTACTTGGATTAGCTACTGGCACCAGAATTCGGAAAGGATGAGGCGAAATTTCACCTCCAGCAGAGGTGTCTATACCTGTTCCTGCTTCCGACTCCGGTTCTACAACATCTAACCTGATCAGCTTCTTCGGATATGTCCATTCCAGGAGGGGCGAGGTCATGAATGTAGTTACCAATGCCATAATTACCAGCATGGTAAATATTAGGGGGGAAATTACCCCTAACTCTAGACCAATGTTTAGCACTATCAGTTCGGTTAAACCGCGAGTATTCATTAACCAACCGAGTGCCGAGGCTTCCCGCTTACTAATGCCACTAACACGGGCTGCAACATAAGTACCAATATATTTGCCTGCGATCGCCACTCCTAAAACCAAGGCACACAACAGCCACAATTCTGGACGGTTGAGCAAGCCAATCTGTGTTTTTAACCCACTGTAGGCAAAAAATATTGGCAGCAAAAATATCAGGACAAAATCTTCGGTTTTTACAGCCAATTCCCGCACTAAATCTTCGTTTTTGGGCATGGCGGCTCCCAGTAAAAATGCCCCGAAAATTAAGTGAATACCAATTAGTTCAGTAATTAATGCCGATGCCACTACTGCCATATAAATCCCAGCTAGCAGCAATTGGCTGAGTCGTCCCGCACGCAGATAATGTTTGGCAAGGCGTTGGAGAAACCAACGTCCCACCGTCAACATCAAGCCGATGTAAACTATGCTGGCGATAACTGTAGGTATAGCACCAGCAAAGTCACCAGTTCTAGCTACTGCGATCGCTACTGCTAGCAGACACCAAGCTGTCACATCATCCACGGCTGCACAAGTTAACGCCAATGTTCCTAAACGCGTTCCTTGTAAATTGTTTTCAGTAATGATTCGCGCCAATACTGGAAAGGCAGTAATCGACATCGCTGCCCCTAAAAACAAAGCAAAAGCTGTGAAGGATACACTAGCATTGGAAACTAGAGGATAAAGGATTACCGCTAGCAATGTTCCTAAAGAAAACGGCACCAAAATGCTGACATGAGAAGTTAAAATTGCTACTTCTAATTGCCCACTGAGATATTTTGGATTTAGTTCTAGTCCAATCAGAAACATAAAAAATATTAGTCCCACCTGAGACAAAACATTTAAAAAAGGAAAAGTTTCTGGTGGAAACAAGGTAACTGCTAGATCGGGAGCAACTAAACCAAATAAGGATGGGCCGAGCATAATCCCGGCAACAATCTCACCAATTACCAGAGGTTGTTTAATAGAACGGAATCCTAGTCCTACTAGCCGTGAAAGTCCAATAACAATCAGTACTTCAACCAGAACGAGAATAACTATGTGCATGGTTTCCTCACAATTAACTATCTGGTTTCTCTCAGATGATTCTTTAAAAGACTATAAAATGTCAATCTTGTTAGATGTCGCTAGAGTTTAAGCGAATAATTTTACTCAGCCCAGATGTAATTAATATCAGTGAATTTGGACTTAAATTTCCTATTTATATTTATTTAAGCAGAAAAATTATCATAGCTTGTGCCTTGCAATAAAAAGGCAATTAGTGGTGATGCCATAAGTGTAGTAATGACTGCCATAATAACCATTATAGTGAATAAAGTCGGGGTAATTATACCTTGTTCAAGACCGATATTGAGGATGATTAATTCCATCAAACCACGAGCATTCATCAGAGCGCCGATAGTTGCAGATTCACGCCAATTTTCTCCCGCCAATTTTGCAGCCAACATACAAGCAACACCTTTGCCAAGAATTGCGATCGCAATAATTAACAGCGTAATTCCCCATAAAGTAGGTGTGTTTACTAATCCAATTTGAGTATTTAGTCCAGAGAAAACAAAAAATATTGGTAGCAAAAAAGAAGTAGTTAAAAACTCAGTATATTGACGAATTTGTTGGGCAAATTCTCCACGTGGTGTTATCGCTCCCAGTACAAAAGCGCCAAATATTGCATAGATACCTGTGATATCAGTAAACCACGCACAAAACATCAAAATTATCAACATCAAAGTCAGAGTTTGTCTATTCACACCTGCATCACGTTTTGTCATGCGTGTGAATGCTCTCATTAGAGGTTGACCGAGAAAAATTGCAAATAGTATGTAGCAAATGCCACCACCAATTGCTAATATGGCAATACTCAGAGAATTTTTCACGCTAGCCAAGACGATCGCCAGCAAACACCAAGCAACTGCATCATCTACCGATGCTGCACCTAAAGCCAAAGTACCGAAACGGGTTTGTGTAAGACCGCGTTCGTAAAGAATACGAGCTAACATGGGAAATGCCGTAATTGTCATCGATGCACCTAGATACAAAGCTGCTGACCAAGGCATAACTTTGGGTTGAAAGAAATCACCATTGTGATAAAACCAAAAAGATGCGATCGCTCCTAAAATAAAAGGAGTGATAATCCCAGCAGCAGAGAGCAAACTTGCGCTTTTGATATGATGTTTTAATAGTTTGGTGTTGAACTCTAAACCAATCAAAAACATATAAATTACCAACCCAATCTGGCTGATAGCATATAAAATCGACATCGATGGATTGGGTATCTTGAGTCCTACAGCAGTGATTATAGGAAGCTTAGGAAAAAGCCATTGCTGAAAACCCGGTGCAATCAATCCCAAAAGTGATGGCCCTAGCATCACACCTGCAATCATTTCGCAAACAACATCGGTTTGACCAAGATAGCGCCGTCCTAAAATGGTGATGATGCGACAAGTAGCTAAAATAACTGTTAATTGCAAAAATAGCTGAATAACCAGATCAAAATTCGACATTGCACTTCCTTAATTTGCGTCTCTGCATTGAAGAATCTTCCCAGACTCGCACACAACTCTATGTCAGTACAACATATTGCATTCATACTTAAATCGCCAAATAGGAGTCAAAATTTATACAGTATGCCAATTCAAAATTAAGTATAATACGTGCAGCATCTCGTAGAGAGCATCATTAGGAATTACATGAAGCGGTACTAGCCATTTTTGTCGCCCCGTCAGGTTTGCCTAAGTTGTAAATCTAGCCAAAATGCTTGGATTATCTAGATTTTATTGTTAATTTTTAGCAGGAGATATTTTTGTTGTCCCTAGTAATTTATGTATTAAACAATGTAAATTAACAATTAATGAAATTTTGATAAGTAACAGAAAGCACGTGACATTTCAAAAAACGCTACTTTCGGATAAGAGGTTCAAAACTTCACAACTTCAAATTCTCCTAGCTGATAGTCTGACTATTTTTTGGGGGGACTGGTTAGATTTACGTGTAAGAATAGTACAAATTGCTGCATCAGGCTTAATATCTCCACTGATATACATTTTAGCTTTTGGTTTAGGTTTGGGTAGTTCCATCAAACCTGGCTCAGGGATTAGTGGTAACTATAATAACTATTTGGAATTCATGTTACCGGGAATGGTGGCACTATCGTCGATGACGATAAGCTTTGGAGGAACGACATTTTCGATTTGTGGAGACAGATTATTTACTAAAACCTTCGAGGAATTGTTGTTAACTCCCATACATCCCTTAGCATTGCATGTTGGAAAAATGCTAGCGGGAGTAGTGCGGGGGTTAATGACATCTGCTTGCGTGATTTCGGTAGCGGTACTGTTGACTGGAAACTGGAATTTCCTCAACCCACTATTTTTACTGTTAGTGGTGCTGAATTGTTCGGTATTTGCAGGGTTAGGGGTAATTGTAGGGTTGAGTGTGCGATCGCTCGAATCTGTCGGACTATACAACAATTTTATAATTATCCCCATGTCATTCTTAGGGGCAACCTTCTTTGATCCTGGGACATTACCAGCTGCCCTGAAAGTCGTAGTTTACCTGTTACCGTTGACCTACGCCAGCATTGGACTGCGTGCAGCAGCCCATTTACCCTTATCCCAGTTTCCTTGGTATAGCATACCGATTTTGCTAGTGATTGCGATCGCTCTTTCTCTATGGGGTGGTTATAAATTTGCTCACCAACAAGATTAAAACCTTAATCACAACCTCTGCTTTAACTGTTGAATTTTCTGTAAAACTTTTTCCCGATGCCTTGTCAGCTTGATCCATCGGGGTAGACGGCTGGCAAGACTGCCATTGTGCCAGCCTAATCTGTCATCTGACAAGCGTTCTCGCAACTCTGATTGAACATAACTTTCCAAGAAGTTCAAATGTGCTTCATTATACGCCCAAAGCACCTGACCACAACAGGAGGTTTGTAACCACAGAGGTAAGCCAAAAAAATGGTCTAATATTTCATAGCCAGAATTGCTTTTAGCCTTGTAATTGTTTTGCCACAGCAGCAATGCGGCTTTTCGCTTCCCATCTTTTGACTGTTGTTTTGTATAGCTACAATGCTGACAGGTAATTCTTTTGTCCGAGTTTACAGTTAGTATTTTGGCAGTGCGTAGGCGCAGCCCGCCGTAGGCATCGCATTGTGGACAACAAACTAAAATCTCTTCCTCAAAATCAGAAAGCCTTTTGCCATAATCTCTAAATCTTATAATCATTCCAGATGACCGCCTACAAAGTTTCTGCAACAAATTCCAGAACTTATGCTGACTCGCCCCGCTACCACAGCTGACGTACCCGCAGTTTTACCAATGGTTGCCAAAATTTGTGCTTTGCATGAGTCTTGGTATTCTGCCAAATATGGTTTTCTACCGAATCCAGAACAGCGTTATGAAAAATGGTTGACAAGTTTAGCTAATAGCGATGACTCCGCCGACGCTTCCAGCGTACGCAGTATATTTCTAGCATCTGAAAATGAAGGGCAACTTGTAGGGTTTCTCGTGGCGACAATTGAGCGAGAAATACCAATTTATCGGTTACAGGAATTTGCTTTTATCCATGATATCTGGGTTGAGCCAGAATATCGCCAAAAGGGAATTGCGCGGCAGATGGTAATGCTCAGTATTGAACGCTTTCATCAGATGGGCGTTAAACAAATTCGTCTGGATACAGCAGGTGTTAACGAGGCTTCACGCCGATTATTTGCCTCTTGTGGTTTTCGACTCAGCATTATTGAAATGCTGATTGAATTGAGTCATTAGTCATTAGTTTTAAGCAAATGACTAATGACCAATAACAAAGGACTAACTAGCTAACAGAGTTTTTTCAAGAGAAGTCCAACGGAAATAGCGATCGCCACCCCTCTCAATTACTACTCTCACTCGTGGTTCTAACTGAGGTAAATTCGTTAAATACTCAAGTTCCTCATTAGAAAGAATATGCCCTTCAATAATCCACAAAACCAGCCCCTTTGACTTTGGTGGTAGCTGTTCTAGATGAGAATTGAGAATTGGGGGTAAATAGTACACCTGACCTACTGCCGCACCACTACCAGTACTTTTTTTCCCAAGGTGAGGAGGTCTAACTCCATGAATTCTTGTGAGATACGCAGCTACGTCGCCCAGTCCCTTAGCAGTAATGTGGAGAGTAGTATAGCCAGCAGCGCGTAGTCGGCGCTGATATCGACCTTCATAACCCCCTTCCAGAGGTGTATACACTCCAAGAGCGCCAAATTTTTCCAGATCGCGGATTAAACCGTTGCCAGTGGTAATTAGTGCCATAGATTTTCGTCTTATCCCACTTAGATATCTCTATTATTTACCCTGAACCGATAGATTCAAAGCATTTTTTTCGGCATTGGGCATGGAGAAAAGACTTATTTAATAATTCCCCCTTGTCCCCTTCATCTCCCCCACTCTTGTACAGACGCGATTCATCGCGTCTCTCCAAAAATAACTCTATAAATTACTAGACAAACATAAATAAATAATTTATATTATTAGATTGTGACCAAAAACGCAAATTATGTAGACTTTTTACTGTCATTCTGAGGTAGTGTTAGCATTGAAAGCTGATGATTTAATCCAAATTGGATAATCTAACTCAGATTGCTCGTAGACTGGTAAACTAAGAAAGCTTTCAGGTCAACATTGGAACTTATGGATGAACAATCAAAGCCAATCCTAAGCTCCAGAGTCAATTTGCTCCTGTGCCTCTGAAAAAGCGGCGAAATCTTAAACAATAGTTTAAGGTATTTAAGGAAGTAAAACTGAGCAGCAATGTTGGTTTCATGGCATTACGTCAGTCTCAGTTAACGGATACTGGGTGGTAAAAACCGCTTAAGTCCAACTGCAACACGGCAGTAGCCAACCTCCGGGAAATCGTCTAGAAGGGCGTATACCAATCGGAAAACCCGCCGACAGCGCTGCCTCCAGAACGTGCCAAAGCAATTGCTTGGACGAAAGCATTGCTGCACACAGCTTAAAACTGTAGCGCCTTGCATTGATTCCAGAAGTTACTCCTTCCAAAGAGAAGAGAATTGTAGCTGTTCTGGTGATCTATTGAGTGAAGCTAAACAGATTCACCAAGCAGTACGGACACGGTTTGTTGTGTCCCAAAAGCATTTGGATTGGTTTACTGAAACCATTCCAAATTTCGCAGGCTAACTCAGCCTAAACTGATGCGTACAAAGCGTGTCCTCTAGAGTCCAATTCCAAGGCCAGCAAGTAGAAAGGAGAACCAGTTACTGTGTCTGTAGGTATTCTCGGCACCAAGCTGGGCATGACCCAAATATTTGACGAAGCAGGAGTAGCCATTCCTGTGACTGTCATTCAAGCAGGGCCATGCACCGTAACACAAGTTAAAACGAAACAAACCGACGGTTACTTTGCCATTCAAGTTGGTTTTCGCGAAGTTAAACCAAAGGCGCTCAACAGACCACTACTGGGTCATTTGGCTAAATCATCTGCCCCAGCATTGCGTCACCTAAATGAATATCACACTGATAATTCTAGTGATTATGCTTTAGGTCAACAGATTAAAGCAGATATTTTTAGTGCGGGTCAAATTGTCGATGTAGTCGGCACAAGCATCGGTCGCGGTTTTGCAGGAAACCAGAAGCGCAACAACTTTGCCCGTGGGCCTATGTCACACGGTTCCAAAAACCACAGAGCGCCAGGTTCGATTGGTGCTGGTACAACACCAGGTCGTGTGTATCCAGGTAAGCGGATGGCAGGGCGTTTGGGTGGAAAACGCATCACAATCCGTAAGCTGACCATAGTGCGAGTTGATGCAGAACGCAATTTATTACTAATTAAAGGAGCCATTCCTGGTAAACCAGGCGCTCTAGTAAGTGTTGTACCTGCAAAAGTAGTGGGATAGTCATTAGTCAAAAGTCATTAGTCAGTAGTCATTGGCTAAGGACAAATGGCAAAAGACAAATGACAAATGACAGATGACAAAGGACAAATAAGAAAGATGGTTGAAAGCGTAGTTAAAAATTGGCAAGGAGAACAGGTCGGCGAGACGACCTTCGAGTTGCGCGTTGCCAAGGAAGAAACAGCGTCTCACATTGTACACCGCGCCTTGGTACGGCAATTGACTAATGCTCGTCAAGGAAATGCCAGTACAAAAACTCGTGCTGAAGTTAGAGGCGGCGGTCGCAAACCTTGGCGACAAAAAGGTACTGGTCGCGCTCGTGCAGGGTCTATTCGTTCACCATTGTGGCGTGGTGGTGGTGTGATCTTTGGGCCAAAACCCAGAGACTTCGACCTCAAGCTGAACCGCAAAGAGCGACGTTTAGCACTGCGGACAGCATTTGTCGGTCGTATTGACGACTTGATCGTAGTAGAAGAATTTAGCACCGAGCTATCTCGCCCGAAGACAAAAGACTTAGTAGCAGCACTTGCCCGTTGGGGAGTAGTGCCAGAAAGCAAGGCACTCTTAATTTTGTCTGAAATTGCGGATACAGATAATGTTTATTTGTCAGCCCGCAACATTGAAAATTTAAAACTAATTGCAGCCAACCAGTTAAATGTTTTTGATTTACTGCACGCTGACAAAATTGTAGTTACGGCATCAGCCCTAGAAAAAATTCAGGAGGTCTACAGTGCCTAGCTTTGACCCCCGCGATCTTGCCGACTTAGTGCGTCGCCCAATAGTCACCGAGAAGGCGACTATCTTAATGGAGCAAAATAAGTACACCTTTGAAGTAATTCCAAAGGCATCTAAGCCAGAAATCAAGGCTGCGATCGAAGACTTATTTCAGGTCAAGGTTGTAAAAGTCAACACCACCTTACCACCACGTAAAAAGCGGCGCGTTGGTAAATTTATCGGTTATAAGCCCCAATACAAGCGAGCTATTGTTACAGTCGCACCTGGGGATGAAGACAAGATTAGACAAGTTCTATTCCCAGAAGTCTAGGAATTTTAGATTTTAGATTTTAGATTGAGGAGTTGACTGAATAAATACCAAAGATGGTTGCAATTAGTTAAACACTCATTAAATCAAAAATTCAAAATCCGAAATTAAGTAAATCCAAAATCCAAAATCCAAAATAGATTATGGGTACTCGTTCTTACCGCCCTTATACCCCCAGCACTCGCCAAGTTACAGTTTCTGACTTTGCGGAAATCACAAAAACCGAGCCAGAAAAATCCCTAACTACCTCGAAGCATCGCGCCAAAGGTCGGAATAATACCGGGCGGATTACCAGTCGTCGTCGGGGTGGCGGACACAAACAACTTTACCGGATCATCGATTTTAAAAGGGATAAACATAATATTCCTGCTAAAGTCGCAGCAATTGAATATGATCCAAACCGTAATGCCCGAATTGCCCTTTTGTATTATCAAGATGGCGAAAAACGGTACATCCTTCATCCCAACGGATTGAAAGTTGGAACAATAATTGTTTCTGGCCCTGAATCTCCCTTTGAAGATGGTAATGCCTTACCTCTATCGAGGATTCCCTTGGGTACTAGTGTTCACAACGTAGAAATGACTCCTGGCAAAGGTGGTCAAATCGTGCGTGCTGCTGGTGCTAGCGCTCAAGTTGTGGCAAAAGAAGGTGATTATGTAACACTCAAGTTGCCTTCAGGAGAAGTCCGCTTAATTCGGCGCGATTGCTACGCCACTATTGGGCAAGTAGGCAACACCGACGCTAGAAACTTGAGTGCAGGTAAAGCAGGACGCAATCGCTGGAAAGGTCGCCGTCCCAAGGTTAGAGGTAGCGTCATGAACCCAGTGGATCACCCACATGGTGGTGGTGAAGGTAGAGCGCCCATCGGTAGATCGGGGCCTGTTACACCTTGGGGTAAACCTACATTGGGCGCGAAGACACGCAATCGCAAGAAACTTAGCAGTAAATTTATTGTGCGTCGTCGCCGTAAGTCTTCTAAACGCGGTCGCGGTGGTCGTGAGTCTTAAAGAGTTAGGAGTTAAGAGTTATGAGTTGAGAGTAAAATCTAACTTCTAATTCCTCACTCCTCACTACTAAATCCTAAATCCTAAATCCAAAATTGAACTATGGGTCGTTCTCTAAAAAAAGGTCCCTTCGTTGCGGATCATCTCCTAAAGAAAATTGAAAAGCTCAACGACAACAACAGAAAAGAAGTTATTAAAACTTGGTCAAGAGCTTCGACAATTTTGCCTCTAATGGTAGGTCATACCATAGCTGTTCACAACGGACGACAACACGTTCCAGTTTTTGTAAACGAACAGATGGTAGGACACAAGTTGGGTGAATTTGCCCCGACACGCACCTACAGAGGTCATGGAAAAAGCGACAAAAAAGCAGGTAGGTAGTCATTAGTTATTAGTCATTAGTCATTAGCTAAAGACAAGTGACAAATGACAAATGACAAATGACAAAATTGGAGAAAATTATGGCTACTAATACTACTGAAGTAAAAGCGATCGCTCGTTTTATCCGCATCTCGGCCTACAAAGTGCGTCGGGTACTCGATCAAATCCGGGGGCGATCGTACCGAGAAGCGTTAATCATCTTAGAATTCATGCCCTATCGCGCCACTGATCCCATATTGAAGGTTCTCAGAAGCGCTGCTGCCAATGCTGAACACAATGCTGGGTTAGATCGGACTCAACTAGTGATTACTCAAGCTTACGCCGATCAAGGGCCACCGTTGAAGCGGTTCCAACCAAGAGCGCAAGGTCGAGCTTACCAAATTCGCAAACCGACGTGTCATATTACCGTGGCCGTTGGAGCCGCACCAGAAAAATAAGCACGCTTACACGAATAAATTACGTAAAGTAAGAAATCTTAGAGGAAGCATTCGTGGGACAGAAGATTCATCCAGTTGGTTTTCGCCTGGGTATTACACATGAACATCAATCCCGTTGGTTTGCTGTTCCTGACCGTTATCCAGAACTTTTACAAGAAGACTACAAACTCCGTCAATACATAGAACAAAAGCTGGGTAGACAGGCTCAAAACAATGCCGGTATTTCCGAAGTACGGATTGAGCGCAAAGCCGACCAAATCGACTTAGAAGTACGCACAGCTAGACCCGGTGTAGTAGTAGGACGTGGTGGACAAGGTATTGAATCCTTGCGTACCGGACTCCAAGGACTGTTGGGTAGTAATCGCCAAATTCGCATTAACGTAGTTGAAGTTCAACGAGTTGATGCAGATGCCTACCTAATTGCTGAATACATTGCTCAACAATTGGAACGTCGAGTTTCCTTTCGGCGGGTAGTGCGGCAATCGATTCAACGGGCCCAACGCGCTGGTGTCCAAGGGATTAAAATCCAAGTCAGCGGCCGGCTCAACGGTGCAGAAATTGCCCGGACAGAATGGACTCGTGAAGGTAGAGTACCTTTACATACCTTACGGGCTGACATTGACTACTCTTATTGCACGGCAAAAACTGTTTACGGCATTTTGGGTATCAAAGTATGGGTCTTTAAGGGAGAAATTATTCCTGGACAGGAACCAGATCCGCTACCACCCGCAAGCCGCGATCGCGAACGAGATCCCCGCGATCGCGATCGTGAACCCCGTCGCCGTCAACAACAACGTCGTCGCCAGCAATTTGAAGACCGCTCAAATGAAGGGTAAACGGGGACTGGGGAATGGGGACTGGGGACTGGGTAAGAATTCTCAATCCCCAATCCCTAATTCCCAATCCCTAATCCCCAGTACCTAGTACCCAGTAGCCAATCATGTTAAGCCCTAGAAGAACTAAATTCCGCAAACAACAGCGCGGACGGATGGAGGGACTAGCCACCCGTGGTAGCACCCTCAACTTCGGTGATTTTGCACTCCAAGCACAAGAACCTGCTTGGATTACCTCCCGGCAAATCGAGGCTTCTCGTCGGGCAATGACTCGTTATATTCGTCGGGGTGGACAAATCTGGATTCGGATTTTCCCTGATAAACCTGTAACCATGCGTCCTGCTGAAACCCGGATGGGTTCCGGTAAAGGTAATCCAGAGTTTTGGGTAGCGGTAGTCAAGCCAGGACGAATTTTGTTTGAAATCGGCGGAGTGACTGAAGAAATCGCCCGGGAAGCTATGCGTTTAGCTTCATTTAAACTGCCTATAAAAACCAAGTTTATTGTGCGCCCTCAACCACAGGAGCAGGAGTAGCTTATGCCTCTTCCCAAGATTTCAGAAGCTAGAGAATTAAGTGACGAAAAGCTCTCTGATGAAATTGTCGCCATCAAAAGACAACTGTTTCAGTTGCGCTTGCAAAAAGCGACAAGACAATTAGAAAAGCCCCACCAGTTCAGACAGGCTCGACATCGCCTAGCCCAATTGCTGACATTAGAAACAGAACGCAAAAGGGCAGCAAGTCAATCGGCTAAAGCAGAAAAGTAGGAGATTATGGCAGTTAAAGAACGAGTTGGCTTGGTAGTGAGCGATAAAATGCAAAAAACTGTGGTAGTTGCCATAGAAAACCGCGCTCCTCACCCCAAGTACGGCAAAATTGTGGTTAACACCCAACGATATAAAGTTCACGACGAAGAAAATAAGTGTAAAGTAGGCGATCGCGTTCGCATTCAGGAAACTAGACCCCTGAGCAAAACCAAGCGCTGGAAAATCACAGAAGTCCTGAACGTCAAGCCCGCTTAAACCTCATCGTTGTTAGAAACTAACAACACCACAAGGGAGAATAATTGTGATTCAACCCCAGACTTACCTAAATGTCGCAGATAATAGCGGCGCTCGTAAACTAATGTGCATCCGCGTCTTAGGTGGAGGCAACCGCCGTTATGGTTTTATCGGTGATAAAATTATCGCCGTTGTCAAAGATGCTACACCCAACATGGCTGTTAAAAAGTCTGATGTTGTGGAAGCAGTAATTGTCCGCACGCGGAAAGCCGTATCTCGTGACAGTGGCATGAGTATTCGCTTTGATGATAACGCTGCTGTGATTATCAACAAAGACGGTAATCCTAGAGGTACACGGGTTTTTGGCCCAGTTGCTCGGGAACTGCGCGATAAAAACTTTACCAAAATTGTTTCTCTGGCTCCGGAGGTGCTTTAATGGCAACCAAACAAGGTACGCCCAAAGTATTCCACAAAATGCACGTCAAAACTGGCGACACCGTACAAGTGATTGCTGGTAAAGACAAAGGCAAAATTGGTGAAATTGTCCAGGCACTTCCCCAACTGAGTAAAGTGATCGTCAAAGGTGTCAACATTAAAACCAAGCACGTCAAACCCCAGCAAGAAGGGGAATCAGGGCGGATTGTCACCCAAGAATTCCCAATTCATAGCTCCAACGTGATGCTTTATTCAACTAAGCAAAACGTTGCCAGTCGTGTTTGTTATACCTTTACCTCAGAAGGGAAAAAAGTCAGAAAACTCAAGAAAACTGGCGAGATTCTAGATAAATAGTCATTGGTCATTAGTCATTTGTCATTAGTAAAAAGACAAAAGACAAATAACAAAGGACAATAAAAGTTCCCTGACCAAGCCCAGGGATATCAGGACAAAAAACTATGCCGGCAACAAGACTCAAAAGCTTATATCAAGAGACAATCGTCCCCAAACTGATTAATCAGTTTCAATATACCAACGTTCATCAAGTACCGAAGTTGGTAAAGGTTACTATTAACCGAGGTTTGGGTGAAGCTGCTCAAAACGCAAAGTCGCTGGAAGCATCCATCAACGAAATTGCGCTTGTCACCGGTCAAAAACCAGTGGTAACGCGGGCGAAAAAGGCGATCGCTGGCTTTAAGATTCGTCAAGGGATGCCCGTGGGGATCATGGTTACTCTGAGAGCCGAGCGGATGTATGCCTTTTTCGACCGACTGGTTAGCCTATCACTGCCCAGAATTCGAGATTTTCGCGGCGTTAGCCCTAAAAGCTTTGACGGACGGGGTAACTATACTCTGGGTGTAAGAGAACAGCTAATTTTTCCAGAAGTGGAATACGACAGCGTTGATCAAGTGCGTGGGATGGATATTTCCATCATCACCACAGCAAAAAACGACGAAGAGGGTCGCGCCTTACTTAAAGAATTAGGAATGCCCTTTCGCGATCAGTAAGTTCATCTATAGAGGGAACGATGGCGGCTAACGACACAATTGCAGATATGCTGACGCGCATCCGCAATGCCAACCTGGCGCGGCATCAAAGTACACAAGTGCCAGCTACAAAAATGACCCGCAGCATTGCCAAAGTGCTACGGGAGGAAGGCTTTATTGCTGAAATCGAAGAAGCAGAAGAAGGGGTAAAACACAACCTAGTGATTTCCCTGAAATATAAAGGTAAGAATCGTCAGCCTCTAATCACCGCCTTAAAGCGAGTGAGTAAGCCAGGCTTGCGTGTTTACTCCAATAGAAAAGAATTACCAAGAGTACTAGGCGGCATTGGCATTGCCATTATTTCTACATCCAGTGGGATTATGACTGACCGCGAAGCGCGTCGTCAAAACTTGGGTGGCGAAGTGCTTTGTTACGTTTGGTAGTCATTGGTCATTAGTCGTTTGTCATTAGTCATTGGTCATTAGTCATTTGTCTTAAGCAAAGGACAAAGGACAAAAGACAAAGGATAAATAACAAAAGGCAAAGGACAAATAACAAAGGACAAAAAGTAATGTCTCGTATTGGTAAACGTCCAATTACTATTCCCGCCAAAGTTAAAGTGGCGATCGATGGTACGAATATTGTGGTGAAAGGCCCGAAAGGAGAACTTTCTCGCACTCTCAGAGATAATGTCTCGCTCTCTCAAGAGGGAGAAATATTACACGTAAATCGTCGGGATGAAACTCGGACATCGAAGCAACTGCACGGCTTGAGCCGCACTTTAGTTGCCAATATGGTCGAGGGAGTTTCCCAAGGTTTTCAGCGCCGTTTGGAAATTCAAGGTGTTGGTTACAGGGCACAACTTCAAGGACGTAACCTAGTTTTAAACATGGGTTATAGCCATCAGGTGCAAATTGAACCACCAGAAGGAATTCAGTTTGCTGTAGAAGGTACCACTAACGTAATTGTTAGCGGCTACGACAAAGAAATCGTAGGCAACACAGCCGCAAAAATTCGCGCCGTTCGTCCACCAGAACCTTACAAAGGTAAAGGCATTCGCTATGCCGGTGAAGTGGTAAGACGTAAAGCTGGTAAGACTGGTAAGGGTGGTAAGAAGTAGAAATGAAACTTACTCGTAGAGAATCAAAAAACCGTCGTCATCGCCGGGTTCGTGGTAAAGTCGTTGGCTCCCCAGAACGTCCGCGTTTAGCGGTATTCCGTTCTAATGAGCATATTTATGCCCAGGTAATTGATGATAGTCAACATCAAACCATCGTGGCAGCATCGACTTTAGAACCAGATTTGAAATCTAGTTTAACGTCAGGTGCAAACCGCGACGCATCGGTACAAGTTGGTAAGTTGATCGCAGTGCGATCGCTAGAAAAAGGCATCACCAAAGTAGTCTTCGATCGCGGTGGTAACTTATATCATGGTCGTGTCAAAGCCCTAGCTGATGCAGCACGCGAAGCCGGTTTAGATTTCTAAAGTCATTAGTCATTAGTCATTAGTCATTGGACAAATGACAAAAGACAAATGACAAATGACAAAAGACAAATGACGTTCACCAGAGTATAAATTATGGCAACAGAGCGTAAAAGTAGAACAAAGCGTGCCAAAAAAGAAGAAACTACTTGGCAAGAGCGGGTTATCCAAATCCGCCGCGTGAGCAAGGTCGTCAAAGGTGGTAAAAAACTCAGCTTCCGAGCGATCGTTGTTGTAGGTAACGAACGCGGTCAAGTTGGTGTCGGAGTAGGCAAAGCTTCAGATGTAATCGGCGCAGTCAAAAAAGGCGTAGCCGACGGCAAAAAACACCTCATTGATATCCCAATTACTAAATCCAACTCCATCCCTCACCCTATTAATGGTGTGGGTGGTGGTGCAAAAGTAATTATGCGTCCAGCCTCACCTGGTACTGGAGTAATTGCTGGTGGTGCTGTGCGGACTGTGCTGGAATTGGCAGGAGTTCGTAACGTCTTAGCCAAGCAACTTGGTTCCAACAATCCGCTCAATAATGCTAGAGCCGCAGTCAATGCTTTATCTACATTGCGGACTCTTTCTGAAGTCGCCGAAGATCGCGGTATTCCTATTCAAAATCTCTACATCTAATTTAGTCATCAGTCATTGGTCATTAGTGAATAATAAATGACAAATGACAAAGGACAAATGACAAAGGACAAATGAGAAACGACAAATGACAACTTGGTAACTTATGAGACTCCATGATGTTAAGCCGCAAAAAGGCTCAAAGAAACGCAAAAAGCGTGTAGCCAGAGGTATTTCTGCCGGTCAAGGTGCTAGCGCTGGTCTAGGTATGCGGGGTCAAAAATCTCGCTCTGGTAGCGGCACTCGACCCGGTTTTGAAGGTGGTCAACAGCCATTGTACCGCCGATTACCTAAGCTGAAGGGCTTCCCGATTGTTAATCAGAAGATTTACACTACGATTAATGTAGAGAAGCTAGCCTCCCTTCCCCCTAATACGGAAGTAACTTTGACCTCATTGAAGGCAGCAGGTATCCTGACTGCTGTCAAAGGGCGATTGAAAATTTTAGGTAACGGGGAATTGAGCATTCCGCTCAAGGTACAAGCGGCAGCTTTCACAGGTTCAGCTCGTAGCAAAATTGAGGCAGCTGGAGGGAGTTGTGAAGTCTTATGAGTGAGCCGGAACAGCGCACTTAAATGCAAGCCAACTCGCTGTCAGCGCCTGGTTCACTATAAAGGTAGCACTCTATGATCAGTCGAGATAAAGCCCCAACGGCTCAAGAAACTTTTATGCAGATGGCACAAGCAGCCGGGCTGAGAGGTAGGCTGCTTGTAACTGTCGGTGTTTTGATTTTGGTTCGCCTGGGCATCTACTTGCCAGTACCAGGGATTGATAGACCTAGATTTACCGAAGCCATATCGGGCAATAATTCCATATTCGGTTTATTGGATATATTTTCTGGGCGAGGACTTTCGACTTTGGGCGTTTTTGCTTTAGGGATTTTACCCTTTATTAATGCGTCTATTATTATCCAATTGCTCACCGCAGCGATTCCATCGTTAGAAAATTTACAGAAAAATGAAGGCGAAGCAGGCCGGCGGAAAATATCGCAAATTACCCGCTATGTAACTGTGTGTTGGGCAATTCTTCAAAGTACAGCTTTTTCGGCATTATTCCTCCAGCAATTTGCCTTAAATCCAGGGCCAATCTTTGTAGCTGAAACTGCGATCGCTCTGACGGCTGGTTCTATGTTCGTCATGTGGGCATCAGAACTCATTACAGAGCGTGGTATTGGCAATGGCGCATCATTGTTGATTTTTGTCAACATTGTCGCATCATTACCAAAAGCCTTAGGCGATACTATCGATTTGGTACAAGTCGGCGGTCGGGAAACAGTTGGTCGTGTCATAGTACTAATCCTAGTTTTCCTGGCAACCATTGTTGGTATTGTGGTTGTCCAAGAAGGAATGCGCCGCATCCCGATTATTTCGGCTCGTCGCCAAGTAGGTCGTAGAGTTTTGGCAGAGCAACGGAGCTTTTTACCATTGCGGCTAAATCAAGGCGGCGTAATGCCAATTATCTTTGCCGCAGCAATCCTCAGTTTGCCACTGCTGATTGCAAATTTCGCCAAGAATGCTGAATTGGCAAATATAATTAACACTTATTTGAGTCCAAGCGGTTCTGGCTCTTGGGTGTATGCTTTGGTTTACATGATTTCCATCATTTTCTTCAGCTACTTCTATTCTTCGTTGATTCTCAACCCAGTAGATGTGGCGCAGAATTTGAAGAAAATGGGTTCTAGTATTCCTGGTATTCGTCCCGGCAAAGCAACTAGCGAGTATATCGAGCGCGTGTCAAACCGACTCACCTTTTTGGGTGCGATCTTTTTGGGCTTGGTTGCAATTATCCCAACAGGTGTAGAAAGTGCTTTAGGAGTACCCACATTTAAGGGACTAGGTGCGACCTCTCTGTTAATTTTAGTGGGCGTGGCAATTGATACGGCAAGACAAATCCAAACTTACGTGATCTCTCAGCGCTATGAAGGAATGGTGAAACAATAGTGACGCGACTAATCTTCTTGGGGCCACCTGGGGCTGGTAAAGGAACACAAGCTCAAGCATTGGCTGAACACTTAAGATTTCCCCATATTTCTACTGGGGAAATCTTAAGACAAGCCATGAAAGAGCAAACTCCTTTGGGAATCAAGGCTCAAAACTATGTAAATAGCGGTGAGTTAGTCCCCGACCAGCTAGTGCAGGACTTGGTACAGGAGCGCCTCAACCAACCAGATGCAGAGAATGGTTGGATTCTTGATGGTTTTCCCCGGAAAGTGACTCAAGCGGCTTTTCTAGAAGAATTGCTGGAAACAATACATCAGACTGGTGAAAGGGTAGTCAATCTAGATGCACCAGATGATGTTGTGGTAGAGCGTTTGCTAGCGAGAGGGCGAAAAGATGATACCGAAGAGGTGATTCGTCGGCGGTTACAAGTATACCGCAATGAAACTGCACCTTTAATTGATTATTATCGCGATCGCCAAAAACTCTTAACAGTCAATGGTAATCAGTCCCAAGAAGAAGTCACTAGTGAACTGCAAAAGGTAATCGCTTGAGGATAAGGGGATGAGGGAGCAGGGGTAAATAACCAATGCCCAATGCCCAATTCTCCCTCCCAAGAAACAGATCAATTTTAGCTAAGATATATTAATAAACTGTTGATATATTTCTTAAAATGTGTTCCCTTGCAGATGAAGTGCTGCAAGAGAAGACTAAATTGTTGAGTTGAGGAAAAAACAAATTGTCTAAGCAAGATTTGATTGAAATGGAAGGCACGGTTACAGAGTCCTTGCCCAATGCGATGTTTCGCGTTGACTTGGACAATGGATTTAACGTGCTAGCTCACATTTCCGGCAAGATTCGCCGCAATTATATCAAGATTTTGCCTGGCGATCGCGTCAAGGTAGAGTTAACTCCTTACGACTTGACCAAAGGTCGAATCACCTACCGCTTGCGTAAGAAGTAAATGCAACTAAAATCTTCATCGGAGGTAAGTAAATTATTGACTAAGCCAGAAGCCATTCAAATGGAAGGCAGCGTTACAGAGTTATTAACTAGTGACAGCTTTCTAGTTAAAACGGATGATGGCTCAATCGTAAATGCTCAGAAGTTCCGAGTTCAATTAGACAATGGCGATTCTGTCTTGGCATATCTTCCCATGAGCCGTCAATATATCAAGATTTTTCCTGGCAATCGCGTGAAGGTAGAGTTAACTCCTTACGACTTGACTAAAGGCAGAATTACCTATCGACTACGCAAGAACTAACTATATGTAGAGAATTTTACCAGAAAACCATCTTTTTGACTGTTTACTAGTCAATTTAGTGGATTTTTTCCCCTATAAATGCTATAATTTAATATTTGGAGTCAGAGAATAAAAGGCAATGAAAGTTAGAGCTTCAGTCAAGAAAATCTGTGAAAAGTGTAACGTGATCAAACGTCGTGGTCGCGTTATGGTGATCTGTGTGAACCCGAAGCACAAACAACGTCAAGGATAACGCTCTTACCAACAGAGTTAAGTTGTAACACTCATCTGATCATTAAAACAAAAAGACGCGATTAATCACGTTTTTCCAACCAACAGTAATTGCGACAACAATAGGGAGAGTTCATTGTGGCACGGATTGCCGGAGTAGACCTTCCACGCGATAAGCGCGTCGAAATCGGTCTGACTTATATCTACGGAATTGGTTTATCACGCGCTCAAGAAATTATAGCGGCTACTGGTGTCAACCCAGACACCCGCGTTAAGGACTTAAGTGATGCCGATGTGACAACCCTGCGAGGGGAAATAGAAAGCAACTATCAAGTTGAAGGCGACTTGCGGCGCTTGGAGTCTTTGAACATCAAGCGCTTAGTTGACATTGGTACTTACAGAGGTCGTCGTCATCGCATGGGCTTACCAGTCAGAGGACAAAGAACTCGAACCAATGCCAGAACCCGTCGAGGCAGAAGGCAGACAGTGGCTGGTAAGAAGAAGGCTCCAGGGAAATAAATTTGCAACGCTTGCTAATCAGAGCAAGTTTCACCTTAAATCACCTAAACAAGTATGGCGAGACAACCAACTAAAAAATCCGGGAGCAAGAAGCAGAAACGGAATGTACCCAGTGGGATGGCCTACATCCAGTCTACTTTCAACAATAGCATTGTCACCATTACCGATCAAAATGGAGATGTCATCTCCTGGGCTAGTGCTGGTTCTAGCGGTTTTAAGGGAGCAAAAAAGGGAACTCCCTTTGCAGCGCAAACTGCTGCTGAAAGTGCAGCCCGTAGAGCCATCGATCAAGGAATGCGCCAAATTGAGGTAATGGTCAGTGGGCCAGGAGCAGGTAGAGAAACTGCTATCCGGGCACTTCAAGGAGCAGGACTGGAAATTACACTCATTCGGGATATTACCCCCATTCCTCACAATGGTTGCCGTCCACCCAAACGCCGCCGAGTTTAATCACCAAGACTTGGGCATTGAGGACGAGAAACTACAACCAAAGAAAGTAAAGTTACTTACAATGACCGATTAAGCGCATAACGTGAAAACTGTCATTGGGTAAAAGCTTGGGCGACCAAAAGCAAATCAGATTTTCTCGTAGGGAAAGTTGTTAAGCTTCGGAAACCCAAAATATTATTAGCGCCTGAAAGGTCAATATGAGCGTCAAACTATATCGTAATTTCATACTAATAGTTTGATAGACCTATAACCTACAGGACATAAAGTAAATTCGGGAGGCAATTGATTTGTCTGCTAGCAGCACCTTAGAAAAAGGGAGGCTCATCCGTGGCGCAGTTTCAGATTGAATGTGTAGAGTCGAATACTGAAGAAAGTCGGAACCATTACAGTAAATTTGTTCTGGAACCTCTAGAACGCGGTCAAGGAACAACAGTTGGCAATGCACTGCGGCGGGTTTTACTGTCTAACCTAGAAGGTACAGCAGTTACAGCAGTGAGGATTGAAGGCGTTTCACACGAGTTTGCTACAGTTCAGGGCGTGCGGGAAGATGTGCTGGAAATCCTCATGAAAATGAAGGAAGTTATCCTCAAAAACTATTCCTCGCAACCCCAGATTGGTAGATTAGTTGTTAGGGGCCCTGCAACAATCACTGCGGCGCATTTTGATTTACCTAGTGAAGTAGAAGTCATCGATCCAACCCAGTATGTAGCCACCATCGCTGAGGGTGGAAAGCTGGAAATGGAGTTTCGGATCGAGAAAGGCAAAGGCTATCGCACTGTAGAGCGAGGACGTGAGGAAGCCACATCGTTGGACTTTCTTCAAATCGACTCCATATTTATGCCAGTGCGAAAAGTCAACTATAGTGTTGAAGAATCTCGCGGGGAAGGCCTGATTCCAAAAGACCGACTACTGTTGGAAGTTTGGACAAATGGCAGTATTTCCCCTCAAGAAGCACTATCTTCTGCTGCTGCGATCTTGGTAGATTTATTCAACCCGTTGAAGGACATCTCCCTAGAACCAACAGACACAGGTTCAGATATTCCAGACGATCCAACTGCCCAGATACCCATCGAAGAGTTGCAACTTTCTGTGCGGGCATATAACTGTCTCAAACGGGCACAAGTTAACTCTGTGGCAGATTTGTTGGATTATACCCAAGAAGACCTCTTAGAAATTAAGAACTTTGGGCAGAAATCAGCAGAAGAAGTCGTGGAAGCTTTGCAGCGACGCTTGGGCATCACTCTGCCAATGGAAAGAGGCTCTAAACACCCTTAAGAAAAACCTTCATAATTCATAGTGGATAATTATGCGTCACCGTTGTCGCGTCAAAAAACTCAGTAAACCAGCCGATCAACGCCGTGCTTTACTGCGATCGCTCACCACCGAGCTGATCCGTCATGGTAAGATCACCACCACTTTAATTAGAGCGAAAGTTCTGCGAAGTGAAGTGGAAAAAATGATCACCCTAGCTAAAAATGGCTCCCTGGCAGCACGCCGCGAAGCCCTTGGCTATATATTCGACAAACAATTGGTTCACGCTCTATTTGAGCAAGTTCCGACTCGATATGGTGATCGCCAGGGCGGTTATACCCGCATCCTGCGTACCGTACCGCGTCGGGGCGATAATGCAAAAATGGCAATAATTGAATTGGTTTAAGTCATTGATTATTGGTCATTAGTCATTAGTCATTGGTCATTAGTGAATAACAAATGACAAAAAACAAATGACAAAGGACAAAATCTGTATGTTAGAAAGCCCCCAGCCTACACAAACTCATCGAGTAGCCTTGGTAATTCAATACCTGGGCACTCATTTTCATGGCTGGCAACGGCAAAAAAAACAACGGACAGTCCAGGAAGAGATAGAAATAGCGATCGCTACTATTCTTGGGCATTATGTAACACTACATGGTGCTGGACGAACTGATTCTGGAGTTCACGCTGCTGCTCAAGTAGCCCATTTTGAAGCAACAGGTTTAATTCCGCCTCACAAGTGGGCAACAATCCTCAACAGCTATCTGCCGCCAGATATATTAATCAGGGCTTCAGCTAGTGTAGATAATCGTTGGCACGCTCGTTTTAGTGCAGCCTATCGACGATATCGCTACACAATATATACTGAAGATCGGCTTAACTTGTTTGTAAGACCCTTCAGTTGGCATTATTATTATGCACCCCTGGATGAATCTTTAATCCAAGCTGCCCTGAAACCTCTCTTAGGAAAGCATCATTTAGCTGCTTTTCATCGTGCAGGCTCAAAGCGATCGCATTCCTGGGTAGAGGTGCAAGCAGCAGAGTGTCGTCGCAGTGGGCCATTTATCCATATTGAAATACAGGCAGATGGATTTTTGTATGGCATGGTACGGCTGTTGGTAGGGATGTTGGTACAGGTAGGTTCTGGACAACGGACACTTTCTAGCTTCACCGAACTCTGGAAAGAACAACGCCGGGAAGAAGTGAAACACGCCGCCCCGCCCCAAGGCTTATGCTTGTTGCGAGTCGGCTATCCAGATTTTCCCTTTTCAAAAGAGATTTGGTACGACACCTTACCAAAGTTCGTCACTAGTCAAGAGTCATTAGTCATTGGTTCTTAGTAATGATAAATGACAAAAGACAAATGACTAATGACAAATTAAAAATGACAAAGGACAAATAACAAATGACAACAGTTAAAACATACCTTCCTTCTCAAGCGTCGATTGAGCGTGAGTGGTACATAGTAGATGCCACCGATAAACGCCTCGGTCGCCTTGCTAGCGAAATCGCCCAGGTTTTAAGAGGCAAAAAGAAACCCGAATACACACCCCACCTAGATACAGGTGACTTCGTAATCGTCATTAATGCCGAGAAAATCGCAGTCACAGGTAAAAAGCGCACTCAAAAGCTTTACCGTCGCCATTCTGGTCGTCCCGGTGGGATGAAAACGGAAACTTTCGCTAAACTGCAACAGCGCATACCAGAGCGGATTTTAGAACAGGCTGTTAAAGGTATGCTACCTAAAAATAGCCTGGGTAAGCAGTTGTTCACCAAGCTGAAAGTCTATGCTGGGCCTACGCATCCCCACGATGCTCAACAACCTAAAGAACTAAAAGTTAGTACAATTCCTGGAGAAGAAAATTAATGGTAGTAGCAGATGCCAATAGCGGTCGCGCCGTATACTGGGGTACTGGCCGCCGGAAGAACGCAGTAGCACGGGTACGCTTGGTTCCAGGCAGTGGTCAACTGACTGTCAACGGTAAAGATGGAAACTTGTATTTCCAATTTAACCCTAACTACTTGGGAGTCATCAAAGCACCCCTGGAAACTCTGGGACTAGAAAACGAATATGACATTTTGGTGAAAGCAGAAGGCGGCGGCTTGACCGGACAGGCTGATTCTGTTCGTTTGGGAGTTGCTCGTGCTTTATGCCAACTAGACCCAGACAACCGCCCACCTTTGAAAACCGAAGGTTATTTGACTCGCGATCCCAGAGCAAAAGAGCGGAAGAAATATGGTTTACATAAAGCTCGGAAAGCGCCTCAGTACTCTAAGCGTTAGAGAATTTTGGATTTTGGACTTTCCTGTGGAACCCTACGCGAACGGCTACTCTCAGTCGAAAGATTTTGGATTTTGGATTTAAGATTACTCTTATAGAGTCGGAAGAATATCTAATTTTTAACGAACCGCCAAGGTCGCCAAGAACGCCAAGGAGGAAAGAGAAGAAAAGATAGGTAATCTGATAGCTCGGAGGGAGTTGTTGAAGGTCTAAAATCTAAAATTTTACAAAGGCTGAAAAGCTAAAAGTTATAATTGATATAGATTCATCAGAAAAAGAACAATGGCTAAAGCTGATATTCACCCCAAGTGGTATCCAGATGCTAAAGTTTACTGCAACGGTCAAGTTGTTATGACCATTGGCTCTACTAAGCCAGAATTGCACGTAGATGTTTGGTCTGGAAATCACCCCTTTTACACTGGTACTCAGAAGATTATTGACACTGAGGGTCGAGTAGAGCGCTTCCTCCGTAAGTACGGTATGAGCAGCACTCAAACATCTGGCGACGAACTAGACAAAAAGTAGCGAGTTGGCTCTGCTGTTAACGACGGCCCTGCATCAGCTGGGTCGATTTTCATTTATATGCTCGAGCCAATTTGTTATTTTTTTAAGGAGCGATCTCAATCGTCATGGCTGAATCATACTTACTGGATAAACTAAAATCCGTTCAACAAACCTTTAATGAGTTAACCCGTCGTCTTGGCGACCCCGATACCGCTAGCAATCCTGATGAGTATCAAGAAATTGCTAAGTCTCGTTCTTCTTTGGAAGAGGTCGTTGATACTTATGAGATTTGGAAAACAGCCCAAGAAGATTTGAGCGGAGCGCGTCAGGTTTACAAAGAATCTGCAAGTGATCCAGAGTTACAAGAAATGGCATCGCTGGAAGTAAAGGAACTTGAAGAAAAAATAGAACATTTAGAGTCTCGCTTGAAAGTCTTGCTGCTACCACGCGACCCCAATGATGAAAAGAATATCATGTTGGAAATTCGCGCTGGTACTGGTGGCGATGAAGCAAGTATTTGGGCTGGCGATTTGATGCAGATGTACACCCGCTATGCCCAAACTCAAGGTTGGAAAGTTTCTCTAGTAAGCGAATCTAAAGGAGAAGTGGGTGGCTGGAAAGAGGTCATTCTTGAAATTAAAGGTAATGACGTTTACAGCCAGTTAAAGTTTGAAGCTGGAGTGCATCGTGTGCAGCGCGTGCCGGCAACTGAATCTGGCGGACGGGTTCATACTTCTACAGCTACCGTGGCGATTATGCCAGAGGTGGATGATGTGGAAATTCACATTGACCCGAAAGATATTGAAATGACTACAGCCCGTTCTGGCGGTGCTGGTGGACAAAACGTCAACAAGGTGGAAACAGCCGCCGATTTGATGCATAAACCAACAGGGATTCGGATTTTCTGTACAGAAGAACGCAGCCAGTTGCAAAACAAAGAACGGGCAATGCAAATTCTGCGGGCCAAGTTGTATGAGATCAAGTTAAGCGAACAACAGGAAGCTGTTACTTCCATGCGGCGATCGCAAGTTGGTACAGGATCGCGATCGGAAAAAATCCGCACCTATAATTATAAAGATAACCGGGCTACCGATCACCGCTTAGGTCAGAATTATTCCCTTAACCCTGTTTTGGATGGTGATTTAGAGACGCTGATCCAATCTTGTATATCTCTAGACCAACAGGAACGTCTCGCGGAGTTAGCGACTGCTGCCGCTAACTAATTTCTGCTGTTAATATTTCTGTAAAACCACTTCTTGTACTGTTGCTTTTAACACACATAGGTGGTTTTCTAATATCGCGTGGAGTGCATCTTCCATTGCACTGGGATAGTGGTAATAAGCAAATTCGTACTTCATAACGTAATTTAGCTTCGCCCATTCCTTGAGGGTTTGACAGGTATAAATTAGCTTTTCTACTTCTTCTTGCCAACGCGCAAAAATCCGGTAGCTAAAAAAGCTGCTGCATATATTGCCTTTTGCATCCCAGTAGGAAATACACACTTGATGCTTCAGAAGGTGGATTTTCTTGATTTGCTTAACATCGTAGCCTTTAACTTTTAAGGCTTCTTTGGTTTCTGCTTCAGAAATATTCCACTTTTCTGGTTTAATTTTATTAGTGGCTATAAGATTTTTACCTTTGCGGCGATATTGGTTAATTTTGCGTGGCTTGCGAAACATGATGCACCTTCGATATTATTTCTTCGCAGCAAAGTCTAGCTACTAGCACAAGCGCCGTAGCAAACTAAGTTTTTTGGGTTGATTTAAAGATTCATGGGTTAGTCTACTAGCTTGATGCCTGTAGTTGCCAATTTACAACCAGAGATATATTCTAGTACTAAAACACAAGGCTGTCAATATAAAAGTAAACTTGTATTATTGAAAGTAAACTTGTAAATAAAGTTGGCTAGCTATATAAGCAGTGAAGATCGAAAGCAAACAAAAACTGATTGAAATCATTAAACTAGCTCGCGGTTCAATGAGTCAGCGAGCCTTTGGTAAGCTTTTGGGAGTATCTGCTACTGCTGTTCAGATGTGGGAAAAAGGTGTGAAGGTTCCAGATACAGAAAATTTGGCTCAAATCGCATCGAAAGCAGGCTACACAATGGAAGAGTTAATTAGCTGCATTGATGGCAAGCCAATTCCAGAAACTTCAGATTTGAGTCTGATTCTGAGACAAATCCAGCACATGCCTTTGGCCCAAGTGGCTCAAATTGTGCAAGCTGCGGCAGATAGATTGGCGGCTGTGGCTGAAGCATCTGGGGATGAAGCGAAGGCCACTTGAATATTTGTTCATGATTGAATTTAAATCATCAAACTAGCTCGTGGTCTATTGCTATAAACTAGCCCTTTCAAGATGACTCGTAAAATAAGATTGTTTTTTCTCAGCGCTCTCTGCGCCTGTGCGGTTTACAAGTCATTTATTTAACCACAGAAGCGCAGAGAACACAGAGTAAAGAGCTTAAAGAGGAATTTCTGAGCATAAAAGCACCTCATCTTGCTTGCGGCATGAGGTGCTTCGATTTTACTAAATAACTATCTGGGTTTAATATTACACAGCGTTGACGCTCAAATTAACTTTCACAATCATATCGTTGAAATCTTTGTCACCCCCATTTGTTAAATCCTCAAACCCAAAGGTATTATTTTCTAACAGACGAATGTGATCTGTCTTATCTGAATTAGCGCCCAAAAATGCGAAGTAAACCTTCGGATCATTATTAACATTGCCATCGAGAATGGCATCGGGTCTGCCATTAACAATAATCAGTGGTGCATACAGAGAATCCGCCTCGAAAGCACTAGAAGAAGTTGTAGTACCTTGGTTATTCACCGTCAAGTCAGTGCCTGCAACACGTCCACGGACAGCAGCTTGAGCATAACCAGCCTGCCCAATCAAAATATCTGCTGTACCATCGCCATTGGTGTCGATACCCCCATTCTCATCAGTCACTTTATAAAAGCCGACAAAATTGTTGTATGAAGCTTCTCTATTGACGACAAAATCAGCTTTTACAGGTTGTGTGATACCACGTAAATCAAGGAGTTCTCCTTGTTGGTGTCCTTGGGAAGCTGCACCCAAAGGCAAATCTTCATCTGTTGCCTGAATTTGGACGACCAGATCCGAGAATTCGCTACTGTTGCTACCTTTCCAAGATAAGGAGAAGTTATTGTTACCCAAACTTGTGATTTTGAGATTGGTCGAGTCAGAAATCAGTACGTCCTTTAAAGGAGCTTGTCCAGCCAAGATACTATCACTAGTGCTACTGCGTACCAAGTAAAATCTTAGCTGTTCACCAGAAGTAAATTCCCCTAAACTGTTCAAATCAGCATTAAATCCAGTGGGATAATTGGTAAGCGAGGAGAGAATCACATTGGATCGTTTCAAAGCTGCTTCAGTGTAGCCAGGATCATTAGAGGCAATACCTTGAATCTTCCCTTGTTCATCATCTACGACAAATACTCCCAGTTCATAAATTTCATTAGAACTCTGTCCTGTGAGCTTGACTGAGAGGGTTGCTTTTTCACTGTTACCTTTACCTTTGATAGTAAAGATATCGTTAGCATTCTTCGTAAGGGTTGGTAGATCATTAACACCGGAATCATCCAGATTGTTAACTGCGATCGCCAACTCTTTCTCATAGATTGCTCCACTCGCGTCAGTTGTCCGAACCCGGATGTTGTAAGTAGATTTGGTTTCAAAGTCTGGGGAACTATTGATTTTGATCTGATTGCCATCAACTGTGAATGCACTATTATCGGTATCGCCAGTCCCTGGGACTAAAGTGTAGGTGAATGTATCGCTTGGATCTGGGTCGCTGGTTGTAAATGTGCCAACTACTGTGCCCGCAGGTACGTTCTCGTCAATAGCTAGTTCATTTACTGTCAAGTCTGTGGGCGCATCGTTAACACCAAGGTCGTCCAGATTATTAACTGCAATTGTTAACTCTTTCTCATAGGTTGCTCCACCCGCATCAGTTGTCCGAACCCGGATGTTGTAACTAGATTTGGTCTCAAAGTCTGGGGAACTATTGATTTTGAGCTGATCGTTGAGAATTGTGAATGCACTATTATCGGTATCGCCAGTCCCCGTGACTAAACTGTAGCCGAATGTTGTGTCGCCTGCATCTGGGTCTGTGGTTGAAAATGTGCCAACGATTGTCCCCACAGGAACGTTTTCATCAACCGCTAGCTTACTTACTGTCAAGCCTGTGGGCGCATCGTTAACACCAGGATCGTCCAGATTATTAACTGCAATTGTCAACTCTTTCTCATAGGTTGCTCCACCCGCATCAGTTGTCCGAACCCGGATGTTGTAACTAGATTTGGTTTCAAAGTCTGGGGAACTGTTGATTTTAAGTTGATTTCCCGTAACAGTGAATGCACTATTATCGGTATCCCCAGTCCCGGTGACTAAACTGTAGGTGAATGTGTCGCTTGGATCTGGGTCGCTGGTTGTAAATGTGCCAACGACTGTCGCCGCAGGAACGTTTTCATCAACCGCTAGCTTACTTACTGTCAAGCCTGTGGGCGCATCGTTAACACCAGGATCGTCCAGATTGTTAACTGCAATTGTTAACTCTTTCTCATAGGTTGCTCCACCCGCATCAGTTGTCCGAACCCGGATGTTGTAACTAGATTTGGTTTCAAAGTCTGGGGAACTGTTGATTTTAAGTTGATTTCCCGTAACAGTGAATGCACTATTATCGGTATCCCCAGTCCCGGTGACTAAACTGTAGGTGAATGTGTCGCTTGGATCTGGGTCTGTGGTTGTAAATGTGCCAACGACTGTCGCCGCAGGAACGTTTTCATCAACCACTAGCTTACTTACTGTCAAGCCTGTGGGCGCATCGTTAACACCAGGATCGTCCAGATTGTTAACTGCAATTGTCAACTCTTTCTCATAGGTTGCTCCACCCGCATCAGTTGTCCGAACCCGGATGTTGTAACTAGATTTAGTCTCAAAGTCTGGGGAACTATTGATTTTGAGCTGATCGTTGAGAATTGTGAATGCACTATTATCGGTATCGCCAGTCCCCGTGACTAAACTGTAGCTGAATGTTGTGTCGCCTGCATCTGGGTCTGTGGTTGAAAATGTGCCAACGACTGTCGCCGCAGGTACATTTTCATCAACCGCTAGCTTACTTACTGTCAAGCCTGTGGGCGCATCATTAACACCAGGATCGTCCAGATTGTTAACTATAATTGTTAACTCTTTGCTGTATACTGCTCCACTCGCATCAGTTGTCTGAACTCGGATGTTGTAACTAGATTTGGTTTCAAAGTCTGGGGAACTGTTGATTTTAAGTTGATTTCCCGTAACAGTGAATGCACTATTATCACTATCCCCAGTCCCGGCGACTAAACTGTAGGTGAATGTATCGACTGCATCTGGGTCTGTGGTCGTAAATGTGCCAACTACTGTCCCCGCAGGTACATTTTCATCAACCGCTAGCTTACTTACTGTCAAATCTGTGGGCGCATCGTTAAGATTGTCAACTGCAATTGTTAACTCTTTGGTATAGGATGCTCCAGTTGCATCAGTTGTCCGAACTCGGATGTTGTAACTAGATTTGGTTTCAAAGTCTGGGGAATTATTGATTTTGAGTTGATTTCCCGTAACAGTGAATGCACTATTATCAGTATCCCCAGTCCCGGCGACTAAACTGTAGGTGAATGTATCAACTGCATCTGGGTCTGTGGTCGTAAATGTGCCAACTACTGTCCCCGCAGGTACATTCTCACTAACAGTCAGATTGCTTGCTATCAAATCTGTGGGCGCATCGTTAACACCAGGATCGTCCAGATTGTTAACTATAATTGTTAACTCTTTATCAAAGGATGCTCCAGTTGCATCAGTTGTCCGAACTCGGATGTTGTAACTAGATTTGGTTTCAAAGTCTGGGGAACTATTGATTTTAAGTTGAGTTCCCGTAACAGTGAATGCACCATTATCAGTATCCCCAGTCCCGGTGACTAAACTGTAGCTGAATGTTGTGTCGCCTGCATCTGGGTCTGTGGTTGTAAATGTGCCAACTACTGTCCCCGCAGGTACATTTTCGTCAACCGCTAGCTTACTTGCTGTCAAATCTGTGGGCGCATCGTTAAGATTGTCAACTGCAATTGTTAACTCTTTGGTATAGGATGCTCCACTTGCATCAGTTGTCTGAACTCGGATGTTGTAACTAGATTTGGTTTCAAAGTCTGGGGAACTGTTAATTTTAAGTTGATTTCCCGTAACAGTGAATGCACTATTATCACTATCCCCAGTCCCGGCGACTAAACTGTAGGTGAATGTATCGACTGCATCTGGGTCTGTGGTCGTAAATGTGCCAACTACTGTCCCCGCAGGTACATTTTCATCAACCGCTAGCTTACTTACTATCAAATCTGTGGGCGCATCGTTAACACCAGGATCGTCCAGATTGTTAACTATAATTGTTAACTCTTTATCAAAGGATGCTCCAGTTGCATCAGTTGTCCGAACTCGGATGTTGTAACTAGATTTGGTTTCAAAGTCTGGGGAACTATTGATTTCAAGTTGAGTTCCCGTAACAGCGAATGCACTATTATCAGTATCCCCAGTCCCGGCGACTAAACTGTAGGTGAATGTATCGCCTGCATCTGGGTCTGTGGTTGTAAATGTGCCAACTACTGTCCCCGCAGGTACATTTTCATTAACAGTTACCTGACTCAATGCCAAGTCTGTGGGCGCATCGTTACCAGCCTCGTCCAAATTGTTAACTATAATTGTTAACTCTTTGCTGTAGGACTGCCCACTCGAATCAGTTGTTTGAACTCGGATGTTGTAACTAGATTTGGTTTCAAAGTCTGGGGAACTGTTGATTTTAAGTTGATTTCCCGTAACAGTGAATGCACTATTATCGGTATCCCCAGTCCCGGTGACTAAACTGTAGGTGAATGTGTCGCCTGCATCTGCGTCTGTAGTCGTAAATGTCCCAACTACTGTCGCCGCAGGTATATTTTCATCAACATTTAACTGACTCAATGCCAAGTTTGTGGGAACTTGGTCAACCAAGTAACGCACCACAGCAAAGTCAGTACCGTCAGTTCCGGCGACGATAATCTTGCCATCGGGCTGTTGAACAAGACCGTAGGCAATGTCAACGGTGAGTAAGCCTAAATCAGTACTGACCTTGCCATCATTGTCGAAGGTGGTGTCGATTGAGCCATCACTGTTGTAACGCACTAGAGCAAAGTTACCGTTACTTGTTCCTGCCACGAGAATCTTACCATCTGCTTGTACAGCAAGGCTGTAGGCAATTTCGTTGGGGAGGAGGCCGAAATCAGTAGTAACCTTGCCATCACTACTAAAGCTAGTGTCGAGTGAGCCATCACTGTTGTAACGTGCTAGGGCAAAGTCACCGTTACTTGTTCCTGCCACGAGAATCTTGCCATCTGCTTGTACAACAAGGCTGTAGATGTTATCGATAGTAAGTAAGCCGAAATCAGTAGTAACCTTGCCATCACTGCTGAAGGTGGTGTCGAGTGAGCCATCGCTGTTGTAACGCACTAGGGCAAAGTCACCCTTACTTGTTCCTGCGACCACAATTTTGCCATCTGCTTGTACAGCAGTGCTGTAGCCGATGTCAACGGCAATGAAGCCTAAATCAGTTGTGACTTTGCCATCACTACTGAAGGTGGTATCGAGTGAGCCATTAGTGTTGTAACGTGCTAGGGCAAAGTCATTGCCGTCAGTTCCGGCGACGATAATCTTGCCATCAGGTTGCACGGCAAGGCTGTAACCGATGTCAATGCTAAGTAAGCCGAAACCAGTAGTAACTTTGCCATCACTGCTGAAGGTGGTGTCAAGTGAGCCATCGCTGTTGTAACGTGCTAGGGCAAAGTCACTGCTGTCAGTTCCCGCTACGAGAATCTTGCCATCAGGTTGCACAGCAAGGCTGTAACCGATGTCAATGCTAAGTAAGCCGAAACCAGTAGTAACTTTGCCATCATTGCTGAAGGTGGTGTCGAGTGAGCCATCAGTGTTGTAACGCACTAAGGCAAAGTCACCGTTGTTGTTTCCGGCGACGATAATTTTCCCATCTTTTTGTCAACCAACACTGCGACCAATATCAATAGCGATGAAGCCTAAATCAGTAGTGACCTTACCATCACCGCCAAAGCTGGAGTCAGGAAGTACTACAGCCAGTACTGAAGCATAGGCTGCCATAACTTCTGGCTGGAATGCTAGAGAAGGAACAGTTACGCCTGTGTTTACTTCCAGTTTCCAGTCACCGCCTAATGCAGTACTCCCCGTTAAATTATCAGATGCCACTACTACTGCACCCGTGAGTTCACTCAGACGCTGGACAAATGCCATGCCTTGCTCTGTTTGAGCTACTTCACAACCGTACAGTAGCAGTTGTGCATTTGTACTCAACGCACTTGCCCAACCCATAAGTTGGGCTGCATAGTGATTGAGTGTCTCGTTGTTGAGTTGACTGTTTCCTAAATAAACTTGTCCTGGTGCGCCGTGAGAAACAATATGTAGGCTGTTAACTCCCCGATGGGATGCCAGTACTTGATTAATTTGCTCAATGCCATCGCGATCGTCATCTAAAACTACAACAGAAGTATTCGCCAAGACACCTGCTACTAAGGTTTGGTACTTCTCCACCTTGGGGTCGATGAAAACTAGGCGATTGGCAGGAATTTCCTCATGCAGGTCTTGAGTGGAGTCGGTAGTGATCTTGGTAGAGATGTTATTCAACATTAGTATTATTATTTAAATAGTTTTTTCTTCACATTTATTAAATGCTGCTATAGGACTTATATCTGATCTGATTTCTGAACAAGATTTTCAGAGAAAACCTTGATAAAACAGGCTTTTAAGCCTCGGTATTTTTTCAAGAATCAAATCGGAGTCCTATATACCCTTCTAATCATGCAAAAGCAATCATTTTTCTGATATAGCGAAGTCATCAACCATTAAATTTATGTAGGATTGTCAATAATCGCCCTCAGTAAATTCACTAATTTCAAAGTAATAAAAAATCACTATTAAGAGGGAGGCGTAAGTTTTATACGTGATTGGGGCTAAACTTTATATGCGCCTCTCAAAACTTAATCACGACGATTTTATAGTTAATTTTTGTTAATATTGGAGGCGGTGTTAGTACTTCGTCCTCAACCACCTACTCCCTACCTGAGAGAAACTTAATGCTGCGATTAGAACATATAAGTAAAATTTATCCCACAGGCGAAGTTCTCAAAGATATCAACTGGGAAGTTAAACCAGGCGATCGCATTGGCTTAGTCGGTGTCAATGGTGCGGGAAAATCCACCCAACTGAAAATCATCTCAGGGGAAATGGAACCCACCGCCGGCGAAATCATTCGTCCCAACAGCTTACACATAGCCTACCTTAACCAAGAGTTTGAAGTAGACCCCACTCGCACCGTTAGAGAGGAATTTTGGACTGTCTTCAAAGAAGCCAACGAAGTACAGTTATCTCTGGCGCACATACCACAAGAGATGGAAACGGCTAACCCAGATGAACTGGATCGACTGATCGACAAGTTGGATCGCTTTCAGCGCAAATTTGAAGCCTTGGATGGCTACAACTTAGACGCACGCATCGGGAAAATCTTACCAGAGATGGGGTTTGGGCTAGAAGATGGCGATCGCCTCGTCAGCGCCTTCAGTGGTGGTTGGCAAATGCGGATGAGTTTGGGTAAAATCCTGCTGCAAAAACCCGACTTGTTGCTGCTGGATGAACCGACTAACCACCTAGATTTAGAAACCATTGAGTGGTTGGAAAATTACCTTAGAGGGCTGGTTACGCCGATGGTAATAGTGTCCCATGACCGGGAGTTCCTTGACCGCCTCTGCACCCAAATTGTGGAAACTGAACGTGGCGTTTCCAGTACCTACCTTGGTAACTACTCGGCATATTTGGAACAAAAAGCTGAAAGTCAATCAGCACAACTTAGCGCCTACGAACGCCAGCAGAAAGAATTAGAAAAACAGCAAACCTTTGTTGATAGGTTTCGCGCCAGTGCTACCCGCAGTACCCAGGCAAAAAGCCGGGAAAAGCAACTTGATAAAATTGAACGCATTGAAGCACCTATTGCAGGGGTAAGAACTCTCCACTTCCGTTTCCCCCCTGCACCCCGCAGTGGACGCGAGGTAGTGGATATTAAAGATTTAACTCATCTTTATGGTGAGAAAATCCTATTTTTAGCAGCAAACCTCCTAATTGAAAGAGGCGATCGCATTGCATTCCTTGGCCCCAATGGTGCTGGGAAATCTACACTTCTGCGCGTGATTATGGGTATGGAACCACCCACAGAAGGTAGTGTTCAATTAGGGGATCACAACGTTCTTCCTGGTTACTTTGAGCAAAATCAAGCCGAAGCTTTGGATTTGAAGAAGACTGTCATGGAAACTATTCATGATGAAGTTCCAGACTGGGATAATCAAGAAGTACGCACACTTTTGGGACGCTTCTTATTCACTGGTGATACTGTATTTAAGGCGGTTGGGGCATTAAGTGGAGGAGAAAAAGCTCGTTTGGCATTGGCAAAAATGCTCTTACGTCCCGCAAACTTACTAATTTTAGATGAGCCGACAAACCACCTAGATATTCCAGCTAAAGAAATGCTGGAAGAAGCGCTCAAAAACTATGATGGTACGGCAATTGTCGTTTCCCACGATCGCTACTTTATTTCTCAAGTAGCTAACAAAATAGTTGAAATTCGTGATGGTGAATTCCGCGTTTACTTAGGAGATTATCATTACTATCTCCAAAAAATTGCTGAAGAAAAAGAACAAGCAAAGTTAGCTACAATAGAAGCCGAAAAAGCAGCAAAAAAAGCTGCTAAAGCTTCCGCGAAAAGGAAATGAAAAACTGGAAAATTGCTCAGTGGTAAAGTTTAAAAGTTATCATTTGTCAGTTTTTTGCCTTGGTTAACAGCCCCTTTACCCTACAGTTATCAGTTACCAATTACCAGTGTCACTGATAACTGGAGTTTACCTGAGTTCGACGTAAGAAAATGCCTAGAAACCTTAGAGATAAAGCTTTTTGCTGAAAAACACACTCGGACTTTGTTCTCAACAAGGCTCCTATAATGACAATAAACATTGTATTTTCAACAAACACCTTTAATTCTCAATAATCGCTGTAAGAAAGCGCCTGTATCATTTTGTCTGAAAGCTTATCAGACAAGATTCTCAAGCTAATTTCTTATATCGAACTCAGCTGGAGTTTAGACTAAACTCCAGCTTCTGGTATAGTAAATAGCTAGGCATACAAATCGATAAATAAGAGTTTGCATGAAAAAATTGAAAAAACAACTTCTTCCGGTAGCAGACATAGTATTAGCGCCCTTTGTCTATCCTGCTGCATTCTTGCTGAAGCAAATTCGTAGAGTAGAAGTACAGAAGCTGCCGCATTGCAAGAGTGCCTTAATGAATGTAGGTGTTTTTCCAATACTCAATCATTACTACGAACCACAATTCGATAATCGAAATCCGAAGTTAGACTTGTCCCAAGACAGAATTCTCCCCGCAATAAACTGGAATATTCCTGAACAACTAAAAATCCTTGAAAGGTTTTCATTTTCTCAGGAGCTTGCAGACACTCCTCAAGAGAAACCCGATACTCTTAAATACTATTTGAATAACGACGCATTCGAATCAGGAGATGCTGAATATTGGTATCAGCTTATTCGAGCCATTAAGCCAAGAAGGATATTTGAAGTTGGTAGCGGGAACTCCACTTTGATGGCAATTAATGCAATTCGTAGAAATCACGATGATGATCCGAGCTATAACTGTGAACTTATTTGCATCGAGCCTTATGAAATGCCCTGGCTTGAAGAAGCAGGCGTTTCTGTAGTCAGGAAAAGGGTTGAAGATATAGACTTAACGTTCTTCTCCAAGCTTCAAGAAAATGACATCTTGTTCATTGATTCGTCTCACATGATAAGACCTCAAGGTGATGTACTTTTTGAGTATCTTGAATTATTACCTTCTCTCAACAAAGGTGTAATTGTTCATATACATGACATTTTTTCACCAAAAAATTATCTTAAGCTATGGGTAGAAGATGAAGTTAGGTTCTGGAATGAACAATATTTGTTAGAAGCATTCCTATCATATAACAGTAGTTGGAAAATTCTAGGTGCTCTTAACTATTTGCATCACAATCATTACGAGAAACTTAAATCGGTTGCACCATTCTTAACACCTGAGAGTGAGCCTGCCTCATTCTATATTCAAAAAATCGCCTAACAAGACGCTGCACAACGACAAACTCACGAGTTAATGTGCAACTTAAATGGATGCCAGCTTACTAACTAATCACTCCTTATTAGCGTTCCAAAACATTACAGAAAAATTACTAAAATTTAAAAAATCTTTCAAAAAACTGCAAGTCCTTAATAAAAGAAGTTCATAAGCAAAAATTCACTTGCGCCGTGGATTAGCAGTGGTATCATTCGGGTATTACAAAAAGTAAAGGGCAATTTTACTATGACCAAAGCACCTGTTGCTCCTGTGGTGCTAGTCATTTTAGACGGATGGGGCTACTGCGAGGAAAAGCGAGGAAACGCTATTGTTGCTTCTAAAACTCCCATTATGGACAGTTTATGGGCAGCTTACCCGCATACCCTCATCCGCACATCAGGAAAAGCCGTAGGGTTGCCAGAGGGTCAAATGGGCAACTCGGAAGTTGGTCATTTGAACATTGGTGCTGGGCGAGTTGTACCGCAAGAACTGGTACGCATCTCCGATGCGGTTGAAGACGGTTCTATTGCCTTAAACCCAGTACTTGTCAAAATTTGCCAGGAAGTTCGTTCTCGGAATAGCAAGCTGCATCTAGTCGGGCTTTGTTCTGAGGGAGGGGTACATTCGCATATCACCCATCTATTCGGACTACTTGACTTAGCAAAAGACCAGCGAATTCCAGAAGTTTGTATTCACGCCATTACTGATGGCCGTGACACCGCCCCAACTGACGGTGTAAGAGCAATCACACTGCTGCAAGATTATATAGGCCGCGCCGGAATTGGGCGCATAGTCACCCTTAGCGGTCGCTACTACGCGATGGATCGCGATCATCGGTGGGATCGAGTCAAACGCGCCTACGACGTGATGACCCAAGATGGTACAGGTGATAATCGCACGGCTGTAGAAATCTTGCAAGCATCTTATGCCGAAGGGGTAAAAGATGAATTTGTCAACCCAATCCGAATTGCACCAGGCGCAATAGAACCAGGGGATGGGGTAATATTTTTCAACTTCCGCCCCGATCGCTCTAGACAACTGACTCAAGCTTTAGTCAGTCCCAAATTTAACGGTTTTGCAAGGCAGCAAATCACACCGCTGTCTTTTGTCACCTTTACGCAGTATGATTCAGACTTACCTGTGGCTGTAGCCTTTGAGCCTCAGAATCTCAGTAACATTCTGGGAGAAGTCATAGCCAATCATAGTTTGAATCAGTTCCGCACCGCCGAAACAGAAAAATACGCCCACGTCACCTATTTCTTTAATGGGGGTCTGGAGGAACCTTTTGCTGGAGAAGATCGGGAACTGGTAAGCAGCCCGATGGTAGCGACTTACGATCACGCCCCAGCGATGTCAGCAGCAGCAGTTACAGATGTTGCGATCGCTGCCATTCAAAAGGGTACGTATTCTCTAGTTGTGATTAACTATGCCAACCCAGACATGGTAGGGCATACTGGTCAAATCGACGCTACTATTACAGCAGTTGAAACAGTCGATCGCTGTCTGGGACGCTTATTAGAAAGCGTTATCAAAGCCGGTGGTACAACAATTATTACTGCCGATCATGGCAACGCTGAGTATATGCTAGATGAAGGGGGTAATCCCTGGACAGCCCACACTACTAACCCAGTCCCCTTTATCTTGGTGGAAGGCGAGAAAGTCAAAATCCCTGGATATGGTACAAATGTCGAACTGCGAACCGATGGTAAGCTATCCGACATTGCCCCCACAATTCTAGAGATTTTACAGCTGCCTCAACCATCAGAAATGACTGGGCGATCGCTACTGAAAACAGCAGATTATGATCTGCAACGCACTCGCACCCCCGTGCAAGTAGGGCTGTAAAAGATTGCTGAGTCCTGAGTTAGGAGTTTACTAAAAACTCCTAACTTCTGAATTCTGACTCCTATTTTGAAATTTTTTATAAATGAGATTCCTACCATGACAGCTACTAATATCGTGCAAGGCATTTGGGCGTTTTCCGCCACCGGTCTGATTATCTTAGTTTTACTGCATAGCCCCAAAGGTGACGGCATCGGCGCTATTGGTGGACAAGCGCAGCTATTTAGCAGTACCAAAAGTGCAGAAAACACCTTAAACCGAATTACTTGGGCATTGACAGTAATTTTTCTCGGTTTAACAGTGGTTTTAAGTGCTGGTTGGCTACCTAAATAAGGATAGGTCAATGGGGAAAAAAACCCAACACCAAATACTTAACATCCTAATAAATTTAATTTCACAACGGTTAATTACAGCTCTTGCCCTATTTATTGGCACAGGGCTGTTAATCTTTTTTGTTAATCTTCAGTCGAGTGATGGGTTTACAATCATACCAAAATACGTATATTCAGACTCAGTAATCTCTCTCTCCACCTCATCCACCCCAAAACCCCATCCCTTACCGCCCACACTCGCACAGTGGCAAGATAGCAGTAAGAGTGGTGACTACTTTTCCCAAGTCACAACCACCCAAGTTGGTTATTTAGTCTGGTCACAATTTCCTATTCGAGTTTACGTAGAAACACCAAAAGCCGTTAACGAAAAACAAGCTCAAGTCTGGGTTAACGGTGTCTTACAGGGTGTACAAGAGTGGAGTAATTATTTACCCATAACAGTAGTCGAACAGCCAGAAATTGCTGATATTACGATCGCACAAAAACAGCCACCTCTACAAATTTCCCCTGATAATAATATACCTCGTGCGCGATCGGCACAAACTACTTACGAGTTACACACCAGCAACAAAGTTTTATTCCACAGCTTCACCATCTTGTTAAGCCCCAGTCAAACAGGTAAGTATCTAGTTGCAGCAGCCCGCCACGAATTCGGTCATGCGCTAGGAATTTGGGGTCACAGTCCGCTACAAACGGATGCTTTATACTTTTCCCAAATTCGTAACCCATCGCCTATTTCCGCTAGAGATGTAAATACTCTAAAGCACGTTTATGAACAACCAACCAGTTTAGGATGGCCTTTACTGGATAATTCAAAGATTAATTGATCGATAGGTAGACTATACAAAAATCTGGACTGAGGGTATTAGTCTGTAAAATTTAAATTTATGGTTAAGCAATTTCCTAATAAGGACTAAAGTCCTTATTTTCTAGGTACTAAAGTCCTTACTACAAACCCTAAAACCTAGCTTGAGAAAGTAGCAGTTTCACCCAAATCAAAAATTAAGATTAAGGCAACCAATTTTTATCAAAAATTTTATCTAAGGTATAAGGACATAATTCAGGTAAATTATTTAGTTTTGTTTTAGCCTTAACATAATCTAAAGCATTGCTATAAATTATGCTGAGATTCTCCTCTAAATGATTACGTAAATTTGCACTTAAATCTTCATTTAATTGATTACGAAAACTAATAATTTCTGCTACCCAATGATTATCATTTCTTGGCTTTTCTAAATCCCAATATTGATAAAGTAATAAATGTCTAATAATCTGTTCAAACAGACTTCTTACTCGCCTTTTCTCGTTTTTAGCCAAATCTTCCAGTTCTTCTATTAAGTTTTCATAGTCAACCTCTACTAATTTCCCAGCTTTGAGACATTTAATAGTCTCTTCTAACCATTGCAGGTAATTGGATTCATATAATATTTTTAGGTCAATAATTGCAGTCATTTGTTGATTTTGTAGCTTTAATTTACTGTTATTTATTATTTCATGTTAACTAATTTATTAATTTTTGCCGATAATTGCCCAGAAAAAAACATCCATAGCGCCTATAAGTTAAGTCAGAAGATATCCAGCGACTCTAACATTGTTACCCGATCGAATTCATTAATTACCATCTGAGAATTTACAGGGCGATATCTCCGATGGGCTACGCCTACGCACTTTTTCCCTTTCTCTACGCTCTCCGACTTAGCGGTAGAGGTCGTTGTGCTAAAACTTCTTTATAAAGTTCTTCCAGCAAAGTAATATTTTTACTGAGGGTATAGCGGTCTAATACACGCTGTCTGGCTTTTTGCCCCAGTAAAGTTGTTAACTCTGGATGGTCTTGTAACACTGGCAAGAGGGTTTTTAATTGCGATCGCGCTGTTTTAGTACTAATAACTACACCTGCGCCCTTTTCCAATACTTCTCCATCTGCACCCACGTCTGTTGCTAAACAAGCCAACCCACATGACATTCCCTCTAACAAAGATAGGGACAAACCCTCTACCAATGAAGGCAAAACAAATACATCTGCGCCGCGCAAAATCTCAATGCGTCGGTCTTCATCAGCAACAAATCCCAACCAGATAATGCCGTATTCTGAACCATAAAACGGCTCTAAAGAAGACTTTAAAGGGCCGTCGCCAACAATTAGCAACTTAGTACCAGGCCCCATCGCAGACTGCTTCCAAGCCCGGAGGAGGGCTTCGACATTTTTCTCTGGTGCTATGCGACCTTGGTAAACAAACAAGCGTTCGGCTTTAAATTCCGCTTTGATTTGAGAAAATCCTGGAGAATACTTAACGGTATCAACACCGTTGGGAATTACGGCAATATTTTCTTCCCTTACGCCCATCCCTGCCAATAATTCTCGCTGAATTTGGGAAAATACAATCACGCGATCGTAGTTAACTAAAAAAGGTGCGTAAAGCTGATAAGCCAAAAGTTGTGTTCCCGATACCAGCTTTGCCCCCTTGCCAGCAAACGGTGTATGAAAAGTGGCAATTAGAGGCAATCTCAGTTCCTCACAGATTTCTGGTAGAAAAAAGTCTAGAGGAGATAACGTCAAGGAAGCGTGTACTACATCTGGCTTAATTTCCCGTAGTGAATCAGTTAAAACTTTAGTTGCTTTAAAAGTAGGAATTGTGTAAACCTGGGACTTGTAAATGAAAGGGAGGGAAACCTCTCGAAGATTTGGCCAATTGTCAGGTTCAGACTCTTCCTGGGCGAAGTGAAGAAAGCTAACTTGATGTCCCCTATCTAGCAAAGCATTTGTAATTTCTCGACTGTAGGTGACATTGCCGCAAAAGGGTGATTTTTTTCCAATCCAGGCTATACGCATTCTTTATTTAGCTGTAAGAAAAGCGGGTTTAATCTATTACTTATGTGCCCTTTGTGATTTTTCTTTTATCTAGCTATACTTGCTGGTTTTTTATTTATTAAAAATTTCCATTATATTTTAGTTTAAAAAGCCTTATTAAGCTTATTAAACCAGAAGATTGATGGCTTTATTTATTTTACTTATAAGTTGTTAATTTATGATACTTAAACAACTTATTCTGACTAATGTCAGATTCATATCCCACAAGTATATGATAAATTTTCACTGACCACAGTTTACCATGAACAGAAAAGCTTTAAGGAAATTAGTAATTACTTCAAGGTAATGAATAATAACTCCTCTTAGCTGATAACTATTTCTGTGAGTTATACCAGGTTAAGATACCTCCTGAAAAGACGATCGCAGCTAACCCCAAAAAAACTACCTGTAATCCTACAAAGGTTTCTGCTACCCCTGCTAATGCCAAAGGTAAGGAGAGGGCTATATTAATTACATTGTTTTGTAAACCAAAGACTTTACCACGCATTTCTGGAGGTGTTTCTGTTTGAATTGCAGTTTGCATGGGAATTCCCACTAGTGCCCCAAAGATACCTAATAGTGCTACCAGTAAAAGGACTAACCACAGTTGGGTTGTAAATATTGATAGACCAATCAAGGATGCTGTCATACCCATACAACCGCACAAACTTAGCTGGGTATAAGAAAAACGTTGACCAAATTGACCGAGAATTGTTGCCCCAGCAGCAATGCCAACACCACCGGCTGCTAGTAAAAAGCCGAACTGAGAGGCTTTCATGTTGGGAATTATTTCTGCCATCCGAACAGCTAGAACAGTTAATGCTGCAAAGACAGAAAACAAGATAATCAGCTGAAGCAAAGCATTACGGACGCGATGATTTGCTTTGAGGTAGGCAAAACCATCTCGCAAATCAGAGAATACGTGAGGGAATTCTGTATCGGGGTGGTGGTGTTTTTCCTTGGTTGCCAGGAGGAATAAAATTAGTCCAGCGATCGCATAACTACAACCGACTAAAAGTTCTTTGCCCAAACTACCACTACCACCAATTTGCGACCAAAGTCCATCTGCGATCGCTAACAACGGTTCCCCAACAGCAAACCCAACAATCACCGATGCCATCATCGTTGTCGTATAAAGGGAATTTGCCGAGAGTAAATCCTGTTCTTCTACAATTAAGGGAATTGCTGCCTGTTCCGCCGGTGCAAAAAACTGCGTCAGTGTGGAAACTAAAAAAGTCACACCCAGGATGATCAAAAAACCCACTGGCAGCACTCCTATGGGTTTCCAGTCATGAGTCAACCACAGCAGGAAGGGAATTAACAAAACCAGGATGCCGCGCCAAATATTCGTTGCCACCAGCACAGCCTTTTTCGACCAGCGATCGACAAACACGCCAGCAACGGAACCAAACAATACTGCTGGAATCGTAAAAGCCATCATCAAAACTGATACCCAACCACTAATACTCTGATTACTACCCTGAAACTGAGTATTAATCAAAGCAATCATCAGTACCAAATACACTTTATCAGCTAGTTGGGAGAAAACTTGACCGCCCCAAAGAGCCAGGAAATTAGGGTTTTTTAATACAGGTAAAAACCCTTGCTGTGTTACATTCCCCGAAACAGTTTCCCCACCTGAACCAGATCCATCTAATTTGGGTGATTCTTTTTCTGGAATAGTGCCTGCTGGCAAACTCTGCCCATTGCTATCTAACTCAGGACTAGTTAATTTCTCCTCAGATTGTGTTTCTGATGGACTTGGAACATCAGTTTTTGGGATCTGGGCTGTCCAACTTTGATCGTTTTTAGAAACGTCTTTTGGGGATATTTCTTGGCTATTGATTTGACTAGGTGTAGAGTTTGAAATGGCACTCAAGTGATTCTTGATTGTAGGATCTGATACCCTATTCTGTTTTTGAACGAGGCTTGGTGACAAAGGTGGGATTTTTTTATCCAAATCAGATGGTTGCATCATGGTTGGCAGCAAAATAAGAGTCGATCAAAGTAGCAGAGCGAATAGGACGACCTAATTGATACTGAGCATACTGGCGCAAAATCTGCTCAACAGATAACCAGTTATGGTCTTTAGCACCATCAATTTGAATTATCTCTGGTTGTGACAGATGTTGAAGCAAAGCCAGTTCCATAGCACCCAGACGACTAGAAATCACAGGTATTTCTTGCCGATGCACAACAACTGTTTGGGCATGGGGCATGGGGAATGGGGCATGGGGAATAGGGTATTGGTTCTTAATCTCCCCCTCCCCCTCTGTTCGTAAACGTTTCCAAGCTTCTAAGCAAATCGTTCCACCCGTAGGGACGCTAAATCCTATTTGCCATTTGGGGTTTGTAAAGTCTGGCTTGAGGGAGCGCCCAGATAAGCAGCATAGTTGCACTTGCGGCGTTACTCCTGCTAAGGCTAAAAGGTGAAACACGCCATGAGCCAGATGAGCCAAAACACTAGATGCATTTGTACTAGACAATGCTTCCAACCGATAGAGATGTTCATTGAACAACTCATAAAGTTCTTCTTGGGGTTGTTCGCTCAAAGCTTGAGAGAGGACTATTTCAGCTAAATACTGACTCGCAGCCAGTTTTCCTAAATCTTTAGCTAAACCAGGATAAGTTTTTAGTGTCTGTGCTTGAGTAATTTTATCAAGCGATCGCCCTTTCGCAATCAATAGTTCATTCACAACGAACATACCACTCCTACCGCCCAGACTGGAGTTGTGCTTGCGTGCCCCTGGAGCGACTGCTCGAATCAGACCAAATTCTGGTGTCAAAATCGTCACTATTTTATCCGATTCTCCCAGCACCTGAGTTTTAAGATTAATTCCCGTTGCTTTGTAGGTTCTACTCATTAGTCATTAGTCATTGGTAATTGGTCATTGGTCATTAGGTTAGAACAAAAGACAAATGACATAGACGTGCCACCAGTTTCCCGCAAGGCAGGACGAGAAACAAATGACTATTCACCCTTTCCCAGGTTATCGCGCTGGCGGATCAAATCCATACCACGAGATGTACCTAATCTAGTAGCACCCGCTACGATTAAGTCTAGGGCTTGATTGATAGTGTGGATACCACCTGAAGCTTTAATTCCTACTCTTTCTTTTGCTAATTCTTGCAAAAATCGCACATCTGCCACTGTTGCGCCACCATTCCAGCCTGTACTAGTTTTTAAGAAAGCTGCCCCCGCCTCCATAGCTATTTCAGCAGCTATTTTTTTCTCTGCATCTGTCAACAGGTTGGTTTCCAAAATTACCTTGACAGTTTGCCCAGTCTCTTCACAAATTTCGGCGATTTCCCGGTGGACTTCTTCGGTTTTACCAGCTTTCAACCAGCCTAAGTTCATTACCACATCCAACTCCGTAGCCCCACTATCCGCCGCCTCTTGAGCCTCATACAGTTTCACTGCTGAAGTCGTCGCACCAGAAGGAAAGCCAATCACCGTACACACTTTCGGATTTTTACCATGAAGGAGTTCGACCGCTTGCTTGACATAAGCGGGGTATAAGCAAACCGCCGCAAAATTGAATCTGTATGCTTCTTCACACCACTGCTCAACCTGCTCTGGAGTAGCTATTGGTATTAACAGGGAGTGATCGATAAATGGCGCAATATCAATATCTGGATAGTCTGCTGCCATCGTGTCTTCTGCCAGTAATTGATTATTAAACTTTATAAAAAATTAAAACATTTCTTATATATATATTAAACCATATTTATTACGAGTTTATTCTGAAAACAAGCTGCTGACTTATTTTGGATGTCGGCTTTGTAGATGTTGCAGAATTAGTGTAAGTGTTTAAGTTGACATTAGACAGTAGTAAGCTTTGAAATATCAACAGCATTTGTCACAACCGTTCCCAAGAAGTCAATAATAGTTTTAGCTAACGCTTTTGATGCAAAATATGGTAGACCATTCCCAATAGTCTTAAACATATTCGTGAGGGACATATTCTCTGGGAGGACAAAATTTTCAGGCAAAGATTGGATAGCTAAAGCTTCTGCTACAGAAATTCGCCGGATTTTGTAAGGATGCAAATGTACTTCATTATTTCCATAGCAAGCTGTCGGAGAATAACGCCATCTGTGAAGACGCTTGAAAGACTTTTTAGAATCATCTCCTTCATCAATAGCAGCAAATTTTGTGATACCTGCCCTTGGTTGAAAACAGTTTTTAGCATTGGGATGCTTTAACACATTATTTTTTCTAAACCAGTATTCAACTGTTAATTCTTGAGGAATGCCATCAGGACAAGACATAACAGAATTTTCTTGGAATGGATCGCACTTCCGCCAAGGATAAGCAAAAATCTTTGTTTGAGGATATAAAATGTGATTATTCCAAGGAAAATTTCCTTCATTTAATAATTTATCACTACCAAGTTTTATTCCTATATCCTTAATAAAACTATTGCGAAAACCAATGAGAATAATTCTTTCTCTATCCTGGGGTACACCATACTCAATAGCATTGATTAAGCGTTCTGTTAATATATAGCCAGCTTCGAGTAATTCTTGCTTGAGCGATTCAAAAAATAAACGGTGCTTTGTCGTTCTCCACAACCCCTTAACATTTTCAAATAAAAAGAAATCTGGAAGATTGCGGCAAATTAATTCAACGTAAGAAGCAGAAAGCTTACCATTATCTCCTAAACGTCCTCTATTTTTGCCGCCAATAGAAAAATCAGGGCAGGGAGGCCCGCCAATGAAGCCGACAATATTATTAGATTTACGGCAGTCTTGTACTAACTCCCGGAGATGTTGTGTTTGTAAACCTTCGAGAAGTTGGGTTACATCTCCTGCTTCTCCGTCATGATACCCGTATTCTGGCAACGGTAGATTGATAATCTGCCGTGAATAACGGTATGCTCCCATGAATGTTGAAAAAATTTCATTGACGTAAACAATCTTAAAACCACTGGCTTCAAAACCTAAATCTAGGAATCCTGAACCAGCAAAAAAGGAGAAAATACAAGGGCTATCGCTCATTCAACAAGTAATATCGTGAAACAGTCTTAGCTAATATCGAACTGATAAATTAGGGTTTATACTTACGTACCAATCAACAATAAACAATTTTCAGAATGCTTAAATAGTAAAATAAATTCACACTTACTCTAAGTATTCAATATCAAAGTTTACTCAATCTTTAAAGAAAATCCCTGACAGAAAAAGAGTCTGAAGTCACAATTAAATATAGGAGTTTCCAAGCTCCAAATGATGTTTAAGACAAAAATTTGTCATTAAACAAAAAACCGGGGTACTTCGGACTAACTTTTATGCGGATTTTAATTTACTCTTACAACTACTATCCAGAACCAATTGGTATTGCCCCACTGATGACTGAGTTAGCAGAGGGACTAGTCAAACGTGGACATGAGGTTCGCGTAGTCACCGCTATGCCCAACTATCCTGAGCGTCAAATTTATCAGGAATATCGGGGCAAGTGGTATCTCAACGAATACAAAAATGGCGTTAAAATCCAACGCAGTTACGTTTGGATTCGTCCCCAACCCAACCTATTAGATCGGGTGTTACTAGATGCTAGTTTCGTTGTCACTAGTTTTGTACCGGCCCTCTTCGGTTGGCGGCCAGATGTGATTCTCTCAACATCGCCATCTTTGCCAAGCTGTGTACCAGTTGCTCTTTTAGGATGGTTACGTGCTTGTCCTGTAATTTTAAATCTACAAGATATATTACCAGAAGCAGCTGTCCACGTCGGTCTACTCAAAAATAAACTGCTTATAAAGTTATTTACAGTGTTGGAAAAATTTGCTTACCACACTGCCAGTAAAATTAGCGTTATTGCCGATGGGTTTGTGGACAATTTGCGAGCTAAGGGTGTAGATGCTGACAAAATTGTGCAAATTCCCAACTGGGTTGATGTAAATTTTATTCGCCCTTTGCCTCAAGAAAATAACCCTTTTCGCGCTGCACATAACCTGAATGAGAAATTTGTAGTACTTTATTCTGGTAACATTGCCCTAACCCAAGGCTTAGAAAGTGTTGTCAAAGCTGCTTCTGTGTTACGCCATATCCCAGATATTGTTTTTGTTATTGTTGGAGAGGCAAAAGGTTTACAGCGATTGCAACAGGAATGTCTAGACTGCGGTGCAGATAATGTTTTGTTATTACCATTTCAACCCCGCAAATCTTTGCCACAAATGTTGGCAGCTGCGGATGTTGGTTTAGTAGTACAAAAGAAAAATGTTGTATCCTTCAATATGCCATCAAAAATTCAAGTGCTGCTTGCAAGTGGAGCGGCCTTAGTTGCCTCTGTACCTGACAACGGTACAGCAGCAAGAGCCGTGTGGCAAAGTGGCGGTGGAGTTATAGTTCCTCCAGAAGATCCCCAAGCTTTAGCAATGGCAATTTTAGACTTGTACCACAACCCCGAAAAAGTCAACACTCTGGGTTATAAAAGTCGCAAATATGCTGTTGAAAACTATGCTTTTGAACAAGCTTTAAATCAGTATGAGTTGTTGTGTTACTCATTGGTGGCAGAGCGTGGAGCAATTCAGTCCACAAGAGTTACGAAACAAGAAGTTTAATTTACAGCAGTGGGGTTAGATTGCACAAAGTGCTAAATTCAAAACCCCTACGATTTTGCTCCTGTTACAGCATAATTTTCGTACCCTGTTTATGGTGGGCTGTACTTATACCGATTCTCTGTGAGCTTGCACTTAATTATTACTCCTTCTCTCTTCTCTACGAGACGCTACGCGATGGCTTACTTGGCGTACTTGGCGGTTCGCTTAATAATTAAGTGCATCTTCATAGCGAATTGGTATTAGTAGGTAAATGTTGTCCGAACAGTACCAACATAAATGTTGGCATTACTATCTTAGGACTTACGCACTGTACAAATTAGTCATAGTATGCTTTCACCGAAATAGCTTGTTTCAGACTTTGACTAATTATATTTTTACCGATAACTTAACCGTGGAGTAGGGGTTTAGCAATGCTAAACCCCTACGAGAAATATGGTTTTTCCGCGATATGTATTTATTGTTTTCTGTCAATGCGTAAGTCCTAGTAGCTAGGACTTACGCATTGACAGAAAAGCGAAAATAACAGGTATAGTTTTCAAGGCTTCTGGCTAGGTTTTTCAATCATATTTTGGTGATGCCTGCGGTAGGCTGCGCCTACGCCAGCAATCAAAAGCAACCTTCAAAAGCCTAAAACGACCTATTTACGTGAATACACAAGATGCTTTTTTTGTACAGTGCGTAAATCATAGCTACTATAAAAAGCTATTAGTTAATTTATCGCTACAGAATAGCCATCTGCAACTGCTGATTGCTAATGTCAAAATCTCAGCAGTCAATTATCAAACTAGACCCCATAGGCATCCGTTTTTTTGTTAGTATTCAAAAAAACCTATTGACACATTTTCAGCTCAATTGTTTGTGATTTGTAAGTAAATGTAAACAATTGTTTCAAAAGAAAGAAAGCACATGAGGTTTAATGACTGATTATTTCCAAGGAAATTTCCCATTACAATCTGTCCCACTAACGAAGAGTGTGGTAAAAAGCTACGCCCATACTGAAGAGGAGAGCGGAAAATTAGCTGCAACGATAGCAGCTGCTGCGTCAGACCGCAAAGCGGGTGAGATTTTATTGCTCAAAGTAGCAGAGGTATCTTACCTAGCCGATTACTTTGTGATGATGACTGGCTATTCTAAGGTACAAGTAAGAGCGATCGCTCAAGCAATTGAAGGAAAAGTCGAAACTGAGTTGCACCGTCGTCCCATAAGGACAGAAGGAAAAGTCGAGGGGAGTTGGGTATTACAAGACTATGGTGATGTGATCGTTCACATCATGATGCCCAAAGAACGGGAGTTTTATAATTTAGAAGCGTTCTGGATTCATGCAGAACGTATTTCCCTTCCAGAATCTGATGAGGGTGAAGGTAAGCCAACATGATTAGGTCTTCGGTTTCAAATTGCCCAGTTCCCACAGACCAACAACCGCTCAATGAGTACGAAGAGTTAAAAAATTCCTGGCTCTTTCGTGATAGCACTTTAGATTTGCGCGAGTATATCACGAAAATTGCTTGGATTTGGAGTTTGTCTTGGCTGATCGCAGCACCCGTGGCAGCAGCAAGTTTTCCTCCCCACAAGTATATTGCACATTTTATCCTTTGTGGTGCAGCAACAGCCAGTGTTGGGGTAGTCCTGGCACTCGTAAGGTTATACTTAGGCTGGTTCTACGTGTGCGATCGCCTTTGCAGTCCCACAGTATTTTATGAAGAGTCCGGCTGGTACGACGGCCAAACTTGGACGAAACCACAGGAAATCCTTAACCGCGATCGCTTAATTGTTGCATACGAAATCAAACCCATTTTGCGGCGGTTGCAATTTACCTTTGCTGGCTTGGCGGGAATGTACGTTACTGGTACGATAGTTTGGCATTTGTTTTAAAGAGTCATTGGTCATTAGTCATTAGCTAAGGACTAATGACCAATGACCAATGACTAAATTAATTAAAAAAGGTAATAAATATAAACCCATGACAATGGGAAAACGAACTCAAGCCACAGCACTGGAAGTCCGGTTGCTGCGAGAAGGTATTATTGAATCCAGGCATATAGTCCAGGCTGTTGTATGCGACGAACGAGGACGGGTTCTAACCGTTGCCGGAAATTCTGAAACTGCTGCATTTATCCGTTCAGCCCTCAAACCCTTTCAGGCACTCGCAGTCACCACTACAGGTACACTGGAACGCTATGACCTCAGCGATCGCGACTTAGCAATTATCACAAGTTCCCATAAGGGAAGCATAGATCAAGTCCGACAGGTATTTAATATCCTGTGGCGGGCCGATCTTGACCCCACCATACTCCAGTGTCCAACTCCTGAAGGTAAACACAGTCCTTTGGAATACAATTGCTCTGGAAAACATGCGGGAATGTTAGCTGTTTGTCAACAACGCCGTTGGCCTTTAAATAACTACTTGGATCGCAAGCACCCAATACAGCAATTGATTTTAGGCAAAGTAGCAGAATTGCTGCGAATGCCAGCCGCAGAATTTATCAACGCTCATGATGACTGTGGCGCACCCACTTATGTGATGCAACTGGGTCACATGGCATCTTTATATGCGCTGCTAGCCTCTAGTACCAATCTGGATATGGAGCGCATCGTCCGGGCTATGACTCATCACCCTGCAATGGTAGCAGGAGATGGAGAATTTGATACGGAACTGATGCGCTTAACTCCAGGGGAACTAGTCAGTAAAAGTGGTGCTGAAGGAGTTCAGTGCATTGGTAGACTCGGTGAAGGCTTGGGATTAGCAATTAAAGTCATGGATGGGACAAAACGAGCCAAACATGCCGTTGCGATTCACTTACTCAAGCAAATGGGTTGGATTAGTCCTAGCGCTGCCGAAAGCCTCTCAGAAAAGTTTGCCACCTTGGGAAAATACACGCGTTTAGAAGTAATTGGAGAATTATCGTTTTTGTAGTTGCCAAACTCTTGACTATAGGTTACTATAAATAAGTCGAGAGCAACGCGGGATAGAGCAGCCTGGTAGCTCGTCGGGCTCAACGGGCAAAGTTAACTACACGCTTATTAGTTAAGTTTGCTATGGGCGGCACGTAAAGAAACTTATGTGCGTTTATCTGTCAAACTCGGGGAAGCCAATAGCGCGGTAATCCCGAACCAAGCCTCAGAAATGAGGAAGGTGTAGAGACTGGAAGGCAGACACCCTAACGATAATGACGAGGGTGAAGGGACAGTCCAGACCACAAACCAGTATAACTGGGCAACGAAAGTTGTAGTTGGTAAGCATAACCCGAAGGTCAGTGGTTCAAATCCACTTCCCGCCACCAAATTAAAATAAAACCCCTGAATTTGAAAAGATTCTGGGGTTTTGTTTTATTTAATTATTTTTATTTTGCAGATGGACACAAAGCTTAGAGGAGACATAGCAGAACAAGCTGCTGTTCTTCATGCCTTAAAGCGTGGTTGGGAAGTTTTAAAACCTTTTGGCGATCGCCTACCTTACGATCTAGCATTTGATGTAAAGGGAACTTTAATTAAAATCCAAGTCAAATATGCTTGGTTAGATGAGCCTTCGGGCAATTATGTTGTAGATAATCGCCGCACTAAAACTAATCGACGGCTGATGGTTCGAGAAGCATATTAGCTATCAGACTTTGATTTTGCCCTGGTATATATAGAAAAACTTGACCTGTTCTATGTCTTTCCCGTAGATGTGTTCATAGATTATGGGAGCGAAGTACACCTAGTTGAAGCTGAAAAAAGACAGCGTAAACCACGTTCGGCACAATATAGGAATGCTTGGGAGTTAATTTTAACAAAATCTATAGGTAAAGAAAGTTGTGATCGATCGCCTGTTCAATTCCAAGAAGCAGGTTTTTAATCTATTCTGGAAGAAATAGCCATCTAAAAGGCGCGGAGAATCATGGTTGTGAAGTTGCAGCGACCAATTTTAGTGGGAGGATTGGGACTGTCCTTTTCTCTCTGGATGTTGGACAGTTGGCACGATTCTATAGTGCAGGTGGGTGAGTTTGGTTTGTTGAGTGCCTTAGCTGTAGGTGGTGGTTTGTGGTTATTCCAGCAAAATCGCCCGAAGGACAGTTTAGAGCAGCTAAATGGTATGCTCGTAGATCGGGCGACTGTGGAAAGTGCGATCGCTAAAACTGAAACTGTAATTAACCAACTGGCACAAGAAGCAGAAAACCATCCAGCATTAGCGACACTGCGAGAACAAGTTGCCCAATTGTTCTTTGAATTAGATAGACAAAAAATTAAAGTGGCTGTGACTGGCGGGAAATCTGTAGGTAAAAGCACCTTAATTCCAGTGTTAAAGCAAAATCTAGAGACACAAAACTGGGTGTCTTTAGAAGAGACAGCACCTTTGTTTAGAGAAACTGGGGACAATTCAGATGCAGCTGTTTTAGCAGAAGTTGCAAAATCAGATTTTGTCCTGTTCCTGACAAGTGGTGATTTGACAGACTCAGAATTTCAAACCTTACAGCAGCTAAAAGCAGCAAATCAGCCGACAATCCTGGTTTTTAACAAACAAGACCAGTATTTAGCCGATGAAAGCGCCAGCATCTTGCTGTCATTGAAACAGCGAATGCAGGGAAATGTAGTTGCAACAGCCGCCTCTCCCGTTGCTATCAAAGTCCGAAAGCATGAAGCTGATGGTACTGTGCAAGAGTGGATGGAACAACCAACAGCAGATATCCAGCAGTTGACGCAGCAGTTGGGTGAAGTTTTGGCACAGCAAGGACAACGGCTGGTTTGGGTAACTGCCATGAGGAAAGCCGGATTGTTGAAAGCTGAGGCGAAAAACTGGTTGAATGGAACTAGACGCGATCGCGCCACCCCAATTATTGAACAATATCAATGGATAGCTGCGGCTGCTGCCTTTGCTAACCCAGTTCCAGCCCTTGATATTCTGGCGACTGCGGCAATTAATGCTCAGATTGTAATGGATTTGGGTAATATCTATCAGCAGAAATTTTCCTTGGAACAGTCGCAAACTGTAGCTGTAACAATGGGAAGTTTGATGCTGAAACTGGGTTTAGTTGAACTTTCTACAAAGGCGATTAGTACTGTTCTTAAAAGTAATGCTGTTACCTTTGTTGCTGGTGGCGTAGTGCAAGGAGTAAGTGCAGCTTATCTGACTAGAGTTGCAGGGTTAAGTCTAATTGAATATTTCCAACAGCAGGAAATAGTAATAGATTCTGGGACTGGTTTGAATTTGGAAAACTTGCGGCAAACTTTGCAAAAAGTATTTCAGCAAAATCAGCAGATTGGTTTTTTGCAGGGATTTGTTAAGCAAAGCATGAAGCGTTTGTTGCCAGAAGTGCAGCAGGTTGAAGTAGTTGGTATTCAGAAGTTTATTGGTTAAGTTCAGGCAGAGGCGCAGAGTTTTTCTTTGCGCCTTTGTATTAGGCTGAAAAATATGGTAATCGTTGCGACTCCTATTTTGAGGATAGGTAAATCATGAAAACGCCTTATTTTACAAATCCAGAAGGTGTTTTTAACAAAGATTTGTTAGAAACTATTGACATAAATGAGCTTCAAAACCTAGTTATTCAAACTAGACACAGGTTGGAAGAACGTATTAGTTCTCAATCTCCAGCTACTTCAATGTTTGTACAAATAACTCATTTGGCGGCTGAAGCTGAAGCTGCTAATGAATTATCAATAAAATCTCATAAATTCCAAGAAGCAAGTAATTTAGCTTTTAAACTTGCACAAGAGTATCAGGAAAATAACCTAAATACAGTTTTTGAATTATTAAAGAATTATGCATATTTATTACAAGTAAATAAAAAGTTTTCTATGGCTTTATATTGCTTAAATTTAGCCAAGGAAGCTAAAACTAACAATAATAAACCAACGCAATACAAAAACTATACTGAAGCCTTCAAATTACTCACAGAAATTGTCACAAATTATTGGAGGCTTTGCCCGATCTATGTTCGTTGGATGCTAGATTTATCAGCTAACAAACTGCTTGTAGATCAAGAACTGGGGCAAAAAAAAGTATTGTCTGAAATAAAGTTTTTATTTCAGATGCTTTTACCTTCAATCAAAAGTTGTAAAAACTTAGTTGCTAATTACAAAAAGGCAAAAAGAGAGTACATCCGTTCTGTATTAATTAACGTAGAAATATATCCAGAGTTATATTCTCCTTTAGCGGAGAATATTGATTATATTAAAGAATACGGTTTAACTCTTAATGATGTTCTTTCCGTATCTAAATATGCATACCGTGTTAACAAATTTCCTCAATTACAAGCCGTTTTATATGAAGCAATAGAAGAAACTATACAAATGATGAAAATGGGTGTAGATATTAGCGATTCATTAGTAATTACACCTGTGGGATGGATAGCACAAAAATACCCAGAAATTTCTGAATATTGCAATCAAATTCTCACAGAATTAGTAGAAAAACAATTGAGCAATCCTCTGTTAGAAATTGAGGATCAAACAATGACAGGTGAGTTTTAAAAAACAATATACCAAGCATGAACTGGGAAGAATTAAAAGGTGAGGGAGATGTTGCAGTCAAAAAGGTTTGTGAGGGATTAGAAAAAAGAGGTATTAATGTAGGAAAGTCAGTTATGAGTCAGTTTGGTACTGATGAAGATATTCCTGTCTATGATAGTTTAAGTAATAAGTTGTTTTGGATATCTGTAAAAAGTGTGCCTGGAAATACTACAGATCCTAAGAAATTGCCAGCAGGTTATAAAGGATGGATGTGTGGCGAAGTAGAGAGTAAACAGTGGATATATCCACCTACAGTAATTATTTGGTATTGTCTAAAGTCTAATGTAGCTTGGGGAGCAATAACACCAAAACGTCCTAGTACTGAGTGGTTTATTTATCCTGACAGGTATGGAATTATAAAAGACCAGCGTAAAAGTTATCTATCAGGTAAAACTCATTACATATATCCATCTTATTGTGTGCCAGTTGAAAGAATAATCAGTAAAGACCAAGTTATTGAATATATTAAACAATTATCTAGTTTTTAACTAGTGATTTTAACATTGTAAAACCTAAAATTTACCCAAGCCCATTATGGGCTTGGGTGTATTTAAGAAATATTGCGAGAGTTGGGTAATTATCAAAAAATTGTGAATAAGGGTAGTTAGCTAAACAGCACCACTGTTTCTATTAAATAGAATAGCTATAGTTTTGAAAATTAGCTTTAAATCGTACACCAAACTCCAATTTTTTTGATACTGCAAATCTAGGCGAATTACATCTTCAAAACTGCGGACTGTAGACCTTCCATTGACTTGCCATTCGCCAGTCATACCAGGTTTCACATCTAAACGTTGCCACTCTGGTACTTCATAACGTTCGACTTCATCGGGTGTAGGTGGTCGGGTACCAACTAAACTCATTTCTCCTTTAAGGACGTTCCAAAATTGCGGTAATTCATCAAAACTAGTTCGCCGTAAAAAGCGCCCTACCCTAGTAACTCTAGGATCGTTTTCATTCTTGAAAAATGCACCTTGCACTTGGTTTTTAACTTGGGATTTTTTCGCTTCTGCATCCACACACATAGAGCGGAATTTCCAAATCTCAAAGCGCTTTCCCATCCAACCACAACGGGTTTGACTGAAGAAAATGGGGCCGGGATCGTTAATTTGAATAGCGATCGCAATCGGAATAAACAAAACTCCTGTAATTAATAAACCAACCACAGACCCCACAATATCTAAGAAGCGTTTCATCCAAGATGCCACAGAAGGATGAGTAGTAGGTAACGGCTCTACCTTACGGGAAGTTGTCTTCCGATTATCAACTAAATCTTCTGGCTCTATTAGCAACCCATCGTCAACCGACTCTAAGGGAAAAACCTGATCCAATCCCGTGAGTTTTAAGACTCCCATTACTTGAGGTGTTACATTCCGCAGTGTTAATGTAATACCTTGAGTTTGGGCATATTTAAAATTACTCACCAATGCACCTAAACCACTACTATCCATAAAAGTAGTTTGGTGAAAGTCAATAATGATTTGTTTAGGATGTGAATTGGGCCCAATTAAGCTTTGGCAGGTTTGCTTAAAGCCTAAAGCCTCCAGCACGCTCAACCGCGCGGGTACCTGGATTATAGCCGTGTCGTTTAGGGAATTAACTGGAAAATCGACCTCTGTCGGTTGGCTAGTCATGAAGCTCTGCACTTTCGTTGCCATGTATAATGTAATCTGCCAAACATTATTTTGTCCTCCAAAATTACCTAACCTAATATCGGAATCAGTAGTAATAAGGACTAATTTCTCTTTACCGGGGCTGAGATTGGAGATCGCTAGCGACGATTCACAATAGAACAAGAAGCCAAAAAACATCCTTGCTGTTGTGCCGACGCAGCGCGATCGCGTTGCTCTCATCAAATGATTGCTAAAACTACGGTTACACCTACCGCACGCCTAATTGAGGTCTTTTCTGCCATTCAAGGGGAAGGACTGAATGTAGGGACACGTCAAATATTTATTCGTTTTGCTTTGTGTGATTTGCGCTGCCACTTTTGTGATAGTGCCCACACTTGGAATGCACCTGCTACTTGTCGGATAGAGCGATCGCCTGGATTGCGCGACTTTGAAATCCACTCTAACCCTGTCTCTTTACCCATATTAATCCAATGGGTGGAACAGCAAAATCTACCTTGTTTACACGATAGCATTAGCTTAACTGGGGGTGAACCACTTCTTCATGCCCCATTTCTAACGCAGTTTCTACCCCAAGTGCGAGACATAACTGGTCTGCCAATATACTTAGAAACTGGCGGACATCGCTCAGAACAATTAGCGATGATTCTTCCCTATTTAGACTCTGTGGGTATGGATTTCAAATTGCCCAGTGTTAGCGGTGAAAGTCATTGGCAAGAACATGCTAAATTTCTCCAAATATGTCATGATTCATATTTAAATGTTTTTGTCAAGATAATTGTGTCTCAAAACACAGATCCAGCCGAGTTAGAACGTTCAGCTTCTTTGGTGGCAGAGGTTAGTCCAGATATCTCAGTATTTTTACAACCTGTTACGCCTTTAGCAGCATCCGAACAATTCTCCCCAATACCGATGCTTGCACCTACGTCCGATCAAGTTTTGACCTGGCAAGCTTTGATGAAGGGCTTTATCAAGCATGTCCGTGTGATTCCTCAGACGCATAAGATGCTGAACCAGCTGTAAAAGCTTCTGTAAAATTTGAGTTTGATAAAGATGTAGTCAAGAAAAAAGTAAGATTCGATGAAATAGTCATTGCTGCCGCGAATCAGCAAAGCAACAGCCGCCTCAGCAGGCATTTCCAGCCAAAGACAGAGTTTGAAGTTTAGATTTCACACCAAACTCCAAACTCCTACCTCCTAAGACAAATGACAAATGACAAATGACAAATGACTAATTACAACCCGCCTTCATCTGGAGTTTTGGATTTAGCTTTTGCTTTATTGGCACTGCGCTTGAGGGCAGACAGCCTTGCTTCGTATTTCGATCGTTGGCGCTTACTAGGAGTATTGTCAATCAGGGTTTTTAAGGCGCTACCGAGACTCTTGTAGGCATTGGGGAGGCTATAACCAAAACGAGTTGCTAGAGCGATCGCTTTCTCATCAGCATTGAGCAATTCTCTTAGTTGCTTTTCCCCACTATTTTTTTGGTACAGTCTCCAGCCTGACACACCACACAGCGACAAAGCTAACACCAGCAGCAATCCATCTTGTACCCACAATTCGCCTACAGCACCACCTAAACCGATGGCTAGTGCTGCCATTTCCCAACCATCTTTAGGAATCGTGTCATTTTGAACGCGAGCAACTTCATGCCAGAACAGCAGATTACGCTGATCCATTGCGAGGGCATCCCATTTCACCAGGTCAATTTGAATTTCTACCTGGTCTTTACCAATTTCTTCGCAACGAACCAGGGGTGGATTGACCTCAGTTGTGCCTTCAACCGTGACCCAGCTCTGTAATTCTGGCGGTAGTAAGCCTTTCAACCGCCGTAGTTCACTCATTTCCGCTTTGGCAGAGGAGGTTGCATAGGATGTCATAATATCCAGCCCCAGAAAATTTCAGTATATAGTGAGGGTATCACTTTGGAGTATAGCTATTTAAGTGATGATCCGTCTCAGTCGTTGGGAAAACTTCCTCGTTTTTTCCGCGCCTCCATGGCCTTTTCTAGCAAATCTAGTAATCCTGGGGCTTCTTCCTGGATACTGAGTAACAGTCTTTCACCAAGTTCTATATTCCCCGGATCAAAACCTGTTGCCATCACTTCTTTCAGGCGAGGTATCGCTATCCCATCCACAATCTGAATTAATCCACTCAGACAACGGTGAAATTGCTTTTCTGTGAGAATCGAGTCTTCTAAAGGAAACTCAATAATGGCGCGAATTTCACCATCCGATGGGTCATACTCCCATTGCAACATTTTGGTTTCCCAGGAAATGGCAAGGATCGTTTGTAGGATAACTCCCTTGTAAGGATGATCTTGAATTCCTGCCAGAACTTGAGGGGCAAATACCCGGAAAAATTTTCCCCCCTCATCCAACTGAACAACTATTAGAAAATCTTCTAAGTTATCAGCCTCCACACCTGTTATAATTCGGTCTTCTTGGTCATCAAAACGGTAGTCCCAACCAAGGTTATCTAAATAGTTGGCAATCTGTTTGAGGTTAGCTCCCATAAAAGCCTCATAAGGAACGTGGAGCAGCTGTTACCAGACCTAGTTTAACCTGTCAGGGGAGTTGTTTAGGTTGGTGTAGATACTTCTGATTACATAGAAGTATGCAATTAGGGAATTGGGAATTGAAGATAGGAAAATAGGTTGGCGGGAGCAAGACCGCATATATGGGACTGTTCTCCATCTAGATATTATTGACGAGAAAATCTGGATTCAGCAAGATGGGACGGAGGTAGGAATTGCTAATGAATTGGTTGAATTAGGTGTCCCAAAAGAAGATATTGTTTTAGGTTTTCAATTACCATCTGTGCGGAAATATACAGACTTTGCTATTAGTTAGTTGAATTTATTAAAAATGGCGATCGCTAATCTAAATCGAGATAAATTAGGTTTCCTTTTTGTACATTATTCAAAGCTTTGAGTAGATGTTTTTTGTTAGCTTCTGATTTTAGAAGATAGGTAGTTTCATCTTCTTCAGTTGGTGGTTCAATTAGCACAATAACTTCTACCACAGTTCCTTCTGGTAATTCAGTTGTAGAAAGTTCAATTTTGCCATCTTTTCCGACAATAGCCTTTTGCTTAATTCCACTAAGCATAATTTTTGTTTACTCGCATATTTACCAGCATATTCTAACTGTATCTAACTGAGATGAGATTTGAGCGATCGCTCTCTCATCTGCAATTTCCTAATTGAGAGCGGGTTTCAAGCTTCGTTCAACGCTTGTATGTGCGATCGCTCTGCATCTTCTGGTTAAAAAAGAGCGATCGCTCTTAGACAGAATAGAACTCAAATTGGGAATACTGAGTAAAGCGCAGGTATTTGCTGTGCAGAATGGAAGCGACTGGCTACCAGGCATCACACTGCTGAAATTTTAGCAACTAGGAGAAAATTATGAGTTTACCAGTGACAGTAACCTTTATGCTTGCTGATTGGATTGCCAAAGGATTGGCAGATGGAAGTTTTGAAAGGGTAGGGGGTGTTATCAGAGATGTAGGGACAAAACAAGTCGTTAGTTGGTTGCGGGAGCAGGAATCAAATAATTCCCAAGTCCCAACGTTAACTGATACCCCTAACAATTTATTCAACCTTTTTTTCTCAAGCGCAAATCTTGTTGCTTCAGGGGCTAATGCGGCTGTGACAGGAAAAGGATTAGCTGATGTTAATCAGCGTTTGGGTGGGATTGAAAATCAGTTAGGTAAGCTTGGGCAAAGTGTGCAGATCACTCAAGGAATTTTGCAAGTAACTAGTGCAGTCAGTGTACTTAATCTTGGTGTCTCAGTTATAGGCTTTGCTGTAATAGCACAACGGCTTAAGGAATTAGAAAAACGCTTACAAGAAGCGCAAAAACTGTTAAATAAGATTAACCGTAAAATCGACCTTAGTTTCTATGCTAATTTTCGTGCTGCAATCGAATTAGCAACTAATGCCTTTACGATGACCAAAACTGAAAATCGAAGAAGCAGCGCCCTACAAGCTATTAACCGCTTTTTAGAAGCAGAGCATATTTATACTGAATACACTGATATCGAACTTGAGCAAAAAAGCCAAATTGCTGATGAATATCTACTGACTTTATCTTTAGCCTATCTAGCTGAAGCACGTTGCTATTTAGAACTAGAAGAACATGATACAGCACTTCGCCGCTTCCAAGAAGGGTCAATAATTATTCGTTCTCGTATTCAGAAATATGTTGATATTCTCCTAACCTCTAATCCCGCAGCATACTTAGATCCTGAGTTAAAAGGTCAGATTGATTTGCGAAGACTAACTCGAATTTACCAATGGATTGATCCAGCTTTGGATGAAAATGCTGTGTTTGAGCTTCAACGTAAAAATCTGTTTAAGATAGCCAAAGATCCTCAAAAATGGTTAGACTCAATACCAGCAGCAATTTTAACTCAGGTTGAGGTTGAAGGTGGTTGGTTCGGCCCAAGTCAGGATGATTTGAAACAAGAAGCTTACAAACGTCTTCCCCAAGTATTTGAAGTAATGGAATCTATGATTGAAACCAACCTTCGTTTTGAAGCATATCAAACAGAAGTACAAGCAATATCCCAATTAGGAATCAGCTTTCATGACTGGCTTAAATTAACTCCGTCTACAGAAATTAAACCAGACGGTGCAGAATTAATGTACATAATTCCATCCAAACCTTTAGAGTTACAGCCTTCCATGTGAACTAGTTACAGGATTAAAGATGAATTAATCAAGGTCAAGAAAGTCTCTGGGAGTAATAATCTGGTTTTGATATTCGGCTAGGATCTTGAGTGATAAAAGGTCTTGATCTCCTGTGATTAAAAATTCTGCATTGGCATCTTTAGCAAGTTCTAAAATTTTGTTGTCATCTGGATCTCTACAGGTGTTTATTTGAGATTTTATTTCTATAAATTGACTGTACTTTTTAACTATGTCCAAAAAATCTTGTCGGTCTTCATCTGAGATATACTTATCGAACTTACGTTTTTAAATTCGTGTGTTTAATTCTTGATAAGTTTCATCGTTTTGAGCAATTTTGAATTCTTTATAGACTTTATCTAGGGCTTTACGGGCTGTTCCATTAGGACTTAGAGTAGCACTAAGTAAAACATTCGTGTCAATGACAATTAGTTTATGATTCATCAGCGAGTAATTCTTCTAGAGTTTCTTCGGTTAATCCTTTTGCTTGAGCATTTCTGCCGATTCTGTCAAAAACACTAAGTAAATCTTCATCTTTATTATTTGAAGAGATTTTCTTTATTTCTTGAATAAGTTGTTCTTGTTCTTGTGCGGGAAGTTGTAGGACAAGATTAAGAATTTGCTCGAAGGTTAGGGGGAGTTGATAGTTTTTTTGAGTCATGGTGAGTTCTGGAGTTAGGGAATAGAAACTTGTTAGCTTTTTTAATCAGGTTTGAGCCAGTTTTCTACTTTTAAATCACGATTCCTCTACACCTTGGCGAATTGCATTATCCATATCCTCAAGAGTTTTAGATTTACCTTGATATTTTAAGCAACCTGCTGCATCATCTAATTTAGTTACTACAAAAGCTTTCTTAGGCTTTAAAAGAATTCCATCACCTATATCAATAATAATAAATTCTTGACCTACTTCCCATTGATGAGCTTCCCGCAAAGATTTGGGAATAATTACTTGTCCTTGAGGAGACAATTTTGTAATTTCTATTAAGTTAAGAAGTAAAAAACTAAGATTAATATACAAATTTTAGCATTTTTGATTATTCCAATTTCTCCTCTTCCTCTGTGTTCTCTACGCCTCTGCGGTTCATAAAAAAAGGACGAACCCGAAAAGTTCGCCCGTAACATAGTATTATGCTGTTGCTCAATCCAAACCCAAATCTAAATCTTCGCTTCTTCTCTCACCAACTTATCCCAACCCAAATCTTTCAAATTATTATTCCGACGCAACGGACGAGTCACCAACTCCAACAAGTCACGCGCATTTGTAAAGCCGTGAATTTGAGCAAAAGTGAACTCCACAGACCACTTTGTATTAATACCGCGTGCTTCCAACGGATTCGCGTGAGCCATACCAGTAATTACCAAATCTGGTTTCAACTCATAAATCCGTTGAAGTTGATTATAATTATCCGGCTTCTCTACAATCCTTGGCAGAGGTGAATTCATTTCTTGGCAAGTTTTCTCCAACAGCGCCAACTCAGCAGCTTGATAGCGCTTATCCATGTAGGGAATGCCGATTTCGTGAACTGTCATCCCACAACGGATTAAGAATCTTGCTTGGGAAACTTCCAGCAAGTTATCACCCATAAAGAATACAGACTTACCGCGAATCAGTTTCACATAATCTTCCAAACCTGCCCAAATTTGTGCTTCCCGTTCATCCAATCCCTTGGGAGTAATACCAAACACCGAGCAGATTTTCTCAATCCAAGCGCGAGTTCCATCGGGACCAATGGGGAAGGGTGCGCCAATGAGTTTACACTTGCGGCGACGCATTAAAGTTGTAGCAGTGCGACTGAGGAAGGGGTTGACACCAGCGACATAATACCCTTCTTCCAGTACTGGCAGTTCAGTGAAGCGCTTCGCGGGTAGCCAGCCGGAAACTTTGATGCCTTGTCTCTTCAGTTCCAAGGTTAACTGAGTAACTACGGGGTCGGGAAGAGAGCCAAAGAGAACCAAGGGTGGATGAACTACATACTCAGATTCATCTTGGGCGACATCTTCTTTCTTCTTACCGAAGTTTAGCAATTTAGCGATCGCATTCCGTTCAATTTTCTCTGTTTCCGCCACCGGAGCCTTATCAGGACAACGGTTAGCCATTGCAGCTAATACAGTGTCTTCGCCTTGGGTGAAGGCGTAATCTAGACCATTTGCCCGCGCTACAACAATGGGAATCCCAATTTCGGATTCTAGCTTCGGTGCTAAACCTTCCAAATCTGTTTTGATAATTTCGGTAGTGCAAGTACCAATCCAGACGATTACACTAGGATTGCGATCGCGTTTAATCTGTAAGCACAACCGCTTTAACTCATCATAATCATTCAGTTGTGCTGAAATATCGCCCTCTTCCAACTCTGCCATTGCATAGCGGGGTTCAGCAAAAATCATCACCCCCATCGCATTTTGCAGGAAGTAGCCACAAGTTTTTGTCCCAATCACCAAAAAGAAGCTATCTTCAATTTTTTGGTATAACCACGCCACGCAGCTAATTGGGCAAAAGGTATGGTAATTTCCAGTTTCACATTCAAAGCTTAAAGCTTCTGGTTGTTGAGCGACAGTCATTTTGGTTTTTTCTCCCCTTGATATTTAATGGCAATTCAACCAATTTCAGATTTTAGATTGATAATTTTGGATTGAAGGCTGGGACAACAAAAGTATCTGCTGTCTAACGACAATTTCCCTAACTCCTAATCCAAAACCGTTCGACTGAGCGTAGCCGAAGTCCCAAATCTAAAACTTAAAATTGCGAAGAACGGCAATAATTAAGCATTGGGGAAGAGACGGGCAATTTCTGATTCATCAAAAACGCCTGCTGGCAGTTCTTCCCCCAAAAAATCGTTATTTTCTTCAGCCTTTTGCAAAGCTGTTTCATCACCCCAGACATCTGATAACACGTCTTTAAACGCATTCTCGTCTAGTGGACTATCTTCAAGTGCCTCGTCTTCATCCAGCTTTACTTCGATTGCAGCTGTTGTATCGAAGGCAATTTCCCCAAACTCATCTGCTTCTAAACTAGAGATTTCGAGAGACTCATCCTTTGATGTGTGTCCGTTGGATAAGGAAATATCGCCAAAGTCATTTTCGGTTTCCTCCAACTCGCTGATTTCCAAACTTTGATCGTCGGAATCCAGGATTGCGAACTCTTGAACTACCACCTCCGCCCCAAAGCCATTGGTATAGCCATTGGTATGAGAATAATGTGTCAATGTTTCATCTTCAGGCTTTTCATCAACGATCGCTGCTGCTTCTTCTACGTATTTCTCTACATCTGGGTTGACAACGAAGCGATTACCGAGAGCGAAATCTGGGTCAAAATGCAAATCCAGCACCTCAATCAGCGTATCGGCATCAGGATTAAGTTTGGCAAAGGGCAACATTAACTGCGCTAGCTTTGGCTCTAGGGCGTTAAGAACTCCCAGGATGAGGTAAGAAGGTGGCCGCTTCCCGCCATCAGGGGTGTACACTGATTCCACTTTCATGTGCAGGGTAATCCAGTCTCGATTATTCTGGAAAAATTGCAACCACTTTTGCTTTATTGAATCCGTAAAACTGTGAAAGAAAGCCATATTATTGTCCCCCATCCTGAGAACTTGGTGATTTATACAATCATCAAGTCTAGTTCCTCTTGTGAATTAGGAACCTGGGGTTTACCCGGATTTAGATAAAAATCGGATAACAAAGAGAACAACTCCCGATCTGGTGTGTCATTAGGTACAACACCTTCAGGACGCGCTAGAATTTGGTCGGCGATGCTGAGATAGTAGTCGCAAACGTAGTCTAGGGAAGGATCTTGCTCTGCCATTTCAAACAAAGTTTTACCTTTCACACGGGAAACACGGATATCTTCAATCAAAGGTAAAACTTCCAAAACTGGCATTGGCACAGCTTCTATATATTTTTCAATCAAGTCGCGCTTGGAGGTGCGATTGCCAATCAACCCTGCTAAACGTAGTGGGTGAGTTCGAGCTTTTTCACGGACTGAAGCGGCGATCCGATTGGCAGCAAACAAAGCATCAAAGCCGTTGTCTGTAACAATCAGGCAGTAATCTGCATAGTTGAGTGGTGCTGCAAAACCACCACACACTACATCCCCCAGAACGTCAAAAAGAATTATATCGTATTCATCAAAGGCGTTGAGTTCTTTAAGTAATTTTACGGTTTCACCGACTACGTACCCACCGCACCCAGCACCAGCAGGTGGGCCACCTGCTTCTACGCAATCCACACCGCCGTAGCCTTTATAAATTACATCTTCTGGCCAGACATCTTCGTAGTGATAATCCTTTTCTTGGAGGGTGTCGATAATTGTGGGAATCAAAAACCCAGTCAGGGTGAAGGTGCTGTCATGTTTTGGATCGCAGCCAATTTGTAGCACTTTCTTGCCACGTTTAGCTAGGGCGACGGATATATTACAGCTAGTTGTGGATTTACCGATACCACCTTTTCCGTAGACTGCTAGTTTCACTGTTGTTTCCCTCTTATAGCTTCTTGTCAAACTTGTGGCTCAAACATTTGCCTTCACCTTTCCTGAGATGGCGATGCGTGAGGTCTGTTGATATCATTATTGGGCAAATTACATAGAAAGGAAAGCGGCTCTAAATTTGTAAAACGGTTTTATCCGATGAATTAGAACTTAATTATGGTTATTTTTGCTTTTATTTAGCTTAAAAGTCATATTTAGCGCTAAAAGTCATCGATAAAAAGTTTTTATTACTTTTTTTTATAAAAATAGTTACAAAAAACAAAAAGCTGAAATTGGCTTTTTTGAATGGTTTTCATAGAATTAGGTAATGTTAGTGCAAGCTGTTTTCAAGGTATTGGGGTGCAGCGATAAGGGTAGAGAGAGGTATATGCAGCCTGATGCTGGAAATACTAATGGAATTTGCGTTAGCGTAGCTCACCGAAGGTATCGCAGATAATCTGGCAGTTTTTAATCTGTAGAGAGAACCACTTAATTGCTGCTTGAGAGTGAATTAGTGTGATTTTGTAAAATATTATTAATTTGCTAAATATAGTGCTTCTGGGTTGAATTTAAATACAGACCTAACAAGAACAGCCCCTTCCCTTGTAGGGCTACGGTGTACACACATCTCTGTACAAACCCAAAATCGTTGCAGATCCCCCTAAATCCCCCGATAAATTGGGGGAATTTAAGAGACTTTTGCCCCCCTTTTTAAGGGGGGTTGAGGGGATCAAAAGGCTCTGGGGCAACTCTAGAAGACTTGTGTGTACACCGTAGCTACAAGGGAAGGGGAGTAAGATTCAAAGCTTCTATCCTAAAAAAGAGAGGAATGGAAGTGAGGTTAAAATCTTTTGGCTGTGGGGCTTATGGCAATTAGGACACCTCAGTTTTAATTTCCTGGATTTCCTGTAATGTTTGCCAGCCAGCTTGCCACTGGGAGTTATCTTGTAATAATTTGGCATTTATCCAGAAACGGACTTTAGGATCGCAAGCTGAAACCATTTCGGCATAAACCCACTTAGCCTGATTTTTCCGATTGACAACTTGGAAATGCCGCCAGCCATCAACTTTTTTCTGTGCCGTCCACTTAGAACCGACTAGGTAAGGAAATTTCTGTTTTTTAGTCATTTGTTATTTATTGTTGGGCATGGGGCATTGGGCATGGGGCATGGGGCATTGCTTATTTCTCCCTCATCCCCCTCACTGCTAAAATGTCACCAAATCTCCGTTACGGGTAAACTTCTGACAATGCAACTCACTATCTTGCTGGACGCATAGGGAAAACCATCTGATATGACTCCAGCAGGTGTTGATGTTGTTGGTAATTTTGCGCTTTTTCTTGGAAAGGCGTTGTCTGACGACTTCATTGGGGCAAAGAATTTCTAACGTACCCGTACCATCTTCGTAATTGACGATGCGAAATAGACAATCTTGCAGCATAGCACGGCTGCTGCTCTCGAAGAACCGCTTAAATCGCTCTAGCTTTTCCCCTTCAGTCATTTGGCTGATGGGTTTTATTTTCAATAAATCCTCATCCTCAAAGTTAAAGTCATCATCTTCAAAGTCGTCGGGGTCAATCATTTTCAGCATCCACTAGGCGACCTGGGATCATGGTAACTCTGTGTGAGGGTGGAAGAACTTTAAACGTCATGCTTGGTATATGCATTTAGATTTATGCTGAGGTTCAGCCAGCTTCGGCAATAACCTTTCCAATTTCTTGAAGGGTTGCACCTGTTGCCAGCATCCCCCGGATCAACAGTTCAATTGAAACTGAAGCATCACCATTCTCTGCCTTAGCAAGTAGCTACAACAGCTATTGACAGCAGTTTGTATCAGTGAAATGGTGGTTGTCTCATAGAACTGAATACTTTGGTTGAGGCTGAATTAAGAACAGCAACAGCCCGAATAGCCGCATAAAATGGTCAGGCCATTGTTGCTGACGGGGATGAAATAGAGAGACTTTTTCTTGGGTTTTAGGATCAGTACCTACTGTAAAATTATAGTGACGCTCATTACAGCGATGGCAAGCTAATGCTAAATTATCCAGTTCATCAGAACCACCCAAAGACTGCGGTATTATATGGTCAATGCTAAAACGGTCTGGACTTAAGTATTCTGGAGAGTGGCAGTATTCACAGAGATATTCAGACCGTTTTCTTACAAGTCTTCGAGTTTGTTCGGACACCATTTACTTTTCGCCGCCAATTGAGCGTTAATCAAGGTAAATATTCGCTCTAATTCGGAGATACCTACATATTCAGCTTCTTCTTCAAGAGGAAGCGCATCAGCTTTTTTCTTCTGCAACAGTTCTTCAAAGCGAGACTGTAACTCATCGGTAAATTTGAATAGATAAATGTCACCAAATTCGCTCATCCTGATACCAGAAGACATTAAAGATGAGGGTTGAATCATCAATTGAGTAGTCATTGTGTGTTCACAGTGCCTTTGGTTCTATTCTGCCTCAATTGGTATATATAAAGAATAACCTGCAAGGGCAGCGATCGCTCTCATATAGCTGATGCTAAATTGTTCTTTTTGCTGGTTAATATCCATATTGTGTTGTATGGTAAGACTTTATGTTCAAGCTGACGATCGCTCCAACACTTACCTGACTCGTTGCAATAAACAAGAATCGCATATAGGAAAATCGGAACTAGGGGAAAATACCACTTTTACAAGACGTGAACACCGATCTAGGCGATCGCTATCATGTTCTTACAATATCTATGTGAGAACAGAAATTTTCTTGACTTGGTGTTCTGGTGGTAGCCTCTGACAAGCTACCGCGCCTCAACGTTCCTGAAAAAGCCTATGCAACCTACTAATCCTAACCAATTTACAGAAAAAGCCTGGGAAGCGATCGCCCATACCCCCGATATTGTTAAACAATATCAACAACAGCAGATTGAAAGCGAACACCTGATGAAAGCGCTGCTAGAACAAGATGGTCTAGCAACTGGGATTCTCACCAAAGCGGGTGTTAACCTCCAAAAACTCCGCGATCGCACCGAACACTTTTTTCAACGTCAGCCGAAAGTATCGGGTAATAGTACCTCAGTATACTTGGGACGCAGCTTAGATACACTGCTAGATCGAGCAGACGTGTATCGCAAGGAGTTTCAAGACGAATATATTTCAATTGAACATTTATTGCTGGCTTACGCTAAAGATGACCGCTTTGGCAAAGCTTTATTTCAAGAATTCGGTTTAGACGAAGGCAAGCTAAAAGATATTATTAAACAAGTTCGGGGGAGCCAAAAAGTGACCGACCAAAATCCAGAAGGCAAATACGAAGCACTGGAAAAATACGGGCGTGACCTCACAAAAGCCGCTCATGAAGGTTTACTTGACCCAGTGATTGGGCGAGATGATGAGATTCGCCGCACTATCCAAATTCTCTCTCGTCGCACCAAGAATAATCCTGTGCTAATTGGTGAACCAGGTGTTGGTAAAACTGCGATCGCCGAAGGATTAGCACAGCGCATTATTGCAGGTGATGTACCCCAGTCACTCAAAGACTGCAAGTTGATTTCTTTAGATATGGGTGCTTTGATTGCGGGGGCAAAATTCCGGGGTGAATTTGAAGAACGCCTGAAAGCAGTATTAAAAGAAGTTACTGAATCTGGCGGCAAGATTATTTTATTTATTGATGAAATTCACACCGTTGTCGGCGCTGGTGCAACCCAAGGCGCGATGGATGCTAGTAACTTATTAAAACCCATGTTAGCGCGGGGCGAATTGCGCTGTATTGGGGCGACAACTCTGGATGAATACCGCAAACATATCGAAAAAGATGCTGCACTAGAAAGACGCTTCCAGCAAGTTTATGTCGATCAGCCTAGTGTAGAAGATACTATTTCGATTTTGCGTGGGTTGAGAGAACGCTATGAAACCCACCATAGTGTGACGATTTCTGATAGTGCTTTAGTTGCAGCAGCTATATTGTCCAGTCGGTATATTTCTGATCGCTTTTTACCTGACAAAGCTATCGACTTAGTAGACGAAGCGGCTGCTAAACTGAAAATGGAGATTACCTCCAAACCAGAAGAACTTGACGAAATCGACCGCAAGATTCTGCAATTGCAAATGGAGCAGTTGTCTCTGCAAAAAGAAAGCGATGCAGCTTCTCGTGAACGTCTAGATAGACTAGAAAAAGAAATTGCGGATTTCCAAGAAGAACAAAGAACGCTAAATATTCAATGGCAGTCTGAAAAAGGTATTATTGACAAAATCTCGTCGGTTAAAAAAGAGATCGAACGCGTTAACTTGGAGATTCAGCAAGCAGAACGTGACTACGAACTTGAAAAGGCTGCAAAGTTAAAATATGGTACATTAACCGATTTGCATCGTCAATTAGAAGCAGTAGAAGCTGAATTGGCAAGCGCTCAAAGAAGTGGTAAATCACTATTACGGGAAGAAGTTACAGAAGGTGATATTGCCGAAATTATTTCTAAATGGACAGGAATTCCGATCAGCAAGTTGGTGGAATCTGAGAAAGAGAAACTGCTGCATTTAGAAGATGAACTGCACCGCCGCGTGATTGGACAAGATGAAGCAGTCACAGCTGTAGCGGATGCAATTCAGCGATCGCGCGCTGGACTAGCCGATCCCAATCGTCCCATCGCTAGCTTTATTTTCCTTGGGCCTACGGGTGTGGGTAAAACCGAGTTGGCCAAAGCGCTGGCGGGGTTTATGTTCGATAGCGAAGAAGCGCTGGTGCGAATCGATATGTCTGAGTACATGGAGAAACACGCCGTCTCCCGTTTAATCGGTGCGCCTCCGGGATATGTGGGTTACGAAGAAGGCGGACAACTTACAGAAGCGATTCGCCGCCGTCCTTACTCTGTGATTCTCTTCGACGAAATTGAGAAAGCACACCCGGATGTATTCAATATATTCTTGCAAATTCTCGATGATGGTCGCGTCACTGATGCCCAAGGTCATAAGGTGGACTTTAAGAACGCTATTATCATCATGACTAGCAACATCGGTTCGCAATACATCCTTGATGTCGCTGGGGATAATGCCCACTACGATGAAATGCGTCGTCGGGTAATGGAAGCGATGCGAAACAGCTTCCGTCCAGAGTTCCTGAACCGGATTGACGAAATCATCATCTTCCACGGTTTGGATAAAAAGGAATTGCGGCAAATTGTGCTACTGCAAGTGGAAAGATTGCGGCAAAGATTGAGCGATCGCAAAATATCCCTCAAACTGTCAGATACTGCACTTGACTTTTTAGCGGAAGTAGGGTACGACCCCGTATATGGGGCGCGTCCACTGAAACGGGCGATTCAGCGCGAGTTAGAAACTCAAATTGCCAAAGCCATCTTGCGCGGTGAATTCAACAACGGCAACACCATCTTTGTGGATGTGCAAAATGAGCGTCTTTCTTTTAGTCGCTTACCTGCTGAGGTGTTTATTTAGCAGCTAATTAAATAATTCGTAATTCGTAATTATGTTTTGTAATGGGGATTTCAACCCCAATCGCATTACAATCAACCCATAGGGGATGGGCACTTGACCCCTTTATTGGTTAAATATCATTCAAAACCTGACGCAAAGACGCTAAGTTACACGAGAGCGCCTTTGCGTTTTTGATTAAACTCATTTTCATCCAAACATTATTCAGACAAATTTTAAAGTTTAAGTCCAACGGCAGGATGTTGCCCATCTCTGTGAAAAAATCGCTCTCCAACTTCAGCTTTCACGTTCGGCTGAATCGTCATACACTGATTTTGAACTAATGAAAACGGTTGCACTTATAGTAACGATGAACGAAAGTAAGATCCCAGAGATCCTGGAAACCTATGAGGCAGAACTGCTGTCGGAGTGGATTCAGGAGTTAGCCACTATCAATATTCGCAGAGGCTTGATTAAAGAAGCCGAGCTAAAGGAAGAGTGCCGGGAATTCCTTAGCTTGTTTCGCATTACCGTTGGACAGGGCAAGTTGAGCAATATTCAGGCAGAGGTGTGGGAGGAAATGCGGGAGATCCTGACTAGCATTTCTCGATCGCTATCCAGGCTTGAATCAAAAACATCCCAGCCTGATTGCAGGTGTGCTATACCGAGATTTTAACCGAGAGCGTGACGATGTGACGGTGTTAGTGGCGAAAGGAAGGGGAAATAATAATTCGTAATTCGTAATTCGTAATTAAAGATTTAAGCTTTAAAAAAAGTGCAATTTTGAACTGGAGCGTTCGCGCAGCGTCTCCGAAGGAGAAGGGACTTGACAATCATTTTGGCAATCGCCATCCATTACGAACAGGATGTTGTGCAAGCTCGGCAACGAACTCGTGAGATCGCCGAGCAATTGGGTTTTGATACTCAAGATCAGGCACGATTGGCAACGGCAGTTTCCGAAATTGCCCGCAACGCCTTTCAGTATGCCAGAGGGGGAACGGTGGAATTTTGTGTGGCAGGAGAGCCACAGGCGTTTCTGATTCGGATTCAGGATCGGGGTGCAGGTATTCCTCATCTGGCAGACGTTTTGGCAGGACGTTACACCTCTGATACCGGAATCGGATTAGGTATTATGGGCAGCCACAAGCTGATGGATCTCTTTGAGATCGAATCGCTGCCGGGAGAGGGAACAACGGTGCTGATGAGCAAAAGGTTGTCGAAGCGCACACCGAGTTTTACCGATTCGCAATTGCAGCAGATTCGAGAAACCATGATGGAGCGATCGCCCCAAAATCCCTATGAAGAGATCCAGCGACAAAACCAGGAATTATTGCGGGCAATGGCAAAGCTACGCAAGCGCGAGGAAGAACTGATCCATCTCAACCAAGAACTAGAAGATACCAATCGTGGTGTGGTTGCTCTCTACGCAGAACTGGATGAGAAGGCAGACTCTCTACAAAAGGCAAACGAGCTAAAAACCCGCTTTCTCTCGAACATGAGCCATGAGTTTCGCACACCGCTTAACTCGATTTTGTCACTATCTCGGATGCTACTGGCACGCATGGATGGCGATTTGACCACCGAGCAAGAAAAGCAGGTGACATTCATCCAAAAGGCGGCAAGCGGGTTATCAGAACTAGTTAACGACTTACTAGATTTGGCAAAGGTGGAAGCTGGAAAAACTGAAGTGCGTCCCAGTTCCTTTGAAGTCAGTGACTTGTTTGCCACGCTGCGAGGAATGCTGCGCCCATTATTGGTTCAAGGCTCCTCTGTGGCGCTGATTGTCGACGAACCTGACGGCATTTTGCAGATATATAGCGATGAGGGCAAAGTCGCGCAAATTCTGAGAAACTTTATCTCAAATGCGCTCAAATTTACTGAGCAGGGAGAGGTGCGTGTAACTGCTGTGCAAATGGGTCATACCGTGACCTTCTCCGTGTCCGATACGGGTATCGGTATAGCTCCAGCCGATGTGGAACGCATTTTTGAGGATTTTGTCCAAATTGAGTCTTCTCTGCAAAAGCAGGTGAAAGGAACCGGGTTAGGATTGCCGTTATCGCGCAAGTTAACAGAGCTACTCGGCGGCAGTATTTCAGTTACAAGTAAACTGGGTCAAGGCTCCACCTTTACAGCATCGATTCCGATGGTCTACCCTTATGCAACTGAATTTCCCACCCAACTGCAACCGATTGCATCACTTGAGCCAACTCGCCTGCCGATTCTGGCGATTGAAGATCATCCAGAAACGCTATTTATTTACGAAAAGCACCTTCAGGAGTCAACTTATCAATTAATTGCCACCCGGACTTTAGCTCAGGCAAGGCTTGTCTTACAACAAATTCAACCGGTGGCAATTATGCTAAATATTATGCTAGAAGGGCAAAACGGCTGGACGTTCTTGCGAGAAATCAAAGGAGATGAAACGACCTGTAAGATCCCTGTACTCGTTATTACCATCATTGACAACGAGAAGCAAGCACTAGCGCTAGGAGCCAACGGTTTTCTAATTAAGCCGGTAGACAGATTGCAGTTGTTGAACAAACTTAATACGCTAATTAATCAGAACAAGCCTCAAAAAATCTTGTTAATTGACGATGACCCCGCCTATCGGTATTTGGTGAAACAGTTGTTAATAAATACACAATTGAGTATCTTAGAAGCCATGAACGGATGGGAAGGATTAAATTTAGCACAACGGGAGCAACCGACCGCAATCGTGCTTGACTTGGAGATGCCAGGGTTGAGCGGTTTTGATGTCCTCAAGGAGCTTAAGAGCAATTCTGTCACTGAGTCGATTCCGACGATTATCTACTCCTCTGCACAACTGGATGCAGAAACGCACAGCCAATTAGCAAAAAAAAGCATCGCCATTCTTTCCAAAGAAACAGGTTCTCAAACGGCAGCGATGGGCTACGCCCCGCCTTTGGCGAACGCCCAACTTCAAGATGCGCTGATCAAAGCCGGACTTGTTCTAGATGCTTGCGGGCAAAGTCATGTCTGAGCCACGGGTTATCATCCTGCATGTTGACGATAACGAAGCCAATCGTTATGTTGTGAACCGGATTTTGCAAAATGCAGGCTTTACCGTCGTGGAAGCGGCAACCGGAGCAGCAGGATTAAAGGCCGCTACTGAACATCAGCCTACTCTGGTGATTTTGGATGTCAAATTACCAGATATTAGCGGCTTTGAAGTCTGTCGCCAAATTAAGGCAAATCCTGAAACTGCTTTTATTCTCGTGCTACACCTTTCTGCAAGTTTTATTCTCAGCCAGGATAAAGCAGAAGGCTTAGACAGTGGTGCCGATGCTTATCTAGCGCAACCTGTTGAACCCATTGAATTGCTGGCTACGGTGCGATCGCTGTTGCGAATTCGCCGAGCGGAAGAAGCTGCTCTATCCTCAGCACGGGAGTGGCAAACCACCTTTGACTCGATCAAAGACAGCGTATGTTTGGTAGACAGGGAAGGGGTAATTCTGCGCTGCAATCGAGCAATGATGCAGCTTTTTTCCAAGCCCGCCCAGGAAATATTAGGTTGTGTTCACCATGAGTTGATGGGCGCAGAATTGGGAGTTGGTGATGGTGCTTGCTTTCGCCGTGCTAAAGAAACTCACCAACGGCAAATTCTAGAATTTCAGTCCACAGAACGGTGGTTTGCCAAAACCATCGACCCGGTATTTGATCGATATGGGAATCTCACAGGTGCCGTTTTCATCCTCTCCGATATCACCGAACGGAAGCGATCATCAGCCTTGCTGCAAGAGCAGAACGAACACCTCAATCGGCTGATGCTTTCTTTGCAACAACAAACTGAACAAGCCCAACAAGCTAATCGGATTAAAGATGAGTTTTTGGCAGTGTTGTCTCATGAATTGCGATCGCCCCTGAATCCGATTTTGGGATGGGCAAAAATTTTGCAAACGCGCCAGCAGGATGCAGCCAAAACTCAGTATGCACTCGAAACGATCGAGCGCAACGCTAAACTACAAGCGCAACTAATTGAAGACTTGCTCGATGTATCGCGCATTCTCCAAGGCAAGTTGAGTTTGAATACAGTTCCAGTCAGTCTAACTTTTACCATCAAAGCTGCCCTGGAAACCGTGCGGCTTGCTGCTGAAGCTAAATCCATTCAGATTCAAACAATATTTGAACCGAACGTTGGGCAAGTGTTGGGTGATTCTGGTCGCCTGCAACAAGTTGTTTGGAATCTACTTTCTAACGCGATTAAATTTACCTCACAGGGTGGTCGAGTAGAGGTGCGGTTAGAAAGGATCAAGGATGAACTAGAGACTCATCCTTTGGAATACACTCAAATCACTGTCAGCGACACTGGCATGGGGATCTCTGGTGAATTTCTGCCTTATGTCTTTGACTACTTTCGCCAAGCTGATGGGACAACAACTCGAAGATTTGGAGGATTGGGATTAGGGTTAGCGATCGTGCGTCATTTGGTGGAACTGCATGGAGGAACAGTTCAGGCAACAAGCTTTGGAGAAGGGCAAGGAGCAACTTTTTCAGCCAAGTTTCCACCAATCGCTGCGGTAAAACTGAATCAAGATGATACTGCGTCTCGTAATCTCTCAGACTTCGATTTGAATGGATTGCAAGTGCTGCTTGTAGATGATGACAAAGATTCGCGGGAGTTAATTGCCTTCCTGCTAGAACAGTACGGGGCGCAAGTGAATCAAGCCCAATCAGCACATGAAGCTCTGAGCAGTTTGGGGCAAGCAAAATTTGATTTGCTAATCAGTGATATTGGGATGCCCGACATGGATGGCTATACACTAATTCGTCAAATTAGAAAGCAGTCACCCGATCGCGGCGGCGGAATTCCGGCGATCGCCCTCACTGCTTATGCAGGAGAGATCGATCGACAACTTGCACTAGCAGCCGGATTTCAACACCATATTTCTAAACCAATTGAGCCAGAGGTACTAATGCAGGCTATTTTAACTATAGTCGGGGTATAGCAACGATTGGAAAAAATCCTGTCATAGCTATATCTGCCTCAACTTGACACAAGCGATCGCCAATAACAATAAAAATAATACCATTTTGGATTTTTGATGGATTGTAAATTCCCTTTTCTGCCTGGGTTATATTAATCCATCTGTTGTAATCATTTTTCAAATTTGTATAAGCAATAAAGACGCTTCCTATAAAGAAGAAAGCGTCTTTGCAGGAACTAAAATATCGAACCTAGTCGCTGCAAAAACTCAAACCGAAATTCTAAAATAGTTTTTGCCAATGACATTTTTATTACTTAGTCTTACAAATCACTTGTCGCATTTTACGCATATTTGCAGGTAACTCAAAGTTCATTGCTTGTTGAATAAAAATTGATGGAATCGGAATCAGAGGTGTAGCTTGCACAGTATAAGCAAGCAACGTGCCATTACCGCAATCTTGGAGTTCTAAATTGGCGTTAAAATCCTCAAAAGTCCCTTTTTCCATGCGGAATTGGATTTGTTGCCCCAGCACCTCTACAACGCTGAGGTAAATTTCGACTTGAGCCGTGAAAAAGAAAAAGGCTTTTTGTGCTGCTTGATACAGGCGTTTAACTTCGCCTTTGTGTGATATCTCGCTTTTGGTGATATCAGGAAAATATTGCACCCACCGGGGATAATCGGTTAATTGCTGCCAAACTTGCGATCGCACCATCGGCAAATACATCCAAGCTGTGACAGCGCCACCACAGCTTTTGTGCGATCGCGTTTCTACCAAGATTTCACCCTGTACCAGCAACTTTTGCTTATCTTGACTCCAAGCCATATCTGAACCTGCAATAATTGAGTCTGAGATATAAGACGCAGACATAATCATTTTTGTTACTCCTCAACTCATCCACCTAAATAAAGTTGAAACTACAAGCTATAAAACTTGATTAAGCTCTAACTCATTAAATTTTAGTTCCAGTGTAATACCTATCCTTTCCGGCAAGGGTTAGTTATTGGTAATTATTTCAGTTACTTTACGTAAAAGCTGTAGTTCTTATCACAATTAACACAATTGGCACTTAAGCCGATTTAATAATAGAAATATTTATAAATCAAAAACTAAGTTCTTAATCGCTAGAATGGCACAAACACGAACTAACATCAAGCACCTTACCCAAAAATTTGGCTTGCATTTCTTGATTTTTGCGTGTTAATTCTGATGAAACTCTAACTTCATCGTAACTTCATATTTTAATTGTCAATATCAAGTGTAATGTCTGTTGAGTTGAGAGGAAAATTAAGTGAGTCAATCTTCTTTAAATCGTAGATTAATCCAGATTTTTGGTATGCTTCTCGGCGTTAGCGTAGCTATCTGGGTACTGAGAGGTTTTGCTATTCTCACTTTTATTCCAGGTGGAATAATTTTGCTACTGCTACTAGGAGCGATCGCGATCGGGTTGATCAGTTACGCCCAAAGAACTTGGTGGCGTTTGTAATCTGATTTCTCATAATCTGGAAAATTTTCTCCAAGGGTATACCTGTACTCTCGTTTAAGAATTGTAGCGTGGCTATTATTACTCACCCCTAGAAGTATTTAATAGGGAAGCGATACCAACAATTTACTAAGGGAAAGGAACATGGCAAAGTATAGATGTACCGTTTGCGGCTATGAATACGACCCAGAAGCAGGCGATCCAGATAGCGATATAGCACCAGGAACACCCTTTGAAAATATACCAGATGATTGGGTCTGTCCGACTTGTGGAGCCACAAAAGATCAATTTGAACTAGTTGAATAGTGAAGATAACGGCTAGCCTAGTAAAGTACTTGCTATTGAGAAATTTTAGAACTTGCTACCGTCACGAATTGTAGTTATTGGGGGTGGGGCTGCGGGATTTTTTGGCGCGATCGCTTGTGCTAAAGCCAATCCTGATGCCCAAGTTACTTTACTCGAAGCCAGTCGTCAACCACTGGCGAAAGTCCTAATTTCTGGTGGTGGACGCTGCAATGTTACTCACGCTTGCTTTGAGCCGGAGGAGTTAGTCCAAAATTACCCCAGAGGTGCAAAAGCTTTGCGGGGTGCTTTGACTCATTTTGGCCCTCAAGATACAGCAGCTTGGTTTGCTGCTAGTGGAGTCTATCTCAAAACTGAAGCTGATGGCCGGATGTTTCCTGTCACCAATACTTCAGAAACTATTGTGGAATGTCTAATTAAAGCGGTGGCGAAATCTGGGGTAAAACTCCGTATCGGTACACATGTAACTTCGGTGAGAACCTCAGCAGATGGGGGGTTTGAGATTCTTTTAAAGTTGGGAGAGACGATTAAATGCGATCGCTTACTTCTTGCTACCGGTAGCAGCATTGTCGGTTATAAAATTGTCCAAGAGTTAGGACATCAAATTGAACCGCCAGTCCCCTCATTATTTACCTTCAACATTCTCGATCAAAAGTTGCGGGAGTTAGCTGGAGTTAGCATTAACCCTGTTCAATTACGGTTATCTGCGGGCGGAAAATCCCAATTACAACAAACTGGGCCATTGTTAATTACCCACTGGGGTTTGAGTGGCCCGGCTGTTTTGAAGCTTTCTGCTTGGGGTGCGAGAGTTCTGCACGAAAGCCGCTATCAAGCCAAATTATCGATTAATTGGCTGCCCCTGATGCCACAAGAACAAGTGCGAGAAAAAGTTTTAGCAGTTAAGGATGAATGGGGAAAAAAAGCGATCGCATTACATCGCGGCGTTGATTTACCCCATCGTCTCTGGCAATATATCATTGCCCGTGCAGGGATCGCTACGGATGACCGTTGGGCAGAAATATCTAGTAAAAGCTTAAATCAACTGGTGCAGGAACTTACTCAGGGACAATATTTAATAAATGGCAAAGGAGCCTTCAAAGAAGAATTTGTTACCTGTGGTGGCGTTAAGCTCAAAGAAGTCAACTTCAAGACGATGGAAAGTAGGTTAATTCCTGGTCTTTATTTTGCTGGAGAAATCTTAGATATTGATGGCGTTACCGGTGGCTTTAACTTCCAAAGTGCTTGGACAACTGGGTATTTAGCAGGGGTAGCAATGGCGAATAGCGACTAGTACAAAGCGGCAAAAATAAAGCTACCATCCTTTGTAGATCAATTTTGAACACATTCAACAATGAAATTCAGCGAAATCCTCCGCCAATTTGGTGATGCCGTCACTAATCATAGCCTGACTAGCAACCCAGACCATGACCCAGAAATTACAGGAGTAGCAGCCATTGATGAAGCTACAACTGGTACTCTCAGTTACGTAGAAGGGGCAAAATTTGGGTCTTTTGTCAGTAATACCAATGCTACTGCTTTAATTTTGCCCAAAGACGAAAAATTACAGGTAGTCGCACAAGAAAGGGGTATTGTCTGGATAGCAACCCCAGATCCGCGACTGTTCTTTGCCAAAGCGATCGCACTTTTTTACCAACCATATCGCCCCATCCCAGAAATTCATCCCACTGCTGTGATTCACTCCACTGCAAAAGTTGGTAGTGATGTTTATATTGGCCCCCATGCTGTGATTCAGCAAGGCGTAGAAATTGGCGATGGTGCAATTATTCATCCCAATGTGGTGATTTATCCAGATGCTAAAATTGGCGATCGCACCACCTTACACGCCAACTGTACCATCCACGAACGCACCCGCATCGGTGCAGATTGCGTAATTCACAGTGGTGCTGTCATTGGTGCAGAAGGTTTTGGTTTTGTTCCTACCCAGACTGGTTGGTTCAAAATGGAACAATCTGGCTATACAGTTTTAGAAGATGGCGTAGAAGTTGGCTGCAACAGTGGTATTGACCGTCCATCCGTCGGAGAAACACGGGTAGGTCGCAATACAGTAATTGATAGCTTAGTGCAAATAGGTCACGGTTGCAAAATTGGTTCTGGCTGTGCGATCGCAGGCCAGGTTGGTATGGCGGGAGGTGTTCAACTAGGAAATCGTGTGATTTTAGCTGGACAAACAGGAATAGTTAATCAAGTCAAGATAGGAGATGGAGCAATGACATCTGCTCAAAGTGGAATTCACAATGATGTTGCACCAGGAGAAGTTGTCTGCGGAACTCCAGCGCTTCCTTACAAACTATATCTCAAGGTATGTGCTGTTTATGGTCGCCTGCCAGATATGTATCAATCACTAAAACAATTGCAACGTAAATCTAAAAATAGCAATGATTAATCAATAAAATTTGGAAATGGGGAATTGACAATTCCCTACCCAAAGGGTTTTGTAAATTCTAAATAGGAATAGCGATCGCAAATTGCGTACCTGCACCGACTTCAGACTCCACAACAATTTGACCACCGTGTTTTTCTACCACAATTTGACGAGCGATCGCTAATCCTAATCCTGTACCTTGACCAACTCCTTTAGTTGTAAATAAATAGTCAAAAATTCTTTCTTTTACCTCTGATGTCATCCCATTACCATTATCAGCAATCAAAATATTTACACGCTCATCTTGTAAAAATGTCCGAATTGTAATGCGATTAACCTTAGCCTCAATTTCCTTATAACTGCGTCCCTGACTTGATTCTTCTAAAGCATCAATAGCATTTGCTAATAAATTCATAAATACCTGATTCAGTTGTCCAAAAAAGCATTCAACTTCAGGCAAATCACCATAATCTGTAATAACCTCAATTGCTGGACGCGTTTCATTTGCTTTGATACGATGTTTCAAAATCAGAATTGTACTATTAATACCTTCATGAATATCGCAAGCAACTTTGTAGTACTGATCTGACCTAGAAAAAGTTCTTAAGCTGTTGCTAATATCGCGGATACGATTAATTCCTAATTCCATAGATGCAATCAACTTCGGTAAATCTTCTTGTATATATTTCAAATCAATCTTATTAATTTTATCTGCAATTGCTGCATTACTTTGCTGATATTCTTGTTGATATAAATTAAGTAAGCTGAATATATCTTTGAGGTAATCTAATGCTGGGGGAATATTTCCAGAAATAAAGCCTATAGGATTGTTGATTTCATGGGCAATACCTGCAACTAAATTACCCAATGCTGACATTTTCTCGCTTTGTACAAGTTGCAATTGAGCTTTTTGTAAATCGTGAAATGCTTGTTGTGACTGTTGATAAAGCCGAGCATTTTCTAGAGAAATTGCGGCTTGAGTACAAAGCAAATTAATAACTACTAAGCGATTAATTGTAAATATTCCTTGAGTTAAACTATTTTCTAAATAAATAATCCCAACTAAATGCCCTTGATTAAGAATCGGTACACATAAAGCACTTTTTGGTTGATATTGCAACATATAATCATCAATCACGCCACTGATTTCAGTTTGGCAATTGTCAATTACAAGGGGTTCTAATGTATGTTTAACATATTGAATTAGCTGTCCAGGAACTTCTCGAGAATCATCTAACGGTTGTGAACTAATAACTGTTGTAGTTTGTTGATCGCTAGGATTAATAGAAGCAATCACTTGAACTTGCCATTTATCTTTATCTGGCAGAATTAAGACACATTTTTTTGCTCCAGCATTTTCTAAGATAATTTTAGTGAGGCTAGTAATTAATTCATCTAATTGGATACTGCGGGAAATAACTTGAGCTACTTTGCTCACAGAAACAAAATCTAAAATATCATAAATGCTAGTAGTAGTTGATTTTGAAGTTGAAGTGCCGCCAATGAATGCTATAGTTTCTAGAGAATTGAAGCTAAGTTTTAGTTGTTGCAAAACAGGTTGGAGTAGCTGAGGATAGCGTTTTTCTAAATCATCAGTTTTTGCCTTAGCACCCCATTTAGCATAGCAATAGTAAGCTTCTTGCATATATCCCTGAGCTACTTTTTCTTTTCCCAATTCTAGGTAAAATTTGGCTGCAAGTTCGTTTGCGAGGGCTTCTTCTTGAATGTAACCGTTTTCTTTGGCGAGGGAGATAGAGGAATCATATAATTCCATTGCTTTGTTTTTATGTTGCAAAACTCGATGACGTTCTGCATCAATTAAGTCAAATTTGTGTTGGTAATTCATTGGGGCATGATGTAGCCATTTTCTAAACTTTTTTTGATGAGAAGTGACTTGTTTAATAATTTGTTTTTTCTCAATCGTGGTTGCTTTGGGATAAAGATTTAGTTGTGTTAATGCGTCATAAAAATAAACTACTGGTACTACTGATGCCGATGTTACCCCATCTAAATAGATTATGGAATTAATCGCTGCATCTGAAGCCGCAGCATAATTTTCAAACAGGTAGCAAAGTATTAATTCATTGGTATAGCTAAAGCTTAATCCGGTGCGATCGCCTACTTGTTTTTGTAATGCGCGAATGCTTTGGGCATCATAAATAGAACCTGATAATTCACTAGGATTAGTAGATTCTCCCAACAGATTTTTGATTGCTTGACGAAACGAATTTGTGTATACATAAGGTTTATCTTGTTTAAATTGCCTGTAGACTTCGGCATAATTATCCATCTTTTTTTGTAACTCAGACAACTCCTCACCGATAAAATATCCATGAAAACTGCAAGTATAACTAGCCCATGATGCATATTCAATATCTCCCGTTTCTAAACCTACTTGATAAGCTTCGGTTAACGGTGCAATTGTCTTTTGAGTATGTTGATGCCAGTGATTAACAAATGTTTCAACAATGAAAAAAGTTCTAGCTTTTAACTCCTGAGCATTAAATTTATCTAAAACTTTTAATGCCAATTGACCAAATTCATAACCTGCCTGAATATTTCCGATAATGCCACATTGAATTAATCCATACCAGGCATAACCAAATGCAGATTCTGCTGCATTACCATACTGCATCGATAAACTGACTTCGCTTAAAATAATTGGTGGTAGTAAATCTGGGCGGGCAATATAAGCCGTTGAATTAGTACTAGCTAGAATTCTGATTGCCGCTAGTTGTTCATCTCCAGTCATGTTAGGCAAGTCAATTAAACTTAAAGGAGATTTACCTAGCAATCGTAATGTTACTCTGCCTAAACCCAGTAATGTTTGCATTTGACTGGCTTGGGGAGAGAGTTTAACACCTAAGAGATTCAGAAGTGCGATCGCAGTCTGAATTGAATTATCAAAGCGACTCTGAGCTAAATAAGATTGGATTTGAATTTCAATAGATTTAACCCGATCTAGTAAAACTTTAGCATGGTGTTGTACTTCTAGAGCAAACTCTTCTACTTTGTCAAATTCGCCAGTTAGATAAGCAGCCGCAGCAGCTTCTTCATACAAAGCTAAAGCCAGGGTATATTTTCGTTCCCAACTATCTGTTGCCAATAGCTGAATTCCAAAATTAATATATTCCATTGCCGCAGTATATGCAGTAGATAGTTTAGCTTTTTGCCCAGCCAGCAGATTTAACTGTGCTAATTGCTCTCTCTCTGACTGCTCAATAATTAAGTTCGCACCAATATTTAATTGATTAACAATCTCAAAAATTCTCTCTTCTTGCTTTTCAATAGGTGTGTTATTTAATAGCAGTTCCCCAATTCGCTGATGAATTACTTGATTATCATCATTTGGGATTAGAGAATAAGCCGCTTGCTGAATGCGATCGTGCAAAAATTTATAACTAATAGTTTGAGAACTTTTTAGCTCATCTTCTATTTCTTGTCCTATATAGAACTTGTATATTTCACTTCGAGGCAAGATGAACCCCTCTTGCAATGCTTTCCACAAATCCGATGAGGTTTCAAGTTCTGACTGCTCAGAAACAATTGCCAAAGTTGCTAAATCAAATTGATTACCAATACAAGCTGCAAGTTTCAAAATATTCTGTGTTGCTGTCGGCAGCTTCTGCAATTGCAACGCCATAAATTCAACGACATCATCAGTTAGACTTAAAGCTTTGACTGCTACAATATCACATTGCCAGTAACCTAATTTTTGATCAAAAGTAATTAAGTTATCTTCATAGAGAGCTTTAAGAAATTGTGTACTAAAAAACGGATTACCTTTACTCTTTTGACAAATGAGTTGAGTTAATGGTTGGGCAACTTCTAGAGAACAACTCAGGGTATCAGCCACCAATTCATTTAAACTTAACAAGCTGAGATTAGCTAATATAATCGTATTAATAGTAGTCTTTGCTTTCTTAATTTCTTCTAATGTAAAATTCAAAGGATGAGCAGCAAAAACTTCGTTATCTCGATAAGCACCAATTAATAATAAATATCCACTAGTTGATTCACGCATCAACAATTGCATTAACTTCAGAGAGGCTGAATCAGCCCACTGCAAATCATCTAAGAATATTACTAAAGGATGCTCTTTAGTTGTGAATAATTCTACAAACTTCTGAAATAATAAATTAAAGCGATTCTGCACCGCATTTCCTGATAAATTTGGTGCTGGTAATTGTTGACCAATAATTATTTGTAATTCAGGAATAACTTCAATGATTACTTGTCCATTGTCACCAACAGCTTCTATAATCTTAGTTTTCCAATGATCTAGTTGTTGGTCACTTTCTGTTAGCAACTGCATCATGAGATTACGAAAAGCTTGTACAAAAGCAGAAAAGGGAATATTCCGATTAAATTGGTCAAATTTACCTTTAATAAAATAACCGCGTTGTTTAACAATGGGTTTATGAACCTCATTAACTACAGCAGTTTTACCAATGCCAGAAAAACCTGCTACTAACATTAGTTCACTGGCTCCTTGAGAAACCCTTTCAAATGCGGCTAGTAGTTGCTGAACTTCATTTTCTCGACCGTATAATTTTTCTCGAATCAGGAAGCGATCGCACACATCCCTGGTTGCAATCTTAAAGGTTTCAATCTTATCTGTAAAATTGAGTTGTTCTAGACAATTTTCCAAATCATATTTCAATCCCAATGCACTCTGATAGCGATCTTCAGCATTTTTTGCCATCAGCTTAATCGTAATGTTACAGAGAACTTGGGGAACTACTTCTCCATTTTTGAATTTTGAATTCTGAATTTTGAATGTATCCGGTTGTTTGGCAATATGGCAATGTAGTAACTCCATTGGATCGTCAGTCAAAAATGGTAGTTCTCCCGTTAGCAATTCAAAAAAAGTAACTCCTAGTGCATAGAAATCTGCTCGATAATCAATCCCTCGATTCATCCGCCCAGTTTGTTCTGGCGCAAGATAGGCTAATGTTCCTTCTAGAACATTGGGATTTTTAATTTCCTGCGTTTCTTTGGGTAATAATGAGGCAATACTAAAATCGATAATTTTAACTTGCTTTGTCTCTGGGTGAATGAGGATATTTGCAGGTTTGATGTCTTTGTGAATAATTTGGTGATAGTGCAGGTAGTTGAGGATATCTGCCAGTTGGATGGCAATTTCCAAAAACTCTCTGGATGCTAGTGGTTGATTTTGAACATAGTCTCGTAGTGAAGTACCGCCAAAATCTTCCATTACTAAGGCATAGCTATTGCGGTAGGTTTCTAAACTATACGGACGAATAATCCCCGGATTATCGAGATTTTTGGCAATGGTATACTGGTTACGAAACTGTAACAATTCATTGAAGGTTGGGTACTCACGCTGTAGCAATTTGACCACAATCTCCAGCCGATCTGCTTCTCTTATGCCTCGATAGACCACTGTTCGAGAGCCAGCATAGAGTTTTTCTATTAGTTGATATTTGGGAATTGTGGCGATCGCATCCATCTGTACCTACCTTACTGTACAAGTTTCACAGCAGAAATTTATATGCTTAGTATGCCCTTTGGTTGAGTATTGATAACGGCTAATCAATGGCATTGTCTAGCGTATAAGCAGGTGATTAGAGACGCTTTAGCGGAGTGATAAATCAATTTCAGCCCAAAAAACGTGATTTGGAGTGATTAGATCATTCTCTAATCATGTTTCAGTAAATGCTTGAATTGCGTATAAGTTGTATAAATTGTGTGAAAAAACTTATACCCTATATATAATTAAATTTTTTCATAAATCAAACCAAATTCCTATAATTCAATCCGGTTCAGTTAAGGTTAAAACTCTTTGTGAAACTCAATTTTTTTAACGTAGACGCTTCTCTACGAGACGCTACGCGAACGGCTTGCCGCAGGCTACCGCAGAGGTGCAGAGGAAACAGAGAGAAGAAAAAAATGCTTAACTGAACCGTATTGTCCTATAATTCACAAAACATATTGACTAAAATTATTCTTAAGCTATTACAGTTTAAATATTATTAAAGCTATCTATAAAAATAATTTATTTTTCAAAAGAGTTTTGGTAATAGATAGCAAATACATGTACTTTGAGAAATATCTTTTTGAAGAATAAACTGGTAAATACCATATTCCGAAAGGTATATGTGTAAGGACAACTAATAATGATATAAATAAATATGTATGATTTTTATAGTAAGCTTCACAATAAAAAACAAAAAATAAGAGGTAAAAAATGCCCAGGCTTGTAGGACAACGCTCTAATACTGGAGCAAATATCACCGTTCTCATCATCCTTGTCGCTATCTTTGGGGTATTTCTTGAATACTTTGGCGTTATTGATATTGTCCCTGGTTTTGGCAGAGAGGGGCGGTATTTTCAGCTAAAAATTCAGCCAACCAACGAACAAGTTACTGGTCAACCAAATAAATAAAAACTATCAGGAATAGATAAATGCGTAAAGGTAGTGATGTTATCGATAAAGTTGTCGTCACATACGACAATGGTAAGAAAATTGAGCGAATTATAGATTTAATTTTCGATCAAAAACATAATCAACTTTTGGGTTTCCTAGTTGAAGAAAAAGGACTGTTTCGGGATGCTAAAGTCATTCCCTTGGAAGAGGTGCAAGCGATCGGCTTAGATGCGATCGTCGTTAACTCAAAAAAATCTGTTGTTAAGGCACATCGTGTACCTGCAATTAAAGAGATTCTGCACCAGAATATGATTTTAAAAGGAACGAGAATTCTAACCACTGAGGGACTCGACCTTGGTGGACTAGTTGATTTGTTCTTCGATGAACATAGTGGACTGGTGGAAGGATACGAAGTTTCTGGCGGTGTATTTGCGGATGCTTATTCGGGGCGATCGTTCGTTCCCGCTCCCGAAACGCTGACAATTGGTTACGATGTTGCCTTTGTGCCTCCACAAACTGCTCAGATGATGGAAGAACAGGTGGGTGGTATCCGGGGAGCCGTCCAAGCAACTGAAGATAGCTTGCAAGAATCAGCCCAAATGGCTAACCGCAGACTACAAAAAGCCAGCCAGTCGGCAGGTGAGCAATTTCAAAGCTCAGTAGAGAATGTAAACCGCAGGCTACAGTCAACAAGCGATAATGCACGTGAGCAACTGCAAGCTGCAACTGATGCTACTAGCAGCAAACTGCAAGACCTCAATCGAGATGCATCTGCCTCCCTGACAAACAATCTGGTTGACCCTGCGGAGCAAAAAATATACGTGATTGGCAAGCATGTTGAGTGGGATGTGCTGACTCCAGACGGTAATGTACTGCTACTACAGGGGCAGGAAGTCACACTAGTTGATGCAGAAGCGGCGGATCGCATGAGTATCCTCGATGAACTCTATCGAGCTACGGGAGGCAGTTTGACTGCAAACATTAGCCGCAATTTGAAAGCAGCAACAGAATCTACTAGTAATCAAATTCAGAGCGCAACTCACAGCGTTGGTGCTAACTTGCGTCAATCGGTTGATGGGCTGACAGAATATGTGGCGATCCAGCAGGCAAAAGGGCGTAGAGTCCTGCAAACAGTGCGTGCTGACGATGGCTTAATTATTGCAGCATCTGGGCAAATTGTAACTGAATCCGTCCTGGCTCGCGCCCAAACTTACCGTAAAGAAGCAGAATTACTAAATGCTGCTGGTCTGGCTGTGGTAAATGCAGTTAGTTCTAGCGCAAGTGACACATGGTTAGAAACCAAAGTTCAACTGCGCGGTCAAGCAAGCGTTGCCCAAAAGAACCTCAACACTTTCTGGCAAGCTTTGAAAGATCAGGCAGAAAAGTTACAAGGACGCAGCACACGGGCGCTGAAGAAGCAACGAATTGAACAAGCACTCGGTCGTCCAGTTACCCGCGTCATTCTTGATCCACAAGACAATGTAATTTTGAATGTGGGTGAATTAATTACGCATCGTGCTGTGCGTCAGGCTGAAGAAAGTGGAGTCTTGAATATCTTAGTGAGTTCGGTCTATATTAAGGAGCCAGAAATATCCGATCAAGAACTGCGGGCCTCAGAACATGGAATGGCGGCTCTCGCGCATCACACTAATGGGCGATCGCAAATTGAAGTCAAGTCAATCTCAGTCAATTAATCCTCGCATTTAACAGTATCGTTTACATCCCCCTAAATCCCCCGATAAATTGGGGGACTTTGATTCCGGTTCCCCCCTTTTTTAGCTGCGGGGTACAAACAAGTCTGAAATAGCTTACTCATCGGGGTTTGAGCGTTAGTTTTACCCCACCCTAACCCTCCCCGATGCATTAGGGAGGGAACTAGATTTCCTGTTTCCCCCCAATGCATCGGGGGGATTAAGGGGGGTAATTCGACTTTTGTGTACACCGCAGCCTTTTTAAGGGGGGATCTATCTAACAGTACCTAAAGTCACAGCAAAATACTTTTCAAACAGCCTCTAAGGTATATCTACATACTAAAATCCTAATTTATCTAGTACTGGCTTGGTGGAAACAACATGCCGTTCTAAACCCAGTTCTTTTGGGCTAACCCCAAGTGCCAAAGCAATCAATTGGGGTAAATGCAATACTGGTAAACCTAACTTTTGCCCAATAACCTTTTCTACCTCTGGCTGACGCGAGTCTAAATTTAAGTGGCACAGTGGACAAGGTGTAACTATACAGTCAGCACCAGATGTCAAAGCGTCTTGAATATGCATCCCCGCCATCTTGAAAGATTGAGTAGTGGCATAACTAGCCAGAGGCCAACCACAACATTGTGTCCGGCCTCGGTAATAAATTGGTGTTGCACCCACCGCCCGAAACATATTTTCCATCGCTTCTGGTTGGAACGGATCGTCATAAGGCATGGTTTTTTGGGCGCGGAGGAGATAGCAGCCATAAAAAGCCGCACATTTTAATCCACTTAACTTCCGGGTGACACGTTTGGTAATTTCCTCTAAACCGTAATCTGTTACCAAAGCGTAGAGGAGATGTTTAACGTCAGTACTGCCGCGATAGGGCGAACAACCTTCTTTATGGAGCAAGCCATTAACCTGTTCAATGTAAGCAGGGTCAGAAGTCTGACATTCTTTCAGATGTTCGTTGACGTGACCAATAACACCTTGACAAGTACTGCAATGAGTAAGTAAGGGCAAATTTAATTCTTCTGCTAAAGCAATATTTCTAGCGTTAACTGTATCTTCTAGCAGTTGGGAATCTTCTTTAAATGTGCCAGAACCGCAGCAAGCAGCTTTTTTAAGTTCAACCAATTCGATACCCAGTGCTTGGGTAAGGGCTTGAGTTGACTGGTAAAGTTCCCGACAGGCCCCTTGAGCAACACAACCGGGAAAGTAGGCGTATTTCAGTTTGAGTGTCTGAGATAGCATAGAGGTATATTTGGGTTAGAGCGATCGCTCTAAACAATAACTGTTTTATCATTCCTTGTTAGCACTAAAGTTCTGATGTTTGACGTTGAGCGACCTTTAACCATCTAGGTTCAAAGCCGCAGCGTCTACATATTCTGATTGCTAGCAAGGCTGGAAATACCGATCGAGACATTGTAAAAAAAATTAGCAATAATTAGACCACCGAAGCATTTATATGGTATCGATGATGGCGTAGCCCGCTCCCCGACTCAACTGTTCCCAAAAAACTTACCCGATTATTTTGAAGGACGGTAGGGGTTTTCTAACAGAAAAACCCTTGTGTAGTATACGGGCGATCGCGCTTGACGATAAGATGTATATGCTCAAAACAATGTCTCCCGTAAAGAGCAGAACCTAGCAACTGGTTAAGGACTTTTATTATTTATGAGCCAAACCGAACTTTTTGATAAGGTCAAAAAAATCGTTATCGAACAACTGAGTGTTGACCCCCCTGAAAAAGTCACACCACAGTCCAAATTTATGGAAGATTTAGGAGCCGATTCCCTAGATACTGTTGAACTCGTGATGGCTTTGGAAGAAGAATTTGATATCGAAATTCCCGACGAAGCTGCCGAGCAGATTATATCGGTTCAAGACGCAGTAGATTACATCAATAACAAAGTTACCGCATCAGCTTAAATAAAGTTTGGAGTTTTCAAAGTTCAGATGGCAATGCCATGCCCCCTCTGGGCGTTTATGGCAAAAACCACTCATTTAACTTTTCACTGAGTGCTGAACAGTTAAAAGTTTAAGAGTTAGAGTTTTAGGAGGCAAAAGTTCGGAGTTCTCTCCATCTTTGAGTGCTTCCAAAACTCAGAACTCAGGACGGGCTAAACCCTAGCTATCCGCTAACAGAACTCAGCACTGTTTAATGCCTGCTGCTTTTTCGCCACCTTTAACTGAATCATGACAGATCATACACGTAAACGCGTTGTTGTAACTGGTGTTGGCGCGATTACACCTATAGGTAACACAGCAACAGAATATTGGGATGGATTATTGAGTGGACGCAATGGGATTGACTACATCACATTTTTTGATGCGTCTCGCCATGATTGCCGCATTGCGGGTGAGGTAAAAAATTTCGATCCATACAATTACTTGGAGCGCAAAGACGCAAAGCGCATGGATCGATTTTCCCAATTTGGGGTTGTGGCAGCAAAACAGGCTCTAGCTAACGCGCAGTTAGTTATTAATGAACTGAATGCAGAACAGGTAGGTGTCATGATCGGTTCTGGCGTTGGCGGCATTAAGGTATTAGAAGACCAGCAAACTATCTACCTCAACCGTGGGCCCGATCGCTGTAGTCCATTCATGATACCGATGATGATCGCCAATATGGCAGCAGGATTAACGGCAATTCACACGGGTGCTAAAGGACCAAATTCCTGTCCTGTAACTGCCTGCGCTGCTGGCTCCAACGCTGTAGGCGATGCCTTTCGCTTAATTCAAGGGGGATATGCCCAAGCGATGATTTGCGGCGGAACAGAGTCAGCCGTGACACCATTATCAATGGCTGGGTTTGCCGCCTGCAAAGCCCTCTCTTTTCGCAATGACGATCCGGCTCATGCTTGTCGTCCTTTCGATCGCGATCGCGATGGATTTATCTTGGGTGAAGGTTCAGGAATTTTAATTCTAGAAGAACTACAGCACGCCCTAAGTCGCGGCGCTCACATTTATGCTGAAATGATTGGCTATGGTATGACCTGTGACGCATACCATATCACATCCCCCGTCCCTGGCGGACTAGGGGCAGCGAGAGCCATAGAACTGGCGCTCAAAGATGCTAATATCACTCCCGAACAGATTAGCTATATTAATGCCCACGGTACTAGTACTCCGGCTAATGATTCAACTGAAACCTCAGCAATCAAAAAAGCCTTGGGAGAACATGCTTATAAGGTGGCAATTAGCTCGACTAAATCGATGACAGGTCATTTATTAGGCGGTTCTGGAGGTATTGAAGCAGTAGCAACAGTACTGGCGATCGCTAATGACCAAATTCCACCGACAATCAATCTGGAAAATCCCGATCCAGAATGTGACTTAGATTACGTGCCTAACTTTAGCCGCGCTCAAAAAGTCGAGGTGGCAATATCCAATTCTTTTGGATTTGGCGGTCATAATGTCACACTGGCCTTTAAGAAATACGTCTAAAAGAAGGCAGGGGAGCAGGGAGCAGGGGGAGATGAGGGAGTGAGGGACAACAATTAATAACCAATGCCCAATGCCCAATGCCCAATGCCTAATGCCTAATGCCCAATGCCCCATGTCCAAAGTATCAGAAATATCATTCCGATATAATTTAAGCGTTCAGCATGACCCAATTATCAGCTTGATTTATCACCATAAACTCAGGAGATCCCGCTTGTCCATCGACAAGTGGGAGTGGGATGATGAGGATACTGTGGGGAATCTAAAATAACCCCAGCAAGAGAAGCTACAAAGAGTGCTAACCCGTCGTTAAAAACAAGAGATTATGACTGTTGCAACCCAATCCGCCAAAGAATTGTCTGTCGAAGAACTGGCTATTAACTCGATCCGCTTCTTGGCTGTTGATGCCGTAGAGAAAGCAAAGTCGGGACACCCAGGATTACCAATGGGCGCAGCTCCGATGGCTTTTGTCCTCTGGGATCGCTTTATGAAGTTTAATCCCAAGAATCCCAAATGGTTTAACCGCGATCGCTTTGTCTTGTCTGCCGGTCATGGCTCGATGTTGCTGTACGCCCTGCTGTATCTGACAGGCTACGATAGCGTCACCATTGAAGATATCAAACAATTCCGTCAATGGGAATCCAAAACCCCTGGACACCCCGAAAACTTCATGACCCCAGGCGTGGAAGTCACAACTGGCCCCTTGGGTCAAGGAATTGCCAATGGAGTCGGTTTAGCGATCGCCGAAGCGCACCTTGCCGCTAAATACAACAAACCCGATACCAAGATTGTTGACCATTACACCTACGTAATTGTAGGTGACGGTTGCAACATGGAAGGAATTTCTGGTGAAGCTTGTTCTTTTGCAGGACACTTGGGATTAGGCAAACTCATCGCTCTGTACGACGACAACCACATTTCCATCGACGGTTCCACAGATGTGGCATTCACCGAAGATGTTTCCAAGCGCTTTGAAGCTTACGGTTGGCACGTTTTGCATGTTAAAGATGGTAATACAGATTTAGAAGCGATCGCTAAAGCAATTGAAGAAGCTAAATCTGTCACCGATAAACCTTCAATGATTAAGGTGACAACCATCATCGGTTATGGTTCCCCCAATAAAGCAAACACTGCTGGCGTTCACGGCGCTGCTTTGGGTGGAGACGAAATAGCATTAACTCGGAAAAATTTGGGTTGGGAATACGAGCCTTTCGTAATTCCAGAAGAAGCTCTCAACCACACACGTAAAGCTGTTGAACGTGGCGCAGGTTATGAAGAGGAATGGAACAAAACATTTGCCGACTACAAAGCTAAGTATGGCCAAGAAGCGGCTGAATTTGAACGTTACCTAAGCGGCAAGCTAGCCGACGGTTGGGATAAGGTACTACCCACCTACACCCCCGAAGACAAAGGATTGCCCACCCGCAAACACTCAGAAAACTGCCTCAACAAACTAGCGACAGTTTTACCTGAATTGATTGGTGGTTCGGCTGACTTAACCCACTCCAACTTGACCGAAATCAAGGGTAAGGGCGACTTCAAAAAAGGGAACTACGAAAACCCCAACATCCACTTTGGGGTGCGGGAACATGCTATGGGCGCAATCTGTAATGGTATAGCGCTGCACACTTCAGGATTAATTCCCTACGGTGCTACCTTTTTGATCTTCACAGATTATATGCGTGCTGCCATCCGTTTATCCGCCCTTTCTCAAGCTGGCTCGATTTGGGTGATGACTCACGATTCTATTGGGCAAGGTGAAGATGGGCCGACACACCAACCCATTGAAACTCTAGCTTCCTTACGAGCTATTCCTAATTTATTAGTGTTTCGTCCCGCAGACGGTAACGAAACCTCTGGCGCTTATAAAATAGCGATCGAAAAGTCGAAGCAAAACGCTCCATCTCTATTGGCGTTCACCCGTCAAAACGTTCCCAACTTGGCAGGTACATCAATTGAGGGTGTGGCGAAGGGTGGATACACCGTGGTAGATAGCGAAGGCACACCTGAGATTATCTTGATTGGGACTGGTTCAGAATTGAGCCTCGCTGTTGGTGCAGCCGAAAAACTCAAAGCCGAAGGTAAGAAAGTTCGTGTCGTCTCGCTACCTTCATGGGAACTATTTGAAGCACAGGATGCGGCTTATAGAGAATCAGTTCTGCCGAAAGCTGTTACCAAACGCTTGTCTGTAGAAGCTGCTAGCAGTTTCGGTTGGCACAAATACGTAGGTACTGAAGGCGATTGCGTTAGTATCGATCGCTTTGGTGCTTCGGCTCCAGGTAATGTTTGTTTAGAGAAGTTTGGTTTTAGCGTTGATAATGTATTAGCTAAGGCTAAACAATTGTTGGGTTAATAGCAACACAATATTCTCAAAATTGTGTGAGGTGGGCTGAAAAGCCCGCCTTTTTTTTAACGCATAGGCGCTTCTCTACGAGACGCTACGCGAACGCCTTCCCGTAGGGTAGGAACGCTGAGGTAGACGCAGAGGTAGAGGTTCGCTGAGTAAGATTGTTTATAATTAAGATAATTATTTGATAAATGGAGGGAATTATGCCAGAAGTTGCTAATTATCATCAAGAAGTCAGGAATCGCATATCACCAATCGTTGAAAAGCTAATTAAAGGTAATACCTTATATCAAGTTAAGTTAAACCAACAAAAAATGATAGAAATGTTAGTAGAACTCTTTGGACAGTTATCAACAGAGGAAATGAGAGCTATAACCGAGCATGAACTAACACGCAGAATTGATAAGATTCTTGTCTTAGAAGCGGTTTCTGGTACGTTAAATGATTTGACCCCAGAGCAAATCAAAATGTACGATGAAGCAGTAAAACGAAAATAGACAAAGTGACTTATTTACTAGATACAAATATTGTTAGTTATATTTTGAGGAGAAATGCAACTGTTGGCAAGAAACTACGGGATGCTAATCGTTCAGGAGAAGAAGTTTTTATCAGTTGCATAACTTACTATGAACTTAAAAGAGGACTGTTGTATGCAAATGCTACGAGGCAGTTAGCTGAATTTAATCAGTTTTATAGTAAATATGAAGTTTTATTTCTGGATGATATAGAAATTATTGAAAAAGCCTGCGAAATTCATGTGGATTTACAACGTAGGGGTTTGAAGATACAAGAACAAGATATATTGATAGCGGCTACAGCGATCGCACGCGGATTAATTCTGGTTTCTAATGATTCTGATTTGCTGAGAGTGCAGGGGATTAATTTAGAAAACTGGTTGCAAACCGATTCTTAAAATATTGTTATTATGGATAGCCCTTCTTCGCCTCATAAAGATTTACTATTAAGCACTACCTTCTTTGCAGGGATTGCAATTGGAGTTATGAATGCAACTCTAGTTATTCCTTTGATGAAGGAAGTTACTAACCTGAATTTAGCTATTACCGGAGCAAAAGTAGGAGCAATTGTTGTAATTTTAACTGTATTCATTGTTTGGAGTATACAGTGGATTCTTGAAAATGATTTTTATATTGATATATTCTCTTGGTTAGTATTAGCCTTGATCATAGGAACTATAATAGCGCTAATTATTGAAGATAGAATTGGAACTATAATTGCAGCAGGGTTCACATTTGGTATTGTAGCAATGACTGTGACTTTAACTTTAGTTGGTTATGTCACTATTGGTATTTTATCTATTGGTTTTTACCCTAGATGTGTTATTTGGGTAAATTCGCTTGAGGCTATTAGAGTATTCTTGACTACGCTGGCAGTGAAGCTGGTAGTAATTATCTTTTTCTACGGTATTGATATACAGAACATAAAGTCTTATTTGCTTTGGTAAGCGATTTCTACGGCTGGCGATGGGTGTGGAATTAGGAATTTGGCAAGGTCGCTATCAAAATCTAGAATTACCCTGGTTGCGCTGGTGGACAAATGGTAATTTGCTACAAACAGGATGGGAGCGATCGCACGCGGGCGGTTTAATTTTAGTTTCTAACGATTATGACTTGCTGCGGGTTAAAGGACTAAGCCTGAAGAATAAGCTATCAACAGATTCTTAGCCTCTCTAGTAAGCCTTGCTCCCCTAGATTTTGTTGAACATGCTATGGGCGCAATCTGTAATCGTATAGCATTGTACGCTTCAGGATTAATTCCTTACGGTGCTACCTTCTTGATCTTCACAGCTGCCTTTTTTTATGCGGAGGAGAATTGTTTATAATTTCATTATTCAAATTGTATCTGCGTGTCTACCGAACTTTTGATCTCAGAAAACCAGAAATTCCTGAATTATCTGTGTTTTTGTGGGTAAGAGCGTCTTGATAGTAATTTGAGCTATTGCAACTTTATTTACCTTCTTGTTTTTCAGGAGATTTATCTAATGAAATTAGTCCAAAAGCTTGGTATTGCTACTGCTAGTGCTGCTATAGGTATCACTGGTGTCGGTACATCTTCTGCGGCACAAGCTGTACAATTATTTGATTTTCAGTACTCTTTTCCCAGTTATGAAGCAAATGGTACAGCGATTTCTGCTAGCGGCATCCTCACCACTACTGATTTAGATCCTATAAAAAACAATTACACAATCACAGGAATCACTGGTACAAGGAAAGTCGAAGGAATTACCGAGACAATCGTCGGGCTACTTTCTCCAGGTACATACGGAATCAACGATAATTTTTTAAATGCAAGTACCCCGCTATTAACCCAGAACGGTTTTTCTTACCTGGTTTCTGGAAGCGGGGAAGACGGAAATGGCAATGTTAACGTATTTTACAGTAGTTTCAATGAAGGTTATTCAGAGCTTTCAAGCGATGTAGATTATGGCAACTTTAGTGTAATACCACGTCCTGTTCCTGAACCTTACACAGTAGTTGGCTCATTGCTTGCTCTTAGTTTTGGCTGGTGGACAAAGCGAAAACAAACAGTAGCTTCCCAGAAGTATGAGAAAGAATTTTAACCTTAACTGAACTCTATTGTTGTAGTTAGGACTTCCAAATAAAAAATATTTAACTATTTATTTCTTGGAAATCCCTAACATTAGAATATCAGCCGTAGCTTTATTAGAAACTTCCAGGATTGTCATCAAGTGCTAGCAAGAAATTAATTAGGTCTACTTGCTGCTTGGAATTAAACCCAGCCTGTCTATCTACGTAGAAGTGATGACCTGTGCCATCAAGGTTACTACGCACTAAAGCAGGGTTAGCTTTGTTGGCTTTCACAACTTCAGTACGAAGATCGCGATCGACTAAGGCACGTAAGCTGCTAGCAGCATCGGCTGGTATACCTTGGCTTAGAGTACCAGAAAGCCCTAAGCCATTCTTGTTAACAACCGTGAAACTACCATCTGAATCAACAGCAAGGCTTCCTGCCTGTACTGCTGCACCACCATCATGCAAATATGGTGCGCTTAAATAAAGACCACGTAAGGTAGCAGTTTTGTAACCGCCTTTTGGCAATATCCCTTTGGGTAGAGTTGTGGGACTATCTGAGATACCTTGTGTTGGTACATCCAGCACTTCAGCATTAGCAGGTATGGGAACGGGAGTATTAAAAGTGTATAGCTTGGGTGGTACTAACAAATTATTTAACCCCAAACGAGACTGGGCGCGGGCTGGATTAGTATGAATTTCATCAATTGGATGAATTTTGTTGTCAGTGAAGAAGGGTGGAATATGGCAAGTTGCACAATTGGCCTTCTCAAATATTTTTGCGCCACGCTTAACAGAATTGCTGTTCAACGCTTGCCAGTTTTCCGAAGTCTGGTTAGCAGGGGGTACTAAGCTATTTTGAAAAGCAGACATAGCGTTATCAGCAAATAGGAAAGTACCACTGGCAATATCAGTGGGCTTTTGAGTATTTGGGCTGAAAACTAAGCCGTTGTAAGTAAACAAACTAGGACGCAGGTTTGGGTAAGTTCCTGTGCCAGGAGCAGGAATTTGGTCTTCTAATTCTGCTTCTGTAGGATTCGGTGCGATCTTCCGCAGCCATTCTGAGGGTTTTACTATAACTCCTTCTGGTAAACGTAGGCTGAGATTGTCAGCATTCTGAAGAAGTGTACCAATATAAACTTCTCGGTCAATGCCAAGGGTTTCTGCACTGAGTTGAGCAGCTGCAAACAGATTAATTTCTGAAGAATGAACACCGTTATTGGTAGAGGTTAGTCCAGCAAACGGGCCAAAAGCAAACTCTCCAGAGGCTGTATAGGGATGATTGTTAAATGTGAAGAGGCTGGGAATTTGGGTCGTGTTTCTAATACCATCCGGTGTACTCTCAAAATTCCCAAAAGGCACATCTAAGACTGCATCATCAAAAGCTTTTTCAAACTTTTCAGGATCGGGTAATTCTACTTTGTTACCTTTACTATCCAGAATAATTTTACCATTGCCTCGATATTCCGGGTTGAGGGGGTTAAGATTTAACCGTGCAAATCCAGCAGATGAATTTGATGCTAGAGTAACTAACAAAGCTGTAGCGATTTCACTATTAGGTACTCCCATAAGACGTTCACCTTTATTTGAAAGGGATATGTGGCAAGCAGCACAACGAAGGTCAATCTGACTTGTATTTGTTGTTGTATTAACTGTAATTCCCAGTCCAACCGGAAAAGTCCCTCCCTTTTCCACTTTTAAGCCTGTATTAATGACACTTCCTTGGGGAAAAGTTCGACTACCTAATGCTATATCCTTCTCAAGAATAAGTTGTAAGTTCGTTGTCGGCTGACCTTGCAACTTAACTATTGCTGTCTGTAATTCTGGCAAAATTTTAGCAATGCCATATCCAAAACCGAATACCCCTTGTAAACCAAATGTGTCGCCAATCTTCCGGTTGAAGAATATATCTTCACCTTGGGCGATTAATTCCTGAGTAATTTTAACTGCACCTACCCGTTGATAGGAAATGGGGTCATTAGGATCGAGTCCCTTATTTGCAACTACTCCTGCTGCTTGTTGAGGGCTAAGTAGTTTGCCAAAATAGTCGTAATAGCCTAGCGGTTGAGTAGGAGCAGGTTCCAAAAAGTCAATTGTTGCGAAAGCTGTCTGGCTTGTCATCAACCAATTTGATAACAAAATGCCAAAAACACTAATGATAAAAATGCTGATTAATAAGAAAATCTTGGCTTTTGAAGTATAAAATCCCCTAACTACACCAGTCTTAGGGTTGTTTTTTTTTGTTTCATAGTGAACAATCCACTAAAAGATTACAAATAGATATATCACACTATTACGTAAGTATATGTAATAGTGTGTTTAAGTTTTTTATCAATTTAATAGTTAGATTAGTTGATTATATTTAATATACCTACAAAGCCCTAGCTCTAGATTGAAGCTAAAGGCTTGTCTTCTGTGCCTCAAGGCATTTTTTAATTTGTTGAATCAGGTTAAATTTAATGAATTCTTTCTCTAAGTAATTGTTCTTCTAAAGCAGCGATGCGATTATATGCTGCTGTTAATTGCGCTGTCAGTCGTTGGATTTGAATTTCTGGTGTTATGTTATCTCCACTTTGACGATGCATGTCAAGATAAATACCATCTGTCAATACATCCTTATGTTCCATTTCTGGATTCAAACTTATGCGTCTAATCTGATAGCCTCCAGGCGCGCCGTTTTCCTGATAATTATCCTTTGCTTGTGTATTCGCTAAAGAACACTCTGAGAAAGCTTGAGTGACTTTAATATCAAGTTGATCGATCACTTGGCAGAGGGCATCCAGTTTTTCGCTTAAAGTCAGGATCTGCTGCTGTAATGGCTCCATTTAATACCCTGTATCCGTACATTTTCTTTATGTTATTCAATTTATTCCCAACCTTAACTATATTTATGGATTATTTAAGTATTGATAATTTTTGGTGCAATTGTGACATTTAAATGATTACTTGTAAAGACAAGTAAATCTTGATTAAAAATACTAGTCAGTAAATTTATAGAGAAAAATTCATATTTATGCATGAATTGGCTCAAAAAATCGCTAATTTAAGTCAAATATTCAAAATTATCGGTATTATCAAGCAAAAATACAGATGATTTTGCAACTCCACTTTTTCAGATAGTCAGCATCTGGTGAATCTCTGCTTAATATTAGGTATAATCAAAAATCTCAAATCCAAAATCAATGGATCGACGGTCTTTCTTGCTAGGTACAAGTACACTGGTACTTTCACAACTGCTTTTTGGCTGTGCTGGAAACAAGCAGACGCAACTAAAAGTACAGTTATTAAAAGGTTCTATACCTGGTCAGGTAGTGAATCAGTTCCACAAAGGTTTACAGCAACAGGTAGAGTTAAAGTTTGCCCCAGTCGAGCAGATAGAAGATTTATTTCAGCAATTACAAAATTGGCAGCAAAAACCAAAATCTAGCGATGAACAAGGATGGAGTCGTTTTATACCCTTTAGGCAAGGTCAAAAAACGGCTGATGCAGACCTCATAACATTGGGAGATTATTGGCTAAAAGCAGCTATTGAGCAGAAACTCATTCAACCACTCCAAGAGTTACAGGGAAATGAATTAAAGCAATGGCCCGCTTTAGATGAAAAGTGGAAAAAATTAGTAACGCGCAACGACCAAGGTAACTTAGATACTCAAGGGAAGGTGTGGGGTGCGCCTTATCGTTGGGGTAGCACAGTGATTGTTTATAACCGTGACAAGTTGCGAGAATTGGATTGGACACCCAAAGATTGGAGTGATTTGTGGCGAGATGGAATTCAGCAACGCATTTCTCTACTTAATCAACCACGAGAAGTTATTGGTCTGGTCTTAAAGAAGCTAGGAAAATCTTACAATACAGAGAATCTTGACCAAGTACCAGACTTGGAAAAGGAATTACAGACATTAAACCAACGGGTGAGGTTTTACAGTTCCAATAACTACTTAGAACCTCTAATTATGGGAGACACTTGGTTAGCGGTTGGTTGGTCAAGTGATGTCCTACAAGTTCTGGGACGTTATCCCCAACTGAGTGTAGTTATCCCTCAGTCAGGAACAGCGATGTGGGCGGACTTGTGGGTACGTCCAGCAGGTATTACTAAGGATACTTTATCAGATCAATGGATTGATTTTTGTTTGCAACCAAGCATAGCTAAACAAATTTCGGTGCTGACTAAAAGTAATTCGCCAATTTCTACAAATATTACCGCTTCCGACATTCAAGAACCATTACTGAGTCTGTTACAGAGCGATGTCTACGACGGGCTACGCCTACGCGCAGTTTTCGATAAGAGTGAATTTTTGCTTCCTTTACCGCCATCTGCAATCAAACAATACGAGTCTTTATTTGCCAAAATTAAGGTTTAATTGGGAATTGGGAATTGGGAATTGGGAATTGGGAATTGGGAATTGGGAATTTAAATTTTCCTATCTTGCTCATCTCCTCCAATTTCTAACTCCTAACTATTTACTAAAGTAAACTCTGTAAACCTATCTTGTTCTTAACATTGGTTTGGATACTACATAAAGCTGGACTTGTACTAAAGTTACAAGTGTAGGTTGCCAAGGGTTCTTTTTGATAGTTAAATACCCGAACATTGTAACCAAAGTTCCGTGCTGCACTACCTAAGCGATTTACGAAGTCGTAGCGCTCTACATACTCTAGTAAGCTCCAAATTTGCTGATTCACGATCAAGTCTACTCGTGCAGGTTCTTTGCCAGAAGCTGGATATGCTATCCAATTATCTAATAGCTTTTTCTCAGAGTTTTGTTGCGCCCACCATAAACTCGGAACGGTTAATCCTTCTGGATGAATCGTGTTAGCTGTGACTATATAGTCTTTTGGCTTAGTCAATAACTCTAGTTCTAAAGGCGCACTAGAAGGTGACGGTATTGAGGGCGTTTGCGCTTGTGAGGGCGACGGTACTAGTAAAGTGGTGAGGACAATGGTTAGTAGTAATGAAAATGATGTTTGGCGATGGCGCAGCCCGCCGCAGGCATCGTACAATTTAGGTATATGCATAGCTGATACTAATTCGTAATTAAGGCATTAGTAAAAATTCGCATAATTTAAACTTTGATGGCAACGATGCGAATTCTTCGGTAGTCTGCTGTCCAAGTTCCTTGTTGATACAGCGTCGGCTTGAGATATTCCTCTACGACGCGAATTATTTGTATTTGTTGCTCATCAGAAAGTCCTGCTAAAAAAGAACTAGCAAACATCTGAATCCAGTTTGCCATACCTGCTTCTCCTTCTGCTAAAGGAGTTGGACGAGCAAAAAGTATGGCATGAATTACATCAAAGCCTTGCTGTTCTAGGAGGCTGGCGTACTCACCGATACTAGGGAAATACCAAGGATTTAGGGCTTGTGCAGGGATATTAATTGCTTCTAAGGCACTTTCTAAAGCTGTGGCGATCGCCAAAACATTACCCTTCCCCCCAAATTCTGCCACAAAACGACCTCCGGGTTTTAGGGATTGATGGATGGAAGCGATCGCGCTCTCTGCTTCTTTCACCCAATGTAATACAGCGTTGGAAAACACAGCATCCAATGGCTTGTCTAGTTGAAAGTTCCTAGCATCAGCAACATCAAAGCGGATATGGGGATAGTTTTCTCTTGCTTTTTCTATCATTGTGGATGCATAATCAACTCCCATAACTTCAGCACCAGCTTGGGCAATTTTTTCTGTGAGTTGTCCAGTCCCACAGCCAAGATCCAAAATCGATTCTCCTGGCTGAGGGTTGAGTAATTGCAATAAGTCTTCGCCATACCGCCAGACAAAGGCGTGTTTATCTTCGTAAAGGGAAGTGTCCCAATAATTATTAGGTATTGAAATATTCTTCATAAGTGGTGAAATTACAGAGGGTTTATTTTCCGATAATCAATCCTCTGCCTTGGGTTGATCACCGCCTATTCATCAGAGTAAAAAATATTTTTAATTATGTCCAATATATATTTTCACCTTAACTAATATTTTAAAGATATGAGTTCAGGTAACAGATGGAACTACGACACTTGCGCTACTTTGTCACCTTGGCAGAGGAACTGCACTTTGGACGGGCGGCGGAACGATTGCACATTGCCCAACCTCCCCTAAGTCAACAAATTCGGCAGCTAGAGGGGGAATTGGGTTTTGAACTGTTTCACCGCACGAAACGAAAAGTACAGTTAACAGAAGCGGGGCAAGTGTTTCTGGGTGAAGTTCAGCAAATTATGAGGCAATTACAACAAGCAATCCAAATTGGGCGGCAAACCAGTCGGGGCGAAATTGGACAGTTGGTGGTTGGCTTTGTCAGTTCTGCGGCGCATAATATTTTGCCTATTATTTTGCGAACTTTTCGTAGTCACGTTCCTGGTGTGAATATCGAGTTGCATGAACTGACTACAGATCAACAGTTAGAGTGGTTAGGAGAAGGTAGGATGGATGTGGGATTATTGCGTCCACCTGTTGAAGAAAATAGATTTAGCTGCGAAACAATTTTTCAAGAGTCGCTGATGGTGGCACTACCTGAAGCACATTTGCTAGCGAGTCAATCTGATGTGTGTTTGACATCCCTTGCCAATGAAGCATTTATTTTATTTCCCAGGATATTAGCGCCAGGACTTTATGATTTAATCATCAGTATCTGCCAGCAAGCAGGTTTTAGTCCCAAGGTTGCTCAAGAAGCTATCCAGATGCAAACGATTGTTAGCTTAGTAGCAGCCGAGATGGGTGTTGCGATCGTGCCAGAATCTTTGCAAAACCTGCAACGGATCGGGGTAGTTTATAAAATTGTACAAGAACCTACCCCAAAAGTTAGCATTGCAATGATTTGGCGAAAAAACGAGACATCCCCAACTGTGCAGAGGTTTGTGGAGATAGTTAAACAAACTGCCCAGCAGTGGTGAATAGGGTGGCTTACAACAATAAGAAAATATTTGGTTACAACTAAAAACAATCATTCGAGAGTTTTATGTTGATGTCAACGCGGATGCTTTTTGGGTTGAATTGTCATGCCCCTGTTTTGTTTCTATCCTTGCCTGTCTTACTCTGACAGCCAGCGCTTGCGTGTCTTGAGGAACAGCCCTAAGACTGTGAATATTGCCATACCCAGATCGAAGGAAGGTTCAGGAACAGGAGAGGCTAGTGCCCCATCCTTAAACAGATCCGAGAGGTCTTTGGTGTCTGGGGAGTTTGCATCACCCAAAAACCCGCCCCCTAGCCCGTACACACCGAAGAGTTCCTGCCAGCTTTTCAGGTCGGAGGAGTGGGTATAATTTACGAGGCTTTCATAGGCGTTGCCTTTAGCCAGAGGTGAGATCACTATTTCCGGTAGGGTGTGGCTGAAGTCGTTTTGATTCTTGCCTTCAGTCTCATCCCACCAGATCACGATCGCGCCATTATTTTTGTAAGCATCGGATGACATGATCTGGGGAATGACCGTGGCAAGGAAGTTGTCACCCTGTGCGAGTTCGGCCTCATCGCCTGTGTAATGCACCCCATTATAAGTAAAGCCGTCGGTCAATGCGGTGTGTGAGTCGTTGTACTGGTCGGGGGTGATGAGGTTATATTTGCCGACAGTATTGTTAGCAAGGTCTGTTGACAACTGCTGCAATGGTGCATAGTGGGAGGCTTCGGGGTTTGAAGGCGTTGGATCGTTGCCGCCGTTGGTGTCGGTAAAGAACAGCTGCCCGTCGTGTTTGGCGGCGAAGTTATACTGGTTGCTACCGTTGTAGGGGTTAGTGTAGTCCGCCGACGTACCACTGACACTGCTCAAGGGAACAGTCCACTGACTTTGCGGTAGGACGGTGTTGGTCAGCTTACCCTGGCTGTTGGTGGCTAGGTCGATATCTTCCTGGTAAGACTTCCAAGAGATGCCAGCGTTCTGGAGTAGTCCGCTAAGGTTAATCGCGTTCTGGTTAGTACCACCGGGGTTCTTAAAAGGATCATTGTCGTTCAACACGCCAAAGTTATCTCCGGCTTCCTGCCAAATATAGTTTGGTTCAGACGGGTGGATGCTGGGGTTATTGCCCGATGGTGTAGCCAGGACGTTATGATAAGCACCGGCGTAGGAGACCTGAGCGGCATTCGGATATCCGGGGGTGATGAGGCTGTTCTGATACGGGGTAGCAACATTGCCGAATATCTGATTGGGCGCATTTGTATCGCTACTTGGTTGCGTGAAGTTGTGGTTCTCCATATCTATGACGAAGATATCACCAAGGCTTGCTGCCACTGCCGCCTGTGCGCTTAGGAGGCTCCCGGCCACAAAAGCAACGGGAAGAAGCGTCCACTTCAATAACTGTAGTTGCATTGATTTTTACAAACTGATTGTAACCATCAGGAATATAGTGATACGGGCTTAAGCACTGACTATTACAGCTTTAAGGAAACATTAAGTTTTTCACTCAACTGCTCCAGAATTATGAATTATCGTGACTTTTCACGGTATCTGGAAAACCTCTCTCTAAATCTCTCTCCTAAAAGGAGAGAGACTTTGAATTTTCCCCCTTCCCGCATCGGGAAGGGGGCTAGGGGGTTGGGTTTTTCGTGAGCTTTTCCTCACGACGTGAAAAGTTAGATGAATTATCTGGTCAAAGTCCCAATGGGCCACGAGTTACACCTAGCTGATTTTGCAGTTTCAACTCTCGCCAGAGTTGATAACCTGTAATCTTACCTTGCAATAATTGACTGTAGCAATGTATTGTTTTACTCACTTGTTCTGGTGTCTCATTCACAAACTCGATGCGAAAGTGACCTAATCCAAGTTCTAGAAGGCGCTGTACGTACTCGGCTCCCGTTTGGGCAGTGCCGTTAAATACAGTATTACGGCAACCTACATCTGCTTTAATAACGTGTTCGCTACCTACACGGTCTTTTAATTTTACTTCCTGCTTTTCACAAGGTCGTCCACAGTTGGTATGGTCTGTACCCGTCGATAGAAAAGCACAAAAAACACAATGCTCCATGTGGAACATCGGTATATGCTGATGGATTGTCACCTCAAACCACTGGGGTGGAGAACTGGTGAGCAAATCTTGGAGTTGGGTAATATTCAGGTCATAAGATGCCGTCAGCCGTTCTAACCCAAAGCGTTGCTGAAAGTAGTCTGCTGTTAAGGGATTAGCAACGTTGAGCGAAAAATCTCCAATACAACGGTCTTGAGCAAAGAATTGCAGTTGGTCATAGTTTCGTATCAGATAGCCATCTGCTTCACAGGCGCGTACCTGCTGCAAAATCCAATTTTCCCCAGGTTTGGTAATTCGGGGTGGTGCAACCCAGATTGTGGGGAGTGAAGAATTTTCTGCTTTGTTTTTTTGCTGTTGTTGGCGCACCATTTGCACTGCTTCTCTGTAGGCGCGAGGGTCTTCAAATTCACAGTACAGTGTTTCAACACCAGCTTTGAGCGCGGCTTGGAGTTGCTTGAGGTTTCGTACTAAGACGATGAGTGAAGGAGATAAAGGGGATGAGGAAGATGAGGAAGGGAGTAAGTCTTGGAAAGAGACATCAGAACGTAATTGCCAGCGTTTGGGTTGACTTCGCAATTCTTCCAACTGCGCCACAATTTCCCGCCGCATCCGATTCAACTCACTTACGGGCAACATAAGGGAAGTGCTGAGGTGGTTTGTTAGTTTTTTCAAAACCAAAGGTGTGTTACCGAGACGACCAAATTGTTCTTGCAAACGGGCTGTATCTAAGGGTTTCGTGTGCGCCTCCACCAGAGAAATTGCAGACTCCACCTGTACAACATTACCGAGTCGATCGCGGGCGATCGCAATCAACGCCTGACCAAGTTCTCCATAAACCTCTACATCAATGGGACGCTGAAATTGGGGATTCTCACCTGCAAAACTCTGACGCAGTTGCTTATCGAGTTCTGGATCGCTGGTTTTCCAAATGCGATCGCCTATATGCACTCGCCGCAGGTTCAAGTCATTTCGTCCAAAGGTGAGCATGGCTTCTTTACCCTTGGACACTACAGCATAAACGCGGCCGCCTTCTTCCTTCGCCTCTGGATGACCGCAGTCAAATACTATTCCATCCCCTGGTTTTACAGGCGCTTCGAGTTTAACTGTTACCTGTTCGTTGTGAATGCGGGTAACTTCACCTAAATAAACTCCACGTTTTTTCCCAAAGCGGGCGTGAACTAATTCCTGATTATTAATCCCGCCAAACCAACCCGTGTAGAGTCCGCGAGAAAATGCCATTTCTAGGTTGTAATGTTCTTGATTTGATTGACCTCTCCCCCAACCCCTCTCCGTTGGCGTAAGCCTGCCGTTAGGCATAGCGGAGAGGGGAGCTTTTATTCCCCCTTCCCGCTTCGGGAAGGGGGTTAGGGGGTTAGGTCTTTCCAATTCCGTCATCACTCCATCCAAAGCTTGCCGATAAACACGGGTGACATTAGCAACATACTCTGGAGCTTTCAAACGACCTTCAATTTTGAGACAAGTTACTCCTGATTTCACCAAATCGGGCAAAACATCTAAGCCTGCTAAGTCTTGAGGACTGAGTAAATACTTGCGTTCTTTTAAATTTACAACTTCCCCATCGGCAATCAAATCGTAGGGCATCCGACAAGCTTGGGCACATTCGCCTCGGTTAGCAGAACGTCCGCCTAAAGCCTCGCTAGTCAAACACTGACCGGAATACGCCACGCACAAAGCACCGTGAACAAATACTTCCAAGGGCAGCGAAGCTTCTTGTAGGGCAATCTGCTGCTGTATTTTATTGATTTCCTGAAGAGAACATTCACGCGCCAGCACCACTAATTGACAGCCGAGGGATTTGGCAAATTCTACCCCAGCCGCACTGGTGATGGTCATTTGGGTGGAAGCATGGATGGGAAAATCGGGCGACAGATGACGGATGAGACGACAAATTCCCACATCTTGGACAATCACCGCATCCACACCTGCGGCAATAATTGTGCGGAGATACTGCTGGGCTTCTGCTAGTTCTTTAGGAAATATTAGTGTGTTGACAGTGACATAACCCTTTACGCCGCGACTGTGCAGAAATTTCATCAAGCTGGGTAAGTCTGCCTCAGTAAAATTTTCTGCCCGCATTCTGGCGTTAAACCGATCCAAACCGAAGTAAATCGCATCTGCCCCATTTTCCACAGCAGCTTTAGCACATTCCCAATTACCTGCTGGCGCGAGTAGTTCAGGACGTTGAAGAGAGAGTTGGGAAAGGGAGCGTAGGCGTAGCCCATCGGAGATATCGCTTTTCATCAGATTTAGGGTTAAGTAGCACCATAGTGATTTTATCGAAGTTTGGAGGAGGGGGTGCGATCATAGCCCTCATCTCTCCACAACGATTGCTTGCCTATCTTGCTCAATTAGTCAACAATATCTACCCTTGATCCACCCAAAGTTACAAGATTTGATGAATACTCTCTATTAGCTGCTCAATAAAATCTACTGTATCACCAACCATTGATTCGTCGATATACCAGCGATTACCTATGTTGAGGGTAGGATCTATATCTGCTTCGTGAGCAATTTTGTTTCTGCGATCCACAATTAAAGTAAGTTGTTGCTTAATATCTTTAGCAGGCTTACTCATTTTAGTAGCAACCTCATCCCACAATTTTTTATCAGAAATTTGTCTAATTGCATCAGCTATTTTATCGGGCTGCTGAAAGCTTTGATAACTTAGACGTTCTCGAATCTCGTCCTCTAACCATGAAGTATTATTTAATCTGTTCAAAATACTATTTGATATAGCTGGAATTAAACCAGAAATAGTATGAGACTGCTGTAAAAAGTTAGCTCCATAAACCTGCTGTATGTCACTCTCTATCCAAGAGGCGATATCTATGGCTATTTTTCTATCTTCACGAGCGCTTCCCAACGAAACTTGAAAACGGGAAAAGGCTGATTGAGTTGTATTAGCTGAAGATACTGGTTCAGCACGTTGTCCTCGATGAATTTCCACCATACCCAAGGTGACAACCTCATGGATATAATAATCCAAGGCACTAACAGTTAGAACTAGGGCAGCTCGTAAAATGTCTGAAAGATCCAGAGCAGCAGTAGCTTGAGCCTTAACAGAAGTATGAACAGCAATAAGATCCCTAACACGCTGAATACTAATGCGAAACTGGTCAAGCGCTAATTGCATAACTGGATGATAGTGCAATAATTTTATCTGCTAAGTCAGAAAAAGTTTTTTTAAACTCCTCTTGCTTTGCCTGATTATTATCTAACACTTTGCCTTTTTGATTTAACTGTTCAGGTGTTAGCGCATAAACAGGTGTCCTGTGTTCCTGTGATAGAGCAATTAAGCTGTTAAAGTTAGAAATCTTTGTCAGGGTAAAATTACTATTAATATCCTGATTAGTATAGACATTATTAGGCAATAGCAGATTATTATCACGTAAAATCGGAACTAGTTGAGAAACAACTCTTCGCTCAATTTTTTCTATCCATGATTGAAATGCTGCTGTTTCTTTACCCCTAATAATTCTATAGTTTTGAACTATAGTTCCTAAAAATTTCAAGTTAAATTCTGGAAAGGGATAAGTAGCTTCCTTTAATATAGGGTTTACGCTTGCCATCCTTGCCCAACTACACCACTTTGATAAAATTCTAGACAGAGAATCAATTGCCATCACAGAGAAAAAATCAGCAGTTGTAGGTACTAAGAAATAGTCACTTGTCATCAGTAAATTCTGATTGATTGCTCCTAAACTTGGACTCATATCAATCAGAATATAGTCAGCATTAAATTTCTTAGCAGTTTTTTCTAAAATATCAGAAATAGCACCTGGCAAGTTTTTGAGTGTCTGAATTGAGCCACTGAGTTCCTGCGCGATACCTAATGTTACTTCGTATTCAGCAAAGCCAACATGACCAGGCAATAAAAATAAACCTTCTTGTCCTTCTATCGGAATACAATCTACAGCTTCAATAGCCCGTGGCTGTGACTCAAAAGCAGGAGCCAAGCCAGTTTTTATATTTGAACGTGTGTTGTAGATGTTTTCTATCCTTGCTTCGTCATCTTCAGTTTCTTCTTTTAGAGCTATTCCTGTTAGATTACATTGAGGATCGGTATCTACAAGGATAACTCTCTTACCCTTTGAAGCAAGCATCCAACCTAAGTTAAAAGTCGTTGTGGTCTTACTGACACCACCCTTGTGATTGAACAAGGCAATCTTGTGAACCATCTTATTTTGCTTTTGATACTTCTGAAATCTTTTGAATACAGATATTATTTCATAACCTGTATAACTTCAATATAGCTTCTAAAAAGCTTACAAAACAGCAAGTAAATCGTGTTTTGGAGCAACTAGGAGAAATAGAGGAAGAATAATGAGCGATCGCTACAGTATGGTAATTCAATGGTCAGATGAGGATAATTGCTACTTAGTACACTTACCAGAATTTCCTTGGCAGCAATTCCACACTCATGGTAAGAGTTATGAAGAAGCCGCTAAACATGGGCAAGAAGTGATTGAGTCTCTGATTGAATGGTATCAAGAGCAAGGAAAACCTCTGCCAGAACCAATTACTTTTCCTCAGAAACCGTTAAAAGTGGCTTAAATCTTTTTAAGATAATCTGCACAGGTAAGGCCATCGCACCCTTACCGCAAACCCTCAATATCAGTACTTTCCCCTTCCGATTCAACAGGCTCAAACTTAACTTTGTTGTATAAATCTTGTAGAGAAATCTCAAATGGTACAGTAACAAGTGCGATCGCCTTATCCTATTCAGATTCTCTAATATATCAAATCCAGCAAATTAAATCATAGCTCATACAGAGTTTTAAACCAGGTTACGAATGTCTGCGCTTTAGGATGCTGTGGATTAAGAATTTCATACTTTATAGCTTGATGAAGTTGTCTTCCTGGTTCTTCTTGCCATGCTAGCCAAGTGTAAATTTTAGCTTTATCAAGATAAGAATCTTTGAATGATGCTCCTTTGTTTTTTGCCTCTTTTGCTACTTCCTGAGCATATTGCCAAATAGTTTCACCATCATTTCTAATTATGTAAGCTAAAAACGTCTCTAACATACCTCTCATTTGGTTATCTGGCATAATCCAGATACCAAACTTAATTCCATTTTTTGTAATGTGGATAAGTCCTGTCTCTGATATTTCTTCAGGAATGTCAGGTATACTTGACAAACAAGCATTTCTTATACTTATCCAACGTGCAGGTAAATCTTCATCTGCGTCTATTATCACGCCTAAATTAGTGAGTCCTGATGCTTGTAATTCAGTAGAAATAAGGTTTGCATCAATGTTCTCGTAACCTTCACAATCTTGTATTGATACAATTGCTTCCCTTTTTTTATCACCCCAACGAATTCCGTTTTTTTCTATTAATTCTGGTATAACTCGTAAATCTTCCTGTCCTTCTACTAACAGTTTTTTGGGTTCATAACCTTTTGCCATTACTAACGTACCTCAATTTCTCTTTCAGCAGCAATGACGATTTGAGGTTCAATAAAAACTACACTTGTTTCTTTACCTTTCTCGATTCTGTGAATTCTAATACCATCCTCAGTGGCATCTTGCTGCTCTGCAATACTGGCTAAACTTGTCCAACAATCACTATTGTGTGTAGTTGCGAAAACTTGCACATTTAATCTTTTGGCTGTTTCCCAAATCAGTTTCCACATATCAGACATTGCCGTAAAATGGAGTCCGGTATCAATCTCATCAACAAATAAGTATCCGTCTTTAGCACACACTGTAGCCAGTGCAAGTCCTAATATCCGCCAAATACCATCACCCATACTGCCAATTGGTACACGCTGATTACCAGAAAGAAGGACAAAAAAACCGCCCCGCGAATCTAAAGAATACCTAGACTTTCGAGAACTAACTGGAGCAATCCGTTGAATTTTAGAGTCTATTCTATGAAGTGCCTGCTCTACAAGTTTTTCTTCAGGCGTTAGTACTATCTGATCAAATAGTTCAATCATCTTCTCAGTTCCTAGAGAAGATGATGTTATAAATTGTATTTTTGGTGCTGAATTTTTAGTATCTCTACGCAATTGACGAGTATAATCCTCTATAGGAAGTCCGCCATTAGCTGATAGCGGTAGTCTCCAAGGCTTTTCTTCTCGCCCATAATTCCACTTAATACTGAAATCTAGTTCCTTTAATGCATCTGGGACTTCATCATCTGGAAACTCAGGCGATGAGCTAAGTGGCTCTTTTGAAGAAATTTTGCGTTCTTCTATTGATACAATAAGATCCTCTTGAATATTGCCATTAGTACCTGTTATTGAAAATTTGCTCCCCAGTTCAATCTCGTGACCATAAAAAAGGTGACGAAGATCAAGGTCTTGAGATTGGCCTAACCTTAATCTACGTTCACTACGCTCATCATCAAAAAAATATTCACTTCGATTAGTCATTGTCTGACGTAGTGGCTCAAGATTATTCCGTGAGCATAAAAGTTGAATAGCCTCCAGTATTGATGTTTTACCGATATTGTTTTTTCCAACGAGCAGGTTAACTCTACCAAGCTGCTGAAGCTCGAAAGATTTGAAGCTACGGAAATTATTTATTTTTATCGTCTTCAACATAATTTTGCTAGCCGGAGACAGCAAAGAGCTAATGATTGGTATTAGTATAAGCAGTCTTGATACTTTTAACTCTAGCAAAAAGGGGCGATCGCCTTTGTCAATTGAGATAAATTAAGCGATATCTTCTCTGCGAGACGCTACGCGAACGATGGGCTACGCCTACGCACCTTATCCCAACTTACTAAGTGGATACGTGAAAAACTACCTTATAAATCCTAACTTGTAACTTCTAACTCTTCATAAAAGCGGCAAGATTCGCAAGGGCCATCTGGGTTGACTGCACAGCGAATGAGTTCTGAATGAGCATTGTAGGAACAGGTGGCATCACCAATTACCCAACGTCCACCTACCAAACTTTTCTCAGATGGCCGTTTAGCAGACTGTACATAAATGGCAACATTATGTAAGCGGTAGCGCCCAGCTTTTAGTTGGTATCGATGGCGGCGTTCTAAAACTGCGTAGGTTTTACCCTCAAAATCGAGATAATTTCCGGGTTGGGGTGTCCAATCAAGTTGCACTTTACCGAGTGACTCAGGCGGATGTGTCAGAATCACCTCAGTTAGTAAAGAGTCTGGCTCCATAAGCTTATGTGATTTGGTTTACATTAGAAGGATCGTATAGCATAGCTTTCTTTAGCTTACCGAATTTAGATTAGAATTAATGACTAACTCTTCGCGTCCATACAGATTAAGGCAACCAAAAGTCAGGTAGGATAGATTTGCCCAAGTCACGTAGAGTTTGGTTGAGCGATCGCGCCACTTGGATATGCACTTCATCCTCTTCTACAGCTAAAATCTCGGCTGGCTGACCTTTTCCCAAATAAGACACCACCAAATTCGCCGCCTCCAAACCAGTAACATAAGCCTTTTCCTGTGACCAGGAACCATGCCGGTTCACAATCCAATCCCCACTCATAAACACGTTCTCAAAACTTGTCTTAGCGGGTAACATATAACCATAGCTACCAGGTGCAAAGTGAGTCACCGCTTGAGGTAGCCGAATTACACTGCTATCAACAATCTTTGCCTCCCGAAAGGCCGGCACACAAGTTGCTAAATAACCCTGAACTATTGCCACAATCTCCTCATCACTCAAACTGAGAAACTGATTTGCGTGATAAAAATCAGCCTCAATCACCGTTCCTGGCTCATCCCGATATTCATCATGTAGAGCATTCAAATCAAAAAACGTCCAACCTGTACTTGCGTCAAATCCAAAGCAAGCATTAGAAGGACGCGGAATATCAATTTTGCGGTCAAACCATAGCCGCGTTGCTAAAACATCAATTGCTCCTAAATTGCTCAAATTACGGAATTCTTCATGGCTTTGTAAACTAGGGCTAGTTGAGACGATTTTCTTCATTCCCGCAATGCCAACCGCAAAAATCACAGCATCTGCTTCAATTACTTCATCACCGCAAACCACACCTTTGGCCCGATGATTGCTATCAACAATTAAGTCTGTAACCCGACGCTTGGGTAGCACTCGCGCACCAGCTTTTTCAATCTGTTCTACCCAAGGACGAAATATCTTTTCTCCAACAGTTCCTCGACACCAAACTACATCAAAATCAGGTTGATGAGCCAGAATAAAAAAGTAAAGCATCCCTAAAGTCGCGGCGGCTGAACATTGTTCACCAGGGGCAAATAAGCCCACTAATAACATTGGTTCAAAAGCCTCGCGGTAAAGTCGCGCAGAAACATTAAAGTCTTTGAACAATTCCCTAGCAGTTACAAAATCATAGCGCCGCCAAGCTTGATCAGAATTGTCAAAATCAACAACAGCATACAGTAAAGGCAGGGCGCTCAGACGGTCAATTAGTGGCAATCGTTTAAACTTAGTATATAGAAAAGTTCCTAGTGGGGAGGGGAGTCGCGGTAAGTCTTGAAAAATCGGTGATTCAACTTCTAAGCCTGCTGGCGAATATTGCGAAGAACGAGTCCAAGTAGTAAAAGGATTAATTTCTAATTGATTGATTAGGGAAAAAATATTTTTGTAAGGATACCAAAAGCCATGAATGCCAGCTTCAACAGATTTTCCGGCGGCTGTTTGCCAACCTGCCACCAACCCACCGGGATAAGGGCCTGCTTCTAGAAGAGTCACATCATAACCTTGTTTCGCCAAATGGTAGGTTGCTCCTAAACCAGCCCAACCAGCACCTACAACTACCACCCGTTTTTGTTGCGATCCTTCTACCATTCCAGCCTCCGATTGTTGCTGTCCATCAACTAATGTATACGAACTTGTGTTGCGATCGCGGTTTTGGTTGGAATGCAGTTCAGTAAAAATCCCTTGCGGTTAATGCTGAGTTACGAGTATAACAGAAAACAGACTTAACTATTGATGAGGAATAATCATAATGACTCAATTAGCAAATACAAAATTCAGTCTAAATGACTTTGAATTACGAGATGGCATTTATTTTCCTAGTGACTATGAAGAATTGAATAATACTCAACATAAAAAAACATGGGACGCAATTGGTAAAACATATTATGGTTCCCAAAAAGTTGAAAAACTTGCAGAGACATCGCCCATAAAACAAGATTATACTCTGCTAACTGGCACACCTGGAGGGACGTGGAACAAATTTCCATTGAATAAATCTGTTGGCTCTATTCTAGAGATTGGCTCTGGTTATGGACGCGCACCTTTGCATCTCTCGAAAGCGAAAAATCTCAAATGCGAAAAATATTATGGTATTGATATTTCTGAACCTTTATTGCGGCGGTTAATCAAGGTTAAACAAGAATATAATTTTTTTCCAGAAGCCGAATTTAACTTGATTTGCACTTCTGCTGAAATTTTGCCTTTAGAAGAGAATTCTATAGATTTGGTAATTTCCAATTGCGTCTTTATGCATATCCCCGATGCACAATTAAGGAATTTGTTGGCTGATATATCTCGCGTCCTAAAACCTGGTGGAATTTTTGTTTTCAATCATTCCTTTCACAATAAATCTTGTCCTTCTCATATTATCCACAACTTTATCAGAAAGCTAAACCCATTTGTAAGAAATCCAGTTTATCTCAAGCAATATTCTGCTGTTGAAATAAATGAAATGTTAGCAGATGCTGGTCTGCAAACTAAGTGTTCAGAATACATTGTGGAACCAACGCAAGAATATGCAATTTTGCCGGAAACCATTAAAGGAATTCCAGTACCTTTTGCTAATGCTATTAACAGAAGTCTTAAACCATCAGATGCTTTAAAAGAGACTTTGGCTTATGGTTTTAGTGCCTACAGCAGTCAACTATAGCAATCTTAAATAATTCGCAAACAATCAGATCCCCGACTTCTCTAAGAAGTCGGGGATCTTGTTTTTTAGGAGTTGTTATGTAACTTACCAACTTTTACCGACATATTTAAATTAAAGTTGGTAAATTAGTAATTACTTAAGCTAATTCTTCCCTACGCAACTATGCCATCGGATTTATCGCCCCTTTGGATATCACTCAAAACTTCATTACTTGCCACATTTATCACTTTCTTTTTGGGGATCGCTGCTGCCTACTGGATGTTGGGATATCGTGGCAAAGGTAAATCGTTAATTGAGGGTATCTTTATTGCACCCTTGATTTTACCGCCTACAGTTGTCGGTTTCTTGTTGCTGCTATTTTTTGGCAAAAATGGCCCTGTAGGGAAACTCATGGAGACTTTTGACTTCACCATCGTTTTTACTTGGTATGGTGCTGCGATCGCAGCCACAGTAGTTTCTTTCCCATTAATGTATAAAACTGCACTTGGAGCCTTTGAACAAATAGATGGTAATCTGCTGCGAGTAGCTAGAACCCTTGGTGCAACCGAAGCTACAATCTTTTGGCGCATCAGTTTACCCCTAGCAGTACCCGGCATTGTTGCCGCCACAATGCTCGCTTTTGCCCGTGCTTTGGGAGAATTCGGTGCAACATTAATGCTGGCTGGTAATATTCCCGGACAAACGCAGACAATTCCAATGGCAATTTATTTTGCTGTGGAAGCGGGAGCAATGAACGAGGCGTGGTTTTGGGCGATCGCAATTATGGCGATTTCTCTATCTGGAATTATTGGGGTTAATTTCTGGCAAGAATTGCGGGAGAAGAAGGCAGGGGGCGGGGGGCAGGGGGCAGGGGGAGAAATTCTTTACACTCCGCAATCTAGTTTTGAATCAGGGGGATTGTTAGTCAATATTGAAAAAATCCTTCCTAGCTTTGATTTAAAAGTTGCTTTCACTACTGATGAGCAACCTTTGGGATTATTGGGGGGTTCTGGAGCAGGTAAGAGCATGATTTTGCGCTGCCTTGCGGGGATAGAAACGCCAACAAGAGGGCGCATAGTTTTAAATGGCAGAGTCCTGTTTGACTCTGAACAAGGAATTAATCTACCCAGCCGCGATCGCCGCATCGGTTTTTTGGTGCAGAATTATGCCCTCTTTCCGAACATGAGTGTGGCGCAAAATATTGCTTTTGGCTTACCGAAAAAACTATCTGCTGGAAGTATTAGAGTGCAAGTAGAGGAGCAACTTATAGCGATGCAGTTGCAGGGATTAGGCGATCGCTATCCGCACCAACTTTCTGGGGGACAACAACAACGGGTAGCCTTGGCAAGAGCATTGGCAAGTCAACCGGAAGCATTACTTTTAGATGAGCCGTTTTCGGCACTTGATACCCATTTGCGTAGTCAATTAGAGCAGCAAATGACAGAAACTCTGGCTGATTACCAAGGTGTGACTTTATTTGTCACTCATAATATGGAAGAAGCTTATCGAATTTGCCCAAACCTGTTGGTATTAGAGCATGGTAGAGCGATTCATCATGGCAGCAAACATGATATTTTTCAGCATCCTGCTACCGTTAGTGTCGCTCAACTTACCGGATGCAAAAACTTCTCACGTGCTGTTCTCCAGTCATCAGAACAGGTAGAAGCGATTGATTGGGGTTGTAGTCTCCAAGTAGTTGAACCAGTCAAGAGCGAATTATCCCATATCGGCATTCGTGCCCATCAGTTCATTTTTACCAACGACTCATTACAGGAAAATACCTTTCCCTGCTGGGTAGTACGAACCAGTGAAACGCCCCATCGAATGACGTTGTTTCTCAAATTACATTCTGCTGGTAAGAATTCTCAAGATTACCATCTGCAAGCTGAAGTCTTCAAAGAAAAATGGGCGACTATGAAAGACCAACCTTTTCCTTGGTATGTGCGTTTAGATCCTCTACGCTTAATTTTAATGGAGTGAACGTAGAAATATACAGGACACGGGAAATTCTTCAAAATCATCTTACTTCAAGCGCCCAGATTCCAAAGAGTCTGAGCGCTTGAATATTAGGTTGCAGAGAAACTTCTGCTAGTTAGGGAAATTAAGCAGGCATCATCTGCATACTTCTGCAAGACTCTGCACATTTGCGGCAAGCGGCAGCACATTCCATCATTTTCATGTCATCGCTCATCATCTCACAGGCCATTGCAGTGCGATCGCACATTTCGGCGCAAAGCATACAAGTGCGTCCCATGAACTCAGAACCGCTCATCATCATATTCATGCACATCATGCACATTTCAGAGCAATCGCGCATCATGCTCATCATGCTCATCATGTTCTTGTTCATCTGCATACCACCTTTGGCCATACAGTAAGTCATGGTTTCCATGCACATTTTATGACAGTCCATACAGACTTCCATACAAGCTTGCATTTCGGCAGTCATAGTTTCATTCATCATCATCATCATCATTTGAGATACCTCCTGATTTGTTGATGCATAAATAGTGTCCTTAAAAGCACTACTACTAACATTAGTACTATCCTTTTAAAGAGTCAATGGTAGTTTTTAATTCATAATTCATAAGACTACTATCCCGATATAATTACCGGGAATTGAGAGAAATTCTACAAAAGTTTAGTGCTGTTTTATTAGTTGTTCTTACAGATTAAGGCTTAGATACTCCCTCTCACAAGTGGGGTTTATTGAGCAAGTCAACTTTTACATCGGGGATCGCAAATTAGAGTCAAGTAAACCGATGATAATTAATATTTTAAGCTATGTTAAGAAATCTAAATATAAGTAAGTTGCCACAGATCATCAACAATTCCAGGTACTTTATGGGATATGTTAACGCACCATACCAGGACTTAGGCAAAAAATAGCCCAAACCTTGAGTTTCCGGTAGGGGGAATTCATTAATTCCCCCTACCGCGTGTAGTTTTGCGTAAGTCCTACATACTTTAAAATTATATTTATTCATATATCTTGAATTTTTTCCGGCAACTCATTTACACCAATTATTTCTGAAATTGTGCAAAATCAGGCTTGTCAAACAAGGGGATTTTGCCCCTTGTTGTATACAACCTCACTGATAAAATTACAGCAGATTTCAATTTATTAAGGTATACCCGCTACAAGGCATTCACTAGGGTTAAAGAAGGATGTACTTAATTTAGTTGCAAAGCGCTGTATGTTTCTTCTACTGTGGCGAAAAGCTATATTTTTAATCAAATGCGTCAAAAATTTGAGCGCTATTTTGGTAGTTATCTTAACCAAACAAACCAATAGAAAAGTTGTCAAATCGACGGGGATCGCTTTTGTCTATTGATTGGTTAATCAAAGTAATAATGTTTTTTCACATCACTTGTAATTTCCCAGATGCAGGACATGCCAGCAGGAAAAATCACCAAATCACCTTTACCCATTTGCACTGGCTGTCCACCATCAGGAGTAACTATTACATTTCCTTCCAAAATGTAGCAAGTTTCTTGAGAATCATAAGTCCAAGGGAATTTTGAGACTTCCTTATTCCAAATTTTCCATTTAAAGACACCCAATTCATTGAGGCGTTCTTGTGTTAGGTTGATGCTCAATTTTAATTTCCATATTGTGCTTTATCTAGTTATGTTTAGCAGTAGGATTGAATATCCTCTCCACACTGATCTACTAGATAACACAAAGCGCGAAAACGCAAGTATACAAGTTCGTTATAAAGCGGATTTAGCTTGCACATTGGCGGAATATGGGCTATTTTGCGACCAAAAACGATGACATCACGCTCGAATGGACACTGGGCGGGGATCAGTTTCGCAATAAATTTAGCTAATTTCCGATTATGAATCTCAATTTTATCCAGCCATTGGCGTAATGGTTGCAGTAAATCTAATTTAGGTTGAGCTAATTGGTTTTTACTATCTGCTTGATGATTTTGTCCTACAGGTTGAATAAAAGCAGATAGAAAAATACGCCGATTGTTTGTTTTAAGCATGGTTTTAGGCAAGGTTTTACTTCTGTAGATGAACTATTTGCCGATTGGGATATTACCATTTAATTTCTCTAATCAATTTGCATTTTGCTTGTTTGTAAAGAAAGAAACAAAATAAGCACAATTGAAAGAATTTACATGCATCTTCAGAGGTAAATGGTTTAACTAATTGTTATTTAAACCCACCAAATCAGGAAGAACTGTCCCGTTAAATACAAAATAACAAAGAAAATATAAAAATTGCATTTCTTTAACTTATAGATTTCTAATCTTGTAGATAGCAAGTTTATATATTATATATAAATGCCTGGTTCGGAAACGGCCTAGTATCTAGAGATGGAATTTGGTAGATAAAAAAACAGGTTAGCTCTGACTATATATACACTTCGCTAGGATTAGCCTCTAATATCTCATGATTTTAGGCTATTAAATATTTAGTAATCTGTCCGATATCTTACACTAATATACCTCAATATCATCTAATAAGTAGAAATAAATCGTTTGATAAGCCTAAGCTAATACACTTACTACTTATAGCATTTACAAGAAGATTTGCAATACATGCATAGGGCATAATACCGATTACATCTGAGTTTCCACTTGTCTGTAGGGGCAATTCATGAATTGACTCTACAATTAGGCACATTTTCAAATACAAATTGTATAAGGGCTTACACTATTACGCCTTTAGCAACATATAGAACTCATATTTGATTTAAAAAAACTCAATACAAACAACAAGCCTTCTTTCCCCTTGCCCCTTACCTACCGACATAAATAAATTCATAAATCTAAGCAGATTCATATTAGGTATATTTTTAAATGGTATAATGATAAAAATTTTATTTTTTAAAATATCTTAAGCGGTAACGGTCTTGATATGTGTTGATATAGTCTACATTCTGTTGCTCGAATTTTGACAGCAATTTAGGTGGAAATCCTTGTGATGAATATTTAGGACGATACCAAGGTTGGTTATTAAAGTAATATTGTAATTCAGGAGTATCAAAACGGCGGCCATGACTGGCAAAAATTGAATTTCGCATAATATCTAGTTCAAAACCATCTTTCCCATCCAAATCTGCATCAGTTACAAGTCTTTGGGAAAGCCAGAAATAAGTGTTGACAGATGTGGTGGTAAGTGGTGCTATTGATTTAGCTGGGGAAGGTGTAGATTGAACAGGAAGAAATGGGGTAGTTGGTATAACTTTGGGAGTTTCTATTACGGGGCTTGTAATAATTGATGGTGTTTCTGAAGGTAACACCGTTTTGTCTGCTGTAGATTGAGTAGATTTTGGTAACACCTGGCTCATGATGACAGATGCACCAACTAACCCACCTGCGATTAAACTGCCGATAAGAATATTATTCTGACTCTTGCTTTGAGGAGTCGGCTGTGGTTTGACAGGCACTGCCCGATTTGGTGGTGCAGAGACTACAGTTCGTTGATTTAAAAAGGGTTGTGTTGGTGGAATTGGATTTGCTATGCTCTGCAAAGCATCCAGCATTGCTCTGGCTGTGGGGTAGCGATCGCGCGGATGATAAGCGATCGCTTTATCGATCGCTTCTGCCATAATTGAGCTAACATGACCAGCATACTGTCGCCAGATAATCTCACCAGTCTGGGAATCAGTTTCTAGTTGTTGCGCCTGTTTACCAGTCAGCAAATAAATTACCGTCATTCCTAAACTATATAAATCACTAGAGAAAATTGGTCTACCTGCGGCTTGTTCACTCGGCATATAGCCAGGTGTACCAATTACAATCGAACTGGTAGGATTACCTTGAGAGTTCACCACTGTTGCCATTGATTCCCGGACAGCACCAAAATCAATTAGCACTGGTTTACCATCTTGTTCACGGACAACTTGATAGCGATCGTTCAGCAGATGTATTGTCATGGGAGATTATAAGCGATATTTATAAGATAGTTTTCCCAAAACAACCTTCATTTCAAATCTAGTAAACCTTCTTCTTTCAATTTAGGATTGAAACGAATTTGTATTTGCAAACCACGCACTTCTAGCAATTGTGTTGAAATTTCTGCTTCTACTCTCCGCGCTACATTTTTAATAATTTTTATTTGTGCTAATTCATCATTAGCTGGATTTTGATATTTTGCCTGTTCTTCAGGTGTCATGATCGCTTTGACATCAATAGGATGCGTCCATTTTTCCTTTTGCTCCCCATTTCCCCAAGGCACACTACCATTTTCACTAATCCAAACATTTTCAGTATTTTCTAAAATTGTGCGACTAGGGCGTTCAATAGTTTGAATTTTCACCCAGTAGCAATGCTGTGGCTGGCGGACTAAATGCTGTTTTAGGCTGAGATAAACATCACGAGAATATCCTACAAATTGCAGAGTTTTTTCTTGGTTAAAGATAGCATATACCCCGATTTTGCCCTGAAATTGTTCGGGTAATTGACCAGAATCATCAATGTAAGGAATATATTCTAGGGTTGCCAAAGAAGAAAGATTAGTTTCAAAAGTCATACATCAAATATCAAGTTTAGTATTTGCCTATTAGCGAAAAATGATCTTAAAAATTAACCATTGCCAAATTTTTGATAAATTGCACAAAGGCGACTGGGTTTGAAAATTTTAGCACTAAACATAAAATTTGGTGGTACGTTAATGATGGCATATTCATCAGACTCATGATATTTTTCAAATTCTGCTGGCATTCCTTTAGCAGTAGTTAAGCTGTAAGGAACTGGTTGAAAAAGTAATTCTGTAAATTTAACTTGCTCACACTGCAACTGTTGACAAATTTGATCTATGAAAGCAACGCTTGTCAATAAATTAAATAGAGTTTCTTGAGCTTGTGTTTCAAGTGTGAAACTGCCATCAAAGTCTTGAACGATTTTCAGGGACATTTTCTGTATGGATAGTTATTAACGGCAAGTGAAAAATTACCACTTTAAGATCAGCCTATTGGATTGTGTGACTTCTGTCAGCCAGAAGAGAAAGCTAACAGGATTAAGAATCATGAAGTTTAGCAGATTTCAGGGATAGCTGATTTGTCCTTTAAGCTGTGCTGACAAAATTCAGCTATTCACTAAATACAAGCAAGGAATTTTTAGGGTATAATTTAATACATTGGACATTATATAAAAGCAATGTCTACTTACTCCATCAACCTCCATCCTCCCTAGAAACGATTCTTACACAAAAAAATAAGTAGATAATCGTGATTTAAACCACAACTATCCACTCAAAGTTTACTAAATGCGCGTTACTAAAAAACCCAATTAGATTATTGGAACTGGGAAAAGTTCAAACCAATTAGCGTGACTCTGTTCCCTGATTGGGGCTACCTGCTACAGAATCCTCTCCTGGTGCTTCTGGTGTAGCGGTGGGTTTAGCATCACTCTTTTCGGCATCGCCAGTTTTGCGGATTTTTTCGTCGATGGGGGTTTGGTAGCCACCAGAAGCACTAGGTGTGCTTTCTTGGTTAGATTTTTGTTTTTGTTCTTCAGCCATGACTACATTCCTAATCTTTCATTGTTGGGATTATCTTAGAAAAATCAGGAGTATGAGTGCATCTATCTAGAATATAGTTATCACTGATTCGCCCCTCTATCGAAAGTATTGTTTGGTAAGCCAAACAATATCTAATTTACATAATCGAATTAAACATAAGTCTTGTAAGGTGGGCAATATGAGCGCCCAGCTTATGCAATTTCACTGTGGAATAGCTTATGACTCATAGATCCTGACAAAAATCCAGAGTCAGTTAACTTGCTCGATCAACTGACAGTGCAATTAGCGATCGCAATTCAACAATCCAGCATCTTTGAGCAAGCTCAAACTGAACTAGTTCAAAGACAAAAAGCTGAAGTAAAGTTAAGACATGCCTTAGCTGAAAAAGAAATCCTGTTAAAAGAAGTCCATCATCGAGTTAAAAATAATTTACAAATAGTCTCCAGCCTATTGCAACTCCAGTCTCAAACACTCAAAGATCCAGAAGCGATCAAAGTTCTTCGAGAAAGTCAAAACCGAATTGAGTCAATATCTCTAATTCATAAAAATTAGTTTACTCCTAAAAAACCCCAAATTTTGAGGAGTAAACTTCTTTTATCTCGGTTATGAAAAGTAGTTATAGGTTACTAACATTCCGATTTTTAGAATTAGCAACTTGGGTTTGGTAGTGCCGCCATTTTTTCTGTTGACGCACTCTTTTTTCTTCGGTGAGGCTATCAAAACAATAAGCACAGGAGATACCTTCCTCGTACTTGTCAGATACCTTATCTTCCTCAGAAATTGCATACCCACAACTGAAGCATCGCTCAGAACTCCCTTTCTCCAGCCCATGACTAACGGCTACCCGCTCGTCAAAGACAAAACATTCTCCTTCCCATAAACTTTTCTCTGCTGGAACTTCTTTCAAATACTTGAGAATTCCGCCCTTGAGATGATAGACCTCTGCAAAGCCTTGGGCAAGCATGAAGGATGAAGCTTTTTCACAGCGAATGCCGCCAGTACAAAACAGAGCAACTTTTTTATGTTTAGTTGGGTCGAGGTGGCGTAGCACATAATCGGGAAATTCTCGGAATGAGCCAGTTTGAGGATTTTCTGCCCCTTGAAAAGTACCGATATTCACCTCATAATCATTGCGGGTGTCAATCACGGTTACTTCAGGATCGCTAATCAAATCATTCCATTCCTGGGGACTGACATAAGTGCCAACTTGCTCATTTGGATCTATTTCAGGCAATCCCAAAGTGACAATTTCTGGCTTCAACCGCACCTTCATCCGCTCAAAGGGTGGGGTTTCAGCATGGGACTCTTTGTATTCTAGGTCTGCTAAACGGGGGTCAGTACGCAGAAAACAGAGAACAGAATCAATCGCCTGACGCGAACCCGCAATTGTACCGTTAATGCCTTCTTGTGCCAGCAAAATTGTCCCCTTGACACCTTGCTCTTGGCAGTAAGACAGTAGAGGATATCGTTTCTCGGCAAAATCTGGCAGCTTGACGAATTTATACAGTGCTGCAACAACTTGGATATTTTCTGGCTTCATCCCTTTAGTAATGGAACAATATAAGTTAGAATAACAACGGCAACCAAAGTTACCGACTATTTTAATTTTATGGGGGTTTAGCTCAGTTGGTAGAGCGCCTGCTTTGCAAGCAGGATGTCAGCGGTTCGAGTCCGCTAACCTCCATTGGATCTAATTTTGATAAATGTGCGATCGCTTTGAATATCTCAAAGCAAACATCCCTAAATCAAAACCCCATTCTCTACTACAGAATGGGTTATAGCACATGCTAGTACCGCAAGGCGGAATTCAAAATTCAAAATTCAAAATGAATACAGGGTGAGCGTTCTCTTGATTTGGAATGGGTGGTTTATTTACGCTGTGCTGTACTAGTCAAGCAGTTAAGGGATAGATAAGTTGGTGTTGCATCCAATTGCCCTAATATTCAAAGTCGTACTTAGTTAGATAAATCTTTGGGCTAAGATAGTCGGATAAAGTACTGCTACAATAGGCATCTTAGTTGGCATCATTAAGAGCCAGTTAATCAAAATTTTACTTCTATATACATTAGGGGGTTATTTGAAAAAGCGTCCATTGGGCTTAGTGGCAATTGTTCTCTACAAATCATTTACGGCCTTGCTGCTTATGGTTACTTCGATCGCTTTATTATTGACGTTAAAAAATTATCAAAATCTAGAGGCTTTTTCAGACGATTATGTTTTAGAAGGTAAATCGATAATCATTGATTGGGTTTTACAAAAAGTTATCAACTTAAATCCCAGAACTCTGGCATTTAGCGGCGTTGGCGCAGGAATATATGCTATTGTAACTGGTATTGAAGCTGTTGGTTTGTGGTATGAAAAACGGTGGGCACATATTTTAGTATTGGTACTTGTCGGTATCAGCATTCCACCAGAAATTTATGAATTGATTAGGGGGATATCTCCTCTTAAGATATTGGTTTTTTTATTAAACTTAGCAGTCTTTGTGTATCTATTCCGCAATTTTCCCAAACATAAAAAATAACTTTTATTCTGTTATATGGTCTATTGTTAAAAGTAACAACTGAGCAATATCTAACGCCAAACTAAGACCCCAAGTTGTACAATCGCTAGAAATACAATCTGGAGAGCGACTTGCCTAAAACGATTCACTCTACTCAACCACCACTGAAATTTATTCCCCAACGCCTTAATCTGCCAATACTCCAGATTGTTCGGTGGTTATTGCCGATCGCACTACGATTTCGCACTCGCCCTTGGCTACCGGCTGGTATTGTCAGGGTTGAAGCCAAGAATGTTGAGGTATTGGCTGAACTTTATCAACAATTCCAGGCGGGAAAAATTCGCTTTTTGTTGGCATTTCGTCACCCAGAGGTAGAAGATCCCCTCTGTATGTTGTATTTGCTTTCTCACATTGTGCCACGGGTAGCTCGTCAGAAAGGTATTACACTGCGATCGCTTGTTCATAGCTATTTTCTCTACGATCGCGGAATGACGGTTTGGGCTGGAGATTGGCTAGCTTGGTTGTTTTCCCGGCTGGGGGGTGTGCCAGTTCATCGCGGTAGGCGACTAGATCGGCAAGCTATTCAAACAGCACGAGAGTTGTTTGCTAATGGGAAAGTACCGATCGCAGTCGCACCCGAAGGAGGTACTAATGGTCATAGTGGCATTGTTAGCCCACTGGAACCTGGTGTTGCTCAAATGGGGTTCTGGTGTGCAGAAGACTTGCATAAAGCCAACCGGACTGAGACTGTGATTATTGTACCGATCGCCATCCAGTATCGCTACGTTGAGCCACCTTGGTCTAAGCTGGATTGGCTCTTAAGTAAGTTGGAAGCTGATAGCGGCTTGGCAGTTAAGGAAATTGATTCGGGCGATCAAAAAGAGATTTATTATCAACGCCTCTGTAGGTTAGCTGAATATCTGATTACCGAGATGGAAGAGTTTTATCGTCGCTTCTATCATCAAGACATTCCAAAAACCATCTTAAGTGATGAATCTGCTAGTCCTAATCAGGTGTTGATTAACCGACTTCATTGCTTACTGGATAAAGCTTTACAAGTTACCGAACAGCATTTTGGAGTTCAAGCGCAGGGTAATTTTATTGACCGATGTCGCCGCTTAGAAGAGGCTGGCTGGAATTACATTTATCGAGAAGATTTGCCAGATATCAATGCTATACCAGCGTTTAAACGTGGTTTGGCAGACTGGATTGCAGAGGAAGCAGACTTGCGAATGCGGCACATGCGAATTGTGGAAAGCTTTGTTGCAGTTACAGCTACTTATATTCAAGAACAACCAACGGCGGAACGGTTTGCGGAAACAGCTTTACTTGTATTCGATATGCTTTCTAGAATTCAGGATACAACACTCCCAGGACGACCGCGCTTAGGTTTGCGACAAGCACAAATTACTGTGGGAGAGCCAATTTCAGTTACAGAACGTTGGTCAAATTCTCAGGGCGATCGCCAGGCATCTAGACAAGCTGTGAGTGATTTAACAAAAGATTTGCAAATCGCTTTAGAGAAGATGATTAGCTAAGTAGCCAGACGTAAATCAATTCAAGTTTGTAGTGAGGACTTCAGTTTTGATAAACCTTACATGAGCGATTCATCGCTCACTACAAACAAGGATTTTATTACATGTCTAAATTATGCTATCTACTTGGCAAAACTTCTAAGACTTTTTAGCTCGAATTTTGTCAAAGATCGCACCTTCATCAAAGAATTTTTGCTGAATCTTGTTCCATCCTCCTAAATCTTCAGCTTTGAAGATAGTTTTAATTTTGGGAAAATTGCCTTCTGTTTCTTTTGTAACAGTTAAGTCAACGGGACGAAATCCTAATTTAGTAAACTCTCGTTGTGAGTCGGGGGTGTAAATAAATTTAACAAATGCTTCAGCAATTGCGCGAGTCCCATGTTTATCGACATTTTTATCTACAACAGCAACAGGATTTTCGATGGAGATATTTACATCGGGGACAACGTATGAGATTTTTTTGCCATTTTTTGCTAGCAAAATCATCTCGTTTTCGTAATTGAGCAAAACATCACCTTTATTATCGTTGAAAAACAGTTCAGTGGCATTTCGAGCTGTTTTAGGTAACAAAGGTGCATTTTTATAGACCTTGGAAATAAAGTCTATTGCTTGATTTTCATTTCCACCAGTTTTTGTCACAGAACCCCAAAGACTAAGAAAGTTCCAGCGAGCGCCGCCAGAGCTTCTGGGGTCAGGTGTAACCACATTTACGCCATCTCGTGCCAAATCTGCCCACGTTTTGATATTTTTGGGATTACCTTCACGAATGGCGATCGCATCTAGAGATTTGGTAACAATTGCATTGTTAGGCGCTTCTTTTTCCCAACCCGGTTGAATAAAACCTGCCTCAACAAGTTTATTAATGTCCAGCGCAAGTGACAGGTGTACTACGTCAGCTTCCTTACCGTCAATTACCGCAATAGTCTGCGAACCTGAGCCATCATAGCTTTGATTGAAAGTGATGTTTTGGTTATGTTCTTTCTTCCACTGCTTGATAAATTTAGGAATGATCTGCGGACTCCAAATGCAAAACTCGAAAATAAAATTTACGTTCATCAGAACAAAAGTACTATATTAACTTGATATGAAAAAAAAGGAGCCTGACTCAGGCTCCTTAATAAAAACTAGTAATAGAATTGTGACTACTTGATAGTCACCTTACCGCCAGCTTCTTCGATGCGCTTCTTAGCATCTTCAGCAGCATCCTTAGCAATACCTTCTTTAACTGCCTTGGGCGCAGCTTCTACCAAGTCTTTCGCTTCTTTCAGACCCAAACCGGTCAATTCCCGGACAATCTTCAGCACGGCAATCTTTTTATCAGCTGGGACTGAATCAAGAATTACTTCAAACTCGGTTTGCTCAACAGCTTCTTCAGCAGGAGCAGCACCACCACCACCAGGCATCATCATCATGCCACCAACGGGTGCAGCAGCACTCACGCCAAAAGCTTCTTCAATTTGCTTGACTAGCTCAGAAGCTTCTAGCAAAGACAGTTTTTTTAGGTCTTCTAAAATTTGATCGGTTGCAGCAGACATTGATATAACTCCTGTAATTTTGATTATTTATTAGTCATTAGCTTTTGACTATTGACTGATGAACCACGAAGTCTATTCAGCAGCAGTTTCAGTGCTGCTATCAGCAACAGTTGCGGTTTCGGCACTGCTATCTTGGACAGCAGCAGTTTCGGTGCTACCACCACTTTGCTCTTGGTCGGCCACAGCCTGTAAAGCACGAGCCAGTGAACCAGGAACTTCGTTGATACCCACAGCAATCTTGGTAGCCAAGGCGTTGATAGCTCCAGCAATTTGCGCGATAAGTTGTTCCTTAGATGGCAAGTCTCCCAGTATCTTGACATCAGGTTCTTTGAGTAGGCGACCTTCCAGGACACCACCGCGAAGTTCTGTCTTCTTGGTGACTTTTTGGAATTCTTGGTATGCCTTAATTGCCGATGAAAAATCTTCTTTTACCAGCAAAAAAGCGGAAGAACCATTGAGCAATTCTGACAAAGGCTGCCATTTTTCATTACCTTTAATGGCAATGCCCATCAGGGTGTTCTTTGTCACCTTACAAACGGTGCCACTGGGACGTAGCCGCCGCCGTAAGTCTGTGATTTCCGAAACTGTTAGCCCCTGATAGTCAATTACCAGTGCCAGAGTTGAATTACTCAAAGTTTCTTTGAGGTCAGCTACTATCTCTTTTTTATTTTCTAGTGTTCTACCCATTCCAATCTCACCTCCTTAAAACAATCGGTGATTGCCCTACTTGTACGTTTCTTCTAAACCTGAACCCAAACAACAAACCCCGACTAATTTAGCCGGGGTTGAGTATTAAGACTCGTGATGCCATAGTTATCACACCTTTCGGGGTGGTAATTTTGACAATTAGAGTTTTAACCTCGGCAGGATATTTAAGCTATTAGCACCTGCTGTCTTCGGCTTTGCCTATTTAATTAAGTACTGGTGATTGGGTATTGGGTTAAATGATGAAAATTGGGTATTACCCAGTCTCCAGTCCCCAGTCCCCAGTCGCCAGTCCTTTTTAAGCTGCTTCGCTCAGTTTTAAATCTCGTAGGGCGGTGACATCAATTTTAATTGATGGCCCCATTGTGGCTGACACATAAAATGTGCGCCAATAACGACCTTTAGCTCCTGAAGGACGGTTACGGTCAATCGTCTCCTGCAATGCCTTCAGGTTGACTAACAAATCTTCAGGCGAGAAGGTTGTCTTACCAAACATAACATGGACAATACCAGTTCGGTCGGCTCGGAATTCTAGTTTACCAGCTTTGAATTCTGCGATCGCACCTGCTAAATCAAATGTTACGGTTCCACCTTTGGGCGATGGCATCAAACCACGCGGCCCAAGCAGCTTACCCAACTTTGCCACTTGTGGCATCACATCGGGCGTGGCAATCAGCTTGTCAAAATCCATTCTACCTTTCTGGATTTCGTCAATCAGTTCTTCTGAACCGACTATATCAGCACCAGCGTTGCTCGCTTCGTTTACTTTTTCGCCTCTGGCTATCACTGCCACGCGAACGATTTGTCCTGTACCTTTAGGCAGTGCTACCGTTGTCCGCAACTGTTGGTCTGTATATTTGGGGTCAATTCCCAATCGGATATGGGCTTCGGCAGCTTCAACAAATTTAGCTGTTGCTGTGTCTTTAAGAAGGGCTAAAGCCTCTAAAGGATGATAATCCTTCTCTTCTACTTTTGCTTGCAGCGTCTGCAAACGACGCGATATTTTTACCATTTTTTTCTCCTGGGGTAATTCCGAAGCTTCGCCTCTCCCCCGATAATTTTTAGTTATTTGTCCTTTGTCCTTTGTCTTTCGTCAGTTACCAATGACTAATGACCAATGACCAATGACTAATCCGTGACTGTTATACCCATATTCTTAGCCGTTCCTCCCACAATCTTCATTGCCGCGTCGATGTCGTTGGCATTGAGGTCGGGGAGTTTGGTTTGGGCTATTTCTTGCAATTGTGCTTTAGTTATTGACCCAACCTTCTTTTTGTTGGGTTCATTCGAGCCTTTTTCAACTTTCGCTGCTTTCCGAATCAGCACTGATGCTGGTGGCGTTTTGAGTACAAATGTAAAACTCCGGTCTTCAAAAACCGAAATTTCTACAGGTATCACCATTCCAGCTTGGTCTGCTGTTTTGGCGTTGTACTCTTTGCAGAACATCATGATGTTAACACCATGTTGACCCAAGGCGGGCCCGACTGGTGGTGCTGGGTTGGCTTTTCCAGCATTCAGGGCCAGTTTAATGACCGCCACTACTTTCTTCGCCATTTGTATTTAACTCTGTTTCTCTACCTGATTAAATTCCAGTTCTACTGGTGTATCCCTGCCGAAAATTGAGAGCAAGGCTTTAAGTTTACTCCGTTCTGGAGACACTTCAATTACCTCGCCTTCAAAGTCTTTAAATGGCCCAGAAAGCACCATTATCTTATCACCAGTAGCCATGTCAATTTTGACAACAGCTTCTTGTTCGCTGGTTTGTTTGAATATGCGTTCAACTTCTGAACCACTCAGTGGTATGGGGTGGACATGACCGCGACCCTTGCTGCTACCACGTTTTTGTTCTGAGCCGACAAAGTTAATTACATGAGAGGTGTTTCGTACCACCTGCCAGGTATCATCATCCATCATCATCCGCACCAACACATAACCAGGAAAAACTTTTTCTTCTGTATGCTGGCGACTGCCGTCTTTGCGGATTTTCACCGCCGGCGTTTGCGGAATTTCTACTTGGATAATTTTGTCCGCTACATCAAAAGTTTGAATGCGTTGCTCCAAGTTAGTCTTTACACGCTTTTCACAGCCTGAAGCTACTTGCACAGCATACCAGCGTGCTTCTTTTGACGCTGCTTCTGCTGTTTCTGTTGTTTCCTCCGACTGCAACGTGGAGTTGCGAGGTTCGTCTGTTGCAAAAGTCATCAGAACACCTGTTTTGCTGCCCAACCAAACAATCCATCGACCAAGTATATCAAAGATGCGGAGAGTGCCACCATTAACAACACAGCAGCTGATTCGCTCACTATCTGTTTACGACTGGGCCAAACTACTTTGTCAAGTTCTTCTTTGGTTCCCTGTATGAAGTTGCCTAAGCTAAACCCATTTGTAGTTTCTGGCAATTCTGCTTCACTTTTTTTAGCCACGACGGTTTATCCCCCGGTTTCTTAGTCAATTTTGGATTTTGGATTTTAGATTTATTCCATTTCAGTCCAAAGTAATCAATTTCAGATTTTGGATTGAGAAGAAATCTAAAATTCGGTTATCCAGTTTTGCAGTTTCGACTCTATTTTACTTAGTTAACTGAAAGCAAAACAACTGCAAATACAATAAGTTTACCCGAAATTATTATCGCTAGCTGCTGAATTAGCAACTGCGTAATTATTTCGGGCTTTGTTTTTTGCTCTTGAGCGCGCCCTGGAGGACTTGAACCCCCGACATCAGGTTTTGGAGACCTGCGTTCTACCAACTGAACTAAGAGCGCACAAGCTGTTTTTTATTCAGTCATTGCGCTGAACTAAATTTTAGTTTAACGCAACAAGCGATTTCTATCATACTTCAATTTCGTTGATAAAACAAGTTAGCGGCAGATGCCGCTTGAGATTTCTCCCATAATGAAAGAAGTTTGAATCACAAAGGGCGGTCAAACCGTTGCTTAATCCGGGTTGCCTTACCTACGCGATCGCGGAGATAATAAAGTTTAGCACGGCGGACTTTACCGCGACGTAATACTTTGATGCTGTCAATGCGGGGAGAATGCAACAAAAATACGCGCTCAACACCTACACCTTGAAAAACCTTACGGACTGTAATAGTTTCGTTGATGCCACCATTGCGTTTGGCAATGACTACTCCTTCGTAGGGTTGTACCCGGAATTTTTCGCCTTCTTTAATTTTCACTCCTACTTTTACTGTATCGCCCACATAAATGTCGGGCAGATTAGATTTTATGTGTTCCGCTTCAATGGAGCGGATAATCTCTTGAGCGTTCATAGTCTTTCTGTCTGCTTAAAAAAAACCCACGATCATCAATCATAAATCGATAATCCTATTTCAGTCTACTTCTACTTATTAGAGATTGAGAATTTTACTGAGACAAGACCCGATAGATCGAAGCTATATTGCAAAATGCTGTACCACAGGTGGAAATTTATGAAATTTAGCGTCGTCATCAGTACTTATAATCGCTTGAACTTGCTGAAAAGAGCAATTGAGTCGGCTTGGAACCAAACCATTGAGTGTGAGGTGGTTGTTGCCGATGACTGTTCTTCTGATGATACCCAAACCTATCTCAAAAGCTTAGGGGATAAGGTTGTTTACCATCGGAATGAAGTTAACCTTGGCCATGCAGCAACGGTAAATGCTGGAGTTGCCAAAGCTAGCGGCGACTGGATTAAGTTTTTGGATGATGACGACTATTTAGCGCCTAATTGCATAGAAGAGATGGCTAAAGCGATCGCACTTCGTCCCGATGCTGTAATCTGCTCTTGTGTGGCGGCTCAGGTGGATGGTAATGAAGTTGAACTCAGTCGCACCCCACAAGTAGGCCCTGGTTTAGCTTTTTATATCCCCCAAGCCGATATTCACTACGGTATGCTATTAGAGCTTGTACCCTTTGGCACACCTGTACAAGTAGCTTGCCGTCGTGATGCTTTTCTACAAACTGGTGGTTGGGACTCCACCCTTGATGCTAACTGTGATGACATCGATTCGTGGATTCGGATTGCCCAGTTTGGCGATGCCATTTTCTTCAACCAGTGTCTTGCTTACCGCACTATCTGGACTGGTGCGTATAATCAAAAGTTTTCTTTGTCTCGGCGGTTGGCGACAAATATTTTGATGAAGGAAAAAATTTACGCCCTGGTAAATGAGCAACATCGCTCAAAGATTCCCGGATTTCAAGATATAAAAAATTACCTGAAACTCCATTGGATTTTAGTATCACTGAAGCAAAAAAATCTCAAGAGCTTTGTTTCAATGATAGATTCTTCTATACTTTCTCCTAACTCTTGGAAGTTTTTGCTAACTGCTGCCTCATCACGCCGTTCTCAGGGACAAAATTCTGAGGTTCGTAAACTTGTATTGATTGAGTCTTAGTACTGTGTAAAATTTAAATTGATAGTTCAGTAATTTCGTAGTAAGGACTTTATCACTTAATTTTATAAGCACTAAAGTGCTTACTACAAAGACTCCTGCCTCCTTCAATCTGGTAAGGCTTGGCATTCCACGGTAGAGTCACTTCCATATCACTTATACGGACTTCCAGATTCTAATGCTGCATTGCCTATCTACTTCAGGTTTCAGAATTTTGGAATTTTTCCCCGATTTATTGAGCCGTTATTGAATAAATCTTTAAAGCTAAGTAAGTAGTTAGAAGCGCTATTAGTCAATTTTTCGCGCTGCTGACTAATCTTGAGTTGTTGCTAAATACCTCAAGAATTATGTTGATTTACACTTATTACTTATCTTTATTTTTTATACATATATCAAAGATTATGCGAATCATACATATTTTGAACCACGTTCAAGAAATAGGTAACGGTATTGTAAATGTGGCTGTGGATCTGGCTTGTTTACAGGCAAAATCTGGCTATGAGGTAGCGGTTATTTCTGCTGGTGGTGAATACGAAAAATTACTAAATATATATGGTGTCAAACACTACCAACTAGACCAAACTAGAAAACCGAGAAGTATTATCAAAGCGGCTGTACGTTACCGGGCGATCGCAGCAGAATTTCAGCCGGATATCGTTCATGCTCACATGATGACGGGAGTAATTTTAGCACGCATTTTTAAAGGCAATAAATATACTTTAGTTTCCACAGTCCATAACGAATTTCAGCGTTCTAGTGTGCTGATGGGTTTAGCTGACAGAGTAATTGCCGTTAGCAAAGCGGTGCGAGATTCTATGGAAAAGCGGGGTATCCCAGAAGACAAGTTGCGGGTAGTATGCAATGGAACTTTGGGCAGTCCTCGCACCCGGCAAATACAAGATTATCAACCTTTAGAGTTACAACGTCCAGCGATCGCTACTGTAGCCGGAATGTATCAACGCAAAGGTATTGCTGAGTTAATCGCTGCCTTTGAACAAATTGCCCCAGATTTTCCCCAAGCACACCTTTATTTGGTAGGCAATGGCCCTGATAAACAGCTATTTGAGGCACAAGCACAGGCAACTTCTGTAAAAGAACGGATTCATTTTGAAGGCTTCCAGCCGGAACCTCAACGCTACCTGATATCTTGTGACATATTTGTGTTAGCTTCCCATCGAGATCCTTGCCCTTTGGTACTTTCCGAAGCTAGGGAAGCTGGAATCGCGATCGTTGGCACTCAAGTAGATGGGATTCCTGAAGCTTTAGACAATGGGCAAGCAGGTCTTTTAGTGCCAGCAAAAGATAGTAAGGCTTTAGCTGGGGTTTTAGTCCAATTACTCAGTAATGCCGATATGCTGCATGAGTGGAAAAATCGGGCAAATCAAAACCTCGAATGGTTGAGTGTTGCCCGCGTTCATCAGGAAACATTGGCAGTCTATTGTGATTAAAGGGAATTGGGAATTGCTACTTTCCCCAGTCCCCAGTCCCCAGTCCCTAGTCCCTAATAACCATGTAGCGATCGCTTTAATTTTAAAGCTACACCTAAAGCACCAAAGGCTACTATACCCAAAACGTTAGTTGACTCAGGAATGGCGGTATAATAAGCAGCGACTCTAATAGGCCCATCCTTATCTGCTTTATCTGATGGCACTGGTGGAATGATTCCAGCGCCTGGTGCTAGATTTGGTAGGGTAGCGAAGGGATTGTAAAAGAGGCTTCCGTTTGGAATTACGCCACCACTAAAAGTAATAGTACTGCCACTGATGGTAATGTCTGTAAAAATATCCTTTAGATTGGGGTTATTAGAGTAACCAATTTTTCCATCTCCATTAACATCTCCCCACTCCACAGGCTCATTATTATATGCTGGAGTAGAATCAGTATTACTATAGGACAGCGTTTTTAAATCAAAGACTAAGCTTTCTATATCGTACCCAGTGTTATTTAGAAAGTTATTAGCTACATCTGGAACACCATATTCTATTACTTGCCCTGGTTGATAATCTGTAAGAATTCTTGGGCTTTTAGTGTTGAGTATGTCTGGATCTTGAGTCGTCACAATGGATTCTACCAAGATAACGGCTCTCGCTGGTGTCAAAGACAAAAAACTAATTCCTACTGCTCCTAGAAGAGATAAGGCTATTTTGGTTACTATTGTCATATTTCTGTCCTCTTCGATATTGGTTGAGAAAATGCTATGCCGGGTGGGTTAAATCAAACAGCAAAACCTCACCTTTGAACTGCTATATACTTGCTAGATAAATAGCAGTTAATGTGTGCCTGCTCAGTGAGTTTACATATACTCGTATGTTGATTTATAAAGCAATTCTTGTAAAGCTCTATCACAATAACTAGTAATTTCACGCAATCTTTATAAAAAATCTCAGTTATAACTTATGCGTTGACAAATTCAGCAATATGTTATTTGAGAAATGTGATTTATATCCTCAGTGTGCCTCTCCCCACCTATGGTATACACAAAGTTGAAACCTCACCCTGGTTCTGCTACGCAAAACCTGTCCCTCTCCTTGGTAAGAAGAGGGATTAAAGTCAGGACAGGGTATTGTAGTTCGGCACGAATTGCCCGCGTCGCATATACAAATTAAATACGCAACAGCTTATCAGGGATTCAAATCAATTTTTTCGTAAATCTACGTAACCTGATAAACACTGGCTTTGCCCAATTTCCACCCAGCAAATCGTGCAGCAGAATATAAAAACAGGGGATGATAAATAATGTCAGCATTGTAGAGATCGCCATCCCAAAGAAAACTACAATCCCTAAAGGCTGCAAAAACTCAGAACCTTCCCCAATACCTAATGCTAAGGGGAACAGTCCCAAGATAGTGGTGACTGTGGTCATGATAATCGGGCGCAAGCGTTGGGGAGCAGCTTTCACGATCGCAATTTGGCGACTACAACCTTCTTCATCCCGAATTTGATTCGCAAGTTCTACCATGAGAATTCCCGCATTCACAACAATTCCCACCAGCAGCACGACACCAACAATTACAGTTGCGCCGATCGCAGTTTTGGTAATGTAAAGTCCAAAAATTCCTCCAGCTAACGCCAGTGGGATGGTGAACAGAATTACCAATGGGTCAATTAGCGAATTGTATTGCACCGCCATAACTACAAAGATTAAGAACGTTGCCAACGCCCCCAAAGTTTTTAAAGCATCTTGAAGTTGCTGATTAGTTTCTTGGGCAGAACTAGGCACAATTGAAACGCCATCAGGTAAGTCTACATCCTTGAGTACCTCGTTGACTTCTGCGATCGCTCCGGCTTTAAACAACCTCTGTTGCCGTTCTGAATCTGCCTGAGCTTGCAGAACCTCTAACCGTGCCTTTTCAACGTCAGCACGGGCATTACTTACCTGATTATTTGCCCTAGCTACTTCTGATTTCAGGGCTGCTAGTTCAGCTTCTGCTTGCTTTAATCCGGTCGAAAGTATGGCATCATCTAACTGCCCGACGTTTTGCCCAAGCTTTACTGTATCGCCCACATCCAGGTTCAAAGCCAACAAGCGACCTTCTACTTGCGATCGCAGTGATACAATACGGAAGGGTGTTGTATTACCTATGTATTCTAGTTGTTTTTCCAGCAACTCAGTTCGAGCGATCACCACATCTACAGGTGTTACACGACTACCTTCCTTATTACCAGGACTCTGAGATTCTGCATCTGCTGATTCTTTGGGCGACGAGCCACAACTTGCCGTCAGCAGTCCAATAGCTACCAAACAAGACATTAATAAACTTCTTACATAAGTGGAGCAAAGGAAGTAATTTTCTCCTTTCCCTTTTCCACCTGTTGAACAAATACTGTTTGCAATAAGTCTACTCTTGAAATCTGCGGTAGCCACCTCGCTCTTCACAACTGCATCTAACTGGCTATTAATTAGTTGGTTAGCGACTACGGGATCTTTCATTTTCACCTGTTTGTGCGGCTTATTTGTGTCCAAAATCATTTACTTTTCTCCTATTGGGGAGCTTTTGGGGTTAAACAGCCGTGTTATTACCAAGTAATTTTTAGAGATATCATTAACAAAAAACGGCGAGAATGCATAAGCTGTGTGACAGTAATTTTTGGCATCAAAAAGTACTGTTTTCCCACAAAAGTCTAAAACTTCTCACCGCTCTACTTCTTACGCAGAGGTAGGTAGATAATCTTCTTGCAGTTAACAAATTATAAACTTAGTATAAATATTTTTCAGTTTTCTGGAATCTACCTATAGGAGAAACCTAGTTTTTTCTAAAGATATGAAACTTTTTTGCTCCACATCATAATTTGAGCGCTATTACAACGATCAATCGCTTTTGTTTTTATATTAGGACTTGATTTATTGAACGTGTGTAAAACCCCGTCCCCTCGTGGGCGGGGATGTAAGCACGGTTAAATTAGGGGGTTCGATGCCCCCTAATTTAACACTATCC
>NZ_JBALDL010000092.1:0-26585 GCF_036917465.1 Nostoc sp.
TCAGAGGTGAAACACTGTTGCGGCAACGATAGTTTAGGGGTCGCCCTACGCAAAAATAGCTCGATGCCAGGGATAATCTTACAACCGAAAAACCCGCTAGCCAACATCATAGCTCGCGGGTTTTTTCGTATTTATACTCATTACTGGAGTTTAGACTAGTTCCTGGTGCGAAACTGCTTCTGTTAGTTTGATTTCTCTACATTGTAAAAGATCCCAAATGGATTCTATAGTAGCAACAATGGGTGAACCAACCAACAATGTCTTTTTTAGCAACTGTTTCTAAGGCTTCTGTGATCGCTTGATCTAATGTCTTCATATAGTCCTTGCTACTTGCGATGCCTGCGGCTGACATAAGTATAAAATGCATTTAGTGGCGATAACCTCTGGGAGATAGCTGACTGGGAACTATTTTCGGAATTACCCACTGATGTGATTGATTACTGTGACACCCTCACAGATTACAAGCGGCTGAAATTTCTGGTCAAAATTATCAACACCTTGGTTAACGAAGAAGAAGCTGCTGCTTGCGGTAAACAACTTCAGTTACCCGTGAGGTGATTCAAAGGCGATCGCGGTTAATTCCTCATTGAGTAATTAAAATTTACCCTCAAAACTCTAAACTATTGAGAGGTTGTTCAAATCCCTGAATAGTTTAGAGTGAAGAAAATGGCAGATTGGCAAAAAATCATAGGTGGCATTACAGCGCCAAGGGGGTATCAGGCGGCGGGAATTACCGCAGGGTTGAAACCTTCGGGGTTGCCGGATTTAGCTTTGATATTCTCAGAGGTGGAAGCGATCGCAGCTGGTGTATTTACCACCAGTCAAGTTAAAGCTGCCTGTGTAGAATATTGTCGCCAACGCTTGCAAGCCAAACATAGCGCTCGTGCCATCCTGTGCAATGCTGGACAAGCAAACGCCGCTACAGGATCTCAAGGCAACCTTGATACCTTAGAGTCTGCTCTGGCAATAGCCCAAGCCCTGAATATCTCGTCTGAATCTGTCTTATTAGCTTCTACTGGCGTAATTGGTCAAAGAATTAAGATGGATGCTTTACGAAGTGGGATTCCCAAGGTAGTAGCAGCACTATCAACAACAGGTTCAGATGCCGCAGCCAGAGCAATTATCACTACAGACTTGGTAACAAAATCTATTGCCTTAGAGACAACTATAAACGAGCGTCCTGTCAGAATTGGTGGCATTGCCAAAGGTTCCGGTATGATCCATCCCAACATGGCAACCATGTTGGCATTTGTTACTTGTGATGCTGTGGTTTCGCCAGCTCTTTGGCAACAAATGTTAGTAAGGGCGGCTGATAGAAGCTTTAATTCTATTACTGTGGATGGTGATACCAGTACCAATGACAGCTTAATCGCCTTGGCAAATGGTCAATCTCGCACCCCAGCAATTACAGAATGGGGCGCAGAAGCAGAGAAATTAGAGGCGATGTTAACAGCAGTTTGTCAGCATTTAGCCAAAGCGATCGCTCGTGATGGTGAAGGCGCAACTTGTCTAATAGAAGTGGAAGTAACAGGGGGCCATGATGAAATCTCGGCCCGACAAATAGCCAAAACCATTGCTGGTTCATCCTTAGTTAAATCTGCAATCTTTGGACGAGATCCCAACTGGGGACGCATCGCCGCAGCTGCCGGACGTGCAGGTATACCCTTTGAACAAGAAAACCTGCAAATCAAGCTGGGGAATTTCTTAATGTTAGAAAATGGGCAACCCTTAACTTTTGATCGTGCAGCAGCGAGTGCTTATTTGAAAAAAGCAGCGACAAGTGCTTATCTCCAAGAAGATACGGTGTTAATCTCCGTTAACGTTGGCAATGGTTATGGTGTGGGTAAAGCTTGGGGTTGTGATTTAAGTTACGACTATGTGAGGATTAACGCCGAATATACTACTTGACACTTTCATCTCAAGTCTGGGTAATTAGTTATGACTTTCACAGTCATTGCACGCCATATTCCAAAACTGTACTGGCTCCCCTTAATTCTCTCTTCTGTGTACATACAAGTAAGTCGAATTACCCTGACTTTAAAAGTTTTCAGGATCAATATTTAATTCTCGCAGTTTTGCTGCTAGTTGCTCGGCTCTTTGTTTTTCTTCTTAGCTGTTTATGACCTTCCGCCCTGATTCTACCCCTAGCTTGGTTTCTCCTAGCATTAGCGATATTTGCCAACAAGTCGCCCCTTTAAAACTGGGAATTATGGCTTCTGGGAATGGCAGCAATTTTGATGTCGTTGCTCAAGCTATCCAAGATGGACAGCTAAATGCCCAAATCCAAGTTTTAATTTACAATAACCCCTCAGCAAAAGCAGCCGTCAGAGCAGCCAATAGAGGTGTCGAAGCTGTTTTGTTGAATCACCGCAACTATAAAAGTAGAGAAGAGTTGGATCAGAAAATTGTGCAGACATTACGGCAGTATGATGTGGAATGGGTGATTTTGGCAGGTTGGATGCGATTGTTAACGTCAGTGTTCATTGATGCCTTTCCTGACAAAATTATTAATATCCATCCTAGTTTGTTACCTAGTTTTAAGGGAATCCACGCTGTCGAACAAGCTTTGGCATCTGGGGTAAAAATAACTGGTTGTACGGCACATATAGCTTGTTTAGAAATGGATAGTGGCACAATATTGATGCAAGCCGCAGTCCCAGTATTGCCGGATGATACAGCAGAAACACTCCACGCCAGGATTCAAGTTCAGGAACATCGAATTTTACCATTAGCGATCGCTCTGGCAGCTTCTTCATCAAAAGACTACACTCAGCCTAACTTAAGCTAAATTTAGATACCCAACATGCAGATAGGGGCAATTGATCAATTGCTCTTACAGCATGTAACTATTAATTAGGGTTAATTTCACCAACTTCATACGCTTCCAAAAGCCTAGCATGATCGAGAGTAAATCCTACTTGCATGGCTATCTGGGTAAATAAATCAATCTCAGGCTGTTGCCAATCACGAGTCGAAGAACACTGATGTGCAATTAACAAACCAAATAACTGCTCGTCTTTAATAATAGGTGCGACTAAATTTGCTTTCACACCAAAAGATTCGAGCAGGCTAATGTGACAATCAGCCAAACCTGACTCATAAATGTTATTGATTGCGACGACACGACCAGATTGGTACTTTTCTACATAACTTTCAGTGAAACACGGGTCGTAGATTTTAGAGCGCAAAACTTTGGGATAACCTGGAACCACTGATTCGGCAATTATAACTCCAAACCAGTTAGCATAGAAGCTATAAATCAGTACTCGGTCAATACTCAATCCTTTGCGAACCTCTTCAACAGTGGTTTTCAAGACATCTTCTTCTTTGAGCGATTGGCGAATACTACGGGTAATATTCACTAGTAATTGACTTCGCATACTTTCAGCTTCGACTCGTTGCAGAAGTCTGGCATGAGCGAGAGCAAATCCTACTTGCATGGCTATTTGGGCAAATAAATCAATCTCAGATTGTTGCCAATCACGAGGTCTGGAGCATTGATGTGCAATTAATAAACCATACAACTGCTCGTCTTTGAGAATGGGAGCTACCAAGTTAGCTTTTACACCAAAAGATTCGAGTAAGTTAATGTGACAATCAGCCAAGCCGACTTCATAAATATTGTTTATTGCCAGAACCCGGCCAGACTGATACTCTTCTACATAGCCTTGACCAAAACATGGATCTTCGATTTCAGCCCGCAAAATTTTTGGGTAGGTGAGAACAACTGATTCGGCAATTACAGTTCCAGACCAATTAGGGTTAAAGCTATAAACCATCACTCGGTCAGTACTCAGTACTTTGCGAACTTCTTCTACAGTCGTTTTTAAAACATCTTCTTCGTTGAGCGATTGGCGAATGCTGCCGATAGTATCCACTAGCAACTGACTTTGTACACCTTCAGCTTCGACACGTTGTAGCAGCCTAGCATGGTCGAGAGCAAATCCGACTTGCATGGCTACTTGGGTAAACAAATCAATTTCAGGCTGTTGCCAATCACGAGGTCTGGAACAATGATGTGCAATTAATAAGCCAAATAACTGCTCGTCTTTGAGAATAGGTGCGACTAAGTTTGCTTTTACAGCAAAGGATTCGAGTAGGCTAATGTGACAATCAGCTAAACCTGACTCATGAATGTTGTTTGTAGCGACAACGCGACCAGACTGATATTTTTCTACATAACCCTGACCGAAGCAGATGTCTTGGATTTCCGATCGCAACACTCTGGGATAACCTGGAACTACTGATTCTGCAATCACAGTTCCAGACCAATTAGGGTTAAAGCTATAAACTAGCACTCGGTCGGTACTAAGTGCTTTGCGAACTTCTTCTACAGTGCTTTTTAAAACATCCTCTTCGTTGAGCGATTGGCGAATGCTGCGGGTAATTTCGATAAATGTTTGAGCTTTATCTGCTTTGGTATCTACTTGTTCTAGAAGTTGGGTGTAGTCAAGAGCAAATCCGACTTGCATGGCTATCTGAACAAACAAATCAATCTCAGACTGCTGCCAAAAACGCTGCCTATAACACTGATGAGCAATCAATAAACCAAATAGCTCTTTGCCTTTGAAAATAGGTGCTACTAAATTAGATTTGACAGCAAATTGCTGAAGCAACTCAATATCACCATCACTGAGATCGGCTTGGAGGATATTATCAGTAGCACGGGTATAACCATTCTGGTATTTTTCTCTATACTCTGCCTCGAACCCAGACTCAGAGACTGTAACCCCTAATATTTTGGGTAAACCCGGTGCTACTGACTCAGTGATAAAGGTTCCATTACTGTTGGAGTTGGAGTTGAAGCAAAAGATAGTTACACGGTCAATGCTTAAAGCTTTACGAATCTCTTCTGAGGTAGTTTTGAGAACATCCTGTTCATTGAATGATTCTCGAACCCATCGCGTGATTTTGATCAATAGTTGGGAGTAATCGGTTTCGGCTTCTTTCTCTTGTGCCAGAACCGAAAGCAGTTCTGTGAATAAGCTGATGTTTCTCTCTAACATCACTAACTCATCTTCGTTAGCGATAAAAGTTTGAGTAAAATCGCTGTCTGGACGTAGCTTATTCTTGATATCATTTGATATTGCCGCAGCATTGCTGATTCGAGTCATAGCTCGATTTGCCACAAAAACAGCGATCGCACCTGCTACAATTGCTGTTCCCCCCATCCCAGCTAACAAGAGTGACAATTGTCTTTGTTGTAAAGCAAGTTCAGTGTCTAATAAAGTTTTAGAAGTCTCTTGTCTAACTTGCGGAATCTGTCTGGTAATTAAATTAATTCCATAAAAGTAAGTAGCTGTTCCAATTGCAACCACAGGAAGGACACTTATACTTAGTACCCAAACTATTACTTTAGTCTTTAAGCTCCCTTTTTGTTGCCACAGCCTTTGTTGGCGATTTCGCCTTGCTTGGTTTTGAGAAAAAGACTGACTCATAAATGAAACCTGGATTGCTGCAATTGAGAATCAAGTAAATGACCTCACCACCAAATTCTACACAAAACTTATTAAACAAAGATTGACTTTTAGGAGTATTTTTAGACACTAACCTTCTGTGTCATGTCTCAATAAGGCTTTTGGTTCCTTTCACCTCAAGCTGATTAACGGGATTGTTAACAATAAAATGGCGTAGGCGTAGCCCATCGTAGATATCGCTTTGTTGGAATACCTCATTTTCTCATCAGGTGTTGCGATTTTTTGGCTAGAGAGCTAAACAATCTTTCTCTTTTAAGACAATCGTTATGTAAATTGCATTTGTCGTTATAAACACACAATTTTTTATAACAACAACTTAAGCTGTGCTAATCACAGCTTAAGTTGTTGTTATGAATGCTTAAACTGTGGTTACTAAAACTTAATTTGCAATAAAAACAATTTAGCTATGGTTAGCAGAACTTAAATTGTTGTTATGAGTATCAAAGCTGTGGTTATAAATGCTTAAGTTGCCATTAGGATTGGAAATTATCAAATAACTTCCGAGAATTTACCAGTATTCATCTGATAAAAAAATACAATGTTTGTGGATTTTGCTGAACCAAAATTTAGTTTAAATAGAGCATAGTAGCTTTATAAACTTCACAAACAAATAAATTTATGTCTCGGAAAAAACGCATGTCCCGCGTTCTAGAAAAAGCTGAGTTGAGATCCTCTGGACTCAAAGCAATTGATGCCAATCTGGATCTTGGAGATGCTTATAACTTAAAAAACATGACAGCATTAATTGAGAAGTTACGCATCAAGATAGACGCTCTTAACACTGCTTTAATCGTTGTTGACTCTTCCAGGGCAGAGATTGAAGAGTTAGAACAAAGCTTGGGCAGTTTATCTGAGAAAATGCTGATAGGAGTTGCTTTTAAATATGGCAAAGACAGCCGGGAATATGAAATGGCAGGTGGGGTTCGTACCAGTGAACGTATCCGCAGAAGCAGATTGAGCCGCTTGAAAAATCTTACACACCAAGCATCTGGTGAGAGCGCTCAAGTTACCAAAACAGTGCTGAGTGCTGTTAGCGATAGCGGGGCGTTTAGCCCGTAACAAGTAGTGAGTAAAAAGTAAGGTTAATTTAATTCAGCACTCCTGAAGTAATTTAATTTATGATATTAGGATATTAGGACTCATATTTGATTGTTGAAAAAGAATCAGCACAACTTGATGATCCTTCTTACCTATTGCCTATTGCTTTTCATCTACCTATGCGATCGCACTAATTCCTCCAAGCTCAAAATTTATTTTTTAATTGCCGCAATTGCCACATTTTCCAAAAATAACTAGAAGTCCAATTGGTAATCATGTGCGCGACAATCGGCACTAATAAGTTTCCCGTGAGCAAGGCACTATATGCGAATATGATCCCGACAATGGTTGCCCAAATCACATAAGGCCATTGTTGGGAACCACTAAAATGCAAAACGCCAAAGCAAACACTAGATACAATTACAGCTAGACTATCCAAGCCTAAAGCTGACAGCATTACACCCCGAAATAACAATTCTTCACTTAAACCTGGTAGCAAGCCCAGCCAAATTAAATCTGGTAAAGCTAAGGGTTTTAGTACCACTTCTAGATAATAATCTGCACTTTTTCGGTAGGGAGTCCAAACGCGATAAGCTACACCACTTAACGCGGTGATCAGGAACCCCAATCCTACACCCAACAGCAAATCCTTTTTATCCCACTTCCAAGAAAATAGGGGAAAGTTACCAAAGTGCAACGACACTTTGGCGACTATCAACAAAATGATTGCAGTTACTCCCATCGCTCCAAGTACTTGGATGCGCGTCATGTATGGAATTTCTGGCTCTTGCTTGTGTTGTTCAATCACGGGTTTTTTAAGAGTGGGGCATTGGACATTGGGCATTGGGCATTGGGCATTGTGGGAAAATAACTAATGACTAATGACTAATGACTCTAAAGGTGATAATTTGGGACGGAGAGCAGAGGGGTTGATGCCTGCTTTGTGAGCTACCAATACACCTACAGCTTCTAAATATGAGTTTACCTGTATAACTTTTATCCCCAACGGTTGGGGAGGAACTTCGATCAGAGTTTTATTTTCTTCTACTGTAATTATTTGGCATCGTCTTTGGCTTAAACTCATTAAGGCACTGCTACCACAAGCAGTTGCAGGTGCGATCGCAGCATCAACTTCATCAGCCCAAATATCTTCTTGCTGCGATCCGATTGCTCCTCTCTCTATTATAAATTGTGGCGCACGACTTAATCCGACAAGGACACAGGGCAAAAAGGTATAGCCCAATTCTTCGGCGGCGGAACGGGGAGATAAATCAGGTTGTGGAGGTTCGCCCAAAAGGGCGGGAGAATGGGCGCAAGGAATTTGAAAGGTTCGCACTAGCAAATGGCTAATTACAGCTTCAGCACCCGCTAAGGAATCTACACCTTCACCTTGGCGATATTTTTGTACTGCTCCCTCATCCATATCATCAGGGAAACGGGCAACAACTGCGATCGCTTCAGCCCCCGCTTTCTTAATTAATATCTCAGCTGCCCGTAACAAACTATCTGGGTTGCCAATTGTTCCCCAACTAGCTCCCGATGCTGTAGTCCGTAATTCTACATTTAACGGTGCATCAGTAATTACATAATCTGTTAAGGTCAATCCCAGAGTTGCTCTGACTGCATCTGCTGCTTGTATATGTCGTAGCCGTAACTCTGGCTCAATGCCTTGGTCTAAAAGCAAACCTACTTTATTAGTGCGGACTGGACGTAAACCCCAGCATCCAGAGGCGAATTTGTCAAGCCCGTAACCTTCAACATAGAAAGCGTTAGGGAGATTCCAGTACAAACTTGCGCCATTGAGGACATTGGGGTGAGTAATTAGGCGATCGCAAACCTGTGCTATAACTCTAGCAACAGGCAAAGCATCTCCTGCATAACCCCCAATGGCAGCCCCAACACCAGTTGGTACAATTAAGATAGCGGTGTATGGATGCATATTTTGGGCATTGGGCATGGGGCATGGGGCATGGGGCATTGGTTATTAACTCATCTCCCTCATCTCCCCACTTCCCACTCCTAACTCTTAACTGTAACAACGGCTTCAACTGTAGCTTTTTGTTCGTCAATATCTACAGAGGTAACAGCCCAACGCAGGGGTTCACCTTGTTTCTTCAACTCTGTTTCAATTACTTCTAGTAATTCTGCGGGAGTTTCTTGTAAATCAATTTCTGCGGTAATAAAATGAGTTGTCATCTTGGTAAATCCTGTTGATTTGTAGTTTATAGAATAGCTGATGTCAGATGCCATGAAATACTTCTGTTATTTCTCAGTTTTGGTAATGTTCAACGAACAGTTATTCAGTGATGAAGAATCATCCGATATACTGATAACTGTTCACAGATTATTTGCCTTTGCCAAATTGTAATTGATAAACTATGTCTTCCTTTTCTGTCTCAAGTTTCAAATCAGAAAGGGGTTTGGCAACACAAAGCAATACGTAACCTTGCTTTTGCAAATCTGGACTAACACCCATGCCATCAGCTTGATCTACAGTTCCCTGAGATATTTGACCGGCGCAAGTTGTGCAAACACCTGCATTGCAAGAACTTGGTAGTTCCAAACCAGCAGTATCGGCAACTGATAAGATCGTTTCATCTTCGGGAACTTGCAAAGTATGAATTTTGCCTTGGTGATTAATTTCTACGGTGTAAGTTTTAGACATATACAAAGGAAGTGTGACACAGAGGACAAATAAATTATCTTATCTGATAAATAGACAGAGTACCAAATTAACAAAGACGAAAAGAGAATTATTTTCAAAGAGCTTTATCGGGAAAAATAGCTATACAGTGATAATTATAAGTCCTTGCTAGACAAAAAACTTAAAGCAAGGAGATTCACTTCCTGTTAATTCCACTTGTAAAGACTTGTGAGGTTGAATGCTCTTGAAACTAGGGAAGTGATGATACACACTTAAACGATGTTTGGTTAAATATTTGGAGTGGAGTTAAGAATGCTGGAATCATATCGTAAACATGTTGCCGAAAGAGCAGCACTGGGAATTCCCCCCTTAGCATTGGATGCGAAGCAAACATCTGAACTGTGCGAATTGCTGAAAAATCCGCCAAAGGGTCAAGAGGATATATTATTGCATTTATTGAGCGATCGCGTTTCTCCTGGTGTCGATCCAGCAGCCTATGTCAAAGCTGGATTTCTCACTGCGATCGCCAAAAAGGAAATCACCAGCCCGTTGGTTTCGCGCATAGAAGCGGTGCAATTGTTAGGGACAATGGTAGGTGGTTACAATGTGCAAGCTTTAATCGATTTGCTGCAATGGCCAACCGTATCCGTCTCAGACTCATCTGAAACACCTCTGGTAATGGGTGGGCAAGGAAAGGAACCCATCGCCGCTTATGCAGCCAACGCCTTAAGCAAAATCCTCTTGGTGTATGACGCTTACCACGATGTTTTAGAGTTGTCTAAAACCAATCCTTTCGCCAAGCGGGTGATAGACTCTTGGGCGGAAGCTGAATGGTTTACCGTTCGCCCAACCGTACCAGAAGCGATTACTATCACCGTTTTTAAAGTTCCTGGCGAAACCAACACCGACGACTTATCCCCCGCCCAAAGCGCCACAACTCGCCCAGATATTCCCTTACACGCCTTAGTAATGTTAGAGTCACGGCAACCGGGAAGCTTGGCAACCATTGCCGAACTGAAGAAAAAAGGGCATCCTGTCGCTTACGTTGGGGATGTAGTTGGTACAGGTTCCTCGCGTAAATCTGCTATTAACTCGGTGTTATGGCACACAGGAAATAATATACCTTTTGTGCCAAACAAACGCGCTGGGGGTTATGTTTTAGGTGGTGCGATCGCGCCTATCTTCTTTAACACAGCCGAAGATGCCGGTGCTTTGCCTATTCAGTGCGATGTCACCAAACTAGAAACCGGCATGGTAATTACTATCCATCCTTACAAAGGCGAAATCACCAACGAAACAGGCGAAGTCATTTCCACCTTTGCCCTTAAACCTGATACCATCCTCGATGAAGTCCGCGCAGGTGGACGCATCCCCCTACTTATCGGACGTACCCTCACCGATAAAACTCGTCTTTCACTCGGTTTAGAACCCAGCACCGTTTTTACCCGTCCCCAGCAAGCCTTGGATACAGGTAAAGGCTACACCCTAGCGCAGAAAATGGTTGGTAAAGCTTGCGGATTACCTGGTGTGCGTCCCGGCACATCTTGCGAACCCATCATTACTACCGTTGGTTCCCAGGATACCACAGGCCCCATGACCCGCGATGAATTAACAGAACTCGCCTGTCTTGGTTTCAGTGCAGACTTAGTTATCCAAAGTTTCTGCCATACAGCCGCTTATCCCAAACCAGTAGACATCAAAACCCATCACGAACTCCCCGATTTCTTTGCCTCTCGTGGCGGTGTTGCCCTGCGTCCCGGTGATGGTATCATCCACTCTTGGTTAAACCGGATGCTGCTACCCGACACCGTGGGAACTGGCGGCGACTCGCACACCCGCTTCCCCTTGGGTATTTCTTTCCCCGCAGGTTCAGGATTAGTGGCCTTTGCGGCGGCTTTGGGTGTCATGCCTTTAGATATGCCAGAGTCAGTATTAGTAAGATTTAAAGGTGAATTGCAACCAGGTGTAACTCTGCGGGATGTTGTGAATGCCATTCCCTACGTAGCAATTCAAAAAGGTTTGTTGACAGCAGAGAAGCAGAATAAGAAAAATGTTTTCTCCGGGCGAATTCTAGAAATAGAAGGTTTGCCAGATTTAAAAGTTGAACAAGCCTTTGAACTCACCGATGCAAGTGCGGAACGTTCTTGTGCCGGATGCACAATTAAGCTGAGTGTAGAGACAATATCTGAATATCTGCGTTCTAACGTAGCCTTACTGAAAAATATGATCGCACGGGGCTATCACGATCCGCGTACCATGCTACGCCGTGTGGCAAAGATGGAAGAATGGTTAGCAAATCCCGTGTTATTAGAAGGCGATGGTGATGCTGAATATGCCGAAATAATTGAAATTGATTTGAACGAAATCAAAGAACCAATTGTTGCTGCTCCCAATGACCCCGATAATGTTAAGTTATTATCGGAAGTTGCTAACGATCCAGTGCAAGAAGTATTTGTCGGTTCTTGTATGACAAATATCGGTCATTATCGGGCAACAGCCAAAGTTTTGGAAGGCGCAGGTGAAGTAAAAACTCGCTTGTGGATAGCACCACCAACGCGCATGGATGAACACCAATTAAAAGAAGAAGGTGTATATAGCGTGTTTGGGGCTGCGGGTGCGCGGACAGAAATGCCCGGATGCAGTTTGTGCATGGGTAATCAGGCGCGAGTTGCTGATGGCACAACAGTGTTTTCTACCTCTACCCGCAACTTCAATAATCGCATGGGTAAAGATGCGCGGGTGTATCTTGGTTCAGCAGAATTAGCCGCAGTTTGTGCGCTGCTGGGGCGGCTTCCCACAGTGCAGGAATATTTGGATATTGTGGCGAGTAGAATTCATCCTTTTGCCGATGATTTGTATCGGTATTTGAACTTTGATCAAATCCTCGGTTTTGAGGATGAAGGGCGCGTGATTTCTCAAGAGGATCAGGCTTTGTTGGTATAGTTTAATTAGGTGGGTGTTATGCCCACCTAATCTTTAACGTTTCCAAGAGGAATATTAATGACCAGTCCATCTTTTATCAACGAAAAAAATCTCTATGAACAAGACTTTTACTTGTGGACACAAAGAATTGCCCAGCAGTTAAAACAAAATAATTTTAATGAAATAGATATACCTAATCTAATTGAAGAAATTGAAAGCATGGGGAGAAGTGAAAAACGCGAGTTAAAAACTCGATTAATTGTGCTATTGATGCACTTACTGAAATGGCAATATCAACCAGAAAAACGTAGTGAGAGTTGGCGCAGTACTATTTCTGAACAACGTATATGTATTGAAACATTATTAGAAGATAGTCCCAGTTTACAACCTCTACTTGCAGAAGTATTTGAAAATTGTTATCAAAAAGCTTGTCTCAAAGCATCTGAGGAAACAGGGATTAAATTAAATTTCTTTCCTCAAGAATCCCCTTTTACATTAGAAGAAACTTTAAAAAATAGTTATTAGGTTGAAGGAAAGAATGAATTTTTATACCGTCGTACTTAGAAAGAATTCTGGCTATTGGGTTGCTTTATGTTTAGAAAACGGCATTGTCGGGCAGGGAAATAGTCAAGAAGATGCAATTAAAAAACTGAAAGAAGCAATTGAATCTTTTGAAATTGTTTATGAGTCTGAAAGTAATATTTATAAATCTCCCGTTTCAATAGATGAATTACATGAATTTTTATTTGTTGAAGAAAAAGAACAAGATTCAGAGATATATGAATTAAGGAAGGTTTATGCCTAAAAATATACCTTCCCTGAAACCAAAGGAGTTAATTAAGCTTTTAGAACAAGCAGGTTGCACATTTCATAGAGAAGGAAAAGGCGACCATTGTTTATATACTCGTGAAGTCGATGGTAAAAGGAGAGTAGTTCCTATAGATATGGGTGCAAGAGAAATGTCTCCTGCTTATATTTTGCGTATTTTTCGCCAGTTTGGTTTTACTGATGAGGAAGTTGAGAGTCTGTTAAAATAGATGATATTTCAGTATTTACACCATTTTTAACAGTATAAAAAATATAATAATTTGTATATAGATTATTATATTTAAAAATATTCATGCCCTACCTCAAATCGAAACATTTAACAACCAACTCAAAAAGACGGAATGATGAGTCAGCCAAAGCGAATCGTAAATTAATCTACATTGGCGGAAAAATTCGCTTTCAGTCTGAACAAGATTTAGAAGATTATATTGAAGCTTATTTTGACATAATATTCCCAGAATTGGTTTTAATTAAACGTCAGCATAGTCTCAAAATGCAGCGTTGTGATTTGCTATACTGTAGCAAATTAGATAAACAAGCAGTCATTATTGAATTAAAAAACGAAGAAGATAGAGGATTAGTATCTCAGCTATTGAGATATAGAAAAAGTATTTTACAAAATCAATCTTTTGCCGATAGAATCGATTACTCATTACCGATAAAATTAATCGCTATTGCTCCTACTTTTCATGAAGACAACTATACAGATAAAGAAGCATCAAGATTTGAAGATGATATATGTTTTTGGAAATTCCATGTCGAATATCAGACAACAACTCCTAAATTCCAATTAGAAGGTAAGAACTATGATATTCTTTACCCTGTGTTTGGCTTACCTGGTAGCTTACAAAATGAAGACCTACTAAGTACAATCTTGCCAGCTTTCACTCATAACTTTGAAAATCACTTACCTGTAGATGCTCGTCAAAATTTTAGAATCATCAGAGAGCTTTTCATGGCTCAACCAAAAATCAAAGAAATGGTTAGCCCTACTTATAGAAAAATACTATATGGTACTGGCGAAGGAGAAAATCATAAGAAACTAGCTGAAATAACTAATACAGGTAAAGGAATATGGTTATTTCTTTGGTTGCCAACTAAGGTGAAAACTAACATCAAAATTCCATTAGCACGATTTGGTTTTGTATTAGCTGCAAATAATAGCCATTTTGCTCAAGATTCTGTCGTTGAATGGTTGGTGTGTACTAAGACTACCGTTAATCTTGAAGAGAATTCTAACAATAATTTTTGTTTCTCATTTGACAGGCATGGTATGTCGAAATGGACAAATGCAAATGTGTATTTATGTCAAGCCTCATCCAATTATGGGAGAAATATAAACACTTTAGATTTATTGATATATCTCCTGAAGGGTGCTACCCGTCCTTTTGATATTTCTCTTTTAGAATCGTGGTGGTCACAGGAAAGAAATACTCCTACAAATTTGGGATGGTATATTGATTTAGCTATTAAGACTTGGAACTATAGGATTAAGTAAAAAACAGAAAATAAAAATCTTATTGATTTCATCAATATCAATTTTAGTCAAGCTTTAGGAGTAAAAAACAAATAACAATGTTTGAATCTAATTGACCATTCTATCAACGCGATCGCACCCTCGCACTTTTCACACAGACCTAACCCCCCAACCCCCTTCCCTTGTAGGGAAGGGGGAGAAATCAGGCTCCCCTCTCCGCCTCGGAGAGGTCAATGCGATCGCTACCTTGTTGACGAAAATATTATGCTTCCAGTGACAAAGTGGTTTTGATTTTCAACCTTGAGTTTACCGCAAATCCAAGGTAATGCTTGAATACAGGCGCGGCAAATCTATGATGAAAAAGGTTTAACCCAACGGAGTTTAATGGCGAGATCAAGAGCGATCGCTGCAAGCACAAACCACAATAAACTTTCTGCCGCTAATACCAAAAAAGGCCAAATTATGCTATTGGAATTCCACCCAAGCTCTAGCTGAGTCAATCCCCGCACCAAACCAAAGGCTAGAACACCACCGGCTTTGAGTTGGGGATTTTTATCTGAGCGGATGATATAGCGGTAGGTGACACCAAATAGTAAGCCAATAAAAGTTGCAACAGCAGCACTCACCCACAAGCGCCAGTTAATATCGCTGTGCAGACTTGCGAGGATCTGAAAATACTTTGCTAGTACAAGAGTATTCAAGAGACTGGCAAGCACAAAACCAAAACACACAGATAAACCTCCAACTATTCCAGCCTTGAGGGATTCTATACGTTCTGCCATTAATTGAGGATCTAAAGTTTGATTCACTCTCTATAGAAATTAGATATTAGGGAAATTTTTCCCGATATCTAGTATTATAAATACTAAAGCAGCTTTGTAATTAATTCAATGTTGCTATTATATGGGAATTTTGATGATAAACTCAGTTCCCACACCTGCTTGAGAATTTACATCTAATACACCATTGTGTTTCTCTACAACTATTTCATAAGCAATTGACAAGCCAAGTCCAGTACCTTTACCAACTGTTTTTGTAGTAAATAACGGCTCAAATAAGCGTTTTTTCAGCCGTTCAGGAATACCAATTCCATTGTCAGCAATCCGAATTACAGCCAAGTTTTCCGAATCTATTTCTGTTACAATTTTAATCTCAGGAATTAGATTCCTCATTTTGCCTTCCATTATAGCTTCATCAAGGGCATCAATTGCATTTGCCAGAATGTTCATAAATACTTGATTCATCTGGCCTAGATAGCAATTTACCTCTGGTAATCCTCCATAATTTTTAATAACTTCAATACCGGGACGCTCGCCATTAGCCTTAAGACGGTGTTGCAAAATTATTAGTGTACTATCTAGTCCTTGGTGCAAATCAGCAGATATTTTTGTATCATTATCCGAGCGAGAGAAATTGCGGAGTGAATTAGAAAGATTTTGAATTCTTTCACTTCCTAGCTGGAGTGAGTTCAAAATTTTTACCATATCTTCGAGAACGAAGTTTAAATCCAACTTCTCAATAGTAGTGGTAATTTTGGCTGTTGGATTGGGATACTCTTGTTTATACAGTAAAAGTAACTCAGTTACACCTGCAATATATTCTTTCAATGGTGGAATATTGCTAGAAATAAAGTTGATGGGATTGTTGATTTCATGTCCAATACCAGCGATTAACTCTCCGAGTGTAGATAGTTTTTCTTGCTGTACCAGTTGGACTTGAGCTTGTTGCAAAGCCTTGGTGCGATCGCTAATTTGTTGTTCCAAAGATTCAGTCAGTTTTTTGAGTTGTAAATGCACGCGCACTCTAGCAATTACTTCCTCTTGGGCGAAGGGTTTCGGAATATAGTCTACTGCACCAAGTAAAAATCCCTTGCTTTTGCTTTCCGTATCCGCTAAAGCAGTGGTGAAAATAATCGGAATGTTTTGGGTGACAGGATTAGCTTTGAGGCGACGACAAGTTTCAAATCCATCAATACCTGGCATTTGTACATCCAGTAAAATCAGCTCTGGTTGATTGCGTTCAGCCTGAGCGATCGCAGTTTCTCCATCGACTGCAACCCGGAAACGAAAACCCTCACTATTGAGCGTTGCACACAGGACAGATAAATTTGTCGGATTATCATCCACAATTAAAATAAATCCGTTATTTTGGGGTTTGATCATGATGAATTAGAAATTGAAATTTAACTTAAATTAATTAATGGATTCTTCAATAAACGTTTCCAAACGTTTGAGTTGGAAATTACTAGCAAGCTGCATGAGTTGCTGGGAAAAAATGTTTAGCTTATCATTAGATGCAGAAAGTTTTTCAGCCAGTTCTAAAATACTCTGAATGTCGCCATCTTGTGCTAGTTCGAGTAATTCTTGTAAAACCTCTTTGCCAGGATAAATCACCTGATTTTGTTGATTAAACCCATCTGGAGAGATTTTTTTCACGGTGTCTACATTAGCGTCAAAAATCCACTCCAGTTGCAAAAACTGTCGGAGCATTTCTAGCAGATTTTCAGCCTCTATAGGCTTTGGTAAAAATGCATCTGCACCTACATCAATACTTTTGTGTTGATCGACTGCAAATACACTTGCTGACGAAGCGATGATTGGAATTTCTTTAAATGCCGTCGACTGACGCAAACGATGAATGAATTCAAATCCATCCAATATAGGCATCACCAAATCAGTGATAATCATGTCTGGTTCGTGGGCTAGAGACTGTACCCATGCTTCTTGACCATTAGTAGCTTCTATAACAGTAAATCCAACCGGCTCTAGTAAATTTACAATTACCGATCGGTTTTCCCATTTATCATCCGCAATCAAAATAGTGCGCCTTTGTCCTTGATAACCAATAATAGTTCCCTGCTCAACTACTCTAGAAACTTTTGCCCAGTCTTTAGATTCTGACAATTTTGCCTCAAACCAGAAAGTGCTACCTTTGCCAAATTCACTTTTCACCTGAATTTTACCACCCATCAATAAAACAATTTTTTGGCTGATCGCTAATCCTAAGCCTGTACCTTCAGATTGTCGTTTCTGACTCCCTACTTGCTCAAAAGGCTGGAAGATTTTCTCAGCTTGTTCAGGGGTTATACCTGTGCCAGTATCTATTACCTCAAAGCGAATTTTGTAGTTAGTTTTTTCATTAGCATTTGATTCTTGCTCAACTACCTGAGCTTTGAAGGTGACACTGCCTTGATTAGTAAATTTCATGGCATTACTAAGCAAGTTAATCAGTACTTGCCGTAAGCGTTTTTCATCAGCATGAATACCAGTTGGTAAATCAGGATCGAGTTCGACCTTAAATGCGATGACTTTTTGTTCTGCTCGGATGCGGCAAATTTCAGTCACACTATCTATAAAGGCAGGTAAGTAGAAATCAACAGGATACAATTCCAACTTTCGGGCTTCTATCTTGGAGAGATCCAGAACATCATTAATTAAGGTTAAAAGATGAGAACCACATTGATAAATAACGCTGAGTCCTTTGCGTCCTTTTTCGCTCAAAGATTCTGTGCGTTGGATAATTTGTGTATAGCCCAGGATGCCGTTAAGAGGTGTGCGTAGTTCATGACTCATATTAGCGAGAAATTCACTCTTGGCTTGGTTGGAGTTTTGAGCTACTTCCTCCGCAAGGCGTAGTTCTTTCTCAATGCGCTTGCGCTCAACAATTTCAGTTGAAAGGACTCGATTAATAACTTCTAACTGGGCTGGGCTGGGTAGTGTCAGAGCTTGAGGCATGAGGTAAAATAATGCAAATGCCGTGTATATGGAAATAATGGCAGTTAAAGCTTTTAAAGTACCTGCAATCCAATAGTCTGGGTGCCAAAGCGTCCAAATATCTATCAAGTGTCCAGTACCGCAGGCAATGATAAAAGCACCAAATAACAAAAATACTCCATTGAAAGGAACATCTTTGCGCTTAGAAATAAAGTAAATCAGTAGGAAGGGAATAGAATAATAGGCCAGAGCGATCGTCGCATCAGAAATAATGTGGAGCCAAACTAATCCAGTTTGCCAGAGATAACAATGTCCGTGGGGAATAAAACCATTAGATTGGAAAGGATAGTTGAAAAATGTCGGCATAATACTAGGGGTTGTTGAATTTGAAATATATACCCGTAACCCTAGTATTCCCAGACCATCTAGTTAAGAAAGCGCGATCGCTATTTTTTCACATTAGTCTTTAATTAATGCTTGAAGTACCAGCTTACTAAGATAAGAGCGTGTCCCCTTTGCGACCCCGAATAGCCCGTCGTAGACATCGCATACCAAAGTTACAATGTAATTTATAAAAAAAATCTCAGCCTGCCCAATCCCTGTATGATAAATATTAGAAACCTTTTGTAATTATTTGAAAAGTGGGACTATGGAGATTTTGACACTAGGTTGGGTAGCACTGTTAGTTGTGTTCACTTGGTCAATTGCAATGGTAGTTTGGGGACGTAACGGACTGTAGAGGTATTGTGGAAAGTCCATTTTTGAGTATTTTAACAATAGTAGCCGTAGTACTGCTTGTAGTAGTCACCGGTGGAATTGGTTATTTGACTGTGGCAGATTGGCGCGATCGCCGTCGCCGAGATGAAGAAAAACGCACCAGCCGCAGCGCCACTCCCAAGCGGCGATAATCTTCTCGTGGTTGAAAAATGTTTTTGTAGGGACACGATAGTATCGTGTCCCTACATTGTTTTTTTGGCATTTTTAGAAAATAATTGTTACCTTTGCGATCGCTAAGGGAATCATGAGATAGAAGACTTTCAATATTTAAAGTCCCACTGGGAATGGAAAACTCCTCTAATAGTCAACCCATAGAACCAAATTCAAAACAGCAAGAATCTCATTCACATCAGAATGAGCAACAAAAAGCCTTGTCTGGAGTTATAGCCCGCATCCGCGAGTCTCTAGATATAGACGCGATCTTCAAAATTACAGTCACTGAAATCCGCCAACTTCTGAAAACCGATCGGGTTGGCGTGTTTCGTTTCTATCCTAATTTGGCATGGGAAGGGGAATTTATCTATGAAGATGTGGCAACAGAATGGAATTCGGCACTAGCAACTAAATTGCGCGACCATTGCTTTGGTGAAGAATTTGCACTATTATATCAGAAAGGCCGAATTAAAGCAATAGCTGATATTTATCAAGTTAATGCCAGTGATTGCTACATCCAGATTCTAGAAAGATTCCAAGTCCGTGCCAATCTAACTGTCCCCTTAATAAAAGGTAAAGATTTATGGGGATTGTTATGTATTCATCAGTGTAGTAGTCTTCGCCAATGGGAAGCATCAGAAATTGAGTTTGTGCAATTAATCGCTGAACATCTAGGAGTTGCTTTACAGCAAGCAGATTACCTAGAACAAGTAAAACTACAATCGGCACAACTAGCACAAGCAAAAGCTAGAGAAAAAGCAGCCCAATGGCAGAAAATCATCGCCATCACGATTGAGAAAATTCGTCAGTCTCTAGACTTAGGAAGTATTTTCCACACAACCACCGGAGAACTTAGGCAGCTGCTCAATGCTGACCGCGTGGCTATTTATCGCTTCCATCCCGATTGGAGTGGTGAATTCGTGTTTGAATCAGTGGCAGAGGGTTGGATTTCCCTGATTGATGAACAATTTCAACGGCCGGAAGTGACTGAAAACGTCAGTGACTGTAGCGCCAAAGATTTAGCTAAACCCCCAGTTGCTGATACTTATTTACAAGATACAGAAGGTGGTAGTTTTAGCAGTTGTCAAGTATATCGGATTTGTAATGATATTTACAATTCAGGCTTTAGCGACTGCTACATTAAAATCCTAGAAATTTATCAGGCAAGAGCCTATGTAATCATTGCCATTTATCAAGGTCAGAAACTCTGGGGCTTGCTAGCAGTCTACCAGAACGCCGACACCCGTGATTGGCAAAAAGATGAAGTTTACTTGCTTACCCAAGTGGGAACGCAATTAGGTGTGGCTTTGCAGCAAGCGGAATTTATCCAACAAATGCAAATCCAAGCAGCAGAGATTAGTAAAGCTGCGGAAAGGCAAAGGGCGTTAGCGAACACCGTAGAAAAAATTCGTCAGTCTCTTGATATTGAAGCCATCTTTAAAACCACAACTCAAGAAGTCCGGCGGCTATTAGAAGTGGAACGAGTCGCAATTTACCGCTTCTATCCTGATTGGAGTGGCGAATTTGTCGCCGATTCCATTGTTGATGGCTGGACACCAATGGTTAAGCCACAGCCGGTAACACAAGGCGTTTTTGTGCAAGAAAAGCAAGCGGGTAAGTATCCACGGAATGAAGCTTTTGTACCAATTTCTCAGGGCGAAAAGTTGTGGGGATTGTTAGTAGCTTATCAAAACTCCCAGCCCCGTTATTGGCAAGATGAGGAAATCAACTTATTGGCGCAAGTTGGCGTTCAATTGGGGGTAGCATTACAGCAAGCTGAGTCATTGAAACAGATGCAGGTGCAGTCCCAAAAATTGGCTAAAGCCGCCGAACGAGAACGGAAAGCAGCCCAAAGGGAAAAGGCATTAGCCGCAACGGTGGAGAAAATTCGCCAGTCTCTTGATATTGACACTATTTTTGCTACTAGTACAGAAGAAGTCCGGCGGTTATTGGAAGTTGATCGAGTCACAATCTATCGATTCCGGGCTGATGGGAGTGGCGAATTTGTTGCTGAGTCTTTAGCCCAAGATTGGATACCAGTAAGGGATATTTTACCTGCGATGTCTGCAACAGGCTACGCCTATGCAAGTAACTACTTGCAAGAACCCCAAAACGGAGATTTTGCTAATGGTAAAAGTATTGTCATTAAGGATATTTACAGCACCGATGATTCTATTCCTTATATTGTCATGCTTGAGCTAATGGAGGCTAGGGCATATATGATTGTGCCGATTTTTCAAGGTGATAAACTTTGGGGATTACTAGCAGCTTATCAAAATATCAAACCCCGTGATTGGCAAGAAGATGAGGTAGATTTGCTGATGCAGATTGGTACTCAGTTAGGCGTAGGACTTCAGCAAGCGGAATTACTCGCACAAACTCAACGTCAGAAAGAAGAAATTACCCAGACTCTGAAAGAATTACAACATACTCAGAGCCAGTTAATTCAGAGTGAAAAGATGGCAGGTTTAGGGCAATTAGTTGCTGGTATAGCACATGAAATTAACAACCCCATTAGTTTTATTTATGGCAACATTACCTATGTTACTGAACATGCTGAAAATTTATTCAAATTACTGCGTCTATATCAGAAACAGTATCCTAAAACAACAGAGGAAATTAAAAAGCAAGTAGCAGCATTGGATTTAGATTTCATTAGTGATGACTTGCCAAAAATTCTTACTTCCATGAAGATAGGGGCAGATCGGATCTCTCAACTAGTCTTATCGTTGCGAAGTTTTTCTCGACTTGATGAAACAGGAATGAAGCACGTTGATCTTCATGAAGGCATCGACAGTACTTTGTTGATTTTACAACATCGACTGCAACCAGAGACTAATTCTCTTGCTATTGAGGTAGTTAAGCAATATGGTGAATTGCCCTTAGTACTCTGCTATGCAGCCCAGATGAATCAGGTGTTTATGAATATTCTCAACAACGCGATCGATGCACTGGAAAACTTAGCAACTAGTAGAAAAAAAATTGACAATCCTAAAATTTTGATTCGTACAGAAGTCATCAAAGGGAATACTATTCTGATTTGCATCGCTGACAATGGTTGTGGGATTCCAGAGATGGTGCGATCGCGCATTTTTGAACCTTTCTTTACCACCAAACAACCCGGACAAGGTACTGGCTTGGGGTTATCTATTAGCTACCAAATTATTGTGGAAAAACACGTTGGTAATATCCAGTGTGTTTCTGAACCCGGTAACGGCTGTGAGTTCTGGATAGAAATCCCCATGAAACGGATAGTTAACTAAGAAAAAATCAGGCGATTTCTTCTGAAACAGTAGGGGTATGGCGGCAACTCTTGGAGAGGCTACGCCAACGCCAACGCTTTTTAACGGAGTCGCGGAACTCCCCACCTTCTCTGCGAGACGCTAACGCGAACAATGAATGTACTCTAATGGTAGGTATTGTGAGCCAAGCTTTGAGGATTACATCTGGAATTGATTTTAAAGGAAGAGTAAAAACAAATTCTGGATGTATGACGAATCCCCAGGATTTTCTGGTAAGATATATAATGTCTTGACCCTCTGGGTTCAAAATCGCTCTTTGAGGGATAACCCTCAAGATCGCGTTTTTCACCATCAATGCCACAAGCGAAAACCAAGAGCTTTTAGGTATATGTCGCAAGAAAAAGATTTTGGTGTTGAGTACCAAGACTCCTGCCCTTGAAGGGAATGTCAGACAAAAAAAACTACTGAGTAATTGATGGCTATTCCCGATGAATTGGGAGCGATCAACTTCAGCTGTAGGCAAGTCTGAGTAGTTCACCGAACCACAAAGACACGAAGGAAGAAAAAAAGACGCGATCGCACAAGAGTTTCGGATTTAGGTTTTACACTTGAATATCCATAAGATAAAGATAGATACAAAAAACTGCTTTTAGTCAAGCCACGATGTCAGGGTTGGGCGTAGGTGCGGCTTCATCCTCACACTTTCACCGAGCAACAGGTTATGAATTTATCGTCAGCGCGACAATATTTTTACCAGGAAATTCAGCAGTCTGACGATCATATTGACCTAGCAAAGGCAGCTTTGTATATTGCACAAGAAGAATATCCCAAGCTAGATCCAGAGGAATATCTCAACGCCCTTGATACAATGGCATGGGAGCTTCAAGAACGCCTACCAGACTCACGATATCCTTTGCGGATCGTTCAAAATATTAATCAGTATCTATACGAAGATTTAAAGTTTTCTGGTAATAAAATTGACTATTACGACCCGCGTAACAGCTTTTTCAATGATGTAATTGACCGCCGACTGGGGATTCCTATTAGCTTGGCGTTGGTTTACCTAGAGATTGCCCGACGAATTGATTTTCCGATGGTGGGTGTGGGGATGCCAGGACATTTTCTGATCCGCCCGGATATTCCAGATATAGAAATTTTCGTCGATGCCTTCAATGGCGGTGAAATAATATTCGCCCAAGATTGCGAGGAACGGCTGTCTCAAATTTATCAGCAACCCGTGACGCTACAACCAGAATTTTTAGCGATAGTCAGTAATCGGCAATTTTTGGCACGGATGCTGACAAATTTAAAATTTATTTACCTTAAACAACAAGAGTTAGAAAAAACCCTCGCCGCGATTGAACGAATTTTATTGCTTTTTCCTAATATAACTTTAGAGTTGCGCGATCGCGGTCTGATCTCCTATCAACTTGGTAACTACCCCCAAGCCGTAGACGATTTACAAAATTATTTAGCAAAAGTTCCTGATGCCCAGGATGCATTAATGATTCGGCGGCTACTTACTGAATTGGGGAATGGGGAATAGGGAATGGGGAATGGGGAAGAAAGAAGGGAGTAGGGGGCAGGGGGAAAATAACCAATTCTCAATTCCCAATGCCCAATTACAAATTTTCTGCGACTCGTTTGAGGCGGCGGAGTTGGGCTTGCATATCTTCTTTTGTCCAAGATGCGGCGAAGGTGTTGAAACCCCAACTTACTAAGGAATTAGGAATATCAAACTCAAAACGGTTCAGTAGAAGCGTTCCCTTTTCTGTGGGTTGACATTCCCAGCGATCGCGCCCTTGAAAAAATCCCTGGAATTCCCAAACTACCAAACCCGGTTGTCGTTCCACAACTACGCTATTCAACGTCGGTTTCAGTAGAGGAATTTGAATGATAAAACGACTTTTGCTGCCTACATCAGTACTCCAAGCTTCACCCACAGGTTCGCAACGGAGGACGGGGTTGAGCCAGCGTTGCATGATAGCTAAATCGCTAATACAGCGCTCTACCACCGTAGCCGTAGCATTAATTTGAATCGATTGCTCCAAAACTTGGGACATTCCACATTCTTTGATGCTGTTGCTGCAATTAGAGTAACGCAAAATTAAGCGAAATAGGGAGTGCGGGCAGAGAGTAGGGAGCAAGGGAGCAGGGAGCAGGGGAAGATGAGAGAGAAGAATTAATAACCAATAACCAATGCCCAATGCCCAATTCCCAATTCTCAATTCCCAATGCCCAATGCTCAATTCCAATAGATTAAATCAAAATATGTATGTGTTTACTGGTAAATTTATAGGCAAAACACTTACTCAGTGTTTGCGGCGAATACTTAAGCTTAATTCCCGAAAACCATGAACACAACTTTGCAAGGAATAACCCAGGTGATAGGAGTTGGTTTGCCCATGAAGGTGCAGCAATTTTTGGCACAATCGCCTAGCCTGCAACCGATACAACCAGCAGTCAATCAAGGAATTGCTGATGTGCAAGGTATTGTTCAACAGATAATTCTGTTTACACCCCGTCTACTAGGGGCAGTAGCAATTTTGTTAGTAGGTTGGCTAATTGCTGCGATCGCAGCAGCAGTAACCCAAGGAATCCTCAAGCGTACAAACATCGATAACCGCATTGCCGCAGGGATAACGGGTCGTCAAGATGTTCCCCAAGTGGAGAAATTAATCTCCGGCTTAGTCTTTTGGAGCATTATCCTATTGACGGCGGTAGCTGTTTTACAGACATTGGATCTGGAAATTGCCTCTCGACCCCTCAATAATTTTCTCGATCAACTTATTGGCTTTTTGCCAAAGTTGGTTGGTGCAGGAATCCTTTTGGCAACCGCTTGGTTTTTGGCGACCATTGTGAAGATTATCACTGTGCGCTCATTACAGGCATTTAATCTGGATGAGCGTTTGAATCCAGAACCAGAAGACAACGCACCCAGCCTGAATCAGTTGTCTCTAAGTGACACGATTGGCAATGCTCTGTATTGGTTTATCTTTTTACTGTTTCTCGCCCCAGTTTTAGATACTCTCGGACTAAGGCAGGCTCTACAACCAGTACAAGCCCTAATTACACAAGTTCTGCTAGTTCTGCCGAACATTTTAGCGGCGGCGTTAATTGCTGTAGTTGGTTGGTTTATAGCTAATGTGGTGCGCCGGATTGTGACTAACTTGTTGGCAACAACTGGAATCGACCATTTAGGTAGTCGCTTAGGATTATCTACGGCTCAGGGGGTGCAACCTCTATCCAGTATTCTTGGCACAATTGTCTATGTTTTGATTTTGATTCCTGTGGCGATCGCAGCGCTTAATGCCTTGCGAATTGATGCGATATCTATCCCGGCGATCGCCATGCTGCAACAGGTTCTTAATGCCCTACCTGCAATCTTTACAGCTGTCGCAATTTTAATTGTTGCCTATTTCTTGGGGCGGTTTGTCGCGGATTTGGTAACAAGTATTCTCACCAATTTAGGCTTTAATAACATTTTCACCGTCTTGGGTTTGACAACACCCAGCAGACGCATCGAAGTTTCCACTGAACCAACAACTGCCCATATTCCCAGCCGAACTCCATCGGAAATTGCGGGTATTGTTGCCTTAGTGGGTATCATGCTATTTGCAACGGTGGCGGCAGTGAATATCTTGAATATTCCAGCCCTGACAGCATTAGTTTCTGGTATTGTCATCATATTCGGGCGGATTTTGGCGGGATTAGTTATCTTTGCCATTGGCTTATTCTTGGCAAATCTGGCTTTTAATATCATTACCAGTTCCGGCGAACGTCAGGCAGAGATTTTAGGACAAGTAGCGCGGATTGCCATTATTGCTTTAGTCTCTGCAATGGCACTACAACAGATTGGAGTTGCCAGTGATATTGTGAATTTAGCCTTTGGACTTTTACTCGGTGCGATCGCAGTTGCCATTGCCCTAGCCTTTGGTCTTGGAGGGCGCGATATTGCCCGCGAGCAAGTTCAAGAATGGCTAAACTCTTTCAAAGGTAGAAATTAAAAGTTGATGAAGGCGCAATTTCTTCTGTAAATTTCGAAAAGTGCAACCCTAAGCATTAATAGTGGAGAAAATGTATCGGCAATTTTACCTAAAAGGTTAAAAGTTACAACTTAGAAGCTCGGAATTTGAGTGTAGAACTTGGCATTTTGAGTTCAGAAGCTCAAGTTTCGAGTTAAAAGGTCGAACTGCCGAGTTCAAAGGTCGGACTGCCGAGTTCAAAGGTCGGACTGCCAAGTTCAAAGGTCGGACTGCCAAGTTCAAAGGTCGGACTGCCAAGTTCAAAGGTCGGACTGCCAAGTTCAAAGGT
>NZ_JBALDL010000093.1:0-6988 GCF_036917465.1 Nostoc sp.
TATTGGTATCCAGGTACTGTGGCGAGGCTGGTTAAAATTGCACGACCTTTGTAAAGGCTGGCAGCTTGCAAAAGAGACTTAACGGGAAAAGTCAGCTTTTCTACAAGTTCAAAAAACTGTTCGGGCTTACGTGAATGCTCACGCCTGGGAGAGTGCAGGATGGTGGACTCGTTTGTGAGTGGAATGTATCGGCTCAATAAGTAGGGGTAGGGTGATTCTAGCTAGTAAGACAAGTCCAAGGGAAGAAGAACAGATTGTTCAAGAATAATAGTCGCCAAAGAGGGAATATGACCAAGCTGAGAAATGCGGTCACGGATATACTCAAAAAAGCTAATTCCTAACTGACGAGTAGTGGCAACAAGGGACATAAAAGTATCCCAAGCCTTAGTACCTTCTAGAGTTTGAGTGGCATAACTAATATTACGTCGCTGCACCATAGTCCTGGCAGCTAACTCTGCCGGATTATTATGCAATGGCAATTCAGGATGCTCTAAAACAATTAGCAACTCCGAACTTTTGAGCAACGTTAATCGTTTTCGCTCATCCAATTGTTGATAACCACTTTTAGTATCGAAAAGTTTCCAAAACTCAGACCTAAGTTTTTCAGCCGTTTGCTGATTGGGAGAATCTTTATAAGCAAGTAAATCTCGGTAGTAATCCCAGAAATCATCCAAGAAGTCATCAAGAGCCTGTTGATGACAAGCAACATAAGGAGTCAACTTCTTGTAATGTCGTCCCTCATGTATCCAACACAAAGCTATACTATCCGTCAGTAGTTTAAACTGAGGAGCATCATCACAGACCAGAGTTTGTACCACTGGCCAATCAGTTTGTTGATGATAGAAAGCAATAGCTGCTGCTTCGATGATTCGAGTCCTTTGTTGAGAACCCAGTTTAGCTAAATATGTATCCAGTAGGGTATTAAACTCTGCCTCCGTGAACACAGTTTCTTGAGGTAATAATTTGAGTGCGGTTTTCCATTTTGTCGGTATTTGAAAATTCTCCAGCAAGTTGTATGCAAGTTGATTGAGAATTAACTCCAATTCTCTTCCGTTTTGCAATACTTTCACCACACTTAATCTGTCTTTCTTGGCAGTGGTCAGGTAGATTGTATATAACGGGTTGCACACTACATTAGTGGTGTAGTTTACTCCACCCACGCGCGCACCAGTTTGGTCTAAGTGTTGCCACTGACTGCTCTCTAGTCCTGACGCATATACTTCGCTTTTCTCGCTTTCAAATTCAGTCTGGTTTTTAATCAGTAGGTTTGATAAATATCCAGCTGATATGGATATGCCAATATCTTCTAAAAATTCTAATAGTTTGCCTTGGGTCAAGTTGCCCCCGTAGTATAGGCTAATCACTAAGGCTTTTATTCCTGGACCAAATTCTCCTTCGTAACCGCGAGGAAGTTCTGCTAAATAGGTTTTTCCAACTGAGGGTGAATACCCGGATTTCTCTTTCTGGAATAGTACGTTGTCTGTTTTCAGGATGATGTCTTGAACGATTACTTCTTGATACCCTTTAAATTCTGCGTCTGCTGGTAGTTTGTCCTGAGGGTATTCCAGTATTTGTTTTCTATCTATTTTAATAGTCTCGTTCTTACTGCCTTTGCTGTGCTTTTTTGGGTTTTTTCGCTCTTTTTCTGATGAGTGATTGCTGCTCAACCCTTTCTTGTTGGCTTTGATGTCTGGCTGACCAAGTTCTCCCTTCAGGCGGTTGTTTTCATCTTTTAATTGTTGATTTTCTGCTCGTAATTCTTTGACTTCTGCTTGCAATTGCTCTATTAAGTTCAGTAATATTTCTACTGTCCGACGCATTGATTCGTCTGCAATCCCTTTTGGCTCTATGGTTTGCAGTATCTCTTCTCCTGATTTTTTGCTCGAATCCTGCTTTTGCGTCATGTGTCACATTTTATTATATTCTGTCTCCCTTGCTTACCTTATTTTTCTCCCCTACCCCTACTTATTGAGCGGATACTTTAAAAGTCACTTTGATCAGTTAGCGATGGCATAACCGCGCCTTCCTGGTAGCGATCGCATAAATTGAGTTTTTCTTGTGCTGATCTTCTCGTGATTCCTAGTCATTAATCTAAAACTATTGAGAATCAGACTGTGAGAAAACCTACGCTAGAAGAGTGAAGAACTGACCGTGAAAATTCAGGCAGCCGTCGGCTGCCTCTAACACCTCCTCTTAATGATTATCATTTTCAGTCCGAGTGAGATTTAATTTCCTCAAAGCCTTATGTAGTTCGAGTCTTGGTATATTTCATCCTGATTCAGGCTCGTCAATATTTAGATGCGTTTGCCCTGGAAATTTCCCAGTTTTTAGTTCATGCAAATTTTGTGCCCACGTGAACGCAAAGTCTATGCTAGATAAGCTTTTACCCAAACAGTTACCACGTATTTAGCATGAATTTTTACCCTCCAAAAAGGCTCAAAGTAAACAGCCTAGGCATCAGCTCCGCCAGCAAGAAAGTTCTTCGGGTTAACCCAAGAACCGAGTTTGACTCTGGTGATGTAATAAGTAGCTTGTAGTAATAATCCCAAAAGGACTGCTAGAACAAAGGCACCTAATGTTTGAAAAGGTGCGAAGCCTTTCTGAGCAATAATTTTAGCCACAACGCCAAAGACTGCTACTGGGACTAAAGCAATTACCCAGTTGAGAATGCGAATTACAGACTCGAACAAAATCCCAATTACATCCTCAATTGGCTGATATCCAAGTTTGCCTGCGGCGATTTGTTCAGATTTTAATCCCCGAAGGACGATGCCAAATGAAAGGGCAATGACAATTAATTGAATTACATTATTATCCACCAGTGGCTTGAGGATGGCTTCTGGCACAGCGCCTTTAATTAGTCCCCAGGGATCGAAACTTTGATTAGTGATTGTCCCTTGACTACCGGAAAAAGTTAAATGGCTCCAAGTCCCAGGATGGAGAACATTTGCCACTAATAGCCCAATCAATATGGCTACTGTAGTATTGGTTAAAAGTATTACCGCTAGCCGTCGTCCTGCGGTACCAGGAATATTGGTGGTTAAAAAAGTGTGTAACACTGCCATCAAAATCAAGGGAGTAGCGAGGGTACTTAAGGCTTTCAACACCAATTCAGAGGGGACTGCTAAGTTAGTTATAAGGGCGGCATTGTTGGGACTGGGGTTTCCTGCACCGAGTACAATTCCTGAGCAAATTGCAAGACCCAAGGCGATAACAATTTGCATTGTTAGAGGAATACGCCCCAACCAGTGACGTTTTTTTTGTGGTAAAGTCACGTTTTCTGTTTTGTAGAAATGATGTAACTATTAAAACACTACCTGTGACAAAAACCCCCAGCATAGGGACAGCTCTCAATACTGCGTAGGTTTTGCCTTCAAAATGACCTTTTCTACATCCCGCCTAATAATTCTAATAATATAGTCAAGGTTTGCTCTGCTGCTTTAGAGTATCTGCGAACGCTTGCAACGAATCTTTCCCGACCTGAATACTGATATCAGAGTAGAGATTGCCAGTGCTTTCCACTCGTACTTCCCCTAAATTTAAAGCGTTGCGAATTGATTCAGCACTGTCGCCATCTCCTTGCTGGGCAATAATGCGAGTTACTTCTAGCGGCTCACCCCAGCTTTTAGTAATATAGATGTTGTGATAACCAGCTTTTTCCAAGATTTTGATTAATGGATGCAGGTTAGCTTGATTAGTGCCTGTACTGTCTTGAAGTGCTATTCGTAAGCTAGCGGTATGATGAACTACTTCTGCTTTGGGTTCTGAGTCTAAATCAAAGTACTTAGCCATCATCGCACCAATGTATCGATTGTCTGCTATCCAGTAGCTAGCATCATATTCTTTCTTTTCGCTAAATCGACCAGGCAGCATCAACATTTGCATATTAGAGCGATGGGTTTGCACCATAAAATCCAACAGCGCTACTAATTCTTCTACTGTTAAGTTGGAATCTATGTGTTCTTTAACTATGTCAAGTATTTTAGGCAGTTGACTCAGAGTCGCTGGGTTGAGAGTTTGATCGGTTAAAGCACTAATGACCATTTGCTGCCGTTGAATGCGACCAATATCTCCCAATTCATCATGGCGAAAACGCAAAAGTTGTAACGCTTGCTCGCCATTTAGATGTTGCTTACCTGCCTTTAAATTGATGTACAGGTGCTGGGAATCATCTCGGTATTTCATATTCTTTGGTACGTAGACTGTCACACCACCCAAGGCATCGACTAACTTGCTGACTCCCAAAACGTTAATTCTGATATACCGATCAATTTCCACTCCATCCAAGAGATTACTGACTGCTGTACTGGTCAAAGCCGGACCACCATAAACATTGGTAGCATTAATTTTGGTCATACCATGCCCAGACACCTCTATGCGGGTATCTCTAGGAATGGAAAGCATAATTAATTTTTTCTTTTCTGGCTCAAATCGCAGTAAAAGCATCACATCCGAAAGACCATCAAAGGAATTTAGTTCCGGCTGATATCTCATGTGTAGCGTTTCTGGGGGCGGGTTTTTAATGTCTGGTGGCAGCACACTCATCCCCAAAACTAAAATGTTCACAGGGCGACTTAATGCAGAAAATTGTAGTCCACTCCCAGTAATCCCTTCTCCATTAAAGGCTGCTTGCTGTTGTTGATTTAGCTGAGTTTTCTGCAAAGGCTTGCTGGTGAAAGAAACTGCTAACAGCGTGCCCGCGATCGCTGCTCCCATTGCTACACCACCTATCCTCAACCAAAACCACAGCGAACTTCTTAGTATTGGCTTTTTGGCATTTTTGTTACTTTGTTTAAACGCTTTTCCCGAATGGTTTTCTCCTGCTGGCATTCTTTTACCACTCACTGCTTAGATTTGGACTAGACAGTTTGTGCTTGTCAATCCAAATTTCAAGCAGACAAGCCAAACCATAATAGCTTACTCTCAAATTATCTTTTAGCCAAAATCTAATCTGACTCAGAGTAGTAGCAACCAATTCTGAATGCTGCTAAACAATTTCATACCAGATATTCTCTGATAATCCCTATCGGGTATCAGTCTTTATAGCGTTTCCTCAGTATTGTTTCTTCAGGTGCATTATCGATGCTCCCAATGATGTCGTTGTCTAGAGTGTAATCATAATAGTGAAATTGTGATGGGGCTACTGGAGTTCTCAAATTGTGATTATTTTCAATTCCATAACTGCTGATACTTGAGTTTGTAGTTTGACGTTCGCTCAGAGAATTGACACTAAACTGCATCAAATTTGACTGTTGATCATTATTAGACTTTACTTGCAAGTCATTTTGAACAATGGAAACAGTAATGGATGATATTAAGGTAGTTGGTTGATGAGCAAATATTAAGCTAGAAGGGAGACTCTGAATTTCACTTGTATAGCTTGAGGATTGTGTACTATTTCCTGCGGTACTTGTGAGTATATCACGTATTTGGCTCTGTGTTAAGTCGTGATTAGCACTAAGCATTAGAGCAACTACACCAGCAACATAAGGGGAAGCCATAGACGTACCGCTATGAGTGGCATACTGATTATTCGGGACGGAGGAATAGACATCAACACCGGGCGCAGTCACATAAGTAGTTGTCTGTGTCCCAGAACGATTAGAGAAATCAGCCATCTGATTATTTTTATCAACTGCGCCAACTGCAATTCCTGTAGTGGATGCATAGCTAGCGGGATAATCTGGGGATGATGAACCATCATTACCAGCAGCCATTACAACAGTCACACCTTTACTGCTAGCGTATTCAATAGCTGACTTGAGGGTATCATCGGGGTACATGCTTCCCAGGCTGAGGTTAATTACATTAGCACGATTGTCTACAGCATAGTGAATACCTTTAGAGATTGTAGTATCGTTACCTGAGCCAGAGCTATCGAGAACTTTCACTGGCATGATTTTAGCGTTGTAGGCAATGCCAGTCACACCATAGTTATTATTTTCGCCAGCAATAATGCCAGAAACATGAGTACCATGACCATTGTCGTCTAGGACGTTATTGTTGTTGTCAACAAAATTCCAGCCGTGGATATCATTAGCGTAGCCATTGCCGTCATTATCTATACCATTGCTGGCGTTTTCTTTGGGATTAGTCCAGATATTATCTTTTAAGTCTTGGTGATTATAGTCAACTCCAGTATCTAAAACAGCAACGACAACGCCTTGACCTGTATATCCATGCGCCCAAACTTCTGGTGCTTTAACTAGGTCTGCTCCCCAATTATTGCCACCAAGTTTAGGAACATCTGCATAGGTATTCTGCTCGGTAGCTTTAGCCACTGCTGCTGCTGCATTAGTTAAGCCATAACCATCGGTAGACCTATAACTTTGGGTGCTAAAAGTATTCTTAGTAGAGTCACTATTATTTAGCAACTGCACATCAGAATTATTTGAGTTATAGCTACTACGTCCGCTGAAGTTGAGGCTGTGGTCATCTTTAGGATTAAATGTATCTAACGAAGAGGTGGGAGTAACATTTAATCTTTTATTAGCATGATCATTGAGCATAAGTATTTTCTTCTCAAAGTTAGCAATGTTTTTTAACAGCTTAAGGTGTTAAAAAATTTGCTAAACAAAAGTTTTAACGGATGAATAAGCCATATTGTTAACAATTACTATGAAATTTGATAAAATAATGCCAATTTTATTACCAAAAAATATGATGATAATTATTTCAATTTTTTGACAAATTTTTCAAAAAGGTGTCCAGCGCTCATCGGTGATAGGTTAAGATAATTTTACTTTTGTCAATTAGAAATTATGCTGAAAATTTAGGAAAGACACAGGTATGAAGTTAAATCTTGTACTGAACTTACGGGAGAAGAATGAATCATGCGTATCATGATTTTGGGATCGCCTGCTCAAAAATTGTGTTTCTGATCAAGAGTAATTTCTCACCGTTCGCGTAATAGGATTTGACTAAGAGGAATTATCGACCAAATGACCATAAATATCAGGTGATAGACCAAGTAAACAAATAATTTCCT
>NZ_JBALDL010000094.1:0-101070 GCF_036917465.1 Nostoc sp.
GAACGGAGTTCTGAGGTGGATTCATCCAGTTCAAAGGTGGATGAACGGAGTTCTGAGGTGGATTCATCCAGTTCAAAGGTGGATGAACGGAGTTCCGAGGTGGATTCATCCAGTTCAAAGGTGGATGAACGGAGTTCTGAGGTGGATTCATCCAGTTCAAAGGTGGATGAACGGAGTTCTAACTCTCCCCTGCCCCCCTGCTCCCCTGCCCCCCTGCTCCCCTGCTCCCCTGCTCCCCATTCATACAACCCCACACGCGGAATCGGCCGGGGTGGCGGGGGATTGTATGCAGTTAACAGGCAATTATCAGAGATAAATTGGAGAGCATTAACAAAATTTTCTCTGCCGCCTTCGCTAAAATACTGCCATACCTGGTTAGCAATACCAACAGGTACGGTAGACTGAGAAATTAAGTCGGGATCAAAAGCATCGTCACCTGGCATTACAATGAGGTTTCTACCATTCCGTTGCACAATTTCTTGTACTACTTCTAAGCCATAACTCCAATAAGAACGTCCTCCCAATAACCGCAAAATAATTACCTGGGCGAGTTCCAAAACTTGCTCTCCATAAGTATCTATACTTAACTGTTGCTGCAACTGCAACAGATTGGCGACTCGTAATGCCGGAAAGTGTGGAGGTAATTTGGGAACTGCAACTGCTAAAGTTTGAATGTCGGTATCCGCAGCCGTAATCAACACGAAAGGCGCTGGAGTTTGTTCTAAAAAAATTAAACCCTCTGACTGATTCCATCCACCCGATGCGCTACTTATACGATGCATAATGTTTTATTACTGTCTTAAACTATTGGTTATTACACGAGCAAAACAAACTTTTTTCCCTGCATTTAGCCCCCTGTTACTAGTGATGATAAAAAATGCTTAGTTCTTCTGATTTGAGCTTTTCTCGAACCTTGCCTATTGTTGTATTTAATCAGCTTGGCGAATTGTTAGAGCAAATGGCTCAAAGATTAGGAAGTGCCACTCTGGTTTTGACAGAAGATGTTTTAGCGCGGATTTGCATACCTGTGGAGTGGCAAAGACAAAGGTTTACGTTAGTGGTTTCTGAACAATTTAGTACGCTTTTGTTAGGAAATTTTGAGCAAGGGGAGCAGGGAAGCAGGGGTGAGCAGGGAGAACAATTACCTATTCAGGACGGGCTAAACCATAGCCATCCGCTAACAGGACTCAATGCTAAGTTAACATTTGATTTAGAGGCGATCGCCTCCTTTATGCACGAATTGAGAGATTTGTTTGAATGCGATTCCTATACTCATCAAAATCTTGAATGCTATCGCCAAATTATTAGACCTAATGATGCTACGCTTCAAAGTCAATTTACTCTGCTGTTATTAGAATATCTCCTAATTCAGGCAAACCAAGAAATAATAGCACCTCCAAGCCCAATTGCGCCGGCAGTTTATATCTGTCAACCGGTGGAAGATGCTTTAAAAAAACAGATTTCCCAAGAACGGTTGTTGAATCAGGTAACAACGCAGATCCGCAAAAGTCTTGATTTGGGAGTGATTATGGCAACTGCGGTTACGCAGGTGCGTGAGTTTCTAGAATTAGACAGATTAGTAATTTATAAATTTGAAGATTCCAGAGTCAATACTCAACAATACCAGTCTTCTACACAACAAGTTAACAATAAATGCTCAACTTCTATCTCAGTAAATAATCAATCTCCACTAGAAGACTACCAACGGTATGGGGGTTATATTGTCTATGAAGCCCGTGCGACAGATGCAATTATATCTGTATTAAATTACACGGAAAGAAATTGCTTTATGCGAACCTCTCAATGTTGGGAGAAGTATCGTCAAGGCTTTACCTTAGCTGTGAATGATGTCGAAAAAACTTATGCTCTAGAAGAGTGTTTGTTGAATTTTTTAAGGGAAAGCCAAGTTAGGGCTAAGTTGGCAGCACCGATTATATTTGAAAATAAACTGTGGGGGCTGCTGATTGCTCATCAGTGCAATGAACCACGCCAGTGGACTGATAGCGAAAAAAACTTGCTGACTTCCATCGCCGAACAATTAGCGATCGCAATTCACCAAGCTGAGTTAATGCAAACCCTCACCCAAGAAAAACAAACTCTCGAACAACGAGTGATTGAACGCACAATCGGACTACGTGATGCCCTCGTCGCCGCCGAAGCTGCTAGCCGCCTTAGAAGTGAGTTTCTCGCTACTATCAGTCACGAATTACTCACGCCTTTAACCTATGTGATTGGCATGTCGTCTACCTTGTTACGCTGGCCTTTGGGAGAATTGAGTCAACGACAACGAGGTTATCTGCAAAAAATCCACGATAGTGGAGAACATTTATTAGAAATGATTAATGACATTCTAGATTTATCGCAAATCGAGGCTGGAAAGACGGCTTTAAATATTTCGGAGTTTTCTTTGGTAAATGTTGCCGAAAATGCTGTAGAGTCACTGCAAAAAAAAGCAACAAGCGAACAAATTAATCTCAACCTTGATTTGCAAATCGATCCCAGACGCGATCGCATCATCGCTGATCCAGAACGAGTAGAACAAATACTCTGGAATCTGTTAACTAATGCGATTAAATTCACCCCTGAAAGTGGTAGCGTTACCTTGCGCCTTTGGGTAGAAGATGATACCGCTATTTTTCAAGTGGAAGATACCGGGATTGGCATCCACGAAGAACAGTTACCATTACTGTTTGAGAAATTTCAACAACTCGATACACCCTATCGCCGCCGCTACGAAGGTACTGGGCTTGGATTAGCTTTAACTAAACAACTTATAGAACTTCATCGAGGTCGAATTGAAGTAGAATCAACCATCAGTATTGGCTCCATTTTTACTGTATGGATACCAACTCAGGCAATAAAAGTGCTGACTTAAAAGCCTGTTAGACAAACAACCAATTACCTTGAGCTTAAAAAACGTCTTAGCCTTGGAATAGAATTGCAAGGCTATATAGCAACAAAGGGGGGATTGTCAGATATAAATAATGAGAAAACTAGGTTTCTGACAATTTCTATTCTCCCTCCTCTTTTTATATTCTTTCGCTGGCAATTTTCTGGAGGTATTCAATGCGTTGCTGAATATCTTTGAGATATGCTTCTTTACCCATCAGTATTTCTGATTGAGCAAGTTCTTTAACTAAAATTGCCCCAGCTTGCCCCAGTTTACCATTATCAGTTGTTTTCAATGCTTCTTCGAGTGCTTCATACCACAGTTCATTTTTGGCATAATAATTTACACTTTCTGGAATGCTAATAAATTGTTTATTAGCAAGTGATTCACAATTGATGACGGTAAATTCTGCACGTCTAACAATTGGGTCATTTTCGCAGTCAATTGCGATTTGCCATAGATATGTTTTACCCACTGTGAGTTCTGGGTAATCGAGGGGAAGTTCTAGCTTGTTAATCCCGACTATTGTGGGTATTTCTTTAACTTGGCCAATTTCTTTAAGGTTGTTGGCTGAATCAAATACAGCTAATCGGAATCGCACATTTTGGGAACTTGACATATACCAAGCCAACATTGGACGGGTGGAACTGGTTTTACCGATATATGTCTGAGGTGCAAGCTGTGTTATTGGGATACCGCCGTTACTTGAACATCCACGGGAACCACCCGCACGAGAATTTTCGCTAGATGGTTTGCGATCGCGTGGTTTAAACTCAGCAAATGCTGGAACTGCTGTCATCACAAAAACCATGCCTACAAGAAGGCTTGTAAGTCTGCGGTTATTTCGCCAAAATCTGAGATGTTGATAACTCATAATAGATGCTGTTGATTGTAGGATTAATCTAAAATTTAGTTGTACTGTTTCTTTTATGGTAAAGCTACTAACTTGATTAAACCACATTATGCACTACATCTTGTAACATTGCGCTTAGTAGTAAGTTTTACTTAGTTTCAGAGGCTCATCCTTATATATAGTGCATTAGTACTATTTAGGGAAATGCAGAATGCGAGATCAAACAATGAAAGCCTTTTCCTGTAAGCTTTTAGTACAGAAATCCGGTTTGATTATTGAAATTACTTGGCTTAGTAGGCAAGAGACAAAAGGATTATAGAATATTGAGGTGTACCGAGTTTTTTTCAAAAATCAAATAAGTAAGTGGGTTAAATTAAATATAAAACCTCACCCTGCCTCCGGCTTCCCTCTCCTTAGTAAGGCTACCGCGTACACACAAGTTATCGAATCACTACCAGTCCTCGAATTACCCCACCCTAACCCTCCCCATATCTATTGGCTACGGTGTACACACAAGTCTTTGAGAGTGGCCTCATAGGCTTTTGATCCCCCCAACCCCCCGATAAATTGGGGGGCAAAAGTCTCTTAAAGTCCCCCTTATTAAGGGGGATTTAGGGGGATCTCCAACGATTTTGGGTTTGTACAAAGATGTGTGTACACCGTAGGTATGTATTGGGGAGCAAACTAAATTTTCTTGTTTCCCCCCAATACATCGGGGGGATTAAGGGGGGTAAAACCCGGATCTCAAAGTAACTCCGATTTGTGTGTACACCGTAGCTTTAGTAAAGAGAGGGATTGAGGGTGAGGTTTGATCTTATATTTAATTACGCCTACCTACTTAGAACGTATTTACAGTTAGTCAGGTACAAAACCTAAATCTCAAAGCCTTGGTAAAGCCTGTTTCCCTTCTGTTAGCGTAGCGGGGCGTAGCCCATTCTGACTCCTAAATTATCCTGTATGAATTTTATATTATGTTTCAGGAAAGAGCCGATAGAGCCATTCTTTCTGAAGTTTCCAACTAAGTTCGCAGATAGTCCCGCGAGGAAAAAGTGATTCGCGTCGAAACTCTCCTTTTAGTTGTTGAGCAAGTATTTTAGAATCTTTTGTGCCTTTATTTTCTAGTTTTGATGTAATTCCCAAACCATTATCTTTCACCGACAAATTATATTTATTTAAACTATAAACACCTGATGCTTCTACACGCTTGACTCCTTGAGCATGTTTGCCAACATTACACAACGCTTCTTCTAAGAACAGACAAATTCCGCGTTTGTCTTCCACGCTTAAATACTGATCATCAATTGGGTCAAAATTGCGAATTTTTACTTTTAATGTTTTAAAGTTTTCAAAGTCTTTACGTTCTAAGGTAGTCGAATAAACTTCATATAACAAATCGTGAAGCGGCCGGTTCAATTCAATAATAGATCCGCTACCTAAACGCAAACTTTCCTGTGTGGTTAATGCTTCGAGTTTAAGAAATTCGCCAATTTCTCTAATTTCAGAATCCAGCTTTTCAAATTGTCCCAGCAAGTGTTCATAAGGGATATCTTTAGCCCGCATGTGCTTTAATGCATAAGCAAGAGTTTGCAAAGGCCCATTATGAATTACAGAAAAAGTGTGTTGAATGGTGTTTTGCCGTTCGTGAATTTGCGATCGCAAAAATTTATCGTGCTGGTAAAATGCAAAAGTACTCAAACCTACCCCATTCACGGCTAATACAAGCAAGCTTGGTGTTACAGGAATCCATACACCCCACACCCACAGCATCATATACCCGCAGCTAAATAGACAAAATACCGCTACACTCACACTCAGTATATTTTTCCAAACAGATTGGGTTAGCCGTCCGATAAGAATCGGCAAAAAACCCCAAACCAATATCCAAATGTACTCTTCGATATCTCCCCAGCTGTAAAGCATTGGGCGGTTATCTATTACACTACTAAGGATTTGACTAATCGCATGAGCATGATAGTCTATGCCATAAATTTGACCGTTTAATTTTAAGTTAGATACAGCAGATGTATAAATAACATCGCCCGTACTCATGTTGCGGTTCCCAACTAAGACAATGCGATCGCGCAGTAATTTTGCATCAACTTTCTGATTGAGAATATCGCGCAGCGACACAACATTAAAAGGTTGATTACAGTTGCGGAAGCTCATTAAAATTGACAATCCCCCATCATCAACACGAACGTATCCGCCAAAATTATGAGTAATCCGGGATAATTCAATATCACGAAATTTTATGGTATTTGGGTCATTTTTTCCAGTTTCTAACTCAATTCCTTGTGCATTAAAATATTTAGTAACTAACCGCAATGCTAAAGAATATTTATCCTCGTTGATATTCTTAGGATTTGCTGTATATAACAAATAGCGTCGATTTCTGCTATCCTTATCATTAAGTAAATCGACAAATCCAACTCGCTCATGTGGCAAACTCTTGGGTGGTAAAGTTTCTCCAGGTGGTAAAATTTTTTCAATCCCAATAATATTAGAATTTGCTCGTAATATCTGCGCTAGTTCTTCGCCACCAGGTTCTACAGGAACATTTTTGAAAATATCCAGCCCAATAGCTAGCGGTTTATAAGTTTCCAGCTTGGTGAGTAACTCTGCAATCTTTGTATCTGGAATTGGATATTGTTTAACCCATTCAATATCTTTTTCATCGATACCGATAATTACTACACGTTCATCAGGTTTTTCTACCGGACGCAGACGTAACATCCGATCGAGAAGCATCCATTCCCAAGATTGCATTCCTCCAACTATTCTGATTGAGATCACCACAATTAGCACTATTATGCCTGGAGGTGCTGCCAGTGACCACAACCCAAATTCTTTCCAAATCCGATTCCAGATTTTTATTTTCCTTTTCATCTAGCACTCTTCTATCACTCTGGTCAAATAAAAATCCCAGTTAACTTTTAGACAAGAGCCGTAAACTGCGTTTGGAGCTTTATTTTCTCACATTATGGCTACAATTATCTCTTACTTAAAAAGTGTTGTTTAGCAAAGATTACTGTTTTTTTCTCTGGAGAAAGTAATAAAAAAGTGATAAATTCCAGATGAATTTGCCGCATATTAAGTCAGTTGGCGGGAATAAGTAAGTAGGCGTAATTAAATATAAGATCAAACCTCACCCTCAATCCCTTTCCAAAGTATCGGAGAGGGAAGCCGGAGGTAGGGTGAGGTTTTATATTTAATTTGACCCACTTACTTAAACCAAATTATGTTAATAAACCTAAATAGACTGAAAATCCTTATAAATGACTAATGACAAATGACAGCCCAAGCCAGTTAGCTTTAATCACGCCGATTTACTTAATCAATTAAACCTTCTTCACGAGAACGAATTTCGGTAAGGATTCGCATATTCTTGCCACTTTGCTTGCAGTCTTCAGGATACACCCCCAAAACATCCTGAATCTTCGTCCAGTAAGTGCGAACTACTCGTTCTGATTTATACATACGGTCAGCGATCGCTTTATCTGTCAAACTCTCTTCAAAAGCCAATCGCAACACGTCTAACCATTCTGGTTTAAGTTCGATTCCCGTTTTGATATCTTTGGTGTGAGTTGCACCCTGAAGGGCTAAATTAACCCGCATTAGCATTTCATTTTCGGCTAATCCTTTGTCTGCGATCGCAAACCCTCCTTGATGATTATCAATCTCATGTTTGATGCGGATTAACGCCTTCACATAGCTAGTTTGTACCATAAAATTATAATTGGGATGCTCTTGGATCAAAGCTTGCAACAGCTTAATTCCGGTATCAATTTCTGCTGTCTCCCCTTGCCGATCGGGAATTGATAAATCCATCACAATCAGGTCAAACTGGCGATCTTGAAGTTGAGAAAGTGTCTCTTTCCGACTCTGAGCCTTAATAATAGACGCTTCGGGATACTGACGACTTAAGACATTGAGAGTACCAGTCAATATTAATTGATGGTCATCGACAACCAGAATAACTAGTTTTTTGTCCATAGATAAATTCCCATAAACTTGATGTTTTGTCAAACTTATCTCTACCATATTTCCATCTAGATTATATCTAAAGGAGGTAGGGGGCAGGGGGAAAGGCACGAGAATATGGATTGATCCCACTACTAGTCAGCTAGTAATGAAAATAGGACTAGCCCTTTCAAGGTCAGTAGACCGAAAAGTTCTGCGATCGCTCAGTGATGGATACTTGCAAACCTGATTATTGTCTGAGAAACTGTACTTTTTGATACGGTTTTGCGAAAATTCGTTTAGAGATATTACATAAGTAAAACTAATAAATTGGAGAAAAAGGTAAGGGTAGCTCCCGCACCAGAACAATCTTCTGGCGCTGTGTCTTGGAATTTTTGTAAAGTATTGAGGTGAAGAAGTAAAACTTTTAACTTAAAGGATTAATTCGTTTGGCTATGACTGCAACTACCCCGGTTTTAACCGATAATCAAACCTTAAAAGAAGTCGTTAACTGAATAGCCAGAAAATGTTCCAATTAAAACTCAAGGTAATTGCGAACAACAAAATATATTTGAAATTTTAATTAGAGCAGCCACTCAAAGAGACAGCATTGAAAACACTACTAAAGTCTTAAAAAATGTTCCAACCAGTAATGATATCTGTTACCATTTAGAAAAATATTCAGACATCACTTAAAAACGGTAAAAGGCGAGCGCATGGATGGACGAGAATTCTTTATTTATGCAGTCTATAAAGTCCAGTTATCTTTACAGCTTATACATGATGACTATCGTCTTCGTTTTGGCATTGAGAGTAGCTACCGAATGAAAAACCAGTGCCGAATTAAAACTACTATTAAAAATCCAACCATTCGCTTTCTATTCGTAGCCTTGGCATTTTTAATTATTAATGTTTGGATTTATCTAGTCTGGCATTATCTTAGTCGCTTAAAAAGAAGTTCCAGACAAGTTTTCTCTCATCTATTTACCCTCAAACAGATACTTGAATTTTTACGTCAAGCCGTAGACCGTAACTATGGGGTAGCCTGTGAAGTTTGTTTACCATCTGACTGATTTTGATTGATTTTTGGATTTTATATATAAGCCAATCTTATCATTCCTCTGAGACGATCAGCTTTTTTCCATTCCTCCAATAACGGTATCGTACACTACTATTTTTTAGCGATCGCAAAACTTTTCGGTCTACTGACAGTGATTTGTTCGCGGAGTCAACCATAAATCGCTTAGTCGGTCATTTCGAGACGCTATTAGAAGCCATAGTTGCTAATCCACAGCAGCCAGTGGCATTACTTTCTTTGCTAACACCGCAACAGCGCCAGCAACTTTTGGTGGAGTGGAACCATACACAGGTAAACTATCCCCATCAGCTGATTCATCAATTGTTTGAGGAGCAAGTTCAGCGCACACCGGATGCGATCGCAGTAGTATTTAGAGAGCAAAAGCTGAACTACCAAGAGTTAAATGAGCAAGCAAATCAACTAGCGTACTACTTACAGAGTTTGGGAGTCACCGCAGAGGTGATGGTAGGACTTTGTGTAGAACGCTCTTTAGAAATGGTTGTGGGATTGCTTGGTATCCTTAAATCTGGTGGTGTCTATGTTCCCTTAGATCCAGCTTATCCCCAAGAACGCATCGCCTATATCCTTTCGGATTCACGCTTATCTGTTTTATTGACTCAGCAAAAATTAGTCGCCTCTTTACCAAAGCATCAAGGGCGAGTAGTTTGCTTAGATACTCTTGGGGAAGAAATGTCTGCTGGTGGTGAACTTCCACCGATGAGTGGCGTAACACCAGAAAACTTGGCTTATGTTATTTATACCTCTGGCTCAACTGGCAAACCCAAAGGAGTTGCGATCGCACACCAAGGATTATCCAACTTAGCAAAAGCACAAATCAAACTATTTGGTGTGCAAATGGCCGTGCAGGATTATCGAAGTCAGAGAAATATTACCTCTATTCAGACCCTTGAACGCTGATAGTTGGGAAGCTCAGATACTTTTTTTAGCAGAACAGGATAAGAGAGCGATCGCTCTCTTATACCAATTTTCTATGAAGCTGCATATAATTCGATCCCCCCTAGCCCACGCCAGTCGCTCATGGGGGAAACCCCCAAGACCGCGCTGGCTCCCCTTAATAAGGGGGAAACCGGAAAAACATCTATTAAAGTCCCCCTTTTTAAGGGGAGCCACTGCGTTGGGCGGCTCTGCCGACTTGAAGCACGTGGCGTGGATTTAGGGGGATCAAGATATGTGCAACTTCACATTAAATTGGTATTATCCAATAATTAATTTGCTCAAACTGTATTTGATAAAAGTAGTCTACTAAGTCCAATAAAGAATTTCTGCTTTTGGAAAGCGCCTACTAATCTCACTCTCAAAAAAGCAACGCAACGCCTTCATTGTGTCCTTACCGTAAACATACTTCGTTCCACCAAACTTATTCCGCTTAACACTGCGTTTTGCCTCATCCATCTCTAATTTTGATTGCGGATACCAAGTTTGTAAAACTTCTTTTGACCCTGGTGTGAACCGATGTGAGATTAACTCAAAGGTAAGGTTACAGTCAAAATCCAGTGCCTCGTTTATCCGGTCAAACAAACAACTATAGTGCATCTCCCAATCATCTATCGGCATAATTGGTGCGATAACCAAGCCTACTGGATAACCACCACCGCCACGGTCTAATGGTAGCGCTAACCGTCGCAATGCATTCAGTCTGGATGTTACGGACGCTGTGCCACCTTCAAACTTGCCAGAAATCGGTGCTGCATTAACACTCATCCGACAACGGGTATGCCCATTGTGTGGTAAGTCGAGTAACCTATCCACAGCATCAAATTTCGATACCCAACGTAAATGTGCATTACTACGACTGCCAAAGTAACGGATACATTCAGCGAGGCTTCCAGTTAGATGCTCAATACCTAATGGGTCTGTGTAACAGCTAACTTCAAAACTCGTGTTTTTACCTTGTTGCTCATAGTTAGCTAAGTTCTCTAATATCTGCGGTAAGTTAGCAAAAACGCGGATGACAGGTGGCCCTGACAAGCTACCAGCTAAGTAGCAGTATTGACAATGAGCGGGACAACCTTCAGCAATGTGAAACTGCCAATCCGCAGAAGGTGGAATGGGACTCAGCTTAAAAGAACTGGGTGGTGCAGTAACCACTGCTAAGGTACGTTTGGCGATGTTATAAGTATCCCGCTCAGACTCACCGCGCAGTCCCTTCAGACGATTCTGTGATAATTCTTCGATTGGTAAGTTGAGTGACTGTACACGTGCAAGAATCTGCTGCCCCCAAACCTCATCTAAGGCAGCAGGTGTAAACAGTACCCGTTCAGGTATCCACAACTTTGCTGGCCTTGTTTGTGTCTCTGATACTGAAACCTCGTCTGTAACTGTATTCAGCAATATCGTTCTCCGTCTTTAGTTTGCTGACTTCTGCAATTAATTTTCAAGAACTTGCTTAATTCGTCGCTCTAACAAATCAAGATCCAAAGTGCCTTCATCACGGCTAATTCTACGCACAGTTGAATTAACATTACCTAAATTCACTAATAAATCTTGAAGAATTTCCTGCTGCTGACGTGCTTGGGTAACTTCGCGTGGCTCTTGTACTAAATCACGCACGATCGTATCTTCAGCGCGAGAGGCGATAATTGGATCGCTTTGGCCTTGAATGTGAACAAAAGTCCGTCGCCCTGGGCCTCGTTCTTCTTCTATTGGTATAACTGCTGTTACTTGGTCAGAACGCACATATTTTCCAAATCCCAAATGGACTAGCTCTGATGAGAGTATTTTCATATATACAGCTGAAGGCTAATTTTTAAGTCTTACTTATATTATAAAATCTCTAAAAGTGACTTAAAACCATAGACCATACGGGTTATACCCAATTAAAAGTAGTAGTTATATTTGCTTATCGAAGCAAGCTAGAGGGCAGTTCCTCCTGGAGGCAGGAGGAAGAAAATATATATTTTTACGCAAAAATATACGATGTAGGGGCAATTCATGAATTGCCCCTACCTGAAAATCAGGGTTTTGGTTATTAGTTACAGAAGTGTACCAGAAGGTTGTTGCACAATCTTGTTTACAGTTTTTGCTTCTCCAATGTCTTCTCGACCTGTAATCAATCTAGAGCGACGATTACGAGTGATATAATTCCATGCCCACTGAAATACTACTAGTAATTTAGTGTCAAACTCGATTAAGAAGTAGATGTGAACTAATAGCCAAAATGCCCAAGCAATGAAACCTGTGAGTTTGATTAAGCCTAAATCTACAACAGCTAAATTTTGCCCAATCATCGCCAAACTACCCACATCATTGTAACGAAATTGTGGCAAAGTCTTACCTTGAAGCCGTCGTTGAATTAATTTACCTACATACTCTCCTTGTTGTTTAGCTACAGGTGCAACACCAGGTAAGACTTTACTATCTTGGTGGGAGAAGTTAGCTAAATCTCCAATTACGAAAATGTTGTTATAACCTTCGATAGACAAGTCAGGTTCTACAATTACCCGCCCAGAGTAATCGCATTCTACACCTGTACTTTCTGCTAAGACTTTCCCCATTGGGGAACCTTGGACACCTGCTGCCCACAATATAGTGTCTGAGGCAATTTCTGTAAATTCATTGCCTTGCTTGAAAGTAACGATACCACCTTCAATATTTGTCACCCTAGTATGAGTGTGGAGTTCTACACCTAACTTTTGCAAAGCTACTGCTGCTGATGCCGATAACTCTGGCGCAATGTGTGGGAGGATGCGAGGGCCCCCTTGTAATAGTAAAATCTTCGTTTCTGAGGTGTCGATGCTGCGGAAATCTTCTTTGAGAGTTTTGTATGCCAATTCTGCGATCGCACCTGCTAATTCTACACCAGTTGGCCCACCCCCCACAATCACAAAATTCAAGAAAGCACGGCGTTTTTCTGGATCAGTTTCTTTTTCTGCTGCTTCAAATGCGCCAAATATCCGGCGACGCATTTCTATCGCATCTTCCACAGTTTTCAAACCAGGAGCAACTTTTTCCCAGTGATCTTTACCAAAATAGGAATGGTTAGCACCTGTGGCCACAATTAATGTATCATAAGGTACTACTTCATCGCCCAGAATAATTTGTTGCGCTTTTGGATCAATCTCATTTACTTCTCCCAACAACACCTTTGTATTCTTGCTTTTGCTAAATACAGATCGCAATGGTGCGGAAATATCAGAAGGTGATAGCGTACCTGTGGCAACTTGATATAAAAGCGGCTGAAATAGGTGAAAGTTACGTTTATCAATGAGAGTAACATTTACATTCGCTGCATTCAGACCCTTTGCTGCATACAGTCCACCAAAACCACCACCAACGATAACAACCTGATGTGGTGCATTCTTTTCAAGTGAAACTGCCATAAAAAATATTTCCTTGTGTTAAGAGTTTGTAACTATTCTTAACAAATATGTAACAGCATTATGATAAAGATTGCTGTTTATTTAGAACAATTGAAAAAATAATGAAAGTAGTCAAGGTTATATTATTTCTGTTTAAAGATCCGCCGATAAGACTGGGTGTTCCACATTTAAATTGCATAAGCTGGGCGCTCATGTTGCCCACCCCACAAGAGTTATGTTTAATTAGATTATGCAAATTAGATGCTTTTTAGCTGATGACAATTGTGCTATCTTACCAACGTATTTGTATCAAATTGAAATTGAAATAATATAACCCACTACGTTAGCTGCTTATGTTATTAGGACTTACGCAAAACTACACGCGGTAGGGGCAATTCACGAATTGCCCCTACCGGAAACTCAAGGTTTGGGCTATTTTTTGCGTAAGTCCTGGTTATGTTTCTCGTGATTTTATTAATGGAATAGATTCATGAATGACTCTCCGGTGGATTGTCTTCTACTGTTGGAAGTGGTTGTTCAGATGTGCTATTTTCTTGGGATGTAGATTCCACGCTTTCTGTCATCCCGTGCTGTTCTTGTCCTCTAAGTCCTAGATATGTAGCAGCACTGATTCCTTGTAGTGTCAGAAGTGTTTCATCAAATTCTGGCATTGCCAGATTTTTAATTACCTCCCAAACAAAGAATAGTCCGATCGCAACTGTCCAAATAAATGTTTGGAACCGATGAAAGTTGACTCCATTAATATCAGATAATATATCATAGAAAAATCCCTCAGAAATGCGTTGACTACCTTTTCTCTTTCTTTCATTACCCTGTCCATCAATTAATGAAGTACCAAATGCAGTTACAGAGTTAATTCCTAATAAAACTAGTGATTGACTTGTCAAAACATTGGTATAATCTCCTGTTATGCCGTAGATAATCAGATAAGCACCAAAAATTAGAAATGTCCAAAAAGCAAGTTGAGATATCGATAGACTGAAGGGATTTCTGTTTAATTTCTTTCTACCAAGGAAAAATTGAGCAATTCGGCTTTTGCGATTCTCTTTATCAAGATCAGCCTTTTCTGGTATCAACAGTTCCTGACCACCAATCACCTCTTTTTGAGAGTAAACCCCTTCTATTCCAGGGCTACGAAGAGTACTGCGGCAATACCTAATAAATATTAATACAATAGCTACAAGTAAAAACAGACACAGCCAAAATCGCCACGAAAACAGAACTATTTTTAATTGAGGAGGTGATAGAGGATTACTCACTGGAATCGCCAGTTTTCTGGGACAGCCTACCCCCGCTATCACGTTAATACTATATCTATTTGCTCTACCAAGAAGGGCATTCCATGCAGCTTGCGATGAGTCGGTACGTTCAAGTCGAAAGGCTAACCAATTATCATCAACAATTTTCTGTTGATCTTTACCTGGAACCATGACAATGACTGGTTCTCCGTGGACATCCTCCAGTTCATAGCCATCGAGGTACAACACTAATTGCCGAGGATCAAACGAATTGGTGGCATTAGTCGTTGCACTTCTAGTTGCTGCTGATAATCCTTCAACTCTTACCCTGATGCGATCGCCCATTTTAACTTGGTTACGTCCATTGTCGGCAATGACTTGTTGAGTTTTAAGACTAGGAGGCACTGAACATATCTGAGGCGATGCCAAGTTTACAGCAGGGCCATCTGAACTATCTTGAGCAATGACTGCAAAGTTGATAGAAACAATCAACAGAAAAACCAACAAAAAAATAGCAGTAAATTTTTTAAGATTTTTATACATCCGTCGGTATTCCAGCAACAGTGATTATTCTGTCGGTAGTGTAACCGTACTTGAGTCATTCCGTATATTAAAAAACTTGTCTAAAAACAATAGATTCCCCGCTTACCTTCTTGGTGCTAGCCTCTGGTAACGTGAGACTGTATTGGTAATTTTCTTGACAAGACTATTTCCTTAAAATCTTGAAACATATAGCAAGGGACTGGGGACTGCATGAAAAGTCTTTTTGTATCTAAGTTTCATTGTTGATGTCCTAACCACCTTGGCCGCTTCTATGTACATATATATACAGTAGTTTGCAAGTAAATGAGGTACATACAGGATTAAGAATCAGATGTCCATTACACCATCCGCGCCTGTTTGAGAAAGCACCAATAGCGCATTCCCAATTCCTATTGCACCCTTTGCTTACAGAGCGCGATCGTCAGTAATGCTGCTGCTCCAAACGCTGCGATTGTCCGAACATGGTTCCAGAGCGTCCAGTTGGTCAGATATCTAGCCCATAGATTTGCACCCTCAGCACTATCTGGTTTGGCGATCGCTAGGGCATCATTCAAAGGCACATTGAAGGCGATCGTCACCAGAATAGTGCCAACGAGATAGAGCAAGCTACCAACCAATAAGTAAACCGCATCAGGTCGATGCCATTTTAACAGCGAGGCGATCGCTGTTAAAGTGCAAGCTAAAGCCGTTCCAAAGAGCGCTACCATAAACAACGGATTAATCGCTGTGATATTGATCGATTGCATGGCGACAATCCCTTCTCTCGGCTGAAGTCGAGCCAGAGCGCTCATTACAAAAGTCGAGAAGGCAAAGAATACTCCCGCTACCAGTCCGCAGCCTAAAGCAGTGAAAAGTTTTAATGCAAAAGACAAGTGGTTAACAGTTGTCATAAACCCTCCTACAGATAACGGATTAGCAAAGCTCGTTATCAAATTTGTTTTCCTACGGTGCAACCAGTTGTACTATTCGATCCGGCGTATGGGTGATTGACTCTATTGTTTGATGCAGTGACTCGTCTGCAATCTCTTTCGGGTCGATAGATTGCAGCAATACGGTCATTAATTTCTCTGCGGGTGCTGTTTGCCTCATGTGTCATATTCTACGACGCAAGGTGTACCAATCTTCCTTCTTCTTTTTTCTCCTTACCCCAATTTACTGAGTGCATACACAAGAAGAATTACTCAAAATTTGGGGCGATAACCGTTGTACAGTGCTGATGATTACCCATGATATCGACGAAGCACTATTTTTAGCAGATAAATTAATTGGTAATGATGACTAATGGGACACACGCAAAAATTGGTGAAGTCATGGAAATTCCTTTTTCTTGTCCACGCGATCACGCCCATATTATGGAAGATCCACAATACTATAGCAATCCGATTTGATTTCTGAATCACTCGTAGAGGTAAGGGACTGGGGACTGGGGACTGGGAAGAAGGAATAAAGGTGTACTGAGTTTTGTTCAAAAATCAAATATGAGTCCTATCTCAACTACGTAATTATGCTCTAGACTTCCTATTTAATCGCTTTGCCCATGATGATGTAGGTTAAACTAATCGTCATTCTTCTAACTTCTAAAATGCTTCCTTCCAGAAGAGTTTATTTGTTGCTGGTTTTAGGTATAGCAATGCCTACGGCGGGCTACGCCTACGCCCCGATCCTATACCTTTTTCTCAGCATTAAAGCAACCATCGCTATCATTGTGTTATTTGATGCCATAATTCTTGGGTTGATGGTTGCAGATGGTTTACAAGTGCGGCGTTCTCGCGTGGAAATTACCCGCGAATTACCATCCCGATTATCTATTGGACGTGATAATCCAGTAATCCTAAAAGTAACATCGCCAAATACCAACGCCTTAATTGAAATCTGCGATTACTATCCCATAGGATTTGATGTATCAACACCTGCACACCGAGCGATTATTCCCAGTAATACCACTCAAGAATTGACATATACCGTCAACCCGAAACAGCGCGGCGAGTTTCCTTGGGGAAATATTCAAGTCCGACAGTTGGGAATTTGGGGATTAGCTTGGGATGATTGGCAAATTCCCCAAAGTCTGCCAGTGAAAGTTTATCCTGATTTGGTGGGATTGCGATCGCTCACAATTCGTTTGACATTGCAATCATCAGGATCGATCCGTCAACGTAAAACTGGTATTGGTACAGAGTTTGCCGAACTGCGAAACTATCGCACTGGCGACGATTTGCGGTTTATTGATTGGAAAGCTACCGCCCGTCGCGTTGGGGCTTACGGCAATGCAACGCCACTGGTGAGGGTTCTAGAACCAGAACAGGAACAAACTTTACTTATCTTGCTCGATCGCGGCCGCTTGATGACCGCAAAGGTGCAGAATTTGCAGAGATTTGACTGGGGTTTGAATGCAACCTTATCCTTAGCATTGGCGGGATTACATCGAGGCGATCGCGTGGGTGTTGGTGTATTTGACCGCCAGATGCATACGTGGATTCCCCCAGAACGCGGTCAACATCATTTAAATCAGCTAATCGATCGCTTAACTCCAATTCAACCAGTTTTATTTGAATCTGATTATTTGGGGGCAGTAACAAATGTTTTGCAGCGTCAAACTCGCAGAGCGTTGGTAGTCGTGATTACCGACTTAGTTGATGTCACCGCTTCTACCGAACTCCTGGCTGCACTTTCCAAGCTAGCACCGCGCTATTTACCATTTTGCGTAACACTGCGAGATCCGCAAGTTGATCGTCTGGCACATACCTTTACAGATAATGTTACAAATACTTATGCCCGTGCAGTGGCACTAGATTTATTAATGCAACGACAAGTAGCTTTTGCTCAATTGAAGCAAAAAGGCGTATTAGTACTAGATGCACCAGCCAATCAAATTGCCGATCAGATAGTTGAGCGATATCTGCAACTCAAAGCGCTGAATCAACTTTAGTAGAGACGCGAAAATTTGCGTCTCTATATAATCAAGATTAACCAACCACAAAATTGTTGTTGGTTAGTGACAATCCAGTTGATAGTTGAGCAAATTTTACCTGAGTAAACCCAGCCGCACTGCCATCTTGGTCAAAGAACAATCCACCTGTAGAATTATCATAAATGAACCGTTGATCGCCTGTCGTTGCAGATGTTCCAATGGTAAACTGACTTGTCTGAAGTGAACCTTTTGATAAACCGCCACCAAAAACAGTAGCTGATACCTGAATCAGTTCATTAGTGGCATTGAAATCATAAATAGTGTCAACGCCTTTATTGTTGTAACTATTGAAAACAAAGGTATCAATCCCGCTCCCTCCTATGAGGATGTCATTACCATTGCCACCTGTGAGGATATCATTGCCACTGCCACCATCAAGGGTGTTATTGCCTGTGCTGAAGTCGCTGCCAGAGAGGTCAAGATAATCATTACCATCGCCCCCAGAGAGCAGGTTATTGCCTGTTGAACCGCCAGCCAGCAAGGTATCGTCACCTGCCCCTCCGTAGAGGGTGTTATTACCTGTTGAGCGAGAGTCTAAGTAGTCTAAGTAGCCCGTGCTGGAGTAGCTGCCAGAAATGTCAAGATAATCATTGCCATCACCCCCAGACAGCAGGTTATTGCCTGTTGAACCGCCAGCCAGCAAGGTATCGTCACCTGCACCTCCGTTGAGGGTGTTATTGCCTGTTGAGCGAGAGTACAAGTAGGCCCTGCTGGAGTAGCTGCCAGAAATGTCAAAAGAATCATTACCATCGCCTCCAGAGAGGAAGTTATCACCTGTTGAACCACCAGCACTCAAGGTATCGTCACCTGCACCTCCGTTGAGGGTGTTATTGCCTGTTGAGCGAGTGTCATTGCTGTAGAGGCTGAAGTCGCTGCCAGAAACGGAGAGAGAATCATTGCCATCGCCCCCAGAGAACAGGTTATCGCCTGTTGAACCACCAGCCGTCAAGGTATCGTCACCTGCACCTCCGTTGAGGGTGTTATTGCCTGTTGAGCGAGAGTCGGATACACCACGGTAACCCCTGTAGAAGCCAGAAATGTCAAGATAATCATTGCCATTGCCACCAGAGAGCAGGTTATCGCCTTTTGAACCACCAGCACTCAAGGTATCATCACCTGCACCTCCCTTGAGGGTGTTATTGCCTGTTGAGCGAGAGTCATTGATAACGTAAAGCGTCGTGTAAGAGCCAGAGATAGAGAGAGAATCATTGCCATCGCCACCAGAGAGCAGGTTATCACCTTTTGAAGCGCTAGCAATCAAGGTATCATCACCTGCGCCTCCGTTGAGGGTGTTATTGCCTGTTGAGCGAGTGTCGGATTTACCATAGTTCGAGTTATACCTGCCAAAGACATCAATATAATCATTACCATCGTCCCCAGAGAGCAGGTTATCACCTTTTGAAGCGCTAGCACTCAAGGTATCGTCACCTGCACCTCCGTAGAGAGTATTATTCCCAGCACCACCCCGCAGCAAGTCGTTGCCACTTTTGCCATCAATGATGTCATCACCTCCCTGACCATTGATGACATCATCTGAGTCATCAAAACCGCTAACATTATTGTTCAGGTCGTTAAGGAAGGTGACTGTATTTTTGTTGAAGATAGTGCTTTGGGTGGAGTCGGCATTGAAGACATCAAAGCTGTCTGTAGTGATAGTTTGACCATTAAACACGATATTGCCCAAGTCTACAGTTGCTCCTGTAGATGTGCTAAGGTTATCCAGGTTTTCCAGGGCAAAGTTTTGCAGAATGACTTGAGTATTTAAATTATTTTCAAAGGTGATTTCCAGATTGCTGCCATTCTGGGTAAGCAGAAGATTTCGAGCAGTCAAGCCATTACCTTGGAATATTAGGGTATCCACTTCGGCAATGACTCCTGCTGTCGGATTTGTTCCTTGACCTATGCCGCCAAAATCTGTAATGGAAATCGCGCCGGCCGCGATATTGTAAATATCGTTGCCACCTCCACCAGTTAAGGTGTCGCCGTTATTACCGGATAGGGTATCATTACCGTTGGTTCCAACAATGATCTTTGCCATAAATTTTACCTACCTAAATTGATTTTTCTATAACTTCAGTTCTTACACTGCTGTCAGCGATGTTTTCGGACACAAGAATCCACCAAAACTTGACGTTTTCGATCCTCTTGAGAAACAATATATTTCTCGAAGATTCACCTAGAGAATGGGATTCTACGTAACAATTATCTAACTTAAAGCTAGTAGAAAGACAGTGAAAACCTTGATTTTCTCTAGGTTCAATTCATGAATTGAACCTACATTTGTTGATGCGTAAGTCCTATAACTATCTCAAACTATCTAAGCCTTAAGCACTATACAAATTACTCAAGCTGTGAATTCCAGATAATTGTACAGTAGAAATCAGCGAACAACCATCAAAAAATCAACCTTGAATACCTAAAAACCACTTTTTATATTTGGTTTTTTGCCAGTGCCTAAGTCCTACAAGCTTCAAAATAGGAAATAGTTAATTTTTGAGCGGCAAAGATATTTTTATGCCTAGCTTGTAAGCTATTCTCCGTGGATGTCGAGTTTGAACATAGAGAACATCTCAATTGCCTCAAAATAACTACATAGTCAATATCTTACTTAGATGTCTATATTTAAAAAACCGTCTTTGCATACTCTTCACATTATTTGCTGATAAATGTATACACAAATACTAAGCTTTATCAATTCTTTATACTCTTCTAGTTTATAGGTAATAAGAAAGCAGAAAATAGTAAAAAATTTTGAAGGAGTGATATAAAATAGATATCTCACTTTTTGAATGTAGCGATGATGGAGATATTGCGATCGCTATATCTATCTTACATATCTCTGCAACGAGCATTATAGATTGTCAAAATTTACAAACGCAGACATCAGCTAATAAATAGCATCTCACATTCTGTAGGTAGGGGCAATATCCTGCTGTTACTCCGTTAGATAACTCACAGAGTAGCCGCAGAGCGCCTAAATAGATTGCCCCTATACCGTGTAGTTTTGCGTGACTGCTAAATTTATTTTTCGGAAATCCCTAATTAAGATTAAACAACCACAAAATTATTGTTGGTTACTAATAATCCAGCTGATAGTTGGGCAAATTTTACCTGAGTAAAATCACCTGCGCTGCCATCTTGGTCAAAGAACAATCCACCTGTAGAATTATCATAAATGAATCGTTGATTGCTTGTCGTTGCAGATGTGCCGATGGTAAATTGACTTGTCTGAAGTGAACCTAGTGATAAACCGCCACCAAAATTAGTAGCAGATACCTGAATCAGTTCATTAGTAGCGTTGAAACCATAAATACTATCAACGCCTTCATTGTAACTATTGAAAGCAAAGGTATCAGTACCATTCCCTCCTGTAAGGATGTCATTACCATTGCCACCATAAAGAGTGTTATTACCTAATGCGTTAGATGCAGAAAGAGTATCATTGCCATCACCCCCAGAGAGTAAGTTATTGCCTGTTGAATAATCAACAACCAACTTATCTGCACCAGCGCCACCGTTGAGGGTATTATTGCCTGACGTTTGGCGATAGATTTCTTCGCCATACTTATCGTAGTCGCCATATTCGTCGTACTCGTAGCCAGAGGCGGAAAGATAATCATTGCCATTGTCTCCATTCAGCAAATTATCACCTGATGAATAGTCAACATTCAAGTTATCATCACCTTCACCACCGTTAAGGGTGTTATTTCCAGTAGTCTTATACAATGCTCCTCCGAAGCCATGATCGTAGCTAGAACCGGAGAGATAGTCATTTCCATCGCCACCAGAAAGCAGATTAGCGCCTCGTGAATAGTTTACATTTAAGTAATCGTTACCAGCACCACCATTGAGGGTGTTCTTACCTGATGTGTTATCAAATCTGTAGCCCTCGAAGTTAGAGGCAAAGAGAGAATCATTGCCATCGCCACCATCTAGTAGGTTATCGCCTGTTGAAATGTTAGCGCTCAAATAATCGTCACCATTGCCGCCGTTAAGAGTATTATTACCATTGGCAAGATTGACAGAAAGACGATCGTTGTCATCGCCACCATCCAGTAAGTTATCACCTTTTGAAAAGGAAGCACTTAAGGTATCGTTACCAGCACCGCCCTTGAGGGTGTTATTCCCAGATACATAAGGGTCATAGTAGCCACTAGATACAGAGAGAGAATCATTGCCATTACCACCATCTAGTAGGTTATCGCCAGGTGATCCGTCAGCACTCAAGGTATCGTTACCAGCACCACCCTGGAGAGAGTTATTACCAGGTGTAGCGTCAACATTCAAGTAATCGTCACCAGTACCACCGTCGAGGGTGTCATTACCAGCACCACCAATCAAAGTATCATTACCACTACCACCTCGCAGCAAGTCATTGCCACTCTTGCCGTCGATGTAGTCATTACCCCCCTGACCATTAACGACATCATCTGAGTTATCTAAACCCGTAATTTTGTTATTGAGGTCATTGAGGAACGTAATAGTGTTCCTATTAAACAGGGTAGTTAAAGTGGAATCAGCATCAAACACATCAAAACTGTCGGTGATGCTGGTTTGTCCATCAAACAGGATATTGCCAATAGCTGGTTGTGAAGAAGTTGCAGGCAGATTCTCCAAGTCTTCTAATTTGAAGTTTTTTAGGATAATTTTGCTATCAGCCACGCCATCAAAAGTGATTTCCAGATTGTTACCATTCTGGGTAAGCAAGAGATTGTTGGCAGTAAAACCAGCACCCTGGAATTCAAGCGTATCCACTTCGGCAATGACTCCTGCTGTGGGGTTTGTTCCTTTACCTACCCCACCAAAATCAGTGATAGTGTCAGTACCGTGACCCAAATTGTAAATAAATTTATCCTTGCCACCAGCACCAGTCAGTGTGTCGTTATCTGCTTTACCCTTAATCGTGTCAGCACCATTACTGCCCAGTAAAATATCATCATAGTTGCTTCCAATAATACCAATGATATTTGTCATAACTTTTACGCTTCCTTAATAAATGTTTTCAGTAAATTGATAGTTTTCAGCCCGGAGTTACTACTGTTTTAGAACACAAGAACTCGCCGAGAGTTTACACTTTCGGCATATTTTTATGTCACCCTTGAGAGACAGTAATTTTCTTGAAAATCTACTATGTTAACTAGCTTACAAATAACATGCAGCTATTTGCATATCAAAGTGTCATGCGCTATAAAAATTAATGAGTGTGTACATAGACTGAAATCGGTCATTTCAGACTTTTTACAATCATCTTCAATTTAATAGCGGAGGTAGGCATCATTGAAAAAGCATTGCCAAATCGAGCTTCAACGCCTGAAAACCACACCTCATACTTTTATTTTTTGTCAATACATAAATCCTAGTAATTTGAAAATAGGGAACAGTTAACTCTTAATAGTGAAGGTGATTCTCATACCCTTGTTGTGCGCTATTGCCTGTGGGTGTCTAGCTTAAAAATAGGGAACCTTTAAATAACCTGATATTAACAAATACTGAATATTTACTTAAATGTCCATACTTTCAGAAGCATCTTTGCATACTCTTTACATTAGTTGCCGAAATATATCTATGCTAAGAAATTCTCTTAGTGTGTTCTTCACATTTTAATAATTTCTAGTTAAAAAAGATTTTGCAGACAGCAGCAGTCAAAAGCAAGCTGGAGCAGAAGTTTTCAAAGCAAGAAACTTACAAGATGCTCAATGATAAAAATATATATTTTTATCATTGAGTGCTGTGATGCCTGCGGTGAACTAATCGCTGTGCAATAATCGCTATAAGTTACAAAAATTACAAACGCATACATGAAGTGATTTAGCCAAGAAGACTTAATATTTCTTTCCTCCTGCCTTTTTTTGTAGAAGCGGCTGCTGAGTTTTTAGGGGAACGCACAGCAGAAAGTAAAAGACGGCAATATGCGCTTGATTACTGTATTAAACGTTCGCTGCGATCGCTATGATCAAAATAAAATCCAGTGATTGTAAAATTACACATGCAGAAATGATTCAACTTACCCAAAAACACTTGCAAACTATCCGCACCCATACAGAAAGCACTTATCCAGATGAGTCTTGCGGTATAATTTTGGGCTATCTGGATAATGAGCGCAAAACTGTAATAGAAGTCATACCAACAGAAAACATCTGGAACACAGAAGCGGCTACTGAGTTTCCTGGGGAACATACAGCAGAAAGTAAAAGACGGCAATATGCGATGTCTACGACGGGCTACGCCTACGCACCCGAAGTCATGCTAAAAATGCAAAAGGAAGCACGCGTTAGCGAAGCTCGTCGCGGTAGCGAGGCTCGTTCACTGAACATTATCGGCATTTTTCACTCCCACCCAGATCATCCTGCTATCCCTTCAGAATGCGTAGGCGTAGCCAGTCGTAGACATCGCCTATACGCTTGGCAAGGATACTCGTATATAATAATTAGCGTCCAAAACGGTAAATCTGGAGAACTACTAAGTTGGAGCCTTGACGATTGTCATCAGTTCCAAGCAGAGGCAATTGAAAATTTAATTTAATGGTTTAGTTTAAAGACAGTCACTCGTAACGGTTTTCGCCGCCACGACGGATGAAAATTCATCTTCCCTACTAGACATCTCTAATATAAGATACAGTTTTTCGATAGGATAATATTCCGCTCTCCCAGATCATAACTGCTATGCTCAACCCGAATCTGGACGAAATCCAGTTGACCAAAGACGATTACGAACGCTACTCCCGACACCTAATTTTACCGGAAGTAGGACTAGAAGGGCAGAAGCGCCTAAAAGCCGCCAGTGTACAGTGTATTGGTACAGGTGGATTAGGTTCACCACTACTCTTATATCTGGCGGCGGCGGGTATTGGACGTATTGGGATTGTCGATTTTGATGTTGTCGATACTTCCAATCTGCAACGCCAAGTCATCCACGGGACATCTTGGGTGGGTAAACCTAAGATTGAATCGGCAAAAAACCGCATTCACGAGATTAACCCCTATTGCCAGGTTGATTTATACGAAACCCGCTTAACTTCCGAAAACGCCCTAGAAATCCTGCAACCTTACGATATCGTCGTCGATGGTACTGATAACTTCCCCACCAGATATCTAGTTAACGATGCCTGTGTATTATTGAATAAGCCTAACGTTTACGGTTCAATTTTACGCTTTGAAGGGCAAGCTACTGTATTTAACTACCAAGGTGGGCCAAATTATCGTGACCTTTTCCCAGAACCACCACCACCAGGAATGGTTCCCTCTTGTGCAGAAGGTGGAGTACTAGGGATTTTGCCAGGAATTATTGGTTTAATCCAAGCAACGGAAACTGTCAAAATCATTTTGGGACAAGGTAATACTCTTAGTGGGCGATTGTTGCTATATAATGCCTTAGATATGAAATTTCGGGAGTTGAAACTGCGTCCTAATCCGATTCGCCCAGTGATAGAAAAGCTGGTAGACTACGAAGAATTTTGCGGAATTCCCCAAGCTAAGGCAGAAGAGGCAAAACAGCAGATGGAAAGTCAAGAAATGACTGTTAAGGATTTGAAGGAATTGCTGGATAGTGGTGCAAAAGATTTTGTCCTGCTGGATGTCCGCAACCCCAATGAGTACGAGATTGCTAAGATACCGGGTTCGGTGTTAGTACCCTTACCAGATATTGAAAATGGCAATGGGGTTGCCAAGGTTAAGGAAATATTAAACGGCCACCGCTTAATTGCTCATTGTAAGATGGGCGGGCGATCGGCAAAAGCCCTCGCCATTCTTAAGGAAGCTGGGATTGTCGGGACGAATGTCAAAGGCGGAATTACCGCTTGGAGTCGAGAAATCGATCCTTCAGTTCCAGAGTATTAAAAACGCACCGCTTTTGTTAAGGAGTGGATGAGGTTTTTGAAACGCATAAGCGCTTATGCGTTTCAAATTTTTAAGGTTCTAAGATGCTAAAGAATCAGAGGTTGTTTTAGCTAGGGGTTTAACCTGACTCAACAAATTGTGCAGTTTTTCGCCTTCAATGACTTCTGTTTCTAAGAGTTGGGTTGCTATTGTTTCTAGCAAGTCTCGATTCTGTCTGAGAATCTCTAGGGCTTGTTCGTGGGCTGTTTCCACAATTTCCTTGACTTCGCTATCAATGGCTTTAGATGTGTCTTCACTCACCGCCCGCCGAGGATTACCCCCACCATTACCCAAAAACATCGATTGTTGTCCTTGTTGGTAAGCCAATGGCCCTAAGACTTTGCTCATACCATAAGATGTCACCATCCGTTCTGCCAAGTCAGTTGCTCGTTGCAAATCGTTGGAAGCACCTGTTGTAATACTGTTAAAAACAACCTCTTCGGCGGAACGTCCACCTAGTAGAGTTGCAATTTGACCCCGCAATTCTGCTTCATTCATCAAAAAGCGGTCTTCAGTTGGTAATTGCAGAGTGTAGCCCAAAGCAGCCATCCCACGGGGAATAATCGAAATCTTTTCTACGCGACCGTTTCCTGTGGTTAGCGCCCCGACCATTGCGTGACCAACTTCATGGTATGCAACAATCTTTTTTTCAGTTTCGTTCATAACGCGACTCTTCTTCTCTAAACCTGCGACTACCCGCTCAATTGCTTCGGCGAAGTCTTCTTGAGCAACACTTTGACGCAGATTACGAGCAGCCAATAATGCGGCTTCGTTGACCAAGTTTGCCAAATCTGCACCAGCAAAACCAGGAGTACGAGTAGCGATCGCTTTTAAATTTACATCATCTCCTAATTTTACCTTTTGAGCGTGAATCTTCAGAATCGCTTCCCGACCAGATAAATCAGGACGATCTACCAAAACTTGGCGGTCAAAGCGACCTGGACGCAGCAATGCAGAATCAAGGCTTTCGGGGCGGTTAGTAGCAGCTAAGACAATCACCGTTGCATCGCCAGCTGCAAAGCCATCCATCTCTGTTAGTAACTGGTTGAGGGTCTGTTCTCGCTCATCGTTACCACCGTAGAAGCCGTTACTGCTACGAGACTTACCGATCGCATCTAATTCATCAATGAATATAATACAAGGAGCCTGTTTTTTCGCCTGCTCAAACAAATCCCGCACTCTGGAAGAACCTACACCGACAAACAATTCCACAAATTCAGAACCAGAGATGCTGAAGAATGGAACACCTGCTTCTCCTGCTACGGCTTTTGCTAAAAGTGTCTTACCAGTACCTGGAGGGCCAACTAACAACACACCTTTGGGAATCCTCGCGCCAATTTGCGTAAATCGTGCCGGAGTCTTGAGGAAATCCACAATTTCTACTAACTCGGTTTTTGCTTCTTCTACACCAGCCACATCTGCAAAGGTAATTTTAGCTGATTCGCCTTCAACGTAAACCTTAGCTTTGCTCTTACCAATGGAAAGCGCACCTTGGGGGCCACCGCCACCACCACGGGCAAGAAAGAACTGCCAAATCCCAATAAAAATCAGTGGTGGAATCACCCAACTTAAAAGGGTTGTAATCCAAGTATTCTTGGGTGGAGGTGTAGCAGCAAACTCAACTCCCTTTTGTTCTAGCAGTTTGGGTAACTCTAAATCAAAGATTGGTGTAGTTGCAAACACCTGTCCAGGCTCGGCATTTTGTGTTTTTAGTTCGTAGAGGATCTGGTTTTGACCAACGGAAACGCGATTGACTTCCCCTTCTTGTACTTGATGAATAAATAGACTATAGGGAACACCAGTAGGCCCAGAAGCAAATAAACCAGGCAAAAATAAATTTAAGAGCAGGAATAGCCCTGATACTGCCAGTAATATATTAGCTACAAGCCGAAACCGAGGTGATTTAGGTTGTTCTTTAATTGCCATAGATTTTATTACCAATCCTTAGAATGAAAACTATTGAGAATGTGACTTTATGGAAAAATTAGATATTGGCAGTCTAAAGAGTTGAAGCTGCTTATACTGTTTCTAACCAATCAAAAATTTGGGCTAACTGATCCAGTGTTACCAGTCCATACTGCCAAAGGGTCATAGCCAGGAAGTTGGGAGTTTGCTCACAATGGCGCAAAGCAAGAGAAATTGCTCCATCAGAAATACCCAACTCTTCTTCTAAAAAATGCACCAATTGATCTGTAGCTTTCATCGCAATGTTAAACAATGTTGTTAAATAAGTTTTATTTCTGAGAGAGCTTGACTTGTGTGATGCAATATTCAGGTTGCATCGTAAAGTTGTTCAATTTGTCTTGATCCTCAAGGATACTACCTATTTTCATAATTTTTCCTGTTTACGAATGTTGCAGCATTTTTTATTTATGTAACTAAACTTAACAATTAAATTAATCTTTGGGAACTAACAAGCAAATACGGTTTACCGTACTCAAAGCCTTAACACCATTGGAAACGAGAAAATTTTAATGCACAGAACCCTGTTCAAAAAGATGCAGAGATTGTGAGATGCAAAGATAAATTTCCATGTTTTTTCCCTACCTCCGTGTTATGTTTATTTTTTAACGATGATTTCTATCTCTACATAGATAGAAAGAGAGCGATCGCAAGTCAATACGGTTCGGATAAGAGCCAGCGCAGTCTTGGGGTTTCCCCAAGTGGAGCGACTGGCATGGGTTGAGGGGATATTCGAGAGACGAACACGTTAACCGAACCGTATTGGATCGCAAGTACCAAATTAAGGTTAGAGTCAGTAGGGGCGCAGCAAAGCTTACGATGGGCTACGCCTACGTAAAATCCCATTGCAAATTTTGGTATAAAGTCTTATACAGTTTGCAAGCAAAACAAAGATTATACTAAGAATTATCTGTTTTGCTTGAAAATCTTTTTTAGCAAAGATTATTATCGTTTCTTGAAGGGATTGATCGAAGATTGCTAAAATAAAGTATTTCTATTCTCTAGCAATAACAATATCGTTAGACTTAATGACTGCATAAGCTTCTTTTCCTTCAGATAGTTCTAATTCTTCTGCGGAAGCTCTGGTGATAATCGAGGTTAATTCTACTTTATGAATAATTTCCAAAGTTACCTCACTATTAACTGCTCCATAAACAACTCGTTTAACAACACCTTTAAGAATATTACGAGAGCTAACTTTTAGTGATTTCTTTTGAATAGTACTTTCTATGTCAGGCTTTTGAGTGTAGTAGATATCTTCCTGTTTTTCCTGCTGATTTGGTGGTGATCCTGTTGCTGGCGAGTGCTGATTGAGACTACGCACGAGTTCCCGCAAAATCTCAGTCTTGGTGCGTTGAGAATGTTCGCAGAACTCCTCTAGAATTTTCCGCTCGTCCTCTGAGGTTTGAAATGTAACCCATCCTTGTTCTTTTCTTGGCATAATAATATTATTATCAATTTTGGTTATCTTGGTAAAATTTTACCAAGTATGAATTCGGTATGTCGTTTTAGTAATAACATTTTTTTTGCGATAATTGTCGGCATTTTTAGCAAAATTAATCAACTAATCTTACACAAATAACTACATAAAGATTTATTTTTTTATAGTTGCAAAATATTTTTTTGGGTGAAAATGTCTAACCGTCACTGTCTTTATACCAACTAGGATAGTATGATAGTAGTCTATGGTATTTGTTGAAATAGCGATTGTAGGGGGAATCTGGCAGAAAATTCGACTAGCGTAGGCGTAGCCCGTCGCAGACATCGCATAAGTGCCGTAGGATGATTTAACGAGAGTTCACATCTAGGGGATGAAACATCTAAAATCGCGTTCTCAAGACCTGCGGAGTTTATTTGAAAACAATATCACTATTGAATACATAGCAGAACCCCTCAAAGCGATGCCAGCCGATGCAAAGGTGACAGAAGTGCTGCATTGGATGCAAGCACAAAATTTTGATGTTATCGGGGTTGAGACGGGAGATATTATTAGTGGTTATGTAGAACGCTCTAGCTTGATTCAAGGTAAAGAAGGCAAATGTGGTGACTATCAACGAGTCTTCCATCCCAAAGAACTAATAGCCATTTCCACCCCATTGATGAAGTTGCTACCCATTTTGCAACAAACTCCGCGATTGTTTGTCTTGGACTGCAATCAAGTAAGTGGTATTGTTACCTGTGGCGACTTGCAGAAAGCACCCGCACGAATGCTACTGTTTGGCTTAGTAACACTGCTAGAAATGAATTTGCTGCGGCTGGTGCGAATTTACTATCCTCAAGATTCTTGGCAAAAAATCCTCAAACCTGAACGCTTAGAAGTTGCTCAACGGCTATGGCGAGAGAGTCAAGAAAGAAACGAAGCTACAGATTTATTAGATTATTTGCAATTCTGTGATAAACGCGAGTTGATTTTAAATCAGCCAGAACTTCTCCAGCAATTGGGATTAAAATCCAAACGGTTCGGGGAACGCTTCCTCAAGTCTGCTGAACAGTTGCGAAATCGATTAGCTCACGCTCAAAATTTAGTTAGTGGCTCCTCTTGGACAGAGTTGATTTCTCTAGCAAAAGAAATGGAAACGCTGTTAATTCTCTGTGAGGAAGTCGAGTGAAGTTGTCAGCTGGCGATCGCTACGGCGGGCTACGCCAATATAAAATTAAGCTTTAACGCGGCTTATTGAGCGAATCACTAACTTGAGTACCCGTATAATTTGGAACCCAACCTTCTGCAATCGCAAAATAGCGTATCCCTTTGAAATTCAACGACGCAGTTGGACTGCACCAATGCTCAACATCGGCGGGGATGTATAGATAGTCTTGTGCCTGAATTAAAAGCTGTACCTGACTGCCATCAGATCGCACGAAGCCATAAATCATTTCTCCTGCCAACACGTAGAGAGGTTCAGCCGCAGGATGAGTATGGTAACGGCCGTAGGTTGCGATCAGGTGGTGAAGATTGAAGGAACCTGGATGCACATTTAGCAAGTCACACCAGATAGCGCCATTTTCGTGCTGAAGAAATTCAAAGACACTGTTATGCAGTTCTACATAATAACGTTTCTCAGCCTCAGTTAAAACATCCTGGTCTAACAGATTGGGGAAGAGTAGCGATGTTCCTGGATCGTAATGTCTGAGTTGAATGCCAAGAAGCGCAAGTTCAAGAGCTATTTCGCCTAAATCGCTCTCAATCGTACCGTCGTCAAGTAGTAGGTTAGCCATGACAAAAAGACTAATTAACTGTTAAGAAGAGTATACTCTATCTTTAAAACAAAAAACCACTATTCCGACTGATAAACCGGGGAATTGGTAATAGGGCATGGGACATGGGCATAGGGAATGAGAGGATAAGCGAGATGAGGGAAGTTGCAGTAAATCTTTCCCCAATGCCCAATGCCCAGAATAAATTTATCGCCAGAATGATGTTCATTAGTACCACTAGCATCTAAGCTAGTACGGGTGAACTATATGCAGTATAGAATGTCTGACTTAATTTTGTTTTGGCATCGGCGCGATTTACGCATTTCTGACAATACGGGACTGGCTGCGGCAAAACGGCAGAGTCAAAAGGTGGTAGGTGTATTTTGCCTCGATCCGAATATTCTAGAACGGGATGATATTGCTCCTGTGAGAGTAACTTATATGATTGGCTGTTTGCAGAAACTCCAAGAGCGATATACTCAAGTTGGTAGCCAGTTATTAATACTCCACGCCGATCCTGTACAAGCCATACCAGCTTTAGCAGAGGCAATAAATGCTAAAGCTGTTTTTTGGAATTGGGATGTAGAACCTTATTCGCAAGAACGCGATCGCACCGTTATAGATGCACTTAAAGAAAAAGGCATTGAGTTTCTTAATCAAAACTGGGATCAAATCCTCAACTCTCCAGATGAGATCCGCACGGGTGGTAATAGTCCCTACACAGTTTACACCCCCTTCTGGAAAAATTGGATTACCAAACCGAAAGCAAAACCAGTAGAAACACTGCAAAATGTTGAAGGCTTAACAGAAACGGAACAAGAAATTGCAAAACTTACAGGAGCGATCGCATTACCTTCAGCGAAAGATTTAGGGTTTATTTGGGATGAAGAATTGATTATTGCACCCGGAGAAGCGGCGGCACAAGAACGATTAGAAGAATTTACTTATAAAGCTATTAATGAATATCAAGAACAGAGAAATTTCCCCGCAGTTGAAGGCACATCACAACTGAGTGCAGCTTTGAAATTTGGCGTAATTGGCATTCGTAGCGTTTGGCAAGCCACCATAGAAGCACTAGAAAATAGTCGCAGTGAAGAAACAGCAGTTAATATTCGCACGTGGCAACAAGAATTAGCTTGGCGGGAGTTTTATCAACATGCAATGTATAACTTCCCCGAATTAGCTGATGGTGCTTTCCGCGACACCTTTAAGAATTTTCCCTGGGAAATAAACGAAGAACATTTCCAAGCTTGGTGTGAAGGCAGAACTGGCTACCCCATTGTAGATGCAGCCATGCGCCAATTGAATGAAAGCGGCTGGATGCACAACCGTTGTCGAATGATTGTTGCTAGTTTTCTCACCAAAGACTTGCTAATTAATCCCCAATTGGGAGAAAAATACTTTATGCAGAAGTTGATTGACGGTGATTTATCTGCTAATAATGGCGGTTGGCAATGGAGTGCTTCTAGTGGAATGGATCCTAAACCTGTGCGGATTTTTAACCCAGCTAGTCAAACACAAAAATTTGACCCAGATGGTGAATATATTCGGCAATGGGTATCAGAATTGCGGTCTGTAGATACCGAATATTTAGTTACTGGTAAAATTCCATCTTTAGAACGTCATGCTGTTGGCTATCCCGACCCAATTGTGGATCATAAAATACAACAGCAGCAGTTTAAACAGCTTTATCAACAGCAAAAAACCCTTAGTACAGGCGAGTAAAATTGTGATTTTTTTAATCTTTGTTTAGGGTTGATATTGTATCATAATACGAATCTTGCTATAGGGTAAACGCATCTAAATATTGACGAGCCTGAATAAGAGTGGAATGTACTAAGAGAACGTTTGAAAAGCCTTCTTAGTGCCATTCCATCATATTAAGTCTTGATAGGTAAACGAGAAATCATCCATAAGATGAGCAGGAAGATTAAGTAAATTACACCAACTAGTCCAAACTCAATCAGAGGAATATAGGTTACTTCGTAAATTCTGCCCAAGCCGCGTTCAGTCAGTGCATAAACGGCCAGTACACTCACTAAAAAGGCTCCATAGATAGTACGTTTAGTCAAGATACCTAAAGGTAGCCCGTGGAGTTGAGTAAGTACTAAAATACCAAGAAAACCAAAGAGAAATGTTGGCCACTTGCTTTGTCCAAGCATTAGTGATACAACGACACTATGTAAAATAACTGTTATTTCTAAAGCGAATGTCCACCAACGGTTTACATGGCTGCGGTTAAAGATCAACGACGATTGGAGCAGAAGCAAGAACATATAGAGAAAACCAATTAAGTGTCCCAAAGTCGCTTCCATTGGATGATACCAAAAGGTGTAGATAGCGGCGAAGGAGAAAAAATAGCCGTGGTACAGCTTGATAATTTCCAAAAACTGTAGATTAAATGGAACAGAATTGCCAAAAAACAAACCGCGTCGAGGTGTTTCTAAAATCAGTACGAACACCAGTAAGAGTACAACTGCACCTTGAGAAGCCCAAATTGAAGTATCTTGAGCTAGAGCATCGTACCAAATATAGGTCTGGAGAAAGTGTAAAGCAATGAATGCACCATTAATGGTAAGCATGAGGTAATTGATGGGGTGCAACGCTGATTTGTATTTCAACTGCGATCGCTGCGCCCACAAAATACATGCCCAGATGCTAAACTGATGCCCAAGGTACATGCCCCAAGCTGTCGCTCGACTCCAAAACGTCGGGTTGGGAAGCTTCCAGTAGTACCAGTTTAATCCTTGGTCAGGAAGTTTAATGATACTTGCAGGAATGCTCCCACCAATCCAAATTGCGTAGGTGAGGAGGATGCTGACAATAATGCCTAAAAACAGTACTCGGCGACCGGTCATATTAATTCGTAATTCGTAATTTAAGACGTAAAGTAAAAAAGCGTATTGTCCTATAAGCGGAAGAAAGATTAACTACGAAACCAGTATTTTCAGGCTACACGTTCTGTTTTTGATTCAGATGCGCTTTTAGTCACTCGCAAACTAAGAGTCAAAGCTACTAGCATTACTAAAAATCCACTCAAAAAAGGAGCAGAACTCCCAAACTTCATAAAACTAATCCCTGCCCATGTTGGCCCACCGATGCGTGCCAACGCAGAACAAGAACTGGCAATTCCTAATATTTGTCCTTGTTCCTCTGCGGGTGTCATCTGAGAAATTAGGCTGTTTAATATTGGTTGGCTGACACTAATTCCCCATGCCATCAGCGTGGTAGCGACCAACAATAAAACTAAGCTTTGTGAGAATCCAATTAGTAGTAATCCTAAACCTAACCCTAATATCCCCAAGGTAAGTAACTTTATTTCACCAAACTGTTTCTTGAGGAAACCGATGAGTCCTCCTTGAATGATTGTGCTAACAATCCCCATGAAGGCAAAAAGATAACTAACTTGTTGAGGGCCCCAATTTAATTGCTGTTTAGACCATAAGGCCAATGTAGAGTCCATAGCTGCAACAGCAAAGGTAACTAAAAAGTAGATGCCAAGAAGCATAAAAAATTGTGGACGCTGTGACAGTTGCAGCAAGTTTAGCTGTCGCTGACGGTAGCGATGAGCTTGCATTTTGGCTTGAGTTTCAGAATTTAGGGATTCTGGAAGTAACATCAAACCACAAAGCAATGCCAATAAAGATAATCCGGCTGCGAACAACGACGGTAGATGAAAGTTAGCGTTGTTCGGATCAGATCCGATCAAAAGACCTCCAATCGCTGGGCCGAGAATGAAGCCAAGACCAAAAGCTGCTCCGATTATGCCCATGCCACGAGCGCGATTCAGTGGCGTGGTAATATCTGCTATGTACGCCTGAGCAGTAGAAATATTCCCTGACATAATCCCGGCGAGACTACGAGCAATAAACAAAATCCATAATGAGTTGGCAAAGCCCAACCCTGTGTATGCTACTACAGAACCTAATAAAGTCAATAATAAAATCGGACGACGACCGTAGCGATCGCTAAAACTACCCCATAATGGTGCAAATAAGAACTGCATTAAAGAATAAACAGCTACTAGTAGAGTCGCTTCATTCGGTTTTGCGCCAAATTGTTCAGCATACAAAGGCAGTATCGGCAGAATAATTCCGAAGCCGAGCAAGTCTATAAATACAGTCAAAAATAAGACAAATATAGCCCTGTCATTATTTTTACCCTCCATAGTGCAATTCCCTTTTATAAAAAATATGTGTAACTTGGATTAGTTTTATGCACAGGAGGGAACGCTTGACAATCGAAGCTAATTGAATTTAAGCAGTCATTAATTCAAGCAAAATGATTGAATTTGAGCGTGGTTCAGCAAAATAGCATGGAACAAACCCATTATAAAAATTAAGCCAGTAATACTACTAATAAAAGCAACTACGATCTCATGCTTCCGTATAGCTTTTTGTATCTTAGCTTCTATGATGTGTTCTAATTCTTTGTATGACATTGAGTTTAATTTGGCAGAATTATGTGGAACTCACTTACAGAAGTTTGAGTATGTCTTATAGCGTTTCCCATCTATTTCGACGCTGTGAGAGGATCAAGTGCATTTGCGTCGTTTCAAAACAGCACCTGAAACACCAAAAGCCAATATCGCCAAGGTATAAGTTGATTCAGGAATTGCAAAAATGCTTACCTGATTAATGGCCAAGCCATATTGGGGAGCAGAACTGCTAAAAACGAGTCGTGAAATGTTTGCAGTGTCACTACGAATGCCCAAGAAAACTGCCGAATTATCTAATGCTAAGGACGAAATATTTGGAACTGAGAAAGTACCCAACAGGTTATTGGCGTTATCAAAAGCGGTGATAGAAGTTTCAACTTTCAATTTACTAGTGTCTATAGCTATTTGAGTCCCCGCACCAAAAACAGGCTGGGCAAAACTAATCGTCAAAGGCTCACCATTCCCCTGAGTACCAGGATCAGGAGTACCAGGAGGAAGAGGGCTAAAGCCTGTTGGATCTATACCTCCAAAGAGAATAAAATCTCCTTGAGCGAAGTTACTCCGAATCCCAGGGGAAGGTAAAGTTTGAAAAACAAACGGTGGAGTAACCTGAGGATTATTTGTTGGAGCTATATTTATATCTAACCCTAAACCACCTTGAGATGTTGCTGAGAAAGATTTAGGTAAAAAAACAGAAAAGTCGGGAGCCGAGGGATTGAAGACTTTACCTAAACTTCCCCAATTAACTAAATCATTGCCTCCTAAAACAGCGCGTTCAGTTACTAAAAATGTGGCTGCTTTAACTGGTAATGGGATAATCGTTATTATGGCTGTAATGATTGGTAAATATTTCAAAGATAATTTTTTGAATAATTCATTGATTGTAAATGCCACAAAGTTTACTCCTTAATTTTTTAGAAAATATCATCAAAATGGAAAAATTCAACACCCAAAATTAGGCAGTGTGCAAGGCAAACACACGAAATCTATGAAACCTTTGCTGGATAAGGATCTTGATGAAATAGCCTAAATTATCCAACGCCCAAACCCTTGATATTAAAGGATTATTATACTTTTGATACGTTTGCCCTGGTGTTTTAAGTCGAGAGAGTTGAAGCAACTAGTACGGCAAGGCGGAATTCAAAATTCAAAATTCAAAATGAATACAGGGTGAGCGTTCTATTGATTTGGAATGGGTGGTTTATTTACGCTGTGCTGTACTAGTATGTTCAATAGTTATGTTGCAACAAAAATTGGGTCTTTAATAGCTGTTATGCCAAATTATTATTTAAACATCAAGATTTGACTTTAAAATCAATCAAACTTAGAATACCCAAATTCTTAGAAAAGCCTAAAATCTTAAAAGATAAAGCCTGCTTTTATCGAACATGAATATTTTCAGTTTTTTAGTGAATTGATTTAGCATACCAAGTACTGAAGAACCAAACTTTTTGATGGCTACCCACTGCTGCCACAACAAATTGCAAAAAGCTTTAACTTGTCATGGAGTTGTGACTATTAGTAATTTTACACCAACTCAATACTCAGATTGGATGAAAGATTTTCAACGAAGGCGAATTGATTTCCTAAGAAAGACAACTTACCGTTAGAGGCGTTGTAGGAAAAGTCGCTACTGTTAGTACTACCAAAGCCTACTTTAGAAACTTGGATTACGTCGCTTTGACCAAAGTTATAATCTGTGATGGTGTCAAGACCATCATTAACACTGTTGAAAACAAACTTATCTCCACCAAAGCCACCTGTGAGAACATCGTTACCTTGTCCACCGATGATGGTGTCATTACCGAAGCCACCGGAGATAGTGTCATTACCAGCATTGCCGACTAATCGGTTATTTTGGCTATCGCCAGTAATGCTGTCACTTTCATTTGTACCGATGAGATTATCAAAGTTGATTACATTAAATGTTATTGTCCCAAGTTGGGGAACGTTATTGGCAGAGATTGTTTGCTCCTGTAAGTTAGCGGTGACAGATACACCACCAACAGATTGGGAGGAATCTATCGTGTTATTGGCAACGCTAGCATCAGCAATAACTGTTTCTACTTTAAAGACTGTGTCTGTACCAAATCCACCAGCTTTGGTAATTGTTCCTACACCGGAGAGGGTGATAGTTTTACCTAGTTTGCTGTAATCTGCTGTATCAAAGCCATCTCCGCCATCAATGCTGTCGTTACCCTTGCTGCCCTCAAAGGTGTCATCGCCTGTACCGCCTATCAATGTGTCGTTGCCATCTCCACCATCAATTAGGTCGTTGCCATCTCTACCATCAATTAGGTCGTTGCCAGCCAGACCAGATAATTGATTATTTTGACCGTTGCCTTTAATGCTGTCGTCGTTAATTGTGCCGATGACATTATCAAAATTGACTACATTAAATGTCAAGGTTCCCAGACCCGGAACGTTAAGGGCAGAGATCGTTTGAGCTTCCAGGTCAGCAATGGCAGATACCCCAGACAAAGATTGGGATGCATCTATGGTGTTGTTGCCAACACTAGCATCAGCAATTACCCTTTCTACTTGAAAGACTGTGTCTGTACCAAATCCGCCAGCTTTTTTAATTGTCCCTACTCCTGACAGGGTGATGCTTTTGCCTAAAATGCTGTAGTCTACGGTATCAAAGCCATCACCACCATCAATGCTGTCGTTACCTCGACTGGCCTTGAATGTATCATTCCCAGCTAGACCAGATAATTGATTGTTTTGACCGTCGCCTTTGATAATGTCATCGTTAATTGTGCCGATGACATTATCAAAGTTGACTACATTAAATGTCAAGGTTCCCAGACTCGGAACGTTAAGGGCAGAGATAGTTTGAGCTTCCAGGTCAGCAATGACAGATACCCCAGACAAAGATTGGGATGCATCTATGGTGTTGTTGCCAACACTAGCATCGGCAATTACCTTGTCTACCTTAAATAGAGTGTCTTGACCTAATCCACCAGCTTTGGTAACTGTTCCTACACCTGAAAGGGTGATGTTTTGACCTAGTTTGCCGTAGTCTACGGTATCAAAGTCATCACCGCCATCAATGCTGTCGTTACCTTGACCACCCTTGAAGGTGTCATTACCTGCACCACCTATCAACGTGTCATTGCCATCTCCACCATCAATACTGTCGTTACCACCTCTACCATCAATTAGGTCATTGCCAGCCAGACCAGATAATTGATTATTTTGACCGTCGCCTTTGATAATGTCATCGTTAATTGTGCCGATGACATTATCAAAGTTGACTACATTAAATGTCAAGGTTCCCAGACCCGGAACGTTGAGGGCAGAGATAGTTTGAGCTTCCAGGTCAGCAGTGGCAGATACCCCAGACAAAGATTGGGACGCATCTATGGTGTTGTTGGCAACACTAGCATCGGCAATTACCTTGTCTACCTTAAATAGAGCGTCTTGACCTAATCCACCAGCCTTGGTAACTGTTCCTACTCCTGAGAGGGTGATGGTTTTACCTAGTTTGCTATAGTCTGCGGTATCAAAGCCATCACCACCATCAATGCTATCGTTACCCTGACCACCCTTGAAGTTGTCATTACCTGCACCACCTATCAACGTGTCATTGCCATCTCCACCATCAATACTGTCATTACCACCTCTACCATCAATCAGGTCATTGCCAGCCAGACCAGATAATTGATTATCTTGACCGTCGCCCTTAATGCTGTCGTCGTTAATTGTGCCAATGACATTATCAAAATTGACTACATTAAATGTCAAGGTTCCCAGACCCGGAACGTTAAGGGCAGAGATCGTTTGGGCTTCTAGGTCAGCAACGGCAGATACCCCAGACAAAGATTGGGATGCATCTATGGTGTTGTTAGCAACAGTAGCATCAGCAATAACCGTTTCTACTTTTAAGACTTGATCGGTTCCAAATCCGCCAGCTTTTTTAATTGTTCCTACATCTGAGAGGGTAATGCTTTTACCCAGGTTACTGTAGTCTGCGGTATCAATGCCATCTCCGCCGTCAATGTTGTCGTCACCTCGACTGCCCTGAAATGTGTCATTGCCGCCATCACCAGCCAAGGTATCATTGCCCTCTCCACCATTGATTATGTCATTTCCAAGACCACCGGAGATATTGTCATTGCCTGCACGACCAAAAATTTGGTCATCACTATCAGTGCCTAACAAAAAATCATTGTTAGGAGTTCCAAAAATAGTGGACATAATATATACCTTTATCGTTTTACAGAATTTTACGGATCAAATCTCTTTGAACATTGTAATACTTGCATATTACAATGTTTTAACTTATAAAGTTCTGATGAAATTAGTTTAAACATAATTAATCCTGTTTTATATCTCTGGCAAAAGAAAAATACAGAAGGATTCCGGCTGATCAAAAATGTATTTTTGTGTAGGAAATATTGAGAAGCAATACAATTATAACTTATGCACTGTACAAAAGAAGGGTCTTGTGAATCAAGGTGAGTAGGTCGTTCCAGTCTTTGTGCTAATCACCCTTTATTGGTTGCGTAGATGTAGCCTAATTTAGACTTGGCCAAAGGTTATTGAAAAATCTAGCTATAGCAATCCTATTTGAGTTGTAAAAATTCTCGTTCGCATAGCGTGCCGGAGGCATACCGCCAAGCCGCCAAGAGAAGAAGGGAAGAAAGTTTACAAATTATTTACAACTGTTATATCAGTATTGAAAATCATAACCCTTTTCTGTCAATGCGTAAGTCCTATATACTTGACTTTGGTGAGCGATCGCTTGTCTCTGACACTTGCGTTCCCAAAGGATTACGCCAATGTCTTCTGGTACAGCGATCGCACCCAGCCCGAAATTGCTAAATTTTCAGCCTTCTCTTCTTTACATAATTTCGGAATACTACCGCAAATGCGCTGATACTTTATTTTCCCCTCTTCATAAATTCCGCAAAAACACCGTTACGCTATTTGTACTTGTGATCAAAACTTAGAGCATCCAGTTTATTAGGGCGTGTTTATGACCAACCCTGTAACGACGGTTATCCAAGTCAATCTGGAGATGGCTCTAGAGGTAGCTCAAGAATTGGAGCAAGCTCCATACACTGAACTCAGTGCTTATTGTTTGGAGATTTTACGGGAAATAGGATGTTCTGGTACTGAACTCCCTGTTAACTTACAAACTCGCGATCAGCAACTAAACTTTATCACAGGCTTTGCATCTTATGCATTTGGGGAGGTACAAAGTGTACAGAGCATTAATTGAAGATATCTTCTTTGAGCCAGAAGAGACAGAAGAAACTACTTTTCCCGCTACAGATAAAGATTTGTTGATTTTAACAGAAAAATTTTTAGCGTTTGAAATTCCTTCCAAGATTTTTTTACAGGCTATAGCCATTGCTGATTACGATGGTGCAGCTGCTTTTCGCTACGTTGATAATTATTTGATTACTCTCAAAAATAAGAATAAACGTAAGCAGAAGAAATTACTTGTGTTAGGTGCTTCGACTAAGTTTGACAATAATTGATGTGTTTCTTTACAAGCTCATTAACAACCAACCTGATTTAGATAAGATAATTTGCACTACCAATGTAGAGAGATTGCATTGCAACCTCTCTATACACATTTGTTCCACACCGACAATTAAGAATTACGAATTAACATTACTTTCTCGCAAGACAAACTTGTTCATAGCTTTTACCAGCTATATTCCAAGTGAATTCTGTTTCTACTAATTGTCTGCCGTTGTGAGACAATTCCAAACGGAGATGTGGGCGATCGAATAGTTGACTAATAGCGGTGATATACTCTTTCGGTTTATTTGCTCGTAATGCCCGTAATGGATGACTAGCAACATCTACAGTTAATCCTTCTAAGCCGCGATCGCTAGCTACTATTGGTACACCAGCGGCCATTGCTTCTAAAGTTTTATTTTTAATACCAAACCCAGTCCGCATAGGTACAACACAGATGGTAGATTTATGCAAATATTCAACCATCGAAGGCACACGCCCAATCACATTAACTCCTGGTTTGTTATCAAGTGCTAAAACTTCTTGTACCGGATGAGAACCAACAATATCGAAAGTTGTATCAGGATAAAGTCTTTGGATTTCTGGCAATACTTCGTTACTGAAAAAGCAGACAGCATCAATATTTGCCAAATTATCCATTGCACCAATGAAAATTAAGCGATGTCCACCCGGATCGGTGGTACGGTTGGGGAAAGAAACTAAATCTACGCCATTGGGAATAACAGTAATTTCACTATTGGGGTTAAAATTTTTTAGTTGAATTTTATCTTCTTCTGTTGTTGCTACAATTGCCGAAAATTTAGCACAGTAATTTTGCTCATAACGACGCAAAAGTGGTAGATTAATTTTGTCTCTTAGAGAATTTTCTGAAATGCCTGTTGTTAGTTGGTTCCGACAGGTAGCGTAAACAGAACTGTGAACATTCACTATGGTTTTTAGCTGTTTCTGAAAATGCGATTGGATATAAATTTCATTGACGCTATGTTCGCAGGTGATTACATCGCATTTCCCCGCTTCCACCCAGTTATCAATCCATGTTTGCATCTCAACGGAGTAACGATTAAGTACGCTGGGCGGTGTCCCCTGTTGCAAAAATCTCCCAAATCGCTGTATTTTCTGCAATATTCCGGTGTTTCTCGAATCTGGCGGGCGTTCAAAAATAGCTAGATGATCTACACAATCGCGTAATCCTGCTACTTCTGCATCCGTCACATCGCCCTCGCGTTGAGTTACGAGGGAAACACTATGGCGTTGACTCAGGTATTTAAGTAAATTAAATGTCCTGACTTGGGTTCCCCCGCGCGTTGGTGGGTAAGGAAAGGTGGAAGAGAGCATTAAAATGTTCATATAGATGATAAATCAAATGTGATACATACACCATGACCTCATTGAAGGCTGTATGTCATCATTTGATTTATGCAAAAGTCTATCTATTACCCCCTCCCTGCCTCCTTAAAGCATAATCAAACCCAGCCTGACACCCACAGCAACAGCCTCGGTGCGGCTGGAGACACTGAGCTTTTGAAAAATGGATGAGAGATGAAATTTGACGGTATGCTCAGAAATGTGCAAGCGTTTAGCGATCGCTTTATTCCCCAATCCAGAACCAAGCATTCCTAAAACCTCTATCTCTCGTGGTGTCAAGCTTTGTACAGGATTCGTCACCACTTTTTCCCGGATAGACAGTAATTCTACAGCATCCGGGTGCAGCACTACTAAACCAAAAGCGATCGCCTCCACAGCCGCGACAATTTCTAACTCAGTGCTAGTACTGGGCAATATCCCCCGGATACCAGAACGTAATGCCGTCTCTAAATCGATACTGTCGAGTTCTTCAACAATGGCGATTGTTCCTAATGGGTATTGCTTTTCTTGAATCAGCAGCAATTTTTCCCACACCGATTGTTGAAGATTGCTACTCAAATCTACCAGCACTACATCTGGTGATAATTGCTCAATTTCCCTTACCAATACATCCAAATCGGATGCACTCCCCACAACCGTCAGCCGAGGATTGGTAGTCACCACAGCTGATAACCCTGCCCGCACTACAGGAGAAGTGGCAACTACCATCACTCGGATCATGTCGCCTCCACAGCAGTTTTTCCAGAATGCACCTCAACATAAATCACGAATTGCTGCTTACCGCGTAAGAGTTGTAGCGGCACAGATCCTTGACTGTCATTGAGATATTTGCTTAAATCATTCACACTAGTGAATAATCGCCCCGCAACTCCAATTAAAATATCGCCAACTTGCACACCAGCAGTTTCCGCCGCACTGCCAGGTAAAATTGATAATACTAGTAAACCCAAGCTACGCCTACTTAAAAGTACGGGTTGTAGTGTAACTCCTAGTTGCGGACGATTATTTATCTGTAAAAAACGCTCAACAGTTTTGCTGGGAACTGCTACAGCTAAACCATTAACAATCATAGTGTTAATTCCCACGACTCGACCGAGACAGTCGGCAAGCGGCCCCCCAGAATTTCCAGGATACAATTGCAAATCAGCCATTACAGCCTGCGAATTATTTCCATAGATAATTCCAGTTGTCACAGCACCAGTTTCAGCAAAAGGATTACCCACCGCCAAAACTAATTCACCAACTCGCAACGCTTCCGAATTGCCAATGGTTGCAGCAGTTAAATCAGTGGCGACAATTTTCAGGGCTGCTAAATCCTGCTGTGGATCGAATTGTGTTCGCACCGCATCAAATACCCTTCCGTCTGCCAATTCCACAGTTGCACGGTTGCTAGTTGCGACATGGGCATTAGTAATAATTAGTCCGTCAGGTTGCCAAATTACGCCAGAACCAACTCCCAGAGAGCCGCTTTTCACTTTCACAGTGTATAGGCGGAGTTTAGCAGCTACCTCTGTCAATTCAGCAGTGATGTTAGTTAATGTTGTGTTTCCCATGTTATACAATTTTCCCGCATGTCAAAGTAGAATTAGTGGGCTGACAATAGTTTTTAGTCGGGTTGGGATAATTGAGAATGCTGCAAGATATTAGTCAACCCAACTTTGGAAAGCAAATTCTGACAGTTTCAAGTTCAGAAGCTCAACGTTTGAGCAAAAAAGGCGAAGTTCCGAGTTCAGAAGCTCAACATCCGAGTAAAAAGGGCGAAGTTCCGAGTTCAGAAGCTCAACGTTCGAGCAAAAAGGTCGAAATTCCGAGTTCAGAAGCTCAACGTTCGAGTAAAAAAGTCGAAGTTCCGAGTTCAGAAGCTCAACGTTCGAGTAAAAAAGTCGAAGTTCCGAGTTCAGAAGCTCAACGTTTGAGCAAAAAGGTCGAAGTTCCGAGTTCAGAAGCTCAAATGAATAGAAAATTTAGATAAATCTGACAGAGCTAGTAAAATCCATTCTAAATGGAGATTATTCCTCCTTAGTAGGTCTTTCGCCAACTGCGATCGCTAACTCAATTAACACTCCACCTCGGACAACTTGGAGATTGACAGCTTTACCAATGCGATCGCTATTATTAAGCAGCGCTAGCACATCACCTGTATCGCCCACAGTTACACCATCGAACGTTACCAAAACATCACCAAGCAGCACACCTGCATTCTCAGCAGCCCCGGAAGGCTCAACATTAACGACAATTACCCCAGTTGCAGAAGTTAAATTGAGAGAAGTTTTTAAGTTATTTGGTAAGCGTACAGGTTGCATTCCCACACCCAAGTAACCTTTTGAAATGCGTCCTTTTGCCACTAATTCGTCAACCACGCGATCGACTGTATCAGTAGGAATTGTCAGAGTAACGCCACGCCGCCCCGATGTATTCATCCCCACCACAAAACCAGCAGCATCTACCAGAGGCCCGCCAGCAAAACCAGAGTAAAGGGTGATATCTGGGCGGATAAATTGGTCAATATTTCCGCCACTCATACTTCGCCAAGCACCGCTAACCACGCTGACTACACCCATCGCCGCCCTTAAATCACCTTCGCTACCTCTTGCCAATCCTAATACCAGATGACCGACTTTGAGCGTTTTGGCATCGCCAATTTTTGCCACAGGTGTTTCTACATTTTCTACTTTAAAAACAGCAATATCAGTGCTAGAGTCATGACCAATGAGTGTTACTGGTGCAGTGCTACCATTTGATAGAGTAACAGTGATGTCGTCGTAGCGCTGGATGGACTCATCAGAGGTAACAATGATGCCATTCCGCCAGTGAATGCCACTTGGAGAAACACGAGTACCCGCATTGACTGCAACTACAGCACTCCCAGCTTGTTCTACGGTGTCAGCTAAACTGTTAGATAAAGCCAGTAATGAAGACATAAGATTTTTCTGCTAACGTTCTTAGATGTTCATATCGTCCCGTTTTCTACACACAGATGCCATCGGAAAAATGGGGAGAATCCATCCTAGAAAAATGGCTAGGGTTTATATAGCAATCCTGAATCAAACGCACACAAACAACAGGAACGAGATCCCCGACTTCTTTAAGAAGTCGGGGATCTGCGGATTGCAACAATCGCAAATGAAATGACAGATAAACAAATGCACAACCAATCAGGAGAAATCAACTCGCTCACTCCATCTAGAGAATTACCTCTATATGGCAAGAGAATTTTAGTTACAGCACCGATAAATTATGCTTATAGGTTATCTGAACAAATCATTAAACAAGGTGGTTTCCCTGTTTTCATGCCTACTGTAGAAACTTGCTATTTATCCAACTACACTAAGTTAGATATTGCTCTAAGCCAGATAGCCGATTTTGATTGGATTCTCTTCACAAGTAGAAATGGCATCACTGCATTTTTTCACCGGATGAATGATTTAGAGATTCCTGTATCTGTAGTGCAGAAATGTCAATTATGTGCTTTAGGAAAAGACGCAGAAAGCTTATTGTCTTTTTGTGGCAAGGTTGATTTAATTCCAACAGAATCTAGCCCAGCCGGGATTGTGGCGGAATTAGCGAAACTTCCGCAAATTCACAATAAAAAAGTGCTGATCCCGGCTCCAGAAGTTATTGGTTTGCCTGAGCCTGATATCATACCCAATTTGATTAGAGATTTGCAGAAATTAGGCATAGAAGTAATTTGCGTACCCACATATACCACGCAGGGCTTAGATAAAAGTATCTACAGTAGTGAATTAAACTTGATGCGTCAAGGAATAATCGATGTCATTGCTTTTAGTAGCACAGCAGAAGTAGAAAGCTTTTTGACAATGGTCAACTCGCAAAGCGATTATGAGCGTTGTATTATTGCATGTTTTGGCCCTTATACAACTGTTAATGCGCGGAAGTTGGGTATGAATGTCTCCATCGTGTCCAGGGATTATAGTTCATTTGAGGGATTTGGTGAAGCGATCGCAGAATTTTTTACTCTCACTTCCAATTCCCACTAAGCGCTTCAGGATGTAGAGCAATCAACCACATTTAACTCTAGACTCGCAGCACATAAACCCGTAGGATCAACAATGTAGTTCACATTTAACTAGGGATTGTTACATGGCAACTTATAAAGTCACACTAAAGACTCCAGATGAAGAAAAAACAATTGAAGTTTCTGATGATGATTACATTCTAGAGATTGCTAACGAAGATAATGAGATGGACTTGCCTTACTCCTGTAATGCTGGTTCTTGCTCAACCTGCGCTGGTAAGCTGATTTCAGGTACAGTTGACCAATCGGATCAAAACTTCTTAGACGACGATCAAATAGATGCGGGATGGGTTCTTACCTGTGTTGCCAAGCCCACTTCTGACTGTGTAATCCAAACCCATCAAGAAGATGAGCTTAACGGTTAACTAAGAAAAGAGCAAGTTTTTTAGGGTGCATTAGAACGAATGTTCTAATGCACCTAAAATCTAAGATCATGTCATACTCTCGGCGATAACACACTCTAGAAGATTTAAAACTTTGCACTTTCCTAAGAAAGCTGTATGAGCTAAGTAATTCATACTAAAAAGCGCTCTCCAAAAGGGAGCGCTTTTTATTTCGTTTAATAAATAGCTAGCAGATATGAGGAAATTAGCCAGATGAGGCTAGATTAACTTTGACAACTTTGTTCTTTTCTTTTTCAGCTTTGGGTAGCGTCAGCTTCAAGATCCCATCTTTATAAAAGGTTCGGTAAATTCGAGAGAAAAGACTTGTAATCTATAAAGATATTATTAGATACAAACAAGAATTACAAGTTGTGAAACTAATATAGTGGTTCTGGATTGAGTGAGATACACCCGTAGGGGTACAGCACTGCTGTGTCCTTACACTTTGCGATTAATGTTGTACTGCATCTGAATGGGAACCGCTATATTAATAGGACTTACGCAAAATTGTCTCAAAAACCTGATTTGTCGTAGCGGTAATTCATGAATTACCGCTACTTCAGAACTTTTTTGCGTAAGTCTTGATTAATGAGAATGAATTAGATTTATCAATGAAACTAGGTAGATTGATTATGTTATTTAGAGTATTTTTTTAATCAATAATATTAATCAACCCAGTTGTATTTTATTACTTTCATAGAGATAATAAAAGACGATTAACAAAACCCTCAGAAAAGATATGTCAAGCAGTTGGATTTACCTCATAGCCGCAATCATTTTTGAGGTTTCAGGCACAACTTGTATGAAGTTATCACAAGGATTTACTAAATTAGTGCCTTCAGTTTTAATATTTGTTTTCTATGGACTTTGTTTTAGTTGTTTGACTCTTGCTCTCAAGAGAATCGAAGTAAGCGTGGCTTATTCCGTCTGGGCTGGATTGGGGACTGTCTTAATTGCGCTCATTGGTATTATTTGGTTTCGTGAATCTGCCACAATTATCAAACTTTTGTCAATCGCCTTAATAGTTGCAGGGGTAATTGGCATAAATGCAAGTAATGAGTAATGAGTAAATACGCATTACTTATTACTCATTACTTCAAAATTAAAAACAGTTGGAGTCGGGGATCTGGACACGGTGAATTTTGGTTATATAATCTCTGGCTAATCAAAATTAATTAAATCCAGTAGAACGACGATAAAGTAACCAGATAAATAGCGGTGAACCCAGCAATGCGGTGACAGAACCTACAGGTAGTTCAACTGCTCCTAATCTAGAGAGTAAATCTGCAAAAGTCAGTAACCATGCACCTGCAAGGGCAGAAAGTGGTAAAACAAAGCGATGATCTGTACCAACTATGAGGCGGACACCGTGAGGGACAACAAGACCAACAAATCCAATCAAGCCACTAATGCTGACTGCACCTGCGGCTAAGAGAGTGGCGACACCACCAATTAACAGGCGCGATCGCGTCAACGAAACCCCTAAACCCACAGCCAAATCATCGCCCAAAGCCAGCACATTTACCGATCGCGCCAGTAAGCATCCCCCGATTAATGCAACGATGATATACGGGCCAGCCGTCGAAATTTCTTGCCAACCCCGTCCATTCAGGCTACCAACCAACCAACTAAGCGCAATTTGAATTTGGCCGTCTTCAGCTAAAAGCAGCAATGTACTTTGTACAGCACCAAATAAAGAACTCACCGCCACCCCGCCTAAAATCAACCGCTCAACCGAAATTCCTGACCCCGCGCGACCGAGTAAAATAACGATCGCAGAAGTCAGAATTGCTCCCATCCACGCTGCTAGAGGAATTGCGATCGGGAATATTTGCCAGACAATCATTACAATCACAATTAATCCAGCACCCGCAGAAATGCCCAAAATAAATGGATCAGCAAGACTATTGCGTAACATCCCTTGCAGTAATGCTCCTGACATTCCCAAAGCCGCGCCGACGATCAGAGCAGCCGTAATGCGCGGTAGACGTAAATCCCAGAGAATTGTCTGTTTAACCGGATCGCCTTTGTGGAGTATGGCTTGCCAAAATTCTGACATACTTAAGGGTACTGCTCCTTGAGAAAGCGATAGCACTAGCGTTAGCACCAGTGCCACACTAAGGAGTAAAACAGCCCAAATTACCCGGTGTTCAGTAAAAATTGTCTTAAATGGTTTAGCCAAATTCCGGTCTGGTATTTTCATTAACTGTAATCTGTCTCAAACAAAGCTGCATTTACATATATAGCGGTTCTCAATTGCATCGAATATAGACCTAACCCCCAGCCCCTTCCCTGCAAGGGAAGGGGAGTAAGATTCAAAGCCTCTCCCCTTGTAGGGGAGAGGTTTGGAGAGAGGTCAAAATGTATTGCATTCAAAAGAGAAGCGCTATAGTTTCTCTTCGATGATCATCAAGCCAGAAAGGTGAAAGTTGAGCCTCAGAAGGTGAACGTTGAGCTTCAGAAGGTGAACGTTGAGCTTCAGAAGGTGAACGTTGAGCTTCAGAAGGTGAACGTTGAGCTTCAGAAGGTGGAAGTTGAGCCTCAGAAGGTGAACATTGAGCCTCAGAAGGTGGAAGTTGAGCCTCAAAAGGTGAAAGTTGACCTTCAAAAGGTGGAAGTTGAGCCTCAAAAGGTGAAAGTTGACCTTCTGAGGCTGAATCTTTAAATTTTAACTTTTCATTCCCAATGCCCAATTCCCTAAGTTAGTTCTAGCCCTCCTTGATAACCAGTAACGATACGTCCACCATCTTTAAGGATGTGAACTTCTATCTGATCGCTAGCCCAAGTAATTTGGTCTTGGAAAGCCGGATTTAAGACACGAACCCGTTGATTACTAGAAGAAACTGGAGAGTTAGGAGAATTAATTGCCAGAGATTCTACAAAAGGGCCGTCAATTAGGATATCAAGTTGTTCTAACAATTCTTGAGAACCTGGTGGTGCAGATTGAGACTGTAGTTGCTTGAGAGTGAACCCAGAAAAAGACATTACATTTAACCCAGCAGCTTTTACCTTACGCGCTAAAGAAGCCAATGCAGTTGCTTGCCAAAAGGGTTCTCCACCAGAAAATGTGACACCTGTATTATGGGGATTGCTGAGAATATTTTCGGCAAGAGTATCAACAGCAATCAATTGGTTAGCCTCAAATGACCAGGAGTTAGTATTAAAGCAGCCGGGACACTCACGAAGACAACCTTGTACCCAGACAACTGCACGACAACCAGGGCCATTAACTTCTGATTGATCGACGTAACCCATAATGTTGAGATAGCCAGGGGGAATATCCATGAGTGCTAGCGATGGGTCAGGTGGCTTAATTTCCATCTCTTTAACTCCTTTTAGCCATTGCCTGTTAACCGTCAACTATAGCGAATCGACCGTTAGATAACTGTGACAAATGACAAAAGACTAATGATTAATCTCTGAAAAACTTGATGGGATTTTGAAAAGTCCGCTTTAACTGACTAGACTAAAGTTAGTTGCCTAGCTAGTATTGATCCTCCTATAGATAAAATCGATGACTCAAGAAACTTCTAGAATTTGTATCCTTGGTGGAGGCTTTGGTGGTCTTTACACAGCCTTGCGCTTAAGCCAGTTACCTTGGGAATCTACGCAAAAGCCCGAAATTGTTTTAGTAGATCAAAGCGATCGCTTCCTATTCTCCCCTTTACTTTACGAATTACTCACTGGCGAACTGCAAACCTGGGAAATTGCCCCACCATTTGAAGAACTTTTACAAGGGACTGGGGTACGTTTTTATCAAGGTGTCGTCTCTGGAATTGACATCGACCAGCAATGGGTAAATATACATGAAGGGCCACAAATCCCTTACGATCGCTTAGTACTGGCGCTAGGAGGAGAGACACCGCTAGATTTAGTCCCCGGTGCGGCAGCCTACGGCTACCCATTCCGCACCATCTCTGATGTCTATCGTTTAGAAGAACGCCTCCGATTTTTAGAAGAATCCGATGCTGATAAAATTCGGGTGGCAATTATTGGCGCTGGTTACAGTGGTGTAGAGTTAGCTTGTAAGTTAGCCGACAGACTCGGTGAAAGAGGACGCTTTCGGATCGTTGAAATCGCCGATCAAATTTTGCGAACTTCCCCAGAGTTTAATCGGGAAGCAGCAAAAAAAGCAATAGAAGCCCGTGGTATATTTATTGATTTAGAAACTAAAGTTGAGTCAATAGAGCAAAATAGCATCTCTCTAGAGTACAAAAACCAGTTAGACAAGATTCCCGTAGATTTGGTAATTTGGACTGTGGGAAATAGGGTTGCGCCCGTAGTCAAATCTCTTCCCCTCAAGCAAAATCAGCGTGGTCAAATCATCACTACATCCAATCTGCAAGTTATCGATCATCCAGAAATCTTTGCTTTAGGAGATTTAGCAGACTGTCATGATATTGAAGGGCAGCAAGTCCCCGCCACAGCACAAGCGGCTTTTCAACAAGCTGATTATACTGCTTGGAATATCTGGGCAAATATCACTAATCGTCCCCTCCTTCCCTTCCACTACCAACAGTTAGGAGAAATGATGGCATTGGGTAAAGACAACGCCACCCTTACTGGTTTGGGAATTAAACTAGATGGGCCATTGGCATCCGTTGCCCGTCGGATGGCTTATTTATATAGATTGCCAACTTTAGACCATCAACTCAAAGTTGGTTTTAATTGGCTAGTGCGTCCCATCATAGAAACGCTATCTCGATAACTTAATTAAAATTGGGCATTGGGCATGGGGATATGAGGGAGACATAATTAACGCTCTTTTATTACTTTGAAAAAATAAAATATTTGTAGGTTGGGTTGAACAAGGTGAAACCCAACAGAAGCAGCGATTATTGGCGTTGGGTTGGGTTTCGTTCCTCAACCCAACCCAATACTTCTCGGTTAGCGCAATTAGTCGTTGGAGATCCCCCCAACCCCCCTTCAAAAGGGGGGCTTTTAACCCTCTTTTACCCCCTTTTTAAGGGGGTCGCCGTAGGCGGGGGGATCTGAATCTAGGACGACTCAACCCTTATCCGAGAAGTATTGCAACCCAACATACCCATAGATTTATAGAAAATAGTGACAACAAAGGTTTCTGATTTTTATCTCGTGAGAGTCATAGAAGAGCGTTAATAACTAATGACAAATGACAAATGAAAAATTCAAAATCTTCAAACTTTGATGGAACAACCAAAAGTTATTTTTTTAGATGCTGTGGGTACACTCTTTGGTGTTAAAGGCAGTGTGGGTAAAGTTTATAGTCAGATAGCTGAGGAATTTGGTGTTACGGTTCCAGCCGAAACATTGAATACAGCCTTCATCAAAAGCTTTAAAGCAGCACCGCCGCCGATATTTCTAGATGCAGAACTGCAAGATATTCCCCAGCGCGAGTTTGATTGGTGGCGGATAATTGCCCTCAACACTTTTGAAAGTGCAGGTGTTCTTAAAGAATTTTCTGACTTTTCGGCTTTTTTTAGCGAACTTTACATCCACTTTGGTACTGGCGAACCGTGGTTTGTCTATCCTGATGTTTTACCAGCTTTAATTAACTGGCGAAGGTTAGGGGTTACTTTGGGGGTGCTGTCCAATTTTGATTCGCGGATTTATTCTGTATTGCAAAGTTTGGGATTAAGAGAGTTTTTTACCTCCGTCACTATTTCTACCCAGGTACGTGCAGCTAAACCCGATCCGCAAATTTTTGCTATTGCCTTAGATAAACATAAATGTTCCCCAGAGGCAGCATGGCATATTGGCGATAGCATTGTAGAAGATTACCACGCAGCCAAAGCAGCTGGACTCAGAGGTGTTTGGATCAATCGAGAGAATTGAGGGAGAACACTTGTCTGTCAGTCATTTTAACTTTCAGCTTGGCCGACAAATTTTCAGTTGGATTAAAGGTGAAGGATTAGCTAATGATTCTTGATTGCGCTGTTCTCGCCATTTTGCTAGCCGCAACATAGTATCTATATTATGGAGACAATAAATCTCTCTTAGAGGATGTTTTAAAAGTCGTCTGATGAGTAGCAAAACGTTTTAGATCCCCCTAAATCCCCCTTAAAAAGGGGGACTTTTAGAAACTTTGCCCTCCTTAAGAAGGGGGTTGGGGGATCAACAAGTGCCTAAAATTACAGTTAAGGTGATTTCCAGAATAAAAATTACCACACAACATCATTCCAACGTAGAGGGAAAGGGCTATTCACTCTCCTAATCGGTAAAATTATTTTGAGAAATCACCTAACCACTTTTAAAACATCCTCTAAGAGCGATCGCCTAATACAAAATAAGATCGATGGTGAAGAGTTAAAATTTGAAACATCCACCTCAGATACTCGTTAATCCCAATTCCCAATTCCCAATTCCCAATTCCCCAATTCCCAATGCCCAATGCTGCCCAAACACTCGTATGATCAACATATCAGGAAAACATAACAGCCAGATTTTTACCGCAAAACATGGGCAGCATTTGGGAAATCGATTTTTACTCTCGTCCGATTTTGGACGATAATCAGAAAAAAATTTGGGAAGTCTTAGTCTGCGAAAGCCCCTTGGATATCAGCACAAAACCAGATTCTTTGTTTCGCTATGCTCAATATTGTCCCAGTACCCAGGTAAATTCGGGCTGGTTGCGGACAGCATTGCAGGAGGCTATTGACAAAGCTGGAAAAGCACCAATTAAAATCCGCTTTTTCCGCCGCCAAATGAACAACATGATTACTAAAGCCTGCCAAGATATAGGCATTCCCGCCCAGCCTAGCCGCCGCACTTTGGTTCTTAATCAATGGTTAGAACAGCGTATGGAAGAAGTGTATCCTGAAGAACCAGGATATCAAGGGGGGACTAATCCCTCAGTTCGCTTGGAGAAACCTTTGCCGCAACGTTTACCAGATGCTTTGGAAGGGCAACAGTGGGTATTTGTTACTTTAGATGCTGCGGATTTTGCTGATATGCCAGAGTGGGAAATTGGTTTTAGTGAAGCTTTCCCTTTAGAGTTGGCGAAAGTTTCACCCGAAGCCCGGATTCCTGGTATTTTGATTTTCTCATCGAGAGCGTTACCCTTGGCTGGCTGGATGTCTGGTTTGGAGTTGGCTTTTTTGAGATTTGACACCAGTGAAGAGGCAAGATTGCTTTTAGAAACCGGTGTAGTTGAAAGCTGGATTGTGGCGAATATCAAAAAACCTCAACTCTTAGCAGAGGCTAAAGGTTTTGAGGAAGCCAAGCAAAAAGCTAACGGAGTGCATTTTATTGGTGTCCAGTCCGATCCCAAAGCACAATCTTTTGCTGGTTTTTGGCTGTTACAAGAGGTTAATCTTTGAAATTGGGAATTGGGAATTGGGAATTGGGCATGGGGCATGGGGCATGGGGAATGACAAATGACGAGATCCGTTGAGACATGACAATGATTTGGGATAATTAACTGCGTCCATCAATGTTGATTTGCGGTTTCAAATCGTAACTGTAAGGAAATGCTGATGATTTTTGGATTGTCTGCGTCCATTAGCAGAAAGCCCGATCGCAGGCTTTTAGCGATCGCACTTTCTCGTAACGTGCGTTGATATGCGGTTCAAAATCCACCATTCACTAAGGGTCATGGGTTCTGAAATTTTGTCACAAGATACACTAGCCGAACAGTTGCTGGAACTAGCTATAAAATCTGGAGCAGAAGCTGCTGAAGTGTATCAGTCGCGATCGCTTTCTCGTCCAGTGTTTTTTGAGGCAAACCGACTCAAACAGCTAGAAACTAACCAGTCTGAAGGTACAGCACTCAGGCTTTGGCGAAATGGTCGTCCGGGACTGACGGTGGCTTACGGTTCTGTCTTAGCCGAAGTGATGGTGGAAAAAGCTCTGGCATTAAGTCAACTGAATGAACCGGAAACTGTAGAATTAGGCTCTAACTTTCAGCCCTCTTACCCAGATTTAGGGGAAAGTGTGCCGATAGAGATTTTGGTAGATTGGGGCAAAGAAGCGATCGCACTCATCCGTGATGCCTATCCTGATGTTGTGTGCAATGGTGACTGGGAATGTGATATTGAAACTACCAGAATAGTCAATACTAAAGGTTTAGATTGTCACTATACTGATACTACGCTCAACTGCTATATATCAGCAGAATGGGTACGTGGCGATGATTTTTTAAGTGTTGCTGATGGTCAAACCAAGCGGGGGGAACTCCACCCTGAGAGATTAGCTAACCAAATTTTACAACGGTTAATTTGGGCTAAAGAAAATGTCTCACCCCCTACTGGTCGTGTCCCAATTTTGTTCACTTCTAAAGCCGCCGATATGCTTTGGGGTACTGTGCAAGCCGCTTTGAATGGCAAGCGAGTCTTAGAAGTAGCTTCACCTTGGACAGAACGTTTAGGTAAAGCAGTAGTTGCACCCAGTCTCACCCTCTACCAAGATCCAGAAGCTGGCCCTTACAGTTGCCCTTTTGATGATGAAGGTACTCCGACTCAATCTTTAGTATTTATCCAAAACGGGACTTTACAGAATTTTTATGGCGATCGCACCACCGGTCGTCAACTCGGTACTGACACTACTGGAAATGGTTTTCGCCCTGGTTTGGGTAGCTATCCTACTCCTGGTTTATTTAATTTTCTGATCCAGCCAGGTTCAACATCGTTACCAGATTTAATTCAACAACTTGATGATGGCTTGATTGTCGATCAAATGCTGGGTGATGGCGGCAGTATTTCTGGAGATTTTTCAATCAACGTTGATTTAGGCTACCGCGTCCAAAATGGTCATGTAATTGGGCGCGTTAAGGATACTATGGTTGCAGGTAATGTTTACACAGCCCTTAAGCAATTGGTTACACTGGGCAACGATGGTGATTGGAATGGTTCTTGTTATACTCCATCTCTAATAGTAGAAGGGCTATCCACCACAGGGAGAAGCAATTAAAGAAGGCACGGAGCAGGTACTACATCCTACACAAAGTTTCAACAAGTAATCTTGGTGCTTAAGTCCTAACCATACCCAATAACATAATTCGATAACACAATATCTTGGATATTATGTGGCATCTATCCATCCTTCAACACTTTCGACAACTGCTGCGGCCACAACGTCGTTTAGCCATCTTTGAAGCTTGTCTAATTGGCTTAGTTTCGGCTCTTGGAGCAGTCTTACTGAAGTCGGGGGTAGGCTGGCTAGGTGCATGGCGAGTGCAGACATCATTACTACTACCAGCTTGGTTTGTGCTACCTGGTATCGGCCTCACCTGCGGATTACTCGCCGGATGGTTGGTGGAGCGTGTAGCACCAGAAACTTCTGGAAGCGGCATTCCTCAAGTTAAGGCAGTGCTGGCCAATGTACCAATTGCTCTAGATTTACGGGTTGCTTTGGTTAAGCTAGTAGGCGGGATTCTGGCATTGGGTTCTGGGCTAGCTTTAGGGCGAGAAGGCCCAACAGTTCAGTTGAGTGCAGCCCTAGCATCTCAACTCAGTCGCTGGTTTCCGACTTCACCAGATCACCGCCGCCAGTTGATTGCTGCCGGCGCAGGAGCCGGATTAGCCGCCGCTTTCAATACGCCGATCGCAGGTGTATTATTTGTAGTAGAAGAACTTCTACAGGATTCTCTGGCTTTACTCTAGGGACTGCAATTCTCGCTTCGTTTATTGGTGCAGTCGTCTCGCGTGTATTAGGTGGCCGCAGTCTGGATCTCAATCTGGCATTAACTGCTTCCAAGACCAACTTTTTTGTTCAAGATATTCCTTTCTATTTGGTGTTGGGGATTTTGGCTGGGTTGTTGGGAGCGCTGTTTAATCGAGGCATTATCAGCAGCTTAACTGTTTACCGCCGCTCTCTGCGTTTTGGATTACCTGCTCGTGTGGGACTCGCTGGGCTAGTATCTGGGATGATTGTGGCGATGTTACCGCTAGCATTTCGAGATAACACGGGACTACGAGAAATTTTGATTACGGGTGAGGCTAGCTGGTCAATAGCTGCGATCGCCTTTATCTCCCAGTTTATCCTAACCTTGGTAGCTTATGGCTCTGGTGTACCAGGAGGATTATTCGCTCCCGCTTTAACTCTGGGGGCTGCCCTTGGCTACTTGGTCGGTATCGGAGAACACAGCCTGCTGCTTCCTCTGGGGATAGAGAGTGGATTGCCAATTACCTTTGCTTTGGCAGGAATGGGCGCATTTTTTACGGCAGTCGCCAGAGTCCCAATTACGGGGATAATAATTGTGTTTGAAATGACTACAGATTTCAACCTAGTGTTGCCCTTAATGATTGGCTCTGTAACATCCTATCTAGTTGCCGAAAAGCTAGTGCCAGGATCGCTATACGATAAACTTTTGGAGTGGAATGGCATCACGCTCCAAAAAGAATCTCCTACAGAGGGGATAATCACAAAGTTAACAGCCAAAGATGTGATGCAACAACAGGTAGAAACTCTGGATGCAGAGATGCCTTTGGATGAAGCAATGCAAGCTTTTGCCCGTTCCCATCATCGCGGCTTCCCCGTTGTAGAAGATAGCAAGCTGGTGGGGATTGTCACGCAATCAGATTTGTTGAAAATTCGCGATCGCAATTTAGCCAATGATATTTGTTTAAAAGAAATAATGACACCTGTCCCGATGACAGTGACACCAATCCACACTCTGGGCAATGTGCTGTATTTACTAGATCGCTATCAAATCAGTCGCTTACCAGTGGTAGATGGACGGAAACTGATCGGAATTATTACCCGTGGAGATATTATTCGCGCAGAAGCAGATCATCTTAATTGTAAGAATGGCACTCCTGGAGTGCGGCCACAACCTTCTTATGTCGTTTACCAAACGCGATCGCCTAGCACTGGTAGCGGTAGATTATTAGTCCCAGTAGCTAATCCCGAAACCGCAGGTATTTTATTACTTATGGCAGCAGCTATTGCCCGCGATCGCCATTATGAAATAGATTGCGTGCAAGTGATGCTCATACCCCGCCACACTTCCCCGTCGGAAACAGAGGTAAGAACGGCAAAAAGTCGCCGCTTGCTACGACAGGCGGAAGTTTTAGCAAAAAAGTGGAAAATTCCTTTACACACACAGATTCGAGTTACTCACGATGTTGCTCAGGCAATTTTGGAGACAATCAAGGAACAACATATCGATCTAATCTTAATGGGATGGAAAGGTAACACATCTACCCCTGGTCGGATTTTTGGCAGCGTTGTAGACACCGTAATTCGCCAAGCCACCTGTGAAGTTGTATTAGTAAAATTAGGCAAACCCCCCCAATCCCCAGTCCCCAGTCCCCACTACCCAATCCCTACTCCCCAGTTCAATCGCTGGCTAGTTCCAATGGCTGGTGGCCCCAATTCCCCGTTAGCGATTAAGTTGTTACCTGCTTTAATTACATTGGGAAACAATCCGCAAATTCGTTTAACACAGGTGTTTAATCCGTCTGAACTCAAGCCGGATATGTCAATTTCAGAACAAGCTATTCGCCACTTGATGCGGCGGCGAAAATTATCCAGTACTGTAGTTGCGCTCCCAGTGCAAGCTGATTCAGTCGCTGAAGGTGTGATTAACCTAGTGAAAACCGAAGGTTACGATGTTGTAGTTTTAGGAGCTTCCCGCGAAGGATTATTGCAGCAGGCGATTCAAGGTAATATTCCAGAAGCGATCGCTTCTGGTGTAGAAAGTACAGTAATTTTAGTTAGGGGTGCAATTAACAATTAAACTCAACTTAGGAGTTTTCAGGCAAGATTATTCTCTAATACCAATTCTGTATGAAGATGCACATAATAAGTCCCTCCTTCACAAGGGGGGACGGCGTAGCCGGGGGGTAAATATATGCAGCTTCACAGAAAAATGGTATAACTTAATTATCGATTTTACTAACGATAAAATATACCAATAATTAGAGAAACAATGATTGGTATTAGGATGGGAATAGCAACTATAAGTCCCCACTTGCCAAACTTAATTTCCTCACCCTCAGATTTTAAAAATGCAATCCAACCTACAACTCCCATTAAAATCCAAATAAATCCAAAGGCAAGAAATATAATAAATATGGAATCTTCCATTTTTTGAAAACTAACTAAATATACATATAAAACGTTTTTTGGCGTTGCATATTTGCGGGATGGGCAACATGAGCGTCCCTTGTATTTCCGGGCGGGCAGGATGCCCACCCTACAAGAATTATCCCTTAATTCAGCAATGCCCGTTTTTTAATTGTAATTAATGCCCATCAATTAACTTTGCCAAAGTTACATTAAAATGACTAAAATTAAAAGCTTCAATAGTTCTTTTTTGCAAGTATTCTGCTTGGTAAATTACTGGGTTAGAACAATTACCTTGGAGAATTTGAATCAGATTATCAGCAATTTCCTCTACATTATCAGGGTCAACTAAACATCCCAACTCACCCTCAGCTAAGGGATCTATAGAACCATCTTGATTACCCGCTAACACAGGTTTACCACAAGCTAAAGCTTCTAGATAAACAATACCAAAGCCTTCTCCCTTACTAGGCAAAGCAAAAACATCGCAGAGATTGTAATAAGCACACAATTCTTCATCTGGTATAAACCCTGCAATATTTACACAATCTTGTAAATTTAAGCTGGAAACTAAAGCATTAATTCGAGGTAAATCATCCCCTTTACCTGCAAGAATAAAGCGAACATTAGGGACATGCAAGCGGACTTTAATTAATGCATGAATAATTTGGTCATAACCTTTGTATTTTGCCATGCGTCCCATGCGCGTTACTGTTAAAATTACAGGCTGTTCACCTGTTAAGTTATATCGTTCCAGTAAATAGGGAGGTTTAGGATTTATTTTAAATTTATTTGCATCAAACGTATTAGGCAAAATTACTATTTTATCTGAGTCAATACTTGTATCTTCAAGCAAACGATGACGAGTGTAATTACTAACACTAACTATTTTATCTGCTTTTTTTAATGCTAATTTTGTAACATTATTTTGAATATCCCAAACTTCTAAGCCATGAGCAACTACCCAGTAAGGAGTCCCAGTGAGGAGTTTTAGAGCATAACAAGCAATGGCATAGTTAACATGAGTTGAGATTATTATAGTGGGACGTATAAAAATAGCCGAAAGAATTATTTTGGTGGCAAATAAAATGGGTTGTAGTAATCTTGGCAAATCTCCAAAATAATGAAATTTTGTTGAAGTTAAAAACTGCAAGTTTTCTGGCCATCTTAAATTGTGCTTGTCATACTTGAGAAACACATCATAATCACCTTCAGGATATAGATTTTGTAAAGCTTTCAGCAGAAATATTGAGTAAACTTGAATACCTCCCTTAAAATCAAATATATTCGGAAATATTAAGTAAAAATGATGTTTATCAATTTTAGGCTTCTTGAACATCGTAAATAATTTCAGGGTTTGATTGCATAATTAAATTTTTTCGAGAATTTATAGCTGCTGCTATAAAATAAAACTCAATAGTTGTAAAAGTATAGTCCTCAGTAAAAACATCTGGGATTTGAGACACTAAAAACATAATCAGTGGCACAGTAATTAGAGGATTAGCATATTTGATTTGAAGTGCTATCTTTGTTAAAAAATTAGTAAATAGTAATAATCCAGGAACTCCTTGTTCTACTAACACATTTAAAAATATATTATGTGCATGATAACCTTTATTTCCCCAAACTTTTATTCCTATCGTTTCTGGAAAAACTCCTATACCAATACCAGTAAGTGGTCTTTTAATAGTTTCATTGATAGCTGCCTGCCACATTTCAAATCTTGACAATCCTGTTCTTACAATAGTAAGAGGCATTTTTACACTTGGATTTACTAAATTTGAATCTTTTAAATGTGGATTTTCTAAAAATATATTAATTAATGGAAATATTTTACTATCTGTCAAACCAATTCTCTCTGTAGAAATTGGTATAGTTAAAATACATAAAAATAACAAGCTAATTATATAAATCATTTTTCTAACACTAATAATTCTATATGCAAATAAAAGAAATATACCTAGTATTAAAATTACCCAACCATTTCCACTAGCAGAGAGAGCTAGAGAAATTATAAAAATTAATTCGCTTACATGTAATTCAATTTTAGAAATCTTATTCTGTTTTTCTAAAATCAGGCTTAAACATAAACCAATAGCGACTATTACCCCAAACTGATTGGGGTTTTGCATAATTGAACCAATCTCTGGATAAAAACTAGGGAATTTTAATAACTTAAAAATCCAGGACTTGGGAAATAAAGCTTCTATAAAACCCAAAACTGCAATTATTTGCAATAAGTACAATATGCAACGATAGTAGAACGTTAAAAGTGGTGTTTTTATATTTCTGAAAGTTAACACCAAAAAGGCAAAAAACAATATAAAGTAAGTTGAGTATTTTATACTACAAGCAATAGCAATAGTTGGAAATTGGCTCGTTAATGACGAGAACCACATCCATAAATACATCAGGCTTATAGATATCAAAACATTTTTATGCTTCTTAACAACTTCTGGTATAGATTTTACAGATAAAATAATTATTCCAAAGCTAAATGCCGGAAGTAAGAAATAATGAATACCAATATTTATTCCCGGAAATTTAACCCGCCCTAGAAGGGAAGAAAATAGTATGAGCAGGAAAAATATATTAATCATAGCTTTATAGTTGGGGGATAGTTGCTTTAGAACGAAAAACCTAGATTAAACCCTCGATTTGAGAGTTAAACAGAGATTTTGATATTTTTCCAACTAAAATTATGAGTATGTAAAGAATACTATCACATTACCGCCGAGCGGATATAAAAACACAAATAAAGCCTGCTGATGCAGGCTTTATCTCTAATAATCTTTAGAACTTACGCCAAATATAGAGTGCAACATTAATGGTTAGAACGGGAGCCAGAGGAGCCTACCACATTAGGATCGCTATAACCTACATTATCATCAGCTTTGCGGCTCTTGCGCCCAAATAAACCAAATAAACCGAGCAAGCCCAGCAAACCCCAATCACCATCTCGGTAATTTCTATCAGTAGTCGTGCTGTCTGTAGTAGTAGTGGTAGTACTATCAGGAGTGGTTGTTGTCTGTGCAGAAGCGGGCAAAACTGTAGGCAAGGTAGCCAAACTTAAAGCTAGAACAGTAGTTCCTAAAATTTTAGAGATATTAAAGCGTTTCACGATCGCATTCCTCAATTAAATTGCTGCAAGTAATAGTTAAAGCTTATTAAGTTCTAACAGCGCTAGCATCAATCTTTAGCTGCAAATATAAATCTACTTAAAGTTGTATTCGGGATAGAGCAAATAAGCATTTTGGTATAGATTATAATAACGTGCATGGCAACTTATGGGAAACTAAAGTTAGCGATCGCATTAAAAAAGCCCGATTCCAGAAGGTTTATTGATAATTAAGATTTTTACGAAAATTTGTCTGCGTCATCTAGCAATTGCTACACTTTCATTGAGTCGTCTGCCAAATTTTGAGAATGTTCTCACCACTTCCACCACCGGCAATAGTTTTTCCATCAGGGCTGATGGCGATCGCATAAATATATCCAGAACCCGTCTCTAAAGTGCGAATTTCCTTTCCTGTTGACGGATTCCACAGTTTAATTGTCTTGTCACTACTACCACTGACAAGAGTCAGATTATTTTGACTTCCAGCGCGCAAAAAGGCAACAGAATTAACTTTATCATTATGTCCCTTCAAGGTGCGGATTTCCTTTCCGGTTTTCAGATTCCACAATTTAATTGTTTTGTCTTTACTACCACTGGCAAGGGTGACACCATCGGGAGCAAAAGCAACTGAAAGAATCCAATCTGGATTTCCCCGTAAAGTGCGGATTTCCTTTCCTGTTTCTAGATTCCACAATTTAATTGTCTTATCCCAGCTACCACTAGCTAGGGTTTTGCCATCAGGACTAAAAGCTACAGATGGAACACCACTAGTATGTCCCTGTAAAGTGCGGATTTCCTTTCCTGTCTCTAGATTCCATAGTTTGATTTTCATATCCTTACTAGCAGTACCACTGGCAAGAGTTTTGCCATCAGGACTGAAAGCTACAGAAGTAACTCCGTCAGTATTTCCCTGTAAGGTGCGGATTTCCTTTCCTGTCTCCAGATTCCACAATTTGATTGTCTTATCTGCACTACCACTGGCAAGCATCTTGCTATCAGGACTAAAAGCTATAGTCCAAATCCAATTTGAATGTCCTTCTAAAGTGTGAATTTCTTCTCCACTGGCTAGATTCCATAGCTTGATTGTCTTATCATCACTGGCACTACCAAGAGTTGTGCCATCAGGACTGAAAGCTACGGAATTCACATCGCTGGAATGCCCTTTAAGGGGTTTGGGCTGAAAATAATTTTCTGAGACTGAAACGTTTTTTGGGGGCTGAATCGGCTGAGGAATCGGCTGAGGAATCGGCTGAGAAATCGGCTGAGAATATTCCTTCCTTGGAGCCTGGAAATACCAAACTCCCCCCAATCCCAACGCCAAAATGCTAGAAATTAACAGCAGTTGACTTTTTAACGTATTATTTAGCTTTGGTGAAACTAGCCCTTTGTTTGCTGGGGCAGCTGCAAATGTTGACGTAAGTACAGTTACTGGCAGTGATGACAATGGTGGTAGCCCTGGTGTCAAGTCGGCGATGACTTCATCAGGCGATTGGTAACGCTTTTGGATATCTAGTTGCAACAGCTTATCTAAAACTTCACCCAACTCTATAGACACATAAATCTCATTCCTACCTGGACTGATTAAATATTGTCGCCAAGATGCAACCCAACTATAGCCTTGCTGTATCCACAGTTGAGATGGGCGAACTCCAGTCAAAAGATGAAAACAAGTCGCCCCCAAACTGAATAAATCACTGCTTGGGTAAGCTTTGCCATCCTGCATCTGTTCCAATGCAGTGTAACCATGCGAACCAATAACAGTACCCATTTTAGTCTGCACTGTTACCGTTAGCTGCTTGGAAGCTCCAAAATCAATTAGCACTAATCGCTCATCATTTTGACGGCGAATAATATTTTGTGGTTTGATATCCCGATGAATCACTCCCCGAACGTGGATAAACTTCAGTACGGGCAGTAAATCTAGCAAAAGTTCCCGAATCTCTGTTTCGCTATAGTTTCCCCGTGTCTCCCATTCCTTAAGCAAGTTTTTTCCATTGATGAATTGCTGCACCAAAAACAGATAGCCATTTTGCTCAAAATAAGCCAATAAGGTTGGAATTTGCGGATGCTCGGCGAGTTCTTGGAGGCGACTCGCTTCTTGTTTAAATAGTTCAGTAGCCTTTGTGAGTGGCCCAGTTCCCTGAAGTTTTGGTGCAAATTGCTTTACAACACAGCATTCATTCAGCTTATGTACATCTTCTGCTAAATAGGTTCTACCAAATCCGCCCTCGTCTGACAACACTTGAGTGGGACGATAGCGACCTCCTAGCAGGGGTATTAGTTCTGCTCTACAACTGTGGCAATAGTTGTTTTTATCAGGATTTAGGGGTTTTTGGCAATCGGGATTCACACAACAGAGCATACTGGGAATCCATTTCAAGGAGTATATATTCATCTTAAGTCATGCAGTATAATCTCTGTTGTTAGTTAATCTCACTGAGATACTATACAAATCGCCAGTTTCCTTACCTCATCAGGTATTGAACAATTTAAATAATTGGAAAAAAGTTATGTTTGAGCAATCCCTTTTGAATAATTAATTGGTTTCAGCAGCAGGAGGCAGGAAGAAACTACCCTTAAAAGTGGTTAATTCCGGCAATAAAGCTTTATATTTTGTAACACTTTTTCCTGGATATAATTCCTCATTTGAAACTGGGCAATGACCCAGAACGAAAGTTTTGATTAATACTTTTTCCTCTAGCAATCCTCTCGATTTAGTAGTCTGGCAGCATTTAGCTCAGTTTGGCAAAAATATATTGACAAAAATCCGAAAAGCAATAATTTCAGCTTGTAGCTAAATATATACTTACAAAATTAATATTCGCTCTGGTACAGCTTGGCAAAAATCCAGCTAAAATCTCAAACAAGACTCCGGGCAAAGTCCTCTTATTGAAATTATGTATATTTTCGCCCCAGTGTATTAGTAGTTTGAATTAACCTATAAATTTATTGAATCAAATTTTGTCTATCTATATAAATAGCAAATCATTAGCAAAACCAGGAGCAGAATTATGCTATTAGAAACTAAAAACTATCGTCGCAAATTAAGTCATATTCTAATTTGTTCTTTGAGTAGTACTTTGTTAATTACAAGCAATCTGCTACCCATAAGTGCCTTGGGAAAACCTCAAAACTCTCAAGGCTTCATAATTGCTAAATCACCAGATGAGAGACAACCAGAAGCTGTAAAAAAAGCAATTGAGCAAATGCCTGCTGCGACTCAAACCTCAATAGCTCCAAGACGCAAGACATCTATTGAGTCACCAATACAAAATCGTCGTATCTCTTCTAATACAGGAACTTCGCAGCAAACCTCTAGCGCTTCAGATGATGACTCTACTTCTAGACCATCTAGACGTAGGACTTCTAACTCCAATTCTAATCGTTCTAATAATATTAGTTCTGGATCTAGATCGTCTGGAAGTAGAGCTTCTAATTCAAATACAAATCGCTCTAATGGTGGCTCCAGCAGAGTTCGCAAGCCAAGTTCTAATGTAGCTAGAAGTGAAAACCGAAATATCGCCTATGCAGCAGCTTCACCTGCGACACCAACTTATAAAGAGATCAACTTTGTCGATGTCGAATTGGGTATTTTGAGTAGGAATGACTTTCAATCTCAAGGTAGATATTTTCATTTCTATGAGTTTGAAGGTAGAGAAAATCAACTCGTTCAAATTAGGCTGATTGGCAGTAATGATACACGCAGATCAAATAACTTGAGTTTAAATCCTTTGTTGTTTCTGCACGATCCCGATAATAATATCATAGTCAAAAAAGGTGCTTTGGATAAGAGCAGTGGTCGCGATGATGCCTTCATTTTTGCGCGGCTACCTAAGAACGGTACTTACAAAATTGCAGTTACTAGCCGCGATGCTGGAGAGATTGGTCGCTATAGTTTGGCTCTGAGGAATGATAGAGCTAGCTATACTTTAGATGAAGCAGGGCAACTAAGTGCCAATAGTTCAACCTTGAAACAAAATGGAGGCGCTTACAATGTTTCTAATTTCCAAGGAAGAAAAAATCAGCTGATAAGTATTCGTGTAGATAGTGTTGATGAAGAATTTTCTCCTTACATAGCTTTGCTAAATTCTCAAGGAAAGACGATCGCTATCGATATAGACAAAAATAAGGATGGTGTGTACAGCGCTTTAATTGACCGAGCTAGGTTGCCTGAAGATGATACTTACTATATAGTTGTTACTTCCAAGAATCCACAAGAACGCGGTAAATATAGATTAACTATCTTCTAATAATTTAGCTTCTATAAAAAACATCTCCCTGGTTTTACTAGGCAAAACTTGTCCCTCTCCGACTCGGAGGGGGACATTTTAGTAGGGTACAGGTTTTTACTGAGACAACTGCCAAATCTTAATGGTGTTGTCCTCACTACCACTGACAAGGGTTTTGCTATCAGGACTAAAGGCTACTGATGTCACAGTATTGGTGTGTCCTGTTAATGTGAGAATTTCTTCTCCCGTGGCTGAATTCCAAAGTTTGATGGTGCGATCGCGGCTACCACTGGCAATAATTTTACCATCGGCACTGAAAGCTACTGTTGTGACTGTGTTGGCGTGTCCTAGTAGTGTGCGAATTTCTTTACCGGTTGCGAGATTCCAAAGTTTGATAGTGCGTAGGCGTTGCCCGTCGTAGACATCGCGGCTAGCACTGGCTAAAATTTTCCCATCTGGGCTAATAGCTACAGATGTTACGGTTTGATGATTTCCCTCCAGTGTACGGATTGAGTACCCTTTGGTGAGATTCCAGATTTTGATTGTCTTGTCAAAACTCCCACTGGCAAGAATCAGGCTATCGGGGCTAATAGCTACCGATCGCACCCAGAATATATGCCCTACCAGTGTCCGAATTTGCTCTCCTGTTGCTAAATCCCAAATTTTAATGGTGTTGTCATCACTACCACTAATCAGAGTCTCGCTATCAGCGCTGATCGCTAGGGCATGAACTGAGTCAGAATGCCCTGCAAGAGTGCGAATTTGTTTTCCTGTTTTTAAATCCCAAACTTTAATGGTGCTGTCATCGCTGGCACTTACCAGAGTTTTACCATTTGGGCTAATTACTACCGTATTCACCTGCTGAGAATAGGTGTTGAGTGAAGAGATTTGTTTCCCAGTGGCGAGATTCCAAAGTTTGATTGTGCCATTGCCGCCACTGCTGGCAATGGTTTTCCCATCGGGGCTGATGGCGATGGATAAAACCGAGTTTTCATGCCCTTGGAGGGTGTTAGCTAAGGAAACCTTACCCAAAGTAATCTTTGACACTTGACCTAAAAGCACGTCATCTTTGCCAGAATTATTGTGCTGACTCAACCTAGAAACTAAACTGGTTTGAATTCGGCGAAAATGTTTATACCAAGATTCCTGGAATCCGAACAACAGAATTAAAGCACTTACCAAGATTAAAACTCTTAATAAGGGATAACTTTTTGGTAAAGATGGGGCTTGAGTTGCAGGTATTTTTCCAGATGACTTACCGGCTGGTGGTAGGGCGAGGAGTTGTTTGGGAGTTAAATCTCTGAGAACTTCATCGGCTGACTGGTAACGTTCATGGATATCTTTTTTTAAAAGCTTGTCGATAATCAAATCTAATTCAGCATTTAATGGACTCCGCAAATATTCCCGCCAATTACTCACCCAGGCGTACCCCGATTCCATCCACAATTGGAAGGGTGAGTTTCCCGTTAGCAGGTGAAAGCAGGTAGCCCCCAAACCGAACAAGTCACTGGCGGGAAAAGCTTTCCCATCTCTAATTTGTTCTAGTGGGGAATAACCATGTGAACCAATGGATGTGCCAGATTTCTGCTGAACTTTTGCAGTGAATTGCTTCGAGGAACCAAAATCAATCAGACTTAATCGCCCGTCACTTTTATGGCGGATAATATTTTCTGGTTTGATATCCCGATGAATGATTTTGCGATCGTGGATAAATTTCAGGATGGGGAGTAAATCTAACAAAATAGATTGAATATCCCTAGCGTTATACCCCTTGCGCTGTTGCAACTCCTTTAACAAATTATCGCCATTGATAAACTGCTGCACTAAATATAGGCAGCCCTCTTGCTCAAAGTAAGCTATTAAAGTTGGAATTTGAGGATGTTCCCCAAGGTCTTGTAGTCGCTGTGCTTCTTCGGCAAACAACTCCATTGCCTTTTTTTGTGACCAAGTTCCTTGGAACTTAGGAGCTAATTGCTTGACAACACACCGTTCATTGAGTTTATCGACATCTTCTGATAGATAGGTTCTGCCAAATCCCCCCTCATCTGAAAGGACTCGGATGACACGGAAGCGATTTCTTAAAAGTGACACCAGTGGGGTGCTACAACTTTGGCAGAACTTCTTTCCATTGGGATTCAGGGGATTTAGGCAATCGGGATTTAAGCAGCAGATCATGATCTGACAGGCGCGACTGCATGACAACTTAGGCTAAGTTTGCCCCTAACTTTCCCTTAAGAAAATCGACTCTCGCTTACTTGTGGTAGAAAACCCTGTTCTGGGGATTGGGGAATTACTTAATATAGTTAGCGTTTGTAAATAGTAGTCAGTCTTCCTCATCTCTGGAAAACTACGAGAGCCATAAAATTAATTATTCTTCCGATTATATAATAATCTGAATAGAAATATTTTTTTGAACTGCTAGCCCTAGTAATTTTGCTTGTATATTCACAAGCGACAATTGACTAAGTATTAAGTTAAACCCTGATGGATAAAGCATCACTGACTATTAAATGTAGTCACAATACTTACTTTATTTGTTTTTGATATTTTAAATTGCTCATAATTACTTGTTGATTTGATACTTGCGTCAATCAGACTTCAACTTAATTTTGCCACCTGATTTACTTAAACCTCGCTCTCCATTTCCGAATAGCATTAGCAGTTCTGGCGACTGGTGGCATATATACATCAGGAGTTTCGTTATAGTTTTCGTATTGTGTAATACTTTTATTATTTAATTTTTGAGTAGTTAGACAGTTAGCTAAAGTAGGCAAATAGCTTGCATAACCTAAAGCTTTGATAATTTCTTCGGCAGTCTTAAACCGATCGTCTAACGTAACCTTCACCATTTTCCCTAAAATCTTGGCGAAACTATCGGTAATATTTAATTCTTTTTGCCAGCAGATTTCGCCAGTATTTGGGTGGTACTCAAATTCTAAAGGACTTTTAGCAGTCAACATATAAATACAAGTTACCCCTAGTGCATAAATATCACTGGCATAAACTGGACGAAGAGAAAACTGTTCTGGTGGTGCAAATCCCCTAGTTCCGATAAAGTTGGTATTTACATTTATTGAGTTTTCACAAGTATCAATTAATTTCTCTTTCACTGCACCAAAATCAATCAGTACTATCCGCCTGTCATACTCACAACGCAATAAATTCTGGGGTTTAATATCCCGGTGAATCACGTGATGTTTATGAAGATATTGTAATACTGGTAATAATTCCTGTAAAAACTGTTTAACAAAGGCTTCACTTTTGGGGCCACCTCGCCGCACTTCTTGGGACAAAGTCAAACCTGGGACGTATTCTTGAATTAAAAAGAACTCCCCATTTGCCTGAAAATAGTCCAATAGCATAGGAATTTGCGAATGACTACCGAGTTGGGCTAAAGTTCTTGCTTCTTTTTCAAAACGCGTACATGCCTTTTCCCAACTTTGGGGACTAGTCACTTTCGGACATAGCTGTTTAATGACACACAGGGGATTCCCAGGTAATACGGCATCTTTAGCTAAAAAAGTAATGCCAAAACCACCTCTACCTAGAACTTGCAATATTTCATAGCGATCGCGGAATAGCTTCTTCAAACCACACATCTGAACAAGTTGACTTTGCTGTGAAATGCTCTCTTGAGAATTCGTTATTTTCTGAGAAAAGCGATTCATTAGTATAGGATATGTGCTATTAAATGTCTCTAATCTTACAACTTATATTCGTAGATAGCAGTAATATTACTGCAACTTTGCGAAATCATCACTACTTTTCTGTTAAAAATTTAAAAAGCAAAAATAAATCTCTGTATAACTAGCGCTTTTAAGGGAATTTCAAAAATCTCTTTTATCTATAGGACTCATATTTGATTTTTGAACAAAACTCAGCTTTATTCCTTCTTCCCAGTCCCCAGTCCCTTACCTCTACGAGTGATTCAGAAATCAAATCAGATTGCTATAGGTGTTCTTTGCGCCTATATGTAGTTAAAGAAATTACTTTAAACCGCAGAGGCGCAGAGAACACAGAGGTAAGAAGTTAAAAAGGGTATTGAGTTTTAAGGCACTTCAATGGGAATCAAAGCATTTTCTGGCAAGTAGTTGCAAAAACGTCCTTCATCTGAAAGCACCAAAATCAAACGTAGGGGATAATCTGGCGGAACTTGCAAATCTGCCCACGGTACTGCTAACTCTAAACAATTATTTAAGGCTACTTGAGCGCGGCTGAAACGAGGCTGCCATTGGTAATTGTCTCCAGCTTCTCGAAACTGAATCGATTGCGTCAGCAAGTTAACTTCTAGAAGGTGGTGGAAAAGATAATTAAGTGGGGCTGCATCTGGTACATCTGCCAAAGGAACTGGGCTATTAAACATTGTTTTTTCTGGATAGAACCAGAGCAAATTCAATTCTGTTGGCAAATCTTGCCCTGGCGTAGCGCCACTTTTAAAATCCAGCCGCAAATAGAAATTGAGGTGATCTACCCCATACCAAAGTCGCTGGATGACACTGCTATTGTGCATCGTTCCTCGCGCCCCGCCGATTTCTATGCGTCCAGCTTTATCCCAATCTTGCTCATCACCCTTACCATCAATGACGGGATGGATAAACCCTTGTGGGATCTGGTTTGTCTGTGCTTCGTGGATTTCCACTGGTTGCTTGAGATAGGGCGGTATAGGTTCGTTTAATGCCTTATAAATGCCAAACAGATGTTCTCGAAACAACTGGTCAAAAATGGCATCTTGATTTGAAGAGTGTCCTGTACCAAACCACCAAAACCAGTCCGAACCCTCTGCCGCATACAATGCTTCCCATGCTTCTGGGTTGTTTTCTTCCGTCGCTTCGGGATGACTTGCGAGCATAACTCTTGCTTCCGTTAAGTAATCCCAAGCCCGATTTTTGGCGCGATCGCCAATCCAGGTGGTGAAACTGCCATCCACCCAAGAACCACTATGTAGTTGCCCTCCAGGAATGGTTGCTGTGGCGGGGAATTCTTCCAAAAATTCGGAGACAGTGACGAGTTTAAGGCGGGGTTCATCGCTCAAACTTTGATACAAAGCTTCTAAGAAGGGTTTGCCATCTTCGGGATAAAATTCCCAGCAATTCTCCCCATCTAAGGCAATGGTAACTAGCCAAGGTTGATCGCTTTGACTATCTTTTTGCATTTTGGCGATCGCTTGCAAATGTCCTACTAAGTCTGCTGCTGCCTTTTTTGCGGGCATCGCACTGTAGGTAAAGCCAATCAAATCTGATAATCTGTGGTCACGAAACACAATTGACAAATCACCCTCTGCGGTTTCCAGGCGATAGGGTTGATACAACAGTTCTGGCTGCTCCACATTCCCTGCCCCATCCCGATGAAAAAAGTGTTTTAGCGTCCACCCTAAAACGGCTTCATCTGAGCATATCCACTTAAACCCTTGGTTAATAATGTGTGGAAGTATTGCCGGACTAACTGACTGTTCCGAAGGCCACAAACCACGAGGGATTTGTCCAAAGCGTTCTTGATAAAAGTTCCAAGCTTTCCGCAAGTGACGGGGAATATCTTCTTCCCACTGAAAGCGTTGCTTAGGTAGCGTCATATTAGGCACAGCTACCCGCCCAGAGTTAGTATCAGCTAATAAGGGCAAAATCGGGTGAGTGTAAGGCGTAGTGGTAACTTCTAGCTGCCCCGACTCCTGCATTTTGCGATGTTGGGGGATAATGCGGCTGAGAATTTCTCGTTGTTTGGAATAAATGCGCTGGCGATCGCTTAAAGTAAAATTTCGACCCTGTTTTAACCAAGTAGCAATTTCCGGGTCATCCCAAAACAGAGGATCGATCCAAGCCAAATTGTGCCAAGCTAGCAAATCACTATAATCTGGCAATTCCCAATTTGCTAAACACCAAGCTTGCCCCTTATCTTGCCTTTGCTGATACAACTCGGCATAGCGGGGATGGGGATCGATCAGCGTATGGTGATTGGCATCAAAAAAGTGCTGGATAATAAATTCGCGCTGTTGCTGGGTGAGTTGTTCATCCGGTGTCAAACAGGCTGTGAGGTAAGGGTCAAAAGCAGTCCCAGCAATATAATCTTCGAGTTGTAATATCAGCGATGGAACTAAATTCACCGTTTGGTGCAACTTAGGATACCTCTCTAAGAGCAATACCAAATCCAAATAATCTTTAGTCCCATGTAAACGTACCCAAGGTAAACGGTACTGCTGACTCGGAGATGTCGAAACAGCACTACCAGGAGATTTGTACAGAGGCTGATGTTGATGCCAAATAAAAGCAATGTAAAGAGGATGGGACATAGGAATAGTTAGGAGTTAAGAATGAGGAGTTAGGAGTTGATTCAAAACTCAAAACTCCTAACTCCTAACTCCTAACTTTTACACCACTTGTTCAATTTCCGCAATTTCAGGAATCATTTCTTTTAGGCGGCGTTCAATACCCATTCTCAGGGTCATTGCAGAACTGGGACAAGAACCACAAGCACCTTGTAGGCGCAGTTTTACAACAGGCCCATCAAGTTCTACGAGTTCCACATTACCGCCATCAGACATGAGATAAGGGCGCATTTCATCTAAGACTGTTTCAACGTTGTCAATTGTGAGTTCCATAGTTTTAGACCTGCTAAGTTAATGATGGGCATTGGGGAATGGGGCATTGGGCATTGGGTATTGGGTATTGGGCATTGGGCATTGAATAATAATGATTCTTATGCCATCTGCGCTGTTACTCGTTAACCATTAGCCAAAATTTTATTTTCCATGTTGTCTCAACAGAGTTTTCATGTGAGCCTCCTACTTTACTTTAGCTTTTAGGTTGTGCTTTGCAGTCTGACGCAAGACAGGATTTAATGCTCCTAAGTACACGTCATCGTAAAAAGGGGACAAAAATCTATTTTTTGTAAATTGGAGTAGAGCAAAGCAAAACCCAACATTTAGGCGTTTGTTATATTTTGTTGATTAACCCAGCCCCTAATTATACAATTTTGCGGACTAGTAGTCTGTCAAGCTAGTAATGAAAAGTTTGTAGTAAGGGACTTCCAACAAATAAATTACCCAATCTTGTGAGGCGCTCATGTTGCCCACCCCACTAGAAGTAGTTGAGTATTTTTTTATTTGGAAGTCCCTAAGCACAAAGCGTGCTTAGAAAATAAGGACTGAAGTCCTTACTACGAACTTTCTTACCCATCAATTTAAACTTGACAGACTACTAGGGGCAGAATTCTTTCCAATCTCCCATCCCCAATTTTGTTATTTGCTAAATAATTACTAAAAAACTTTAAAATTTAAAATTCCAAACCCAGGATTACTAATGACCAATGACCAATGACTAATGACTAATGACTCATTCAGCACTGTTTGTTGAGTCGCCATCACCAGACGAAACCATAACTGGCTGTTGATATAGTGGCACTGTAAATGTCACTGTTGAACCAAGTCCTTCGCCAAGACTATAAAAATGTACCTCGCCGCCCATTGCCTCTACTAGCTTCTGGGATATTGCCAGTCCTAAACCAGTGCCACCATACTGGCGAGTGCGGGAGCCATCTACCTGAGAGAATAATTGAAACAGTTTATCTTGTTTGTCTAGAGAAACACCGATGCCAGTATCTGCCACACGGACTCTCACCATGCCGGGAAATTCCTGACCTTGAAAGTTCGGCTTTGCTTTTTTGAGTACTAAATCGGCGCTGACAGTAACACCACCTTCATGGGTAAATTTGATGGCATTACCTAGCAAATTGAGCATAACTTGTAGCAACCGTTGGTAGTTGCTTTGGACAATGATTTCATCGGAGGTAGCAGGCATTTGCATCAGAAAGCTGAGATTTTTCATTTCTGCTTGGGGACGCATGAAACTTTCTACATCGCTGAATAGCTCATTTAGCTTGACTGGAGCATAAGCTAGCTCCATTTTGCCAGCTTCGATTTTGGCAATGTCCAAAATATCGTTGATGATATTTAGGAGATGTATCGATAAGTTATGAGCTTCTGACAAAAATTGGTTTTGTTCTTCTGGGTCATCTGCCATGCCTTCCAAAATCAGCTTTAAAAAGCCGATCATACCGTTGAGGGGGGTACGAATTTCATGGGAGACATTAGCCAGAAACTCACTTTTGAGACGGGAAGCTTCTTCAGCTTTTTGACGTGCGACTTCTAATTCTTCATATAAAGTAGCATGTGCGATCGCAGTTCCTAGTTGATCTGCTGCTTCTTTTGCTAGTTCTAATTCCGATTCTGTTAATGTATAGCATTCATCTTGCCAATTCAAGGCAACCAATCCATTGGCTTGGTCTTGATAGCAAGTCGCAACCACCAAAGTTTTCTGCCGCCCAGACTCCTTGCATCCAGGCACTTCCATTACAACTGGTTCTAGAGTTGTCAAAGCCTGAGCAAAGGTAGGCTCAGAAGTTATATCTATTTCCAAGCCAAGCATTGATTTGAGTTCTAGCTGGCGATATTCAGCTTTCACCTCTACTTTTGAGCTAGAAGCCTGATAAGTACAAATAATACAGCGCTCTAGCCGCAGTGCTTTACCTAAACTGTCAACTGTTTGCTGCCAAATAATATTTAAATCTAATGTCCGGCGAATATTTCTGGTAATGCGAGTTACCAATTTCTGGTGTTGCTGCGAACGTAAAGCCGCCTCTATTTGGGTAGGCGTTTTTGAGACCACACACCCTTGTTTTTTATTGAGTGTCGCTTGCACTAAGCGTCCCATAACTAAAACTGTAGTGGCAGTTGTTCCCAAACTAGGCATTACCGGACTAATCACTAAGTCCAACTCAAATAATTCCTGGTGGTAGCTAAACCAACACTGAAACCTTTCTGGCACTAAACTTGTCAAAATTCGGTGCAATCGTTCCAAATAATTAACCTTATCCACTGGGACAAAGGTTTGCGTCTGGTTCAACTCGTCAACTATTTTTTCGGTATTTAACCCCAGGAGTTCGCTGTGCTGCCAACAAAAGGTCAGATAGCGCCCTGCCCCATTTTGTGTATACACCAACTCGGCTCCTAGAGTTGGTAATGAGCCATCAGTCTTACTGGAAATAGATTCCAGATTTTGGGAAAATACATTCGGCAATTGGGAATTGGCAGTAATAGTCATTAATTGAGTTGGATAGACAAAGGGTATCCGACCGTAATTGTACTAAAGCTGCTCAAATTTTTGCATAAATTTTTACAGCTTTTTCGTTTTTATTGGTTATTTCTTGATGTTCTGAAATCTAGCTTGACAAACTTCACCTTTTTTAACTTGCATTGACAAATGACTGATGGCATCAATCGTTCCATTCACCGCGAGGAGGAACGGGTGTACGCACAGGAGTGCGCGTCAGTTCGTCATCTCTAAGGATTTCACCACGCAACCACTGGCGAATTGCTACCTCAATCACTTTACTTGGATCGTTGGTGAGATGCTGAATTTGCTTTAGTAACTCGGAGTCCAGGCGGACGGCAATTTCTACCTTATCGGCTCGTGTGTTTTCCGCATCGGTAGTTTTCTCTTGCATATTCATAGGTTTGATATACTCTGAATTGGTTTTGTCTAAAGCTTTGTAAAGTAGTTATATCGATCATTTGGGCTAATTCACTGAAAAATCTTCAAGGGGGACAGTTAAATAGTTCCCCGAAATAGCACCAAAGTAACAGCTTTAAGTTTTAAATCGCATTTTTCATATAACTGACTAGACAATGGCTCTAGAATTTTTGCGGACAAATCAGCGATCTTGGGTAATTACGGGTCGCAATTGTCCAAGATACTTACATGATCCCTACATGTACTTATTTACATTTATTGTACGCTCCCAGCTGTTGAATACTAGCAGCGACAAATAGACTTTCATAATATTCTTAAAAGTCCACCTATTTAGATCGAAACTTAAAGATGGGGTGAAGAGGGGAATTGAGGACTGGGGATTAGGGACTGGGTACTGGGTACTGGGAAATAAATTCTTTTAAGATTTAGTTTGGATCTGAATCCTCATCCAAATCTTTCTAATCCCTAGTCCCTAATCCCCAGTCTCCAATACCCACTAAAAGCAAAGAGCTTCTTGGCTAAGAAAGCATTAAAATACATTAAGTAAATTGCTCTTTTAACTTTGGTTGCTGCTAAGGCAAAGATAGTATATGACTGACGTTCCCGCAGTTCGCATTCGCAATTTTTGTATTATTGCTCACATCGACCACGGGAAATCAACCCTCGCCGATCGCTTGCTACAAGCTACTGGCACTGTTGAAGACCGACAGATGAAGGAACAGTTTCTCGACAACATGGATCTGGAACGGGAGCGCGGCATTACGATTAAGCTGCAAGCTGCCCGGATGAATTACACAGCGAAAGATGGTCAGCAGTATGTGCTGAATCTAATTGATACTCCGGGACACGTTGATTTCTCTTATGAAGTCTCCCGCTCTCTTGTTGCTTGTGAAGGAGCGCTATTGGTAGTAGATGCGTCCCAAGGTGTAGAGGCGCAAACTTTGGCAAATGTCTATTTAGCCTTAGAGAGTAACCTGGAAATTATCCCGGTTTTGAATAAAATTGATTTGCCAGGGGCAGAACCAGAACGGGTAATTGGCGAAATTGAAGAAATTATCGGTTTAGATTGCAGTGGTGCGATTTTGGCTTCTGCTAAAGAAGGAATTGGTATTGATGAAATTTTAGAAGCCGTTGTTGAGCGGATACCGCCACCGCCTAATACCATAAATGAACGCTTACGAGCGTTAATATTTGATAGCTATTACGACAGTTACCGAGGAGTAATTGTGTATTTTCGGGTGATGGATGGCACTGTCAAAAAAGGCGATCGCATTCACTTAATGGCATCCGGTAAAGAATTTGAAATTGATGAGTTAGGCGTTCTTTCTCCGACTCAAAAGCAAGTTGAAGAATTGCACGCTGGGGAAGTAGGCTATTTGGGAGCCTCAATTAGAGCTGTAGCTGATGCACGGGTGGGCGACACAATTACTCTGAGTAAGGCGAAAGCAGAGTCACCCTTACCAGGTTACGCAGAAGCGAACCCAATGGTTTTTTGCGGGATGTTCCCCATTGATGCTGACCAATTTGAAGATTTGCGGGAAGCCTTAGAAAAGCTGGAACTCAACGACGCAGCGCTGCATTACGAACCAGAAACTTCCAGCGCGATGGGGTTTGGCTTCCGTTGTGGGTTTTTGGGCTTGCTGCACATGGAAATTGTCCAGGAACGTCTAGAGCGAGAGTATAACCTCGATTTGATCATTACAGCCCCCTCGGTGGTTTATAAGGTGATTACCCTCAAAGGAGAGGAACTGTACATCGATAATCCTAGCCGTTTGCCTTCTCCCAACGATCGCGAAAGAATTGAAGAACCCTACGTCCAAGTAGAGATGATTACCCCGGAAACTTATGTTGGCAGCTTGATGGAGTTGTCACAAAATCGTCGTGGCATCTTTAAGGATATGAAATATCTCACCCAAGGACGAACCACCCTTACGTATGAGCTACCCTTGGCGGAAGTTGTAACTGACTTTTTCGATCAAATGAAGTCGCGATCGCGCGGCTACGCCAGTATGGAATATCACATCATTGGCTACCGTGAAAATCCTCTGGTGAAGCTGGACATCATGATTAACGGCGATCCTGTGGATTCCTTGGCGATGATTGTCCATCGGGATAAAGCTTACAACGTCGGGCGGGCAATGGCAGAAAAACTCAAGGAACTAATTCCCCGCCATCAATTCAAAGTCCCAATTCAGGCATCTATTGGCAGTAAAGTTATTGCCAGCGAACACATTCCCGCCTTACGGAAAGATGTCTTAGCCAAGTGCTACGGTGGTGACATCAGTCGGAAGAAAAAACTTTTGCAGAAGCAAGCAAAAGGTAAAAAGCGGATGAAATCTGTAGGTACTGTGGATGTACCACAGGAAGCTTTTATGGCAGTACTGCGCTTGGATCAAAACTAATTTACTTTGACTTTTCCCCCTTCCCATTACGGGAAGGGTTAAGTTTTTCCAGATGACGTGAAAAGTCAGAACCCGTAGCCCGCTATGTGGGTTAGATTTTTTCATAAATCAAATCGGATTCCTATAGATTAATCAGGAGATAGGACAGACAAGGAAGAAAATTCTGCCTTATCTCCCTACTACTCATTTTCATCAGAATTTAGCCAAGAGGTTGCTTTTCATCACATTGACGTGAGTACTGTAATTCCAAATCATTTTGCCGTTCCCTACCTCTTACCGGACAAAGCTTACTGTTCGCGCTCATACAATCCATGTGTGGTGTTTTAGCACAAACCACGAGTAGTCCACCCAGAACAAATAACAAACCACAAATTGCAAGTGTATTAACCCAATAAATTTCCAGCGCACCATGAACTACTACTTCTCGCAGTAAAGATACAATTGTTACCTCAACTGCCACTCCTACAGAAATACTATGTTCTTGCAAATAGACCATTAATAGTCGGAATAACTCGACTAAAATCAACACAAATAGTATTTTTGCAGTCACATGTTTGTAGTCTAGTGGCTGGATGAGGGCGATCGCTATTCCCCACAATTGGATCAGCATCACGGCGAACAAACCCAAGCACAAGACAATCACAATTAAGTCTTGAAAGGCTTCCATGTTGCGAACAATTGAGTGCCGATCGAGCCAGCGATCGCTAAATAAAAATCGACTTTTCTGGCGCTTTTGCATGTAGGTTCCATTCCAATCGGGACAAGTTCAGACCACACCAGCCAGTCAACCCAATAGTTTTATATTATATAATGTTAAGTTTTTGTGCCTCAGCGAGGTTGGTAATTTATCAGTCATTGGTCATTTATCATGGGTTTTAGACAAAGGATAAATGACAAATGACTGTTCGCTATTCATTTTAAATTCTGTGCTTGTTGCAACAATTGCTCGGCATTTTTCGCCCATTGAGGATTACCCTGAGCTTTGTATAAATCTCTAGCGAATTGCAATACTTGTACTGCATCTCGATATTGCTGTAACTGCATAAAAACTAATCCTGCACCATAATAAGCATTAGGATAGTTAGAGTTAGCTTCGGCTGATTTTCTAAAAGCCTCTAATGCTTCTTGTGATTTGCGTTGCTGAAACCAAATTGAGCCAAGATTGTAGTAAGCTTCTGGATATTTTGGATTAATTTTTAGTGCCTGATTAAAGGCATCTCTGGCTCGATCTAGTTTACCTTGGTGGAGATAACACATCCCTATATGGTAAGGAGGTTCTGGTGCATTTTTGCTATATTCTATGGCTTTTTTAAAAGATGCGATCGCTTTCTCGCAATCTCCTTGTTGCTCTCGTACCAACCCCAAGTTATAGTGAGCAAATCCGAGTTTAGGATCGAGTTCTAGCGATCGCTGTAAGTAATCGTTAGCTAACTGTAAATTATTGCCTTCTAACAACGCACCACCTAAATTAGCAAAAGCTGGAGCAAATTTTGAATCGGCTTGCGTTGCTCGATAAAATGCATCCGCAGAGGGTTGTAATTGTCCCGTTTGTCGGTATGCTAACCCTAAATTATAGTGCGCTGGTGCTAATGTCGCATCTAACTTGACTGCTTGTTTAAAGGCTGCGATCGCATCTTGTACTTTTCCCGCCTGAATTGCCTTTAAACCTTGGTTCAAGTAGTCTATAGCTGTTTTACTATTAGATTGTGCCAGCTTTGAGGGGAAAGTGGGAGAAAGGGAAAAAGATGGCGATGGAATACTAACAACCAACAAACTCAAACTTACTAACCCTGCTATGGGATATTTAGAAAATGATAATCTCATTGATTTTCTGATTCGCAACACTTTCAGTTAAATTTACTTCATAAAAAGTTATTTACAAAAATTTTAGATTCGCTATTAAACTTTACTGAGATTAACTTTTATTAAGATAAATCTTACAACGGGCTACATTTTTTTTACTTTCGATTAAAAGAAGGATAATAAAAAATTAAAGAAGGGGTAATCTTGACTCCAGAAAACCATTTTTTGATCGAATAAAATTCAGAATAGCTGGATTGTTCTTCATCCCTTGATATATAAGGAATCATGCGGTTATAAAAAACTTACCGCAAGTGAGGTTTTATGAACGAAAAAGTAAAATCGGGTTCGCGGAATGTGGCAATTGTCGGGCCTTATTTAAGTGGAAAAACTACTTTACTAGAAAGCTTGTTATTTGTCACAGGGGCAATTTCTCGCAAAGGGAGTGTTAAAGACAGCAATACAGTGGGAGATAGTGCTGCCGAGTCGCGCGATCGCCAGATGAGTGTAGAAGTCAGCGCCGCTAGCACTGAGTATAACGACATTCGCTTTACTTTTATTGACTGTCCGGGAAGCGTAGAATTTGCCCAAGAAACCTACAATGCTTTAATCGGAGTGGATGCAGCAATTGTAGTTTGCGAACCCATCCGCGAACGAGTCCTTACCCTCGCCCCTCTATTTAAATTCCTGGACGATTGGGAAATTCCCCATCTCGTCTTCGTCAATAAAATGGATCGGGCAAATATTCACGTCTTAGAAACGTTACACGCCCTGAAAGCAGTATCTAGCCGTCCCCTGGTAGCGCATCAATATCCCATCATGAACGGGGAACAACTCACCGGCTTTATCGATATGGTGAGCGAACAGGCATATAAATATCATCCAGGCGCACCTGCTGACCCTATTCCCTTCCCCGAAAGTTTAAAAGAAGAAGAACATATAGCACGGGCAGAAATGCTCGAAACCCTAGCCAATTTTGACGATCATTTACTCGAAGAACTTTTAGAAGACATTGAACCGCCCCAAGAGGAAATTCTCAAAGATTTAAAAATGGAATTAGGGGCAGATTTAGTAGTCCCCGTTTTCTTTGGTATAGCAGAACAAGATTATGGTGTTAGACCTCTATTAGAAGCCTTGTTACGGGAAGCCCCCGAAGCAGAAACCACAGCAGAACGTCGTTTAAAAAACTTAAAAAGTGATACACCTTTAGCGCAGGTATTAAAAACTTTCTACACTCCCCAAGGTGGCAAACTTTCTCTGGTGCGTGTTTGGCGGGGCAAATTAACTGATGGTATTGTCCTCAATGGGATTCGGACTGGTGGAATTTTCCGCCTTATCGGACAACAACAGCAGTTTGTTAATGAAGTTGGTGCTGGTGAAATTGTCGCATTGAGCCGTTTAGAAGGCATTAAGACAGGCGATACAATCTCTACAGAACAGCAATCAGTGATGGAATTACCCAAAGCTGTACAGTTTGAGCCTGTGTATGCCCTCGCCATTACACCAGAAAAGCGCAACGATGAAGTTAAACTCAGCAGTGCCATTACTAAGTTATTAGAAGAAGACTGCTCGCTTGCTTGGGAACAACACGGCGATACTCACGAAGTTATTCTTTGGGGTCAAGGCGAGATTCATTTACAAGTTACCCTAGACAGACTGCGCCGCAAATATAATCTACCGATGACAACCCACTTGCCACAAGTGCCTTACAAAGAAACCATCCGCAAAACGGTGGCTTCAGTTCATGGGCGCTATAAGCACCAAAGCGGCGGCCACGGACAGTTTGGTGATGTTTTTCTCGAAATCAAACCCCTACCACGGGGTACAGGTTTTAACTTTAATGAAACTATTGTTGGTGGCGTGGTTCCCAAACAGTACATTCCTGGGGTAGAAATGGGCGTGCGGGAATTTCTGACATCTGGGCCTTTGGGCTTCCCACTAGTGGATTTGGCGGTAACTTTGACTAATGGTTCTTACCACAACGTTGATAGTTCCGAACAAGCCTTTAAGCAAGCTGCCCGATTAGCAATGCAAACGGGGATACCGCAAGCGGAACCTACCTTGTTAGAACCAATTCTGCGGGTGGAAGTGACTACACCGAGCGAATTTACCTCCAAAGTGCTGCAACTGTTAAGTGGTAGACGGGGGCAAATTTTAGGCTATGAGGGGAGAAACGATTGGCAAAGCTGGGATAATGTCTCTGCATACTTGCCACAAGCAGAGATGCAGAATTTTATTGTAGAACTGCGATCGCTCACTCTTGGCGTTGGTTCCTTCCACTGGGAATATGACCATTTGCAGGAAGTGCCGGAAAAGCTTGCTGAACGTGTCATTCACAGCAATGGCAATGGTGGTAACGGCAATGGTAATAAATGATTTTAGACTTTAGGTTGTTCTTACACCATCGTAGGCTTTTTTAATTTGCGATCGTTGAAAACCATAGATCCCTGATTTCATAAAAGCGATCGGGGATCTATTTATGTTGTGTATCAAGGTAAATCCGTCGTCTCAGCTTATTATTAATCATTCTTTAATGTGAAATAGACCTGTGTCGTAAGGGCAATTTATGTAAACGCAAACCAACTTATCGCAGGATATTACCCCTACGATAGATGTGGTTTTTCAAAACATTTATATTTATTCTTTCCTGTCAATGAGTAAGTTTTATGGTTGATGTACCGCCAGGTATTCTCAGGTTGGCATAGTCGCCGATTAGTTGAACGGATGAAGGTGGCTGGTGTAAGACTGCACAGCATCTTTGAACTGCGGCTTGATATTCTCGCCATTGCTTACGGATTGCTATACTGGCGGCATCGTTACCTAAGTCTGAAAATCTTAGCCCAGCCCGAATTAGCCAAGATTCTACATCAGTTGTTTCACCCAGTATTTCTGGAATGGGATTAATCTTTTCCATGAGTAATATCTTTTATGCATATTTAAAATTGGTCATTTCACTTTAAGAGAAACTATTGATAATAGCCAAATATAATTGGTTATCATAATCATAAATAAAAATGATTGAAAAATGTGTCATATCTGAGCATCCATACTCAGATATGACAGAACCAATTACTATTACGGCTGGTAAACATCATTACTTTAGCTTGCGAATAAGCTGTTTCCTAGCTCGTAATAACTAGAACCGATAGCCTAATCCAGCTTGGAAGCTGACGGCATCAGCATCACTATTTCTGTAGGCATCAATTCCCCATTTAGTATCACCATAAGCAATGACATTGTTGCTAACTTCTGATTCAATACCAAGGGTGACTACAGGTGAATTCTGATTGCCCAGTGGGGTTTTTTGACCTTCGTCAGTTACAAAAGAATAACCACCACCGAAGTAAACGTTAGTATTTTTGGCGATCGCCGCATCGTAAGTCACGATGGGCATAATTGCGGCAGCATCACCACCATACAGCGCAGAACCGCGCAGTGAAATAGGTGTCTTCGGAATAGCGTATCGTCCTTGAATATTACCGCCAATTTGTGATTCATCGTTTCCTTGTCCGCCACTGGTTGCACCAACTGCAATCCCAGCACCAATGTAATTACCGTTTGTACCGGCTGTTTGAGCAGAAGCAATTCCTGCTGAGAGGACAATGGAAGCAACAGCGAATGCAGAGGCAGCTAATTTTGTAAGTTTCATAGAATTCTTCTCACTAGAGTTAGGTAAAATCAATGTTCTCTAGTACTAGAATCTCTTTTTTTACAAAATGTAACCTCGCACATCTGGTTCACCCAAGTGGCTGAATTATTTCTCACCCACTTGGTTAGTTACTTCTTCAAAAAACGCTGACGTAGACGAGATATAAAAATATTCACCTCTGGTATTTTCAGCCAGGAAGCGATCGCAGCAAACACCGTAATCCCTACGAAACCCGATACACACAATTGCAACACCAAAATCAGTAAACCCGTTTTACCTAGCAATTGTTGAGAACCAACCAATGTCCCATAGCTTGCTACCCCACCTACCACGCTACCAGCAGCCAAACCCAAAATCGGCAAACCCCACTCACGCCAAGGTAAACCATTGAGTTTGCGATCGAGTAACCACAACAGCATCAACATTGAGCTACAGTTTACACCCACTGTTGCCAACACCAAACCGGGAGCGCCAAAAGGTTTAACGAAAAACCAATCTAATAAGATATTGAGCAAGATGTTAAAAATACTGATGCGAAAAGGTGTCTGTCCATCGCCTAAAGCGTAGAATACGCGCACCAAAACATCACGTCCCAAATAGACAAACATCCCAATTCCGTAAGCCACTAGCAAGGATGAAACTAGCTTTGTAGCTTCCGGCTTGAAAGCACCGCGCTCATATATCACCTGCACAATAGGTACAGATAATGCCACCATCAGCGCCCCTAGCGGTAGCATGGTGAAGGCAGTGAGTAACAGTCCTTGGCGAATGCGTAATTTTAAATCTGGCCAATTTTCGGGGCCGGCAAGTCTGGCAAATATCGGTAACAGAGGCAGTAAAATGATATTAGAAATAATCCCCAAGGGAGTTTGGACTAATAGATTCGCATAGTTAAATCCTGCCGCAGCCCCAGGTATAGGACTGGCGAAATAAAGATCAGTGGCAACATTAATTGGCATCATTCCAGAGGAAACTGTTGCCGGAGTCATAATTCTAATTACTTCTTGAACGCCTGGTGATTTAAAATCAAACCGTAGGCGTAATGTGCCTAATCCTAACCGCCACTGGACAATTAGCTGGACTAACCACTGGAGAATTGCTCCTGCCAAAGTTCCCCAAGCTAAGACCATTCCCCCGATTAAAGCGTATTCCGGTTTAATAATATCCTTACCTAGTTGCATCGCCAGGATACCAAGACCGCCAACAACAGTAATACTGGATAATAAAGGGCTAATGGAAAGTAACCAATATTGATTGGCCGCGTTGAGAGTACCAAAGCCGATGCCAATTAAACCGGCAAATAAAGCCATCGGTGCCATAATGCGGAGTTGTTGAATGGCGATCGCTCTGGTTGTCTCTTCCAAACCATGACCGACTATATCAACGATCGCATCCGCAAATAAAATTTGAGCAACTGTCACCAGCAACAGCGCTCCAGCCACCAGTGTTGTCACAGTTTCCACTAGGGGAGCCGCTTCTTCTCGCCGCCGCTTGGCTAAAACGCTGACAACTGCACTGTGCAATGGCCCATTTACACCACCGAGTAAGATCAATAGAAAGCCAGGGATAATATAGGCATAGCTATAGGCGGTAGCAGCAGCACCAACACCAAAAGCCGCAGCGATCGCTTGCTGCCGCACTAAACCGAAGACTTTACTAATTAATGTGGCTGCGGCAACAATGCCAGCAATTCCAGCGAAAGAACGAGAGGGTTTTTGGTCTTGTTGTGTCACGAATAATACCCGACAACTCTTACAGAGTGCATACTTTAAAACATTTAACCTGAAATTCCGTAGTCTGTCAGGTAAATTTTGGCAAATCAGTCATTAGTTTATAGTCTGATGGCAGTTATTTTAAGTGCGATGCCTCCGGGGGGCAGAGCAAAATTACCGAATTAGCTCTTAGTAAGTGGCTCTAGTCTTTACTACAAACCTTGAATTATTCATGTCTTTTGCTGTATACAAGCCAAAATTATTTTTTAACCCATTACAAGGATAGATCGAGAAAGGGGAACTATAAAAATAGCCATCTTCTGGGAAATAGTTGAACACTGTACAAATGTGCAGTTTGTCATATTTTAGACTCCATGAAGTAGGGTATGAGGAACTCTTGTATAAAAACAACAAAATCCAGAACAATGGAACGCAATTCAAATTTCACAGAAAATCAACTTCTATTGTCAAGCGCTCAACTTCAAGAGCAATTAGACCAACAAAAGGCTCTGGCGAGTGTAATTGTGCGAATTCGGGAGTCTCTTGACTTAGAAACGATTTTTCAAACTACCGCTACAGAAGTGCGGCTACTGCTAAATGCTGACCGTGTAGCAGTCTTTCAGTTTGACCTAGACAAAGACTGGGAAGGAGAATTTGTTTCTGAAGATGTTGCACCTGGTTGGACTTCGGCATTACAAGTAAAAGTTTATGACCACTGCTTTGGAGAACAATTTGCTTCCAGTTATCAAAAAGGTCGAGTCCAAGCAGTAGCGGATATTTACAATGCCGGGCTGAGTGATTGTCATGCCGCAATTTTGAGTAAATTCCAGGTCAAGGCCAACCTTGTTGTCCCTTTATCGCGCCAGAAGGAACTGTGGGGACTGCTTTGTATTCATCAGTGCAGTGAGGCTCGTGACTGGAAAGAATCGGAAATTGGGTTTATTCGTCAAATTGCTGACCATCTTGACGTTGCGATTCAACAAGCAAAGCATCTCCATGAAGTCCAATTACAAGCCGCAAAATTGGCTCAAGCAGTTCAGCGCGACCAAGTAATTGCTCAGATTGTCGATAAAATTCGCTTACACCTTGATATTGAAACCATTTTTAAAACCACAACTCAAGAAATACGCAAGCTGCTGGAAGCCGATCGAGTTGCTATCTTTAGCTTCGATGCCGATTGGAGTGGTAACTTTGTTGCTGAATCATTTGCTGAAGGTTGGACTCCCTTGGTTGGCATTCAGTCGGCGATGTCTACGACGGGCTACGCCTACGCTGATACTTATTTGCAACAGACGCAAGGCGGACGTTACCTTGACAACCAGACATTTACAGCTAATGACATTTATCAAGCTGGATTAACAGACTCTCATGTAACCCTGTTGGAGCAATTCCAGGCAAAATCCTTTGCAACAGCCCCCATTCTCCAGGGAGATCAACTTTGGGGAGTCATTGCTGCTTACCAAAATACCTCACCTAGACAGTGGCAATCTTATGAAGTCGAATCACTGACCAAAATCGGCACACAAATTGGTGTGGCAGTGCAACACCATAAGTTGCTGGCATACGCTCAGTACCAAGCAGAGCAACAAAAGACATTAACTAGCGTGATTACTCGAATTCGGGAGTCTCTAGATTTAGATACAATCTTCCAAACTACCGTCACCGAGGCCCGGAAAATGCTGCAAGCAGATCGAGTGGCAGTCTTTCGTTTTGACCCTCAAAAAGATTGGGAAGGAGAATTTATTTCGGAGGATGTTGTAGCTGAATGTAACTCGGTAATCGCCGAAAAAATTTATGATTATTGCTTCAGTGAAAACTTTGCAACCCTTTACGCCCAAGGTCGAGTCAATGCGATCGCTGACATTTTTCAACGAAAATTTCAAGCTTGCTACATCCAAATTTTAGAAAAATTACAAGTACGGGCAAATCTGGTTGCACCTCTATTGAAAAAGGGTGAACTTTGGGGCTTGCTGTGTATTCACCAATGCAACGCTCCTCGTGACTGGCAACCCTCTGAAATTGAATTTGCCAGTCAAATAGCCCAGCAATTGGGAGTTGCATTAAAACAGGATTCTTATTTAAAGCAAGTTCAAATGCAGATTGTCCAGTTAGCAGAAGCCACCGAACGCGAGAAAGCAATGGAACGACAAAAATTGCTAGCTGCAACTATTGACAAAATCCGTCAGTCACTCGATATTAAAACTATTTTTAGAACCACTACTCAAGCTGTGCGAGAGTTGCTCGAAGTCGAGCGAGTTGCAATCTACCGCTTTAACTCGGATTGGAGCGGTAAATTTGTCGCAGATTCTTTTAAAGATGCATGGAAACCTCTTGCACATACCCAACCAATGACTATAGAAACTTTTGAGGACACAGACGACGATAACGAACTTCCGCGCAACGAAACCTTTGTTCCGATTCGACAAGGTGAAAAATTATGGGGATTATTGGTTGCTTATCAAAATTCACAACCGCGTTATTGGAAAGAGGAAGAAATCAATTTACTAGCTCAAGTAGCTGTGCAATTTGGAATTGCAATTCAGCAAGCAGAATTACTCGAACAAACTAAACGTCAAACCTTAGAACTTACTCAGACTCTGCAAGAATTAAAACAAACTCAGTCCAGGTTAATTCAAGGTGAAAAAATGGCAGGTTTAGGAAAATTAATTGCTGGAGTCGCCCATGAAATCAACAATCCTGTAGGTTTTATTTTTGGCAATCTCATCCATTTAGATAAATATACTCAAGAATTGCTGAATGTAGTGAACCTTTACCGTCAAAATTCCTCACTCTTACCATCTGTCCAAGATCAAATTGACAAGACTGATTTGGATTTTCTTATCGAAGATTTACCCAAAACCCTTGAATCAATGAAAGTAGGAACAGAGCGAATTTGTGATATTGTGCTATCACTGCGAAACTTTTCTCGTACAGATGAGGCTGAATTCAAGGCAGTAGACATTCACGAAGGATTGGACAGTACTTTGCTAATTTTAGGGCATCGGCTCAAAAATAATAATGAACGCCCAGCTATAGAGATTGTTAAAGAATATGCTAATTTAAATTTGCTCGAATGCTATCCCGCGCAATTAAATCAAGTGTTTATGAATCTTATTAGTAATAGTATTGATGCATTAGAGGAAAAATTTCAAACTATACAGCAAAGGTATTTGAATTTATCCCAAATGTGTCCTATAATACCATTGACTATCTGGATTAGTACGCAAGCCACTAATAACCAGGTTGTAATTAGAATAGCTGATAATGGTTTGGGGATTCCAGAAGAGGTGCGATCGCACATGTTTGATCCCTTCTTCACTACCAAAGCACCAGGTAAAGGTACGGGGTTAGGATTGTCCATCAGCTATCAAATAATAGTTGAAAAACATCATGGACAAATTAAATGTTCGTCTAAACCTGGAGAAGGAACAGAATTTTTGATTGAAATTCCCAGTAGTAATTAGAGGTGACTAGTCTTTGATAATTATCACTCATTATTAAGTAGGGGAGTGAGGAACGATACAGATTTAATTCGTACTTTCACATTCTTTGAGAACAAAGTCACGTTAAAGACACTTCCGGCTAAGAGCAATGGTGTCTCAAAAGTTTTTGAATTAGTTTGGTAACGTATTAAGTCTAGGACTTACGCATTGACAGAAAACAATAAATATATATCCCGGAAAAACCATATTTCTCGTAGGGGTTTAGCAATGCTAAACCCCTACTCCAGGTTAAGTTATCGGTAAAAATATAATTAGTCAAAGTCTGAAACAAGCTATTTCGGTGAAAGCATACTATGACTAATTTGTACAGTGCGTAAGTCCTAAAGTCATAGAAAAAAATAGCTAATAGCCCCATTTACCACTGATTTCTTAATATACTGATTGTGAGTGGACTACGATGCAAAGGTAGGTGTTATCTCCCAGTTAAAATTTATAACAGGGGTCAAGGGGTTTGCTAATTTTGTCTATCTTTGTTCAACGTTCAGTATTCATCCGCCATTTTATCAAACTTGCATCTGTGAATGTTCTTTCAAATCTAATGGTTCCGTTAGCAGGGCTAATAGATGTAATGTTTTTAGGGCATTTAACGGAGATTCGCCATTTAGCAGGTGTTGCACTAGCAACAATTTTATTTAATTACATTTATTGGACATTCGGCTTCTTACGCATGGGTACAACTGGAATGGTTGCACAGGCGATAGGACGTAAAGATAACCAATCAGCAGTAGTAATTGGTTTACAGCATGGAATCTTAGCACTGATATTAGGACTCGCAATTCTGATATTTCAACAACCTTTACAAATATTAGGATTTGCGATTCTAAGTGCTACACCAGAAGTTAAAAGTTCGGGAGTTGATTTCTATAATGCTTTAGTATGGGGCGCTCCAGCAACATTGATTAACTTTGTCTTGATTGGCTGGTTTCTGGGACAAGCACAAAGTAGTAAAGTGTTGTTGCTTTCAGCCATTAGTAATTTTGCCAATGTACTACTTGATTATCTATTTATTGTTCAGTGGGGATGGTCAAGTAGAGGCGCTGGGTTAGCAACAGCCAGTAGTCAATATCTTATGCTAATGGTAGGTACTTTGCTATATTTTCAAACAATTTCATTCAAGCAAATACGAGCTTTAATCGGGGAATTATTTGACTTCTCTGCTTTAAAATCAGCTTTAATGCTGAATGGAGAAATTATTATTCGGACTTTCGCTTTAATTTCGACAATGGCGATGTTTAGTAACCTCAGTTCAATGTTAGGAACTGAAATTCTGGCGGCAAATACCCTTCTGATGCAAGTGGTGAGCTTGGCAGCATATTTCATTGATGGCTTGGCATTCGCTACTGAGAGCTTGGCTGGAATTTTTCAAGGTAGTGGAAATATTACTTCTTTGAAGCAACTGTTGCAAACTTCTGTAGTCAGTAGCTTGCTTATAGGATTAATGTTTGCTACTGCATTCATTTTTGCCCCAGAATCATTGTTAAGATTGCTGACCAATCATACTGAAATTATCAATAATTTGCGCTCTTATATTCCTTGGTTGTTACCAGTTTTAGGTTTTGGCTCAGTCGCTTATGCGCTAGACGGTTATTTTCTAGGGCTGACTCAAGGTCAGACACTTCGTCAAGCTATGCTTACAGCCACTATAATCGGTTTTATTCCATCAGCAATTATGGCTTGGTATTTCCATAATAGCCATTTACTATGGCTATCAATGTCTTTATTTATGGCAGCAAGAACAATAACTTTGGCATTGTGCGTACCAAAAACATTAATTAAAAAATAGGGATGTCATCCGTCAAAAAGAGATTAAATACGGTTATTTTTAGGATAAATTGAGATGAATTTCAAGCTTTACACTTAACTGAATGGTTTAACAGCGCTATTGACGAAGAAATCTTTCACCTAAAGAAGACTTACAACACCCTGGCGGTTGAGGGAACTGGATTTGGCGGCACAATGCCCCTGTCGCAATTGTCGAAGGGGATAAGGTTTTTCCTCTGATGCCACAAAAGAAGGGAAGCAGTAACTTCCCTTCTACTCTTTATCGAGCTAGTGTAGTGAACTACTCCTAGTAGCTATAAAGCTGAACTAGGAGCTTCTGTAATCACGGGGGAATGCCTAAAGTTAGACATTGAAGGTGGGGACTTCCGCGACTCGTTAACTGAGAGTGATTTCTTATCGATAGTTAGACTCATGTCTAAGATGCCATTCCCGTTTCTCATGTTCTCTACGTTGCCATTCACGGCGATCACGTTCTTCGCGCTCTCTACGTTGCCATGCCAGCCTCCTTTGTTCTCGTTCGCGCCACTCATGTTGGTGATTATTTCCCAAAATTACTTCTACTTGAGCAGATGCACGCTCTGCTAAAACACTTGAAGTTAGTAAAACGCCTAACAAACAAGATGAGAGAATTCTTTTCATGTTCATAAAGAGATACCTTTGATTGAACCAGAAATCTATAGTTTTAGACTTCTTTCTTCCACAAAAGGTTCAATTAGGGGAGACGCTTTCAAACAATACTAGCCGTGTTCTTAATTACTCCTTATCTGGCGTACTTCATCCATATATAGTAATAATTACCAAATTTTAAAAAACTTTTCCCAGTCCCCAGTTCCAAGTATTGAGTCTCAAAGCGGCGAGGAGTTGAACCTTTTTCCCATTCATTCGGTCTAATAAATACCAGCAACGAAACGGATAGAGGAGAACGCCTCAAGTGTTAGTTGTGCCAGCCGAGGTTTCAAAAGCAAATCAATTGATTGGTGAATCAGAAAGCGAATCTGACAGTTATCTAGTAAAGCAGTGCCTACGGGGTGACACCCAAAGCTACGGTCAGCTTTACCGTCGCCATCAGCAAAGAATAAGGTCAATCCTCTACAAACTCTGTACTCCCGCCAGCCTGGATGATGTGGTGCAGGAAGTGTTTCTCCTAGCCTGGAAAGGATTGCCCAAGTTTCGCCAAACAGCAAAATTTTCCACATGGCTGTACCGAATCGCTTGGAACGTGGCTTGTGACCAGCGACAGGCAGATGTTAAAAGGCGAACTCAATTACAGATTCTGAGTGAAAAAGCTCCTACCCAACAGGAAGCCCCAGAGTTGATGAATTTGCATTATCAAGACCTTGTGCAACGGGGACTAGCAAACCTAAGTTTTGATCATCGGACGATATTGGTTTTGCATGATTTGGAAGAAGTACCTCAAAAAGAGATCGCACAAATCCTAGACATTCCACTAGGAACAGTCAAATCACGCCTATTCCATGCTCGTTCTGCCATGCGTCAATTTCTCCAAAACCAAGGAGTACAGCTTTGACTCAGCCACCCGATGATGATTCTCACCTAATTAATTTTCTGTGCCAACATCGCCCAGAAGTTCCGCCAGTTTCACCTGATTTAGAACAACAAATTTTACAACAGGTGAAAGCTTGTCCTTTGCCACCCTTACGCCACTATTCAAGGTTGAGCTTAGTTCTGCCTGTTGCTGCTGGATTAGTAGCTGCTATAGTTGGCTACCGTGCCTTTATACCCGCTCAACCGAGTCCGGCTGAACTTGCTACATTGGAAACTTTTATTGAAAGTAATTGGCAAGGTACAGTCAGTAACCAACATCTGGAAAGTGATGTATGGCATTTTACAGACTTAGATACTGAATAGGAGATCGCTTTCATGTTAATCCGTCGTGTTTCCATTTTGGCGATCGCAATGATTGCCGTTAGTAGCACTATTGCTCTGGCCAAGCCAACTTTACTTTCACGCCAAATCATTGCCCAAACCCCCATAAGTATACCTCGGACAAATGGTGGTAAATCAGGAGGATGGCTCAAGGATTTGAATTTGACATCCCAGCAACTGCAAAAGATTAAGGAAATTCGTAATCAATCTAAACAGCAAATAACCCAAAAATCACAAGAGATACGTCAAGGACAACAGGAATTACATGACCTGATAGCAGGGACAGCTACTAAAGAGCAAGTGCGGGGTAAATATAACCAAATTAAGCTTGTAAAGCAACAGCTTGCTGATACCCAATTTGAAAATACCCTTGCTATCCGAGAAATCTTGAACCCAGAGCAACGGCAGAAATTTGCTGAACGTATGTATAAGAAAAATCCTCCACCTCCAGCACGGCAAAATTAACTTTATGACTGTAAAGCCGAAATATTGGGTGTTGTTAGTGTTAATCTTACTGGGAGGAATTCCCCCCAGTAATGCAGCTTCCACACCTGTTAACCCAAAAGTATTACATATAATTAATCGCCTCAGTTTTGGCCCTCGTCCGGGAGATGTGCAAAGAGTGGAGTCTATGGGTGTAGAGCGATACATTCAGGAACAACTCTCACCCGAATCGATTCCCGAACCGCAAAGTCTCACCAGCCAACTAAAACAGTTAGATACTCTCCAATTGAATCCGGTAGAACTCTTAGAATATGGCACAACTAATCTTCCAGGACAAAAACCCACCCAGTCTGAAAGAAAAGCTGCCAACAAAAGGGCTAAACAGGTTCTAGATATGGCAGTCCAGGCGCGATTATTAGAGGCAACAAGCAGTCAGCGACAACTCCAGGAAGTGATGGTGGACTTTTGGTATAACCATTTTAATGTGGATGCTGCTAAAGGACGCGATCGCCTCTGGGTGGGAGCTTATGAACAACAGGCGATTCGACCTTACACTTTGGGACGCTTTCGTGACCTGTTAGGGGCAACCGCTCATCATCCAGCTATGCAGTATTATTTAGACAACTTCCAAAATCGGGCTGACAGCCGCCCTGATGCCCAAGGTAATATTCGAGGTTTGAATGAAAACTATGCCCGCGAACTGATGGAGCTACACACTCTCGGCGTAGATGGAGGCTATACTCAGCAAGATGTGATTGCTCTGGCGCGGATTTTAAGTGGTTGGGGTTTTAGCCGTCCCGGTCAGCAAATAGATAATAGTTTCGGATTTTACTTTAATCCAAAACGTCATGATTTTAGCGACAAAGTTTTCCTGGGACACACAATCAAAAGCGGTGGTGAAGCCCAAGGGGAGGAAGCTTTGGATATTTTGGCTCGGAATCCGGCGACTGCACGTCACATCAGCTATCAGATAGCTCAATATTTTGTCAACGATGTTCCCCCGACTGCTCTAGTAAACAATCTCACACAACGTTATCTTGCCACTGATGGCAATATTCGTGAGGTTCTCAACACCCTATTCCACAGCCGGGAATTTTGGGATGCAAAAAACTTTAATGCCAAGTTTAAAACACCACTTCAATACGCTATCTCTGCGGTACGAGCCACAGGTGTGGAAGTAAATAACACAAGACCGATCTCCAATCTGCTGCAACAGTTGGGAATGCCCCTATACGGTTGCCAAACTCCAGATGGTTACAAAAACACAGCAGATGTGTGGTTAAATCCTGATGCAATGAATCGCCGCCTCAGTTTTGCTTTGGCGATCGCTAATGGAAATTTACCCTTATCAAGCATCCCCCCAAATATGGGACAGCAGACAATTGGCACAGGGCAAAGACCTTTACAAAAGTCTCCCAGTATTCCTGTAGATGCTTGGCAACTAACCAATACGTTGGGCAATTCTTTTTCAACAAAAACGCAGAAAGCGATCGCCTCTAGTTCCCCTCAAATTCATAGTGCTTTAATTTTGGGCAGTCCAGAATTTATGCATCGTTAGTTACACAATTGGGCATTGGGCATTGGGCATTGGGAATCAGCCTTACGCTTTGCGATCGCGGTTCGTTAAAAAAATAATTTTCACAACTCATAGTAATTTTAATTATGAAAAGACGTGACTTCTTAATCCAAAGTGGAATTTTTTCAGCTGCCGCAATTACAGCCATAGCTAGCAATGCTTGGGTAGCGAGATCCGCTACCCAAAATAGTAACCAGAAGCGCTTGATTGTAATTTTCCTTCGTGGCGCGGTAGACGGTTTAAACATCGTAGTTCCTTATTCAGAGGCAGCTTACTATCAAGCTCGACCGCAAATTGCTATTCCTCAACCAGGAAAGGAAGGGGGAGTAATAGATTTAGATGGACGCTTTGGGCTACATCCAGCATTAGCTTCTCTGATACCCGAATGGCAGCAGAACAGTTTGGCATTTGTTCATGCTTGTGGTTCTCCCGATCCAACTCGCTCTCACTTTGATGCCCAACAATATATGGAAAACGCTACTCCTGGCGATAAGCATACTCAGGATGGTTGGATGAATCGTTTACTAGGGGTGATTTCTCAAAAAACACCTATCCAAGCAGTAAGTGTCGGAGAAACAACACCCTGGATTTTTTCTGGACGGATGCCTGTAGCTAACATTGCATCAGGGAGAAATGCTAACAGACCTCTGCCAATAGATCGTCCTCAATTAGCAGCAGCATTCGATCGACTTTATAGCAGTAATGATGCTTTAAGTCAGACCTATCACCAAGGACGAATGGCGCGTCAGGCCATCATGAGTGACCTAGATAGTGAAATGAAAATGGCCAATAATGGTGCGCCTTCACCTGATGGCTTCGCCAGCGATGCCCAACGATTAGCGCAACTAATGCTCAAAGACCCCAGAATTGAGTTAGGGTTTATGGCTTTGGGGGGTTGGGATACTCATGTCAATCAAGGTAACACTCAAGGACAGTTAGCTCGGAACTTAAAAAAATTGGGTTCTGGTTTGGCAGCTTTAGTAAAAGGTTTGGGGAGCGTTTACCAGAATACGACAATTGTCGTGATGTCCGAATTTGGTCGTACAGTCAAGCAAAATGATAACGGTGGTACTGACCACGGTCATGGGAATGTTATGTGGGTTTTGGGCGGTCAAGTTCGCGGCGGTAAAGTTTACGGTGAATGGCCTGGTCTATCTACAGCCCAGCTTTACCAAGGTAGGGACTTGGCTATTACCACTGATTTTCGGGATGTTATCTCTGCCGTGTTAGAAGATCATCTACATCTCAATCAAGCAAAATTGAATCAAGTGTTACCAAATTATGCATCTACTCAGAAAGTAGCATTAATTGTCAAGTAAGCAATTCTGATTGTTAGGTTTGATCGGTTTCTGGTGGCAACCGCCAAACTAGAATAATAGAAAAAATCCCCTTTCGATAATATGTTTTGGAGTCAGAATAGGTAAATGAGATAATCCCTGAGCAAGTTTGGCAATTTGGCATCTCATATCTTCGGGTTGCAGTTTAAATAGAGATATCAACACAACGGGAGAGTGAAGAAGTTGTACGAGGGATAAGGTAAAACTTTCCGCTTCTGCTGTCCCGGCTATGCCAGTTGTTAGTTGAATGCTGTAGAACGGCTCTACATGATTGATACAGCATTCAATTGAGTTCAGTTCCCGCTCTACAACTGGCTAGAAATCAACAAAACCAAATAGAATTTCAAAAGATGAAAGATATGCAGTATCTTCGAGACAATTATAATTTGGTAATAATGTAATTGGTAAACTGACAATTTTTTGGAAAAACGAAAGTTGGCGATTTCCCCAAATAAAACTTTTTAGAATTCGCCCGATCGCGGAATGTCTTATCACTGAGGGAAATGATTGATGCAAGCTCCAGTAGATTTTGCCGAGATCACAGCAGAAACTCCGACGCTCTTAAGCGTAACTGCCGAATACCAAGCTATCCAGGCGCAGTTTAACCAGGCTCAAACCTCTGAGCAACGAAAGGCTGCCTTTCAACAGTGGGATGCCTTACGATGCAGACTCAGTACGTGGAAGGAACTCACGCAACTGCACTTTCACCAAGATACGCAAAATCCAGAGTACAAAACTGCCTTAGATTATTGCAGCGAACTTTCACCATCTCTGACTGCCCTTGAAGTAGATATAAAACGGTACCTGATTCACAGCCCCGATCGCGCCGAGTTAGAACAAAGCTTGGGACGGCAAGCCTTTTTGCTGTGGGAAGCAGACATCACAACTTTTGAAGAAGCGATCGCAGCAGATTTAGTTGAAGAATCCAAACTCATCAATGAGTATACCAAACTGATCGCCTCGGCAAAGCTAGATTTTCGGGGTGAACAAGTAAATTTATCGGGTTTGCAACCCTATATGCAAAGTAAAGAGCGAGACATTCGCCACCAGGCAGAACAGTGTCGCTGGCAGTTTTTTGAGCAGAATCAAGATCGCTTCGATCAACTGTTCGATCGATTGGTAAAACTGCGCGATCGCATGGCAAAAAAGTTGGGCGATGAAAACTACATTGCGCTAGGATATCGTCGAATGCGACGGGTGGATTACAATCAAACCGATGTTGAACGCTATCGAGATCAAGTAGTTCAAGAGGTCGTTCCCTTAGCGATGGAGCTAATTCAGCAACAGGCAAAACGGCTTAATCTAGACACCTTGTATTTCTGGGATGAGTCTGTCTTTGATGCAGAAGGTAGTCCGGCTCCGATGGGCAATCATGACTGGATGCTGCAACGGGCGCAAGAAATGTTTGATGCCTTGAATCCATCGCTGGCAAGCTTTTTTAAGATGATGGTTGAGCAGCATTTACTGGATTTGCAAAACCGTCCCGGAAAAGCAGGAGGCGGATTTTGCACAAGCTTTCCAACATATAATGCTCCCTACGTGTTCGCAAATTTCAATGGCACAAAAAACGACGTGCAGGTGTTTGTTCACGAAATTGGTCATGCCTTCCAAATGTGGCGAAGTCGCCATTTGCCAGTTTTCGATTACCTGTGGCCTACCCTAGAATCGTGTGAAATTCACTCCATGAGTTTAGAGTTTCTCACCTATTCGCAAATGGAAAAGTTTTTTGGGGATCAAGCCGATCGATTTCGGAGGCAGCATCTAGCGTGGTCGATTCTATTTCAGCCTTATGGTGTGGCAGTGGATCATTTTCAGCATTTAGTATATGCGAACCCAGAAGCAACGCCACAAGAACGACATCAAATGTGGCAACAAATGGAAGCTCGTTATCTGCCTTGGCGTAAATATGGAGATTTGAACTACCTCAACAAAGGCGGACTCTGGCAAGAAAAACAACACATTTACTGCTCACCCTTTTATTACATTGATTACACCTTGGCGGGGTGTTGCGCCTTGCAGTTTTGGGTGAAAGCAGAAGAAAATTATTCGCAAGCATTGGCGGAGTATATTGCATTATGCGATCGCGGGGGTTCTGCATCCTTTCGAGAATTAGTGCGATCGGCAAATCTCATTTCTCCCTTTGAAGCTGGCGCACTTTCTCAAGTCGTTAAAAAAGTGCGTCAGACTTTGAAGGCTGGCTGATTGACCTCAGAATACTTTACGTACTTCTAGATGGGCAAGAATATCTGAGCGATCGCGCCATACAGGACGCAATTTTTTGTTGGCAAACATCTGTTGTCGCCCCATAAGCATCAATACCTGGAGCGGTGATTTGGGCTTCATACCACCAAAATAAATCTGACCAAGGTAGATTGGGTATTGGCTTATCTGCGATCGCAACTGCCATAACCAGCTTGATGATTACCTATGGAGAAATTAACGTTGTTACGAGGTTTGGCTAGATTGCTCAAACCCAATAGTGGTACGGTATATCTTGATGGAACATCCATTTTTAATCTTTCTACCAAAGAAGTAGCGCAGCAGTTAGGTATTTTACCCCAGGGGCCAGTAGCACCGGAAGGTTTAACAGTGCGAGATTTAGTAGCACAAGGACGTTACCCTTATCAAAATTAGTTGCAGCAGTAGTCGGCAAAAGATGAAAAAATCGTACAGCAGGCACTAGAAATTACAGATTTGTTGATAATTGGCAGATAGAGCATTAGATACTTTATCTGATGGACAACGACAAAGAGCTTGGATTGCAATGGCGCTGGCGGAAGATACAGATATTTTACTTTTAGATGAACCGACTACTTTTTTAGATTTGGCACACCAGATAGAGATTTTGGACTTACTGTATAAGTTAAACCAAACTCAGGGACGAACAATGGTAATGGTACTACATAATTTAAATCAGGCGTGTCGTTATGCTGATTACTTAGTTGCAGTCAAAGATGGTCGAATTTTTGCTGCTGGGGAACCAAAGTTAGTCATGACTCAAGAAATGGTTCAAGAAGTTTTTAAGTTGGAATGTCAGATTATTCTCTATCCTATTGTAGAGACACCGATGTGTTTACGTATAGAACGCAAGGAAAAAGCAAACAATAAACCAATTTACTTAAATTCCTAATGCAATTTATGGTAATACAAAACGGCGTAAATCCAGCTTCGCTCATATTGTACTAAGTAAGTGGGCGGAAATAAATTCAACTATGTTACAAAACGTAAACGAACTTCAAACTCTTACCAATGACCAATGACAGCCCCCACTAGTTAGCTTTAATTGCACCGACCTACTTAAAGATATCGCTCTGATCAATCACCTAACTACAAACTATAAACAGTCGTGACAATCACATCAAAATCTCCTATAGCACCTAATAAGGCTAGCAATTCAGCCCATCCTTTACAGCGCGTGCTGAAATATGGAAGACGCTATCGCCAACAAATTTGGCAAGCAATATCATTTTCAATCATTAATACGATATTAGATTTAGCACCACCGTGGTTGATTGGTACTGCGGTAGATATTCTCGTCAAGAAGGATGATTCCCTAATTGCAAAATGGGGAGTTAAAGATATATTTTCACAATTTTTGTTGCTTTCATTTATCACTGTCATTATTTGGGTATTTGAATCACTTTCTCAGTATGCTTACGATCGGCTGTGGCGTAATTTAGCTCAAAATATTCAGCATCATTTACGCTTAGATACTTACAACCACGTACAAGAATTAGATTCAGCTTACTTTGAAGAAAGCAGCACTGGAAACTTGATGTCAATTCTAAATGATGACATCAACCAGTTAGAAGATTTTTTAAATTTCGGAGCTAATGACATCATTCAGATTAGCACCTCGCTGATAATTTTAACTATTGGTGCTTTCTGGATTTTACCTCCCTCCATTACCTTAGCAGTAATCCTACCAATGCCATTTATTGTTTGGGGTTCTTTAATTTATCAAAAGCGCCTAGAAGTTCGTTATGCTGATGTGCGGAATAAAGTAGGTTTTCTGAACTCACGACTCGCAAATAATCTCAGTGGAATTAACACAATTAAGAGTTTCACTGCTGAAGCTTATGAAAGTGCTAGATTAGCTGAGGAAAGCGAAGCATATAGAAAAAGTAACATCAAGGCAATCAAACTTTCGGCTGCATTTATTCCCATAATTAGAATGCTAGTTTTAATTGGGTTCACAGGCTTACTATTTTGGGGAGGTATGGCAACATCTGCTGGGATTATATCGATTGGTAATTACAGTGTTTTACTAGTTTTAGTCCAGAGGTTATTGTGGCCATTGGTGTCATTAGGGAAAATATTTGACAAATATCAAAGATCAATGGCTTCTGTGAATCGGGTGATGAATTTGTTGGATACTCCCATCAATATTATTAGGGGGGATATATCTTTAAATGTTTCTCAATTACGTGGTGAAATTGATTTTCAACAAGTAACTTTTGCTTATCAAGAGAGAGAACCAGTAATTAAGAACCTATCCTTACATATTCCTCAAAGCCAAACTATTGCTATTGTTGGCTCTACTGGTTCCGGTAAAAGTACTTTAGTTAAATTACTATTGCGCTTTTATGATATTTCTTCTGGAAAGATTACTATAGATGGGATTGATATCCAAGATTTAAATTTACATGATTTGCGTCGCAGTATCGGTTTAGTAAGTCAGGATGTATTCTTATTTCATGGTACTATCGCTGAGAATATTGCCTACGGTACTTTTGATGCTAACGATGAACAAATAATTAATGCTGCCAAAATTGCTGAAGCCCATGATTTTATTATGCGACTCCCTCAAAAATATCAGACGATAGTTGGAGAACGGGGTCAAAAATTATCTGGTGGACAACGCCAAAGAATTGCGATCGCTAGGGCTGTGGTAAAAAATCCACCTATATTAGTCTTAGATGAAGCTACATCAGCAGTGGATAATGAAACCGAAGCGGCAATTCAGCGTTCTTTAGAAAAGATTACTGTTAATCGAACAACCATAGCTATAGCTCATCGTCTTTCTACTATCCGTAATGCTGATTGCATTTATGTAATGGAATATGGCGAGTTAGTTGAGTCGGGAACCCATGAAGAGTTGTTAGATAAGAATGGGATTTATGCTAATTTGTGGCGTGTGCAATCGGGGATAAAATCTAAGTGAGAGTGTTGCTCAAATTGTGTATAAATCATCTTATCAATAATTATTTTATGTTAGATCCTTAAATCTAAAGAAGCTTGTCAACAGCGCTGAATATAGCCGGAAGTAGAGAGTCAGGAGGCATCTTTATTCTGGCTCCTGACTCCTCAAAACTTTAAAAGTGAAACTTAAATGGCTATTGGCTTAATAACTAGTTACTGAACAAATCTAAATCCGTTACAGCACCAATACTGCTAGAAGACACCAATTTGGCATATTTTGCCAACACACCTTTGGTATAACGGGGGGCGGGGGGTTTCCAGTTGGCACGGCGATGGGCTAATTCTTCTTCAGATATATTCAACT
>NZ_JBALDL010000095.1:0-15515 GCF_036917465.1 Nostoc sp.
AAAGGAGCTTGACCCTCAGCTAAGATGTAAAACCAGAGTGGGGTGTCGTTTTGCAGACTCTCAGCAATTGGCTCAAACTTGAACAGTGCATCCCCCGCCGAATTTTTACCCGCTGGTTGTCGCACACTGAGTTGATCTGATGTGAGAGGGATAGCCTGAGTAAAACCTTTGTCCTGTAAAGCTTTGACAATCTGTTGCCCCCCTTGTACTCTATAGTTGTTGCCTCGCAATAAATTAAGCAGTGCCAGGGATGGACGTGGTGGTACTACTTTCTTGTCTGGCAAAGTGTCAGGGCTTATTGCATCTTTAACTTCTTTAATAACCCCCCCAACATTCTGGCTGGTCGGCAACACAGGGGACGGTAAAACGCCAAGTGGGTCAACCAAGTTGGAATCAATTTTGTAAGCTAGTTGTAAGCGTACTTCTGGTCTTTCTTTGTCATTAGCAGGCTTGTTACGAAGCTCATCGGGTAAAACTCCTGGACTTGTGAGTGGGAAAAAGCGTGCCCAGTTATCAATGACATGATGACTCGGCAGTGGCTCGAATCCTAACAAACTGTCATCGTCTGGTTTGTCATTATCGCTACCCGGGAAAATGCTAAAGCGTTTATCATTGTTGAGACGATAACCAAAGCGCACTCCAGAATGTCCAAAACGGTAAGCTGCTACTACAAATTCGCGGGGTAAATTCTCGCGTTTGTCTTCTGTGTAAAGAGCATACTTTTGAGCGCGTTGGTCACGAGTTTTGTCTTTTAAACCTTCTAGAACATCCGCGTTAACAATGCGCGGCAAAAAGTCTTCTATCACTATCTTTTGATAAGCCCAGCGTACTTCGTTTTGTGCTGCTTCAAACAAAGCAGTACCTGTTAGTTTATGATCGTCTTGCAGTTTCTGATTGTCTTGTTTGAGCTTTGCTACTACTGCATTATGATACTTGACAAAAGACAATTGGATTTGACTAATGATCGAGTTTTCATCATTACGTTTGTCACCAACAATCGCGCGACCATTGGGGCTACGCAGTAGGTCTTGATCTGCCTGATTTTTAAAGTCTTCAACTAGCTTTGTATTACTGGCGGTAGGTTTAACCTGATTTTCAGTACCGTTTTTATATAAAAGAGTAGCCCCATCCTCAGCGTACATAAAAGGTTGAGCATCAGGTCCGTCACCGTATAAGGAATCCAAATCAAAGCGTGGAGTTCGTAAATTACTTGGCAAACGATCTTGAGAACCAATATCTACTGGGTTCAAAGATGATGTGTTATCAAAGGTTAGATCGTGATCGATGAATTGACCAAAGTATGTATAACCTGCTGGTAACAGCAAATTTTCTTCAGGATCAGGACCATCTTTGACTTTATCAGGCTCCGACTTCATGCTGTTAGCAAGTTTTAGCAGTTCATGGGTCGGATAGCTTTTTGCTCTTAAAGGCAGTAAATGTGTAAATGCTTGTTCTCGTGTGCCGACGGAACCGTGACCAAATCCACTCATATGATGCTCCAAAATTAAGGTAAAGTTAATTGATTGAATGATTATTGCGTTAAAGCAATCTGCACTTTAGATTTCGATAAACTTATCAAAAGAAAGTGATTTTGACAGCTTTGACACTTTTGTAAGCAGAGATGGCATAGCCTAGTTGTCAAGTTAATGTCGGCTACGATGTATCCCTGTCTATCATCAGATTTCCTCCTTATAGATTTGTTTATTTTCTGAAAGCTTCTTGTCACTCTTTAGGAAGAGACCAGAGTTTGATGGTTTTGTCGGCACTGCTGCTGGCTATCATGTTTCCATGCGGTCTGAAAACTACTGACCGCACGCCTCGCTCATGACCTATCAAATTCTCCAAGAGTTTGCCTTCAGGCAACCCCCATAACTTGATAGTGCTATCATTGCTACCACTAGCTAATCTCTTGCCATCGGGACTGAAAGCCACTGACCACACAACTCCTTCATGTCCAATTAGGGAGTGCAACAATTTACCAGTGGGCATTTGCCAGAGTTTGACTGTCATATCAGCACTGCCACTCGCTAAAGTCCGTCCATCAGGGCTAAAAGTCACTGAGCGCACGGCTTGTGAATGAGCATTCAGGGTTTGTAGAACAGCACCATCCATGAGCCGCCAAATTTTGAGTGTGCCACCCTCATTGCCACTAGCTAAGGTCTGCCCATCGGGACTAAAAGCAACAGTTCTTACCCACTTTCCATCCAAGAACTGATGGACTTGTACGCCAGTCTGCATATTCCAGATGCGGATGGTTTTGTCAGCACTACCACTGGCTAACCACTTTCCGTTGGGGCTGATGGCAACGGCTTCTACATCATCTGTATGGCCATCTAGGGTACGAAGCAGTTGCCCCGTCTCTAAATTCCAGAGTTTAATACGGTTATCCCAACTGCCACTAGCGAGCAGCTTGCTATCTAGACTGATGGCAAGGCTTACCACTGCATCGCCGTGTCCTTCTAAAGTGTAGAGTAAGGTGTTACTAGGCAAATCCCAAATTTTAATTTTTTTATCGTAACTGCCACTGGCAAGGAAGCGTCCATCAGGGCTGATTGCGATCGCGTAAACCCAAGTTGAATTTCCTTGGACAGTACGTAAGGGTTGAGTGGTTGCAACAGAGATAGTAGCAACACTAGCGTTTCGGAAGGAAGACAATAGGCTAGCACAACTGCTACTACCAACCAAGATCGTTAGGGTGCTGATTGCCAATGCTGCTGAAGATTTCCAGGTAATTTGTTTCGATCTCATAACAGGACATTCCTTGTGCGAGTGGGAGAATAATCTGACTTGGACCCACTGCGTAACGGTGTCGGAAACTAGCGGTACTAGGCAGTAATTTTTTCTGGAATTTGAGATGATAAGGCTTTTTCTCTCGCTTTTTGTTGTTTATTTCGATATTCAATCCAGCGTCGCATCAGAAATAAAAGAGTTGTCGTAACAATCCCTACTAGCGCAATCGGGGTTAAATAGCTCCAATGCTCTGACATTTTGTCCCAAACGTGCCAAGTGAGCAGGAACATGGCTAAGTAAGTCAGGGTATGTAATCGCTTCCAATTTTTTTTCAGTCTTTTGACACTCCAGTCATTAGAAGTAATTGCCAATAGGGTAAAAATTATGAAGGTAGATACACCTTGGATATAAATCCAATAGGTATTGGGATCTAAAAAATCAAGGTCTCTCTTTTTCACTAACAGGAAACCGTGAAGCAAAGCCAAGCAGAAAGCTAGAATACCGATAATTCGTCGATATTTTAACAGCCATTTGGGAAGGATCGCTTGTTTAGTTTGAGGAAAAATGATTCTGAGATTCGTGGGTATTAAGGTGAGAATATAAGCTCCTAAAGCTAGAAATCCCAGGCTGTTTTCTAACGGTGCTGTATCGATTGCTGCCATGAACAATCCTCGTTAATTTTTTAATAAAAGCCAGTTTTTTATAAGTTAAATATTTCCTACACCTACATCAGCGAGTCAGGTCAAAGCTTGCCATCGTCAGACTGGTATATTTATCTAACTCCACTGCTAACTGAGTTAAAACCTGAGATTTACTGACTTATTTCTGACTTATGACTACTTTTGTTATGACTTTTATCATGTAAGAATTGAACAGTCGTCATGAGAGGATGTTTGTAAAGCCTGGGTACTTCTGTAGAACTATCTACGCCTAATTAGATATTTATGCAGTTTTGCAAAAACTGGGGTCAAATTTGTAGGGCAACAGAAGTGGATTTGCCAGAATCAGGGTAAACGCTTCAGTAATCCCAGCGTGATCTTCTGAAAGGGAATCTCGCGCTTCAATTTCTGCCGTACTTGCACCCAAAGTCTTTATAAATGGGAATGCTTCGTCCCGCACAATCCGCAACATTTCCTCAGAGGTTGGTGAGGTTTTTGAAATAAGACCAGCGACAACGCTGCTGAAAAAGGGGGTTACTAACCAATACTTCTCAATACTGCTTAATTCTTAACCGAGAAGTATTGGATTGCGAAGCTGAAGCTGCTGAAACCCAGACGTGGATAGAGTTCGTTGTTAAATGCAATTGACTGAGTAAAAAAGATTGAAAATGCAGCCATCACAGCATCTTCTACCTGATATATAGTAGACCTCTTGCATAAGTCAGTTTCAGTAACGTAACTACAATACTTTCAGCCTTCGTTTTGGCACTTATGCAAGAGGTCTAGTATTATTTCCGGGTTTCCTTTCATCTGGTAAATCATGTAATTGTTGACGTAAAAATTGTATTAGTTCAGGAATTCCTAGAGTTGCTGCCAAATGATCCATATTTGATTAATTTGACGCGTTGTCGGATTTTTAACTCACCGATTTTACCTCATCTGACAACAATTATAAATTTTGGTAGTGGTAAATATGTAGTGATAGTAGAGCCTGAAACTCTTACTATACAAGGACTGAAAAGATAAAAATCACTACTTCTATACCACTATCTAAATTTTTATTTCGATTCAGTTCTCTATTCTAAAAACAGGTATGGAGGCTGCATAACTGGGGTTAATTCCTCCCGATAAGAGAAACAGCAACAACACCCAATATTTAGGCTTGACAGTCATAGAGTTAATTGTGTTGTGCTGCGGGTGGAGGATTTGGGCGAACATTTTTCTTATACATGCGATCGGCAAATTTCTGTCGTTGCTCTGGGTTCAAAATTTCCCGAATAGCAAGCGTATTTTCAAACTGGGTATCAGTAAGCTGCTGCTTTACAAGCTCGATTTGGTTATATTTACCCCGCACTTGCTCTTTAGTAGCTGTCCCTGTTATCAGGTCATGTAATTCCTGTTGTCCTTGACGTATCTCCTGTGATTTTTGGGCTATCTGCTGTTTGGATTGATTATGAATTTCCTTAATCTGTTGCAGTTGCTGGGATGTCAAATTCAAATCCTTGAGCCATCCCCCTGATTTACCACCATTTGGATGAGGTACACTTAGGGGGCTTTGGGCAATAACTTGGCGTAAAAGTAAAGTTGGCTTGGCCAGAGCAATAGTGCTACTAAAGGCAAGCATCGTCACCGCCAAAATGGAAACACGACGGATTAACATCAAAGCGATCTCCTATTCAGTATCTAAGTCTGTAAAATGCCATACATCACTTTCCAGATGTTCGTTACTGACTGTTCCTTGCCAATTGCTTTCAATAAAATTTTGCAATGTGGCAAGTTCAGCCGGACTCGATTGAGCCGGTATGAAGGCGCAGTAGCCAACTATAGCAGCTACTAATCCAGCAGCAAGAGCAGGTAAAACTAACCTCGGTCTTGAATAGTGGCGTAAGGGTGGCTGATGCCAAGTTTTCACCTGTTGTAAAATTTGTTGTTCTAAATCAGGTGAGGCTGGCGGAACTTCTGGGCGATGTTGGCACAGAAAATTAATTAGGTCAGGATCATCATTAGGGAGCTGAGTCATAACTGTACTCCTTGATTTTGGAGAAATTGACGCATAGCAGCACGAGCATGGAATAGGCGTGACTTGACTGTTCCCAAGGGAATATCTAGGATTTGTGCTACCTCTTTTTGAGCTACTTCTTCCAAATCATGCAAAACCAATATCGTGCGATGGTCAAAACTTAGGTTTGCTAGTCCCCGTTGCACAAGGTCTTGATAATGCAGATTCATTAACTCTGGAGCTTCCTGTTGGGTAGGAGTTTTTTCACTCAGAATCTGTAATTGAGTTCGCCTTTTAACATCTGCCTGTCGTTGGTCACAAGCCAGGTTCCAAGCGATTCGGTACAGCCAGGTAGAAAATTTTGCTGTTTGGCGAAACTTGGGCAATCCTTTCCAAGCTTGCAGAAACACTTCTTGCACTACATCGTCGAGAGACGCTGGAGTGCATAGTTTATAGAGGATTGACCTCACACTTTGCTGATGGCGACGGTAAAGCTGACCGTAGGTTTGGGTATCACCCCGTAGGCACTGCTGTACTAAATAACTGTCAGATTCGCTTTCAGATTCGCTAATGAATTGATTTGCTTTTGAAACCTTGGTTGGCACAACTAACACCTGAGGCGCTCCCCCCTATCCGTTTCGTAGCTTGTATTTATTAGACCGGATGAATGCGAAAAAGGTTCAAATGGGTTAGAAGTTTGGGCACCTTTTGAACGGGGGATTTTATGGTCGATTTCCATCAAGTCTTCATAAGGGAGCAACGCGATTTTGTGAGGTGCTGAAATCTGGGACGTGTATAGGTTGTTTCAGGATGCGATCACCTACGGTGGGCGGTTACGCCATCGCAACTAAAAAACCAGGTTTTGTTGACAATATAGGGGTGTAATTGAGAACTAAACCCCGATCTCACTTTTTCGCGTTGCTCCCCCTTAAACCGCACTTAGCCCCTACAGCTTCCCCTACCCTCAGACCGTGGCGAAACATGAGCAACATCAGTGTATAATCACGGTGAGAATAACAAGCTTTGCGTTCTAGCGCGGCATCGAGTATAGATCGCACCTCACTTGGTCTAAGGTATTCTCGCTTACCTGTAATGCTTGTTGGGTTTGCGAGTTGGGGGCGGTGGCCTCATTTAATCCTGGTGATAGTGTCCGGTGTACACGGTATTTTCTGGACAGTCTACACCGCTTGAAGCCCCATTATTTCGTCAAAATATTAATCATCTAAAACTCTTCATCTAAACTTCACAAACCTTAATTAGACGTAGAACGAACGCTCATATCCCCTTCTGTTTGAATGGATTCTCATTTCTCCTCTTACAGACGGCTACTCCAAGCCCTAATCAGGATTTAGGAGAAACGTTTCTCCTAAATCCCAAAATCGTTTAAAAGTAACTCCTTTATCGTCATTGTCACGCGGTCAGGTAGCACTAATCGGGTAGTGCTTCATGTCTTATGTTTCACGTTTCAGGCGAGTGTAGGCACTGTTTCATAGCGTTTCATCCCCGTGAAACACTATAAAACCCTGTGAAACAGTTTCATGAAACACTCCAAGCATAGCAGGTGACAGTGTAGACGAAATGTAGATCGCAGTACATCACACCGCTGACGGTATGCTGCTAAGTGCAATAGACTTCCAAGGTCTGTGTGCATATCGGATGATTTCTGTGCTGGTATGAATTACGCCGTGACGTTTCGTGTGCCGTAGCGCTGCCGTAGCTTATAGCCTATATAGTGCAAGACTTGCCGTGATTATCGTTTCACAAAACGTTTCGGTGTCTGTCCACTGTCCACAACCCAAATGTCTATTATTTTCACGGCGAAACGAAAAGTCCACCACGGACAGAAATAGACAGAACCCTTGTACAACACGGACACCAGTAGATACCACAGCAGACACCAACAGACAGGGAGTGTCTGTCAGACACCGAAACGGACAGAGGTATGCAGCAACGTACCATCTTTTGTCGAGCGGCTGCTAGATGTTGCAGTCTTCTCTAATTCCTTAATAAAAAGACAAGTCTCTAACGCCGATAAGCATTACTCTTAGCAACCTTGCAGCCGTCTGACTTACGGATTTATCCAGAGGATGTTGTAATGTCTACAATGCTTCTACCTCAGCGTCATCAAAGTGGAATGAAATAACCTTGCTACCCCATTGTCTACATACTGTATACGTTTATGTCTACAAGATAACCCGATGCTAATTGTCTACAAAATCGTCTACAAAGCAGTCTATTAATGTTTGAGATATTTTCTCTTACAAGGTTGCCTGGAAGTTGTAAACAAATATTTAGCAGTCCCAAAATTGGTTGTAAAAGCCCGTGCGATGTGGCAAAAATCAGCGTATAATCCCAATAAAGGAATATCGCGCCACAAATCGGAGATTGGACCCTCCAAAATGTGACGACTTCCCCTCCCATGTCATTACCATGAAAGGAGCATAGATAATCATGTCAGAAATTCCGAATATAGTACAGCTAATTACCATTCCCGCGCCGATATTTCAAGTAGGTGAGACGGTTGAATGGACACTTGATGGTGAGACTAAGCACTACACCATGAGGGGTTCAGTAGTAGGACGGATCTATACAGAAAGCTTTTATGACGATATTTCCGTTTGGGAATATGCAGTTGAAATAATCCCGTCCCTGATAGTTCCTCGCGGAAACTGGAAGGTCGGATTTGACACGGTTGAGGAATTTGAACTGCAAAAATATGTTGTTCAGCCCCAATATGTGACAGGTGAAGATGATTCTGAACCAACCAAAAATGCTTTGAGCATTTGTGCTGCTTAGGGTTTTGCGGTGAAGTTGCGGTGATTAACGCAACTTCACCGCAAAACCTGCAAACGTAGACCAACCCAAGTGTCTGGATAAAACTGTCCCGACCTGACGGCGCGATCGCAATTCGGGCGCTTGCGCCATCGCAATTCGGGCGCTTGCGCCATCGCAATTCGGGCGCTTGCGCCATCGCAATCATAGAGCGATCGCGTTATCAAGCACTTGATTTTGCGAAGCGTTCATATATTTTTCTAGCTGAAATTAACAGTACTCACGAACAGTCAATATATGTATACAGAACAAAACACTGTATGTAAAACACCAGATGATATGCTGCCAGATAACAGAATTGGTCAGCAAGTATATGCGCCACTAATGCCAAAAATAATAACCGCCTGTGTTTAGACCACGAGCGGTTATTCAAACCTTATAAATAAAGGCTTAAGAAGTATGCCTAGTTTAGCAAAAGTAGACAGCAAATGTCTAACAATTGCAACAGATGCCGAATGGCACTCACCAGACAATAGCTGGCTTGCAACAACGTTCTCCTGTTCTTCAGGCCACAGGTTCCTATTCTTAACTGAATTAGTTAGTGATAAATGCTTTGCAGCCCTAACAGACTATTGCGTACGCCAGGGCATAGAGTTGATATTCTTGACAATAAATGATGAAACCGATTTGCTCTCAATAGTTCTAGAGCGACTTAACTCTAAGCACAAACATATCAAATTGCTAATGTTTTACTCCCCAAAAGACCTGGAGTATGCAATGGGCTGGGAGAAAATACGAAAACTATATCTTTCAACTACGGTACAGCAAAAGCGAAACATTAGCACTCCAGTACCAATCACATTGCAAGTTGGAGATAGAAGTTATAGCTTAAGCATCAAGGACATGAAAGGTTGGGCTGGTACGGGCGGCTTGCAATCACTTGCAAAATCGGTAGGCTTTCAAATGACTGCTAAATCAGAGATGGATGGGTACAAAACTAAAATGCGAGATGGACTTGAAGCTATGCCTGCCATCTTTGCTGCTTACGCGATGGGTGATGTCGATGATTTACACGAAATCTACAAAGCTTTTGTTGAACTGGTTCGTTGGGTACAAGCTGACATTATAGGTATTCCAGTTGAAGATTGCTTTACTGAAGATAATATCCCTATGACCACAGGTTCACTCGTGGCAGCTACCTTACTAAAGTGGCTGCACACCCAAGGAGCTAACAAAGAGCTAATGCAATTCGCAATGAGAAAGCTTGGCTTGCTGGACACCTCTGCTGTAAATTATGATTACAACTTGAAGGCTTATCTACACGCCACATCTACTTATCGCACGACTGAGAGCTTAGAGCAAGCACTATCATTAGGACAGGACAAGCTTTTAAAGCAATTCTACCAAGCAAAATATAAATACCTTGCCATCAGTCAAGCTAGTGTTAACTATTTTGCTGGAGTTACCTGCGATAGCGCAGCTTTTTCGGCTATCGTTCAAGGTGGTCGCTGCAATAACGAACGACCTAGTGAATATGTTTGCCGTATTGGTGCTGACATTGACTTGCAAAGTTGCTATGGTTCGGCACTTAGAGCTTTTATTTATCCTTTGGGGCTGCCTACAGTTTGGAGTTATCGCCCTAACCAAAAACGCCCTACACTACGAAAATGGCTTGCTAAGAACGAAGATAATTTAGTTGATAACTTATGGACTGCCACCGTTAGCGGTGATTTAAACTTTGCTCAAGATTTGATTTACAGCAAGTTAGTTACACAGTACCAAATTAATCATGCTGCACTTGGCGATTGGGATAAAGATTATTCCGACGACCACCGGGACGATGATATCGCTCACATTCCTGGTGAACTTGCACTCATTCGCAAGCAAATTCGCAATGGTATTATCACCACTGATGTGATGAAAACTATCAAATCAGTTGCGACAAATAATGAAATAAAGCAACTGTTGGATATGGAATTAATTTGTGCTGTCGCTTACCAATCATGTGACCAAGTTTGCGGCGTTGATCAATGGATAGCTACTGTGATTGCTGATAAAGGTCGTCTCCAAAATAAAGACGGCTTGCACAATAACACTATCGATAATCGTACTAGAACTTGGGTAGCTTTACCACTTGAAGGCTTCATAGGTAATTTAGTTAATCAGCGTAATCTGCTAAAACTTGTCAAGAAATCTGATGCCAATGAAGACGATAAGTTTTTAGCAGATGCGAAGCAGAACGCGCTAAAACTTTTTGTTAACACCTGCTATGGCGTGTTAGCATCGCCGTACTTTGCAGTTGGTAATACTGTCGTTGCCAACAATATTACTGCTCGTGCCAGGGTAGGCGCTTGGATGCTAAATAAGAGTTTGCATACACGCCAGTCTATAACTGATGGTGGTATGTATTCGCTAATGGATGTACCTGTACTGCGTGATAATGCAAAACTCCCAGGCTTGGATCTTCTCAATGACAACAAGCTGTGGTTTGACACGAAGAATTACACCCGATTTTTACAGCCTCTTGCAGGGATGGACTGGGATATAATTTTTCAAGAAAACGGTAACGAATTAAAACAACTTGACCTATTTGCAAAAAATCATATCGATGCTTTTTGGCAGCGATACGGGCTTGAGTTACCCTTTGATATTGAACATAAGTTAGAGAATACTTTTACCATTGCAACCTATATTAACAAAGCGCACTACTGTTTAGTTCGACTTGAACATGACAATAATCTCACCAATAATTTTCTCTATCGCATACGTGGCGCTCGTGATTACAGCAATGATAATATACGCAAACATCCTACTTATCAACTACTTTATAATATGGCTTGTGATGGCGATAATTTCCCACAAGAGCTTACTTATGACCATCAATCACTACTAAAAATTAACAAATGGCTTGAGATTCAAACCAGCAATGGTTATCAAGAACTAAAAGAGCTTCGACCTGGCGATGAGCTAATTGAAGAACGTACAGCCCGCTACAACAACACTCACTTCTTCTGTGACACTGTAAACCAATTTAAGAAGCGATCCGAACGAAAAACTTATATCGCTGGAAAGCCGATTGAATTTTTCGAGCGATACAGACAAGATGGAATCAAAACTGTACATACGCAAATGATGTTGGATTCACTACAAAAAGTTGAAAATGGCAAACAACTAAAAGAAAATTGAGCTTAACCCCACCGTCGCCCCAGTTTTAAAAAAAAGGGGGGGGACGGTGGGGTATTAAAAACTGACAACCATGCGGGTTTCAGCGTTCGTAATCCTAAGTGGGGTTTAGATTAGACCCCCCAGGATCGGGTTTTTGAAAAAATACGTATACGGAAACCAATCAAGTTGTAGTGTTTATTGTTGCATCAATCATATTGTGAAAATTTCGGTTTAGGTTTCGGTTTCGTCTTTGGGTGGTTTTGCTTTCTTCTCGAAAATCTGAATACCAGCGTCAAGGACTTCAAAGGCGTTACGAAGGCGTGGGCCAAGCTTGCCAGAGATAGAGCCTGCCCAGTTAGGTAATTGAGAAGTAGTAACTTCAGCCTTGTGCCAAGTTTTAGCTTTGATGAAAGCTACGAAGTTAACGCCATTGTTGTCAGTGAGAGTAATTTCCATTTTGTTGTTAGGAGCGGGTTTTGCAGTCGGAAGTGCGCCGCTAAATTTGATAATGACTTCACTGCGAACATCTCTAGAGATTACACGCTGTAGGCCAAGGTTAGTCATAGAAAATGATGAAGAGATATAGAATGTCAGATTATATAAATTTAACTGGAGTCGTGTTCATAAGGTCAGAAGGATGAAAATAGTCGTGTATATCTTTTAAGTATGTAGAAGATGTACTCATTGCCCCAGGCGTTTTATATAAGCAATTAAATGCTGTATTCAGCCTGTTGTACGTTGTGTGTCTGGGTTGATGTTAGCGCTGTATCCCGGTTGTGTCCCCTAGCACCCTCTGCCCCCTATCCCGTTGCGTGGGGTTAGGCAAGCAATACGCCGTAACGCGCTAAAGCGCTACTATTCCTACGGAATAGCGTCGTGTTTGCTTGTTGGGGGTGTCCCCCAAACCCCCGGAAAATAGTTCTTTTCAAGGTGAGAATAAGCCAACAATAGGTTCCGGGTTATTCGCCTACCTGCTCGGCGCTTCGCGCCATAGCAGCTACAGCGAATAACCCGGTGATAAATAAATAATTTAATAGCTAAAATCCTAATATTTATGCTGCCAGAACCCCGTACCAATCTTAGTAATCAACTAGCTGACACATTAAGTAATCGGTCAGTATCACCAGATGATAAGCTAGAAATCACCATTACGTTTTGGGACAATACCCGTGAATGAAATTAACATCTGACGATTTATTACTAATACTAAATCTGCAAATTGTAAGATATTAAAAAATTTTTTTTCAAAAGCCAATATAACTCAATAATTTGTTAGGTTAATTTAATAATACTTAATTATTATCTATAAATAAATATCATCCAAAGTAGCGTGTCAAAATTGCTAATTACATAGATGTCCCTTATTCTCACAGGTTTTGCTGAAATAAGAAATTCTGTGCGTATACATTGACAAATATTGATGAATATTTGAACCTAATAAGAGTTTAATTCCAGTCCCAATTGAAAGTTTTGTATGGGAATTCAAAAAGAATATCATCAGCTACTTGCTCAATTTACAAATGGATATGATCTACAACCAATCGCTTCACGCTTATCAACTATGATCAAAGAATCCTTGGCGAGCAATCCATCAATTAAATGTCGTAAAGGACCAATTCTAGTACCAAATTTTATCCTAAATGTTCGTGATTCTCTCCACTATCCGCCGTGACTTAAGTTATTTAGGAGTCATGGATTGGATGATATCTGGATTAAGGTGGTTATCCTGTTGTCTACCAAAAAGACTTATTGCTGAAGGTACCGTTACTCATGCGAGAGTTCGTATCGGGTTAACAGTTTTTCAAGTAATTTTTTAAAAACTTACTGCGAGTTTTACAACATTTAAACCTGACTTTCATAAATGGACTACAGTAATATTTGATGGTTCTACAGGTACTACACCTGATACTCAGAGGAATCGTGATAAATTTTGCAAATCGAAATCTGGGCGAGGAGAAAGTGCTTTTCCCATGCTGAGAATGGTGACATTATTATCAGCATAAACACATCTTATCCTAGTCTTTGCATATGGTTCTAGCCTTGGTAAAGGAACTGGAGAGAGGTGTTTAATGACTGTGCGTTCGCTGATTTTGATGCTGTAAAAGGAATTAATAGCTTTATCGGTAAAGGTTAAGACGATTTTTCAAGCCAAGGTATTATGAGAGAGTATTTTAGGGTTGTGTGAAGTTAGGATTTTTTTGGAATGGTGTGTATCAATGAGCGGGATAGAAGTAAAAATAAACTCCGAGCGGATAGACGATATTCCATTGATAGTGGAATGGCTCAAGCAAATTGAAATAGCCAAATATATCGACCAAAAATTGAATAAACCACACGGAAACCACTAAGGAATGAGCTATGGGCAGTTGAGTGTATTATTGCTAACATACATAATCACTCAATCAGACCTTCGATTGTGTGCAGTAGAAGCGTGGGTAGAAACACACCGAAGAATATTGGAATTAACGACGGGATGGTCAATACAAGAGAAAGATGCTAGCGATGATAGATTGGCAAGGGTGGTAGAAGAATTAAGAAAGCAATCACTTGCTAGGCAGGAAATAGAAATTAAATTAGGAAGACAGACAATACTGCTCGGTTAAGGGAAATGGGAGGTGAAATCAAGAAAAATATGTTTGCGAATGATATACGCGAACTATCTTCCCTTTTCCATATCCCGTGAAAAGTTAGATACGTATACCCCGACGCTACTCATTCCCAAAGTAAATTCCATACTTCATTTATTCAGTCATCAGTTAACAGTAAGGTAACTGATGACTGTTTACCTTTTGTCTTAGTAAGCCCGACCATTGCTATATTTTGGTATATGCAAGTTCTCAGAATTTGTGAGCAAGCCCTAAAATTCACTAATACCTAACTAGTCACAAACAAGCAAAAACAGATTGCATAATTATCATTTTTACCATCAGAAAAAACTTGAGTTTTTGTGGGTGCTGGTTGGAGGCTGCAATTCTCATTTTGAAACGAGTTTGCGTCATTCCAGCGATACCCAGGATAGTTAAGAATTGTTAAACCCTTGTCATGCAAGGGTTTAAATGTCATGAAATCTTAAAATGAGAATTGCTGGGTTGGAGGTGGCTCGATCTTTTGACCTGCAAATTTGAGTAGGTTAGCAAAGATAACTTTCTTATCACCACCTAAAATTGGCTGCCAATCTTTAGGTGCTTTATTAATATAAGACTCCTGATCAGAATCTAAAAGTCCATAAAATACCTCGGCTACAATCCGACCACCTACCCAACCTAGCTGAGTTTTAGCGCCAACACCATTTAGTAAGTCTACTTCGGAAAAACTTTTTCCCACACCAAAGTGATCTACTAAAGGAGCTTGACCCTCAGCTAAGATGTAAAACCAGAGTGGGGTGTCGTTTTGCAGACTCTCAGCAATTGGCTCAAACTTGAACAGTGCATCCCCCGCCGAATTTTTACCCGCTGGTTGTCGCACACTGAGTTGATCTGATGTGAGAGGGATAGCCTGAGTAAAACCTTTGTCCTGTAAAGCTTTGACAATCTGTTGCCCCCCTTGTACTCTATAGTTGTTGCCTCGCAATAAATTAAGCAGTGCCAGGGATGGACGTGGTGGTACTACTTTCTTGTCTGGCAAAGTGTCAGGGCTTATTGCATCTTTAACTTCTTTAATAACCCCCCCAACATTCTGGCTGGTCGGCAACACAGGGGACGGTAAAACGCCAAGTGGGTCAACCAAGTTGGAATCAATTTTGTAAGCTAGTTGTAAGCGTACTTCTGGTCTTTCTTTGTCATTAGCAGGCTTGTTACGAAGCTCATCGGGTAAAACTCCTGGACTTGTGAGTGGGAAAAAGCGTGCCCAGTTATCAATGACATGATGACTCGGCAGTGGCTCGAATCCTAACAAACTGTCATCGTCTGGTTTGTCATTATCGCTACCCGGGAAAATGCTAAAGCGTTTATCATTGTTGAGACGATAACCAAAGCGCACTCCAGAATGTCCAAAACGGTAAGCTGCTACTACAAATTCGCGGGGTAAATTCTCGCGTTTGTCTTCTGTGTAAAGAGCATACTTTTGAGCGCGTTGGTCACGAGTTTTGTCTTTTAAACCTTCTAGAACATCCGCGTTAACAATGCGCGGCAAAAAGTCTTCTATCACTATCTTTTGATAAGCCCAGCGTACTTCGTTTTGTGCTGCTTCAA
>NZ_JBALDL010000096.1:0-141248 GCF_036917465.1 Nostoc sp.
AGATGCGGCATTTGCAGAAGTGACGATAGAAAATTTAGTGGGTTGGTTTACTCACTGCTGCTACTGTACTTCATAAGACTGATAATTGCTATAAGCAAGCTATAGGTTTTTGGGAAGAAGTTGATAGAGAGCAGACTAGGATTAATCAGTTAAGGCAAAGTATATCTCAAATTGAAGCCGATTTAGACAATATTCAAGAACGGTTGCGAAAAGATGCTAATGAAGAAATTAGCAGTTTGCAAAAACGCTTAGATGAAATTGAAAGTAAAATTGATGAATTAAATCGAGAACAAGGTGCAAACCAGCAGCAAATTGCTCAACTCACAACTGAAATTGAAGGTTTGAATAAACAAATTGCCAAACAAAAGCTGAATGAAGACAAGCAAACTTTAGCGCAGCGACGGATTAACGCCACTCAAGATGCAATCGAACGGTTAACGGAAGTTAAAAATCGTCAAGAACAACAATTTCGCCTGCAATTAGAAAAGCGAGTCCAAGAGATATTCACTGAGATTTCTGTTACTCCATACATTCCTAAAATTAGCGATAAATATGAACTTACATTAGTAGAAAATACTACAGGTGTGGAGGCACTTGTTGCAGCATCTACTGGTGAAAATCAGATTCTTAGTTTATCCTTCATAGCTAGCATCATTGACAAAGTACGGGAATGGAGTGAAAAGCGTAAAATGATGATGATTCCCGATAGTAGTACTTTTCCAATTGTGATGGATTCACCCTTCGGTAGTTTAGATGAGAATTCGCGGCGACACATTGCAAAGACAATTCCCCAATTAGCGAATCAGTTGATAGTTTTAGTTACTAAGACTCAGTGGCGGGGTGAAGTAGAAGCAGAAATGACAGAGAGAATCGGTAGAGAATATGTGCTTACGTATTATTCATCTAAGCCGGATTGCGAACAAGATTATATTGAGTTGGGTGGGGAAAGATACCCTTTGGTGAAACAAAGTCCGAATGAGTTTGAGTATACGGAAATTATGGAAGTTGAACGCGATAGATAATTACAACAGTTTTGATGTCTTTGACCCACATCTGTGATATGAAGTAGGCGCAAAGGTTTTTACAGGACTGACGCAAAATACCTCTAAAACTCTTATTCATCCGTGTTTTCTGTGTCTCTGTGGTTTGATTTTCCGTTACCTGTGCGTAAGTCTGATTTTAGTTACAGTTGAGAAAAGTGGCTTTTGAGAAGGAATAAGGTTATGGTTGCGAGTCCAGACAGAAACTATATGTCCCCCCAGGAATATCTGGAATGGGAAGAACGCCAAGAAATTAAATATGAATATATTGATGGTGAAGTTTTCGCCATGACTGGGGGTACTCTTCCCCATAATGATATTGCTCTCAACTTCGCTTCAGCGTTAAAAAGTCACCTGCGAAGAAGTGGGTGTCGTGTGAATATGGCGGATGGGAAAGTAGGTGTATCTGAGAAGGGGCCTTTTCATTATCCCGATGTTGTGGTGAGTTGCGACGAACGGGATAAACAAGCTATTGAATTTCTCCAATATCCTTGTTTGATTGTTGAAGTTCTGTCCCCAAGCACAGAAGCTTACGATAGAGGTACAAAATTTACGCGGTATCGTCGCATTCAGACTTTGCAAGAATATATCCTCATCGATGCTGAAAAAATTGCTTTAGATTGCTTCCGGTTAAATGAAAGAGGACTTTGGGAATTACATCCTTATGAAGAGGGGGATGAAGTTGATTTAACTAGTGTTGATTTTCACTTTCCGATTTCTTTGATTTATGAGGATGTTCAGTTTGCATGAAAAACGAACCACAGAGGCGCAGAGGACGCAAAGAGAAGAGAAGAGAGTGAATATGTGAGCGGATAATTTGTTGGTTTAACGATCGCCCACATACTATCATAAAATCATACCTTGGCAATTGCGTAAACGTAGCGATCGCTTTTGGCTGTCGGTTAAGATGGCAACAATGTAAATATTAATATCATGGCTGCAAATAGAATCAGGGTTGCTAAAGATAAGGCTGAGTTGGTGAAATCTCTAGTAGCATCAAAAGACACAACTGGGCCTTTTCAGACTTATGTAGAAGTAATGGTGTTTGCAGCAGCATTGGGCGTTAAAAATAAAAAGCGCATTCCTTTAGACGTAATTTCTAAAGATTTATCCCCACTGCGACAAGATTATTTTACTAGCAGCTTCACTCTGTTAATTAATTTGTTAGCTATCACCGAAACAGAAAATATTAAGATTTTAGACGATGATAATGTTGCTGATGAGCAACGTATTCACATTTTTGAAGAGTATGCGAATGCTGGTTTAGAAATTATACAAAATGAACTGCATGGCGCAGTAGACTATTCAGAGCGACTTTTCTTATTTATTAGTTATGAGAGAACTAATACAGAGCAAAAAGATGAGGAATTTGATCTAACAAAATTCCTATCTTAGTCTTGAAGTAATGCTTAAAATCAAAAACGTTAGATCCATCCCAGTGTAATTTTTACTGTTTTGACTGCATCTGTTACTGCACTAACAGTAGCAGATATTTTATAAGGCTTGTCTGGATTTTTAGGTTGGGTATCTATTCTAACTACATTATCCTTCCAAAGTTGATTTTCTCTTGACCAATCTAGTTGTGCTAGTTGTGAAATTTTTTCTTCATTAAAATAATTGTTTTCTGGATCGTATATATAGTGCAATAAACGCCCTAAAACTTCTAGCCCCACACTTACACCTAGAATACAATCTTCTTTAAATGCAGCTACTTCATCTATTGTTAGTTCTTCAACAGTTGTATCAGCAATATACTCAGTGTTACTGCATTCTGAGAAAAATCGATTAAGACAAATAACCAAAGCATCAGATGCTTGATAAACATCATAATCTCGAAGTTGATTACTTGGATCGTTAGTAAAAACGCAACTTACAAACCTAGCTATAAAATTAATTGTGTAAATCAGCCTATCTTTAGTTGCAGGACTTGCTTTAATCTTTTCTGTCTTATCCAGAAACATTGGTACTCGTTTTATTAATTCTTTAGTAATACCAACTCGGCCAGAGAACTCACCAAATGATAATAATAATGATTTATCTAATTGTTTGGTTTGAGCCATATCTCTGAAATCTGCCTGACACTGTTGAAAATCACCCTCTAAAACTAGAGTAATTGCAAAATCATCATCACTGATTAAGTGGCTTTGAGTACTTTCTATCAATTCGTGAATTGCAAGTTTACGATGTTGTCCATCAGTTATATCTAATTTGACTCCACGACGAATAACAACTAGACAAATGCCCCTACCCAGTTCAATAATTGTTATGTCTTTTGGAGCTATATTAGCGGTCAGAGTTCCTACGATCCAAGGTTTTTCTTTTCGGGAACGGTCAACAATATATTTTTTGATTTCATCAGCATGACCTTTAATCACTGGGCGATTTTTACCAGAATCAGGATCATTCCCACTGGATGGTTTAGCTTGGAGAAGACCAGAAAAGTCACTTGCAGGCACATTAATTTGCAGCATAGTGCGCTTTCCTTGCCTAAAAATAAGTCCTGGATAGCAGCGATCGCGATGATATTGTGAGAAAAATGGCTCAATAAAGGAGCTAAACTGAGCTTTGATCTGAGGAGAAATGTTATTATTAACATCCTCAATTGGTTGAACCATATCAATACCTAATATAAATTAGTAGTAGATGTTAGCAAACATGATATGCAACCCTTATAGGCTGTAGCATCGGTAAAAACCACACCGAAAAATCCATACTTAACTTGGCTAGTTCAGGATATGTGGAAGTCCTACTGCTTTCGGTTCAACAAACTCGCCATCAAAACCTATAGTTTTATTTTCAACAGTCCTAGCATCCGCTAAAGCCTTACGAAGTTCAGCACGTTCCATCTGTTCCTGAATTCCACCCAGAATATAAACCAATAACTTCGAGGCTAAATCTCGTCCAGCAACTTGCACTCGCTTTTTATTTGGGTCATACAAAACCCCATACCAGAGAGATTGGGGATATTCCATACCACTAAAGCCGCCTTGCTGGTCAAACTTCCGCAGCTTCTTAAAAATATCTGCCAGAGAAAAACCTTTTTTAAATACCAAAATTCCCAAAGCTTGCGCCAATGCAACTTGAGCAACCGGACGGAAAAGCATATTTCCTTCGCCTCCATCCTTCTCAAAGCTGAACCGCCGTAGACTTAGTGTATTTTCGTGTTCTAAAATCTTATAACTGGGAAGACTAGCCAAATTGTCAAATAGCTTGCTAAATTCCTGAATCCCCTGCTCAAGTTCTTTATCCTCTGGACGCATGGGAATTAGACCTTTCTCCAAGGGTTTCCAGTGGGGGAACTTTTGAGCCAAATATCGCTCAGACATATCTTGCAGAGCTTGCAAAGTCGTCAAAACTGTAGAATTGGAAGCCACTGTTGCACTATTCCAATTGACACGGGGATTGCGCTCTTGTTTTTGTTCTAATAGTGGATGTGTAACTGCAATTTTTCTAGCAACGATCGCAAAACCATCATCTTCATTCAACTGTGTTAGTTGCCCTTTAGTCAATGGTGCAGCCATCAAGTTGACATGAACAAAAATCGATCTTACCCTCCGTCTCGCCTGGGTGCGAGTTTCCCCAGCCGCTACCGCACAGATGAACTCAATACCAATTTTTTCCTTGGGTAAATTTTGCAAGTAAGCAAGGTCTACTTGGTACTTTTCTATCAAATCATTCACTGTAATAAAACTGTCATCAGCACCTTTATCTTTTTTATAGCGCTGGAGTTTACGAGTTTTGATTAACTCCATCAACCCCTGAACTCCCATCAGTCGATGTTGTCCATCTAGCGCATAAATGGTTACATCATCCTCAGAAATATTTAGCAGACCTACCTTACTATCTTTATCTAAAGGTATAAAATCAGTCGTAGACTTTGTAGCGCGTCCTTCGCTGTCCCACTCAGCAGCTTTAGGATTATCCACCCACGGTTGATTAATTACCACCAGCACCGGCGGAAACTTATGATTGTCTCTGGCCGCTAAATACTGGACTAGCGGTGCTTGACGTGACCAATCGAGGGGACGTTGCTGAATTTCATCAATACTATCTGCGTCAATCTCGACATTATCTGTCTCAGCATTATACTTTTTCTGAAACAGAGGTAAGCCAGAGGCGAAGTGAACCCGACCGGCGAACCATTCCAGTGTAACAGAGCTAACATAAGCCTCAGTACCACCCATCTCGGTTTTTTGAACGAGAATCTGATCTTTTCTCCCTAAAAACTTTTCTAGGAGTAAAGCTAGTACCTGTTTTTCCTTGTTTTCTCGTTCCAGGTATTCTCTAGCAATGTCAGCAGTTGGGTCAGATGCACTATCTTTCATGTTAAATTTTAAAAACAGAATAGTATTATGTAGTTTAATTATCCAAAAAATCAGATATTAGTAGTAAAGTTTTTAAAAACTGTTTTTTCAACCCAGGTCGGTGGGTTTTGTATGTTTAGAAGCGAATTATATTCGCCCTATTCACCGAGAGATTACGCCAGTGTTTCCAGAGGTAGGGAGAAATGACTACAGCACAACAAACAGAAAATAAAGGTCAGCAAACACGTACTGTAGCAGAGTTAGTGGAAGATATCAAAGCTCTCACCACTGAAATTCAAGAATTGTATTGTTTGGATCAGATACCTTGGGTTTTAGGCGTGTCTTGGGGAAAAGACTCTAGTACAGTATTGCAGCTTGTGTGGAATGCGATCGCTGCCCTTCCTCCAGAAAAAAGAACTAAAACAGTCTATGTAATTACAACCGATACTCAGGTAGAAAATCCTGTAGTGTCTGCTTGGGTTCGCAAATCCTTGCAGAATCTCAAGGTAGCTGCAAAAGAACAGGGGATGCCAATTGATCCACATCTATTACAACCAGTAATTGAAGACACATTTTGGGTAAATCTTATTGGTAAAGGATATCCAGCACCTCGTAACCAGTTTCGCTGGTGTACACCACGCTTAAAAATTAATCCTGCTAATCAATTCATCCGTGAAATAGTTAGAGCTAACGGTGAAACAATTCTTGTATTGGGTACTCGCAAAGCAGAAAGCTCAAAACGTGCTGCCACAATGAAAAAGCATCAAGTTGATAGAGTACGCGATCGCCTGAGTCCTAATGCCAGTCTACCCAACTCTTTAATCTATACCCCTATTGAAGATTGGAGTAATAACGATGTCTGGATATATCTGAATCAATGGGATAATCCTTGGGGACAAAGCAATAAAGAATTATTTACTATGTATCGAGGTGCAACAGCCGATAATGAATGTCCACTAGTTGTTGATACTTCTACTCCTAGCTGTGGTGATTCCCGATTTGGCTGCTGGGTTTGCACACTAGTGAATAAGGATAAATCAATGGAGGCAATGATCCAAAATGATGAAGAAAAAGAATGGATGCAGCCATTATTAGATATCCGTAACGAACTAGATATTAAAGATGACCGAGACAAAAGAGATTTTAGAAGAATTTGGGGTGAAGTCCAACTTTTTGAGCGTAACAAAGATGGGGAAATCTCTGTTGAACCAATACCTGGCCCCTATACAAAATATTGGCGAGAACATTGGCTTAGACGATTATTAGAAGCTCAAACGAAAACCCGTCGGACAGCGCCAGAAAATATGCGCGATATCACCCTAATTACTCTCGAAGAAATGAGTGAAATTCGCCGCATTTGGCTAGAAGACAAACACGAATTTGATGATAGCTTACCCCGGATTTATCAAGAAGTGACTGGCGAAGAATTTCAAGACCCCCGTCCTGGCGCTGACTATAGCCTACTAGGTCGTGATGAATGGATAGTATTAGAAGAAATCTGTGAAGGTGACGCGATGCACTTGGAACTCATGGCGAAATTGTTAGACACAGAACGCCAGTATCGCAAAAAGACTCGTCGCGTGGGAATATACGATACTTTAGAAAAATGCTTTAATACGAGTTCCCGTTCTCCAGAAGATGCGATTAAAAATGCTCGTTTGAAACGCGAATTAAGCGAAGCAGTTAGTCAAGGTGACGTTGCAAAAGTCAAGCAGATGACTTTGGGCGATGTTGCAGCAATCAATGAAGTAGATAAAGGTAAAAGTGAAAGTGATGAGCAGGTAACTTGGGCAAGTATGAAATTTAAAAAGGAAAATTTAGAATAATAGAAGACGGGAGTCAACCCAATGCGGTTCGGTTAAGGTGTTTATTCCTCGAAGATCCCCCCAACCCCCCTTAAAAACGGGGGCTTATAACCATCTTTTACCCCCTTTTTAAGGGGGTCGCCGTAGGCGGGGGGATCTTAACCGAACCGTATTGGGAGTCAACCAAACTACTTAAAGAACGCTTGACAAAGTTTGATTATCTTAAAACAAGCGAGGTTCTATGATTCAAGCCATACATAAATTAGTAACTTTTGAAGATTTTGCAGCTTGGCGGCCGGAGGGTGGGAGATACGAATTACATGATGGCGTGATTGTTGAAATGGCTCAACCAGTGGGAGATCATGAGGATGTTGTTGGTTTTTTGGCGCTAAATATATCTATCGAAATTGGGCGACAAAAACTTCCTTACTTCATTCCAAAAACTGTATTAGTCAAACCATTTGAAGGTGAATCAGCTTATTCACCAGACATCTTAATAATCAATCGACCAAATTTAGTGAATGAGCCTTTATGGAAAAAGGAATCAACTGTATCTCAATCTACATCTATTCCATTAGTTATTGAAGTTGTTAGTACTAATTGGCGAGATGATTACTACAAAAAATTAGCTGATTATGAAGCTATAGGTATTCCCGAATATTGGATTATAGATTACGCGGCTTATGGCGCTAGGAAGTTTATTGGCAATCCTAAAGTGCCTACTATATCCATTTATCTATTAATCGATGGTGAGTACCAAGTTACTCAATTTAGAGGCGATACCCATATTGTCTCCCCTACTTTCCCAGAATTGAATTTAACCGCCGAACAGATTTTTCAAGCTGGAGATGTGCAAATCTAGCCACAACCTAGCTGTAAGGGTGTAAGAGGTTGTTTGAAAAGTAGTTGACTGTGACTATTAGGCACTTAAATGATCCCCCATAACCCCCCTTCAAAAGGGGGGAACTAGGATCAAAGTCCCCCTTAAAAAGGGGGATTTAGGGGGATCTAAAACGTTTTGCTATCAACAAGAGGACTTTTTAAACATGGTCTAATATGAATCACCCATCTGTTAATATCCACCAACTACATCGCTTACCAACACCGAGACAGATGCGATCGCATTTCTTAACAGTTAGTGATGGTATTATCTATATTTCATAGACAATATTTTTTATCAATGCGTCAGACATAATCATCTAATTAATTTTATCTGATTCCTTTCATCACAAACTTTCTGCTTCTGCGATCGCCGTTGAACTCATGTTAATCTTAAAAATCAATGATATTTCTTGAACTCGTATTACAAAACTTTGGCCCCTACAGTGGAAAACAAGTAATTAATCTTAACCCAAAAATTGATGAGGAAACCTCACACCCAATTATCCTCTTAGGTGGAATGAATGGCGGTGGAAAAACTACCCTTATGGATGCCATTCGTCTTGCCCTTTACGGCCCCCGCGCCCAATGTTCTACCCGTGGTAATTTAAGTTACAGCGATTTTCTCAACCAATGTGTTAACAGCAAAACAAATCCAGTTGTAGACACCCGGATTGAATTACTTTTTGAACATATTGAAAACGATAAACCAATAAAATACCGTGTTGTGCGTAGTTGGACAAAAAATCCTAAAGACGGTAAAGATACATTAGGTATTTTAGGTGACAGTGATACATGGCCTGATGCTTTAGTTAATATCTGGGATGAATATATTGAAAATCTCCTGCCATTAGGCATTTCTAACTTATTTCTCTTTGACGGTGAACAGGTTAAAGAACTCGCAGAACAGGAAACACCACCACCAGTTGTAGTAGATGCAATTCGCGGACTTTTAGGATTAGAGTTAGCAGATAGGTTAACAGTTGATTTAGATATCTTAGTTAACCGTAAACTTAAAGAAGTTGGTAATAGTAAGGATTTAGCAAACCTAGAAGAAATCGAAACTAGGTTAACCCAACAGCAAGAAGATTATCAAAGAACAGGAGAAAAGTTAGAAACTCTCAAAAATCAGGTAGAAGAGTTAGAACAAAAGCAGCAAGAAGCCTTTGATAAATTTATTTCTGAAGGTGGGAAGATTGCAGCAGAACGCAATCAACTAGAATTGCAACAGAAAGCGAAAACTGCGGAAATTGAACAAGTACGTCAGTCGATGTGTGAATTAGCGGCTGATGTTTTACCCCTAGCATTAATTCCCAATCTGCTTAATCAGGTGCAAACACAGGGAGAAAAGGAATTTCGCCATCAACAGGTACAAATTTCTAAGGATTTGTTAATTGAACGAGATCAGCGCTTACTAAATTGGCTAAATCAAGTAGAAATTTCCCCGATTCAAGTTGAAAAAATTAAATCTTTTTTAGTGCAAGATGTAGATAATTTATATGCAAAGACTATCCAGATAGAAGCACCTTGGTTATTAGCTGATGATGAAAGTTTAAGTCAGCTAGATAATCTTATATATCACTTACAAAATTCTAAACTTTCTGCAAAAGAGAAATTAGCTATTCTCAAAAATCAAGAAGAAGAAATTGATACTCTCGAAAGACAAGTGCAGACAGCCGCCGCACCAGAAGATTATACAAAGCTGCGTCAATCACTAGAAACGGCACAAAATCAAGTTGTTGAAGCTAAAGCAAATTATGAAACAATCCGCCGCCGTTTATCTGAATTAGAAACTATTATTGCTAAGTCTAAAAAAGAATTAAGTGAATATACAGTAGAAAATATTAAACATAAAAATAGCGAACATATTATTACCTCTGCGGCTAAAGTTCAAAATACACTCAAGATTTTTCGGGAAAAATTAACTCTGCGAAAGCTGAATAAATTAGAGGAGGAAGTTAAAAACTGCTTCCTTTATCTTCTCCATAAATCAGACTTAGTGCATCGCATCACTATTGATACTAAGACTTTTAGCCTTTTGCTTTACGATTTAAATGGTAAACCTGTCCCTAAACATCGCCTCTCTGCTGGCGAAAAACAACTACTTGCGATCGCATTCCTCTGGGGTTTAGCCAAAGTCTCTGGACACCGCTTGCCAGTAGCAATCGATACCCCACTAGGTAGACTCGACTCCTCTCACCGCAGTAACTTAGTTGAACGTTACTTTCCATCCGCCAGCCATCAAGTAATTTTGCTATCTACGGATACTGAGATTGGTAAAAAAGAAGTTGAAACACTGCGAGAAAATGAAGCGATCGCCCGCGAATATCTCCTCAAATACGACTCCTCCACCCGCCAAACAACAGTAGTAGAAAATCAATATTTTTGGTAATGATATTGTCTAAAAAAGATATTTACAATATATATAACGACCCTTGGAAAGTAGATAAGCAATGATGAACTCACCACATTTAGTAAAAATAGAGCGTGAACTACGTACTTTGTCATTAGAAGAACTAGAATGGCTCTTAGAACTTATGACAAGACAAGTGCAAGAAAAAAAGCAAATATCAGATCAATTAACTGATGTTAAATATATGAATAAACAACTAGCTGCAATGGCTGCTAATTTAGATATACAGACAGAAATTGCTTCTATCAATAATGAATTTGTTGTTACAGAAATGGATGGCTTACAGAAGGGTTTAAAAAAGTGGTGAGTATTCAGAGAGAACAAATTTATTTTATCAATCTTAATCCAGTGGAGGGGCGAGAACAAGCAGTAACACGACCAGTTTTAGTGCTATCTATAGACGCTATCAATCAATTACCTTTGGTTGTAACTGTAGTTGTCGGGACGAAAGGAACAAATATTAAGCACGATTATCCAACCAATATAAGAGGATCTCCAAGTAGTAGTGGATTGCGACAAGAAACAGTGTTTTTATGTCTTCAGATTCGTTCTTTAGATCCAAATCGTTTTCCTGCTGATCCAGTTGGCAATATTTCTGACTCAAAGATGCTTGAAGTTGAAACTGCGGTTCGCTACTGTTTGGGTTTATGAGCGAAAACTACTTCAATTTTTAGGAAGACTATGGAATCCCCCATCGAAAGAATTAAACTCTCCCAAACAGCTAAAGACCAACTTACCAAACTCAAACGCAGTACCAAAATCGACCAATGGAATATCCTCTGTCGTTGGGCGTTTTGTCGTTCCCTCGCAGAAGCAACCACACCCTCCCCTGTCCCAATTCCCCAAGATAGCAACGTCGAGATGACTTGGCGCGTCTTTGGCGGCGAAATGTCCGATATACTCCTCCTCGCCCTCAAGCAACGTTGTCACAATGACGGCTATCCCACCGACAAAGAAACCCTCGCCACCCAATTCCGCTTACATTTACATCGAGGTATTGGCTACTTAGCAGGCGATCCAAATATCAAGAAAATTGAAGATTTAATTGAACTGGCGGTTAAAAATTGAAAGGATATTAGTTAACTGTTAACTGTTCACTGTTAACTGACACTAATATTATGCTTGAAGCACTAGAAATCGAGCGTCATAGAGCTGCGATCGCTCGCACTGACCTATCCCGCCCTGTACGATTGGCAATAGAATGGGCAATCCTGAATCCAGACACCACTTTTTTTGACTACGGTTGCGGCTATGGTGGTGATGTTCAGCGAGTAGCAAACTTAGGTTACACCAGCGCAGGTTGGGATCCTTACTACTATCCTGATGTACCACGCACCGCCGCCGATGTGGTCAACTTGGGCTATATCCTCAACGTCATTGAAGATCCAGAGGAACGCCGTCAAAGCCTAATCCAAGCTTGGGAACTCACCGGTAAAGTTTTAATTGTCGCGGCTCAAATACTAATTAACGCACCCAGCAAAACCCAACTTGCTTACAATGATGGCATTGTGACGCGCCGCAATACTTTTCAGAAATATTACGAACAGCAAGAACTCAAAACTTATATTGATGAAGTCCTAAATGTCGATGCAGTACCGATCGCACTAGGCGTATATTTTGCTTTTCGAGATGAAGCTGAAAAAGAAAGTTATAAAGCTATCCGCTTCTTTTCTAACACCTCTACACCACGAGTCCGCATCCCCACTAAGCGGTTTGAAGATTATCAAGAACAGCTGCAACCACTCATGGCGTTTTTTACCAAGCGCGGTAGACTACCTGTGAAAGGCGAATTGGAAAATGAACCGGAATTACTGAGCGAATTTAGTAACTTCCGCCGTGCCTTTGGTGTAATTTTACAAGCTACTGATGAGGCTGAATGGGATGCGATCGCTTATCGTCGTTCCTTGGATATCCAAGTTTATCTCGCCCTCACCCACTTTGATAAACGCCCTGCATGGCAAAAGCTAGCCCCAGAAATGCGTCACGATATTAAAGCTTTTTTCAGCAGCTACGAGGAAGCTTGTCAAGTAGCCGACCAAAAACTTTTCAGCTTGGGTAAATCTGGAGTAATTCAAGCTGCGTGTGAAAAAAGCAAAATAGGTAAACATACACGCGGTGCTATTTACGTGCATGTTTCGGCATTAGCAGCACTCGATCCCTTGCTGCGAATTTGTGAAGGTTGCGCTAGCCGTACCATTGGGCGTGTAGATGGAGCCACATTGATCAAATATCACACTGATAAGCCGCAAATATCCTATCTGTTTTACCCTGATTTCGACACCGATCCCCATCCGGCGTTAAAAGCTAGCATCGGTATTGATTTAAAAACCCTATTTATCACTCACCGAGACTACGAAACTAGGGCCAATCCGCCGATTTTGCACCGTAAAGAAACATTTGTTACCAGCGACTACCCACGCTACGAAGAATTTGCTAAACTCACCCAACAAGAAGAGGAATTAGGATTGCTCAAGAACAAAAGCGACATCGGCACTCGTGAAGGTTGGGAAAAATGCCTTGCTGCAAACGGAGTAGAAATCAGAGGGCATCAGGTTTATTCAATTAAGGAAAATTAAGGAATAATCACACTGTTAGAGCATTGTTGATATGTATCTTAAATAAGGAAAATCTTAGCAGATTTGTGTGCTTATACGAAATTAGACAGCAGGTATGGCAATATAACTGCAATTCAACTTAGATAACAAGGAATTTTCAATATTGTGGAAGTAAATAAATCGCTGCTACGAATTTTTGGCAGCCAGAAGATGGGAGCTTTGTTATTTCTTGGCTTCTCATCAGGGTTGCCGTTATATTTAACCAGTCAGACATTACAAGCCTGGTTGACCAAAGAAGGGATTGGCTTGGCAGCGATCGCCGCTTTTAGTTTAGTCAAGCTACCATATTCTTTAAAATTTCTCTGGTCGCCTTTACTAGATAGATTTGTACCACCTTTTTTGGGGCGACGCAGAGGTTGGCTGGTAATTACACAAGTAGCATTACTGTTAAGTATAGCTGCAATGGCTCTACAACACCCATCCCAAGGCCTACAACCTTTAATAATTGTTGCTGTGGCTGTTGCTTTTTTTAGCGCCAGTCAAGACATTTTAGTTGATGCTTACCGCACTGATGTAGTAGAAGTAGAAGAAAGAGGTGCTGGAGCATCTATCTACTTATTAGGTTATCGCATTGCCATTTTAGTAACCGGTTACGTCACTCTATTTTTAGCAGATAGAATGCCTTGGCAAGCTGTTTACTTGTTGATGTCGCTGTTGATGCTCGTAGGTATGGTAAGTTCTATTTTTGCACCAGAACCAGTCCTGCGCGATCGCCCGCCTCAGACTTTATCCGCCGCCGTCAAATTACCCTTCATTGAATTTTTCCAGCGTCATGGCTGGCTACAAGGACTTTTAATTCTGATATTCATTGTGATATACAAACTGGGAGATTCTTTACTAAAGAATGTATCCACCCCATTTTTGTTAGATAAAGGTTTACATTTCACTCAAACCGAAATCGCATTTCCTGGGGCGCTGGGAATTTTCGCCACCATTGTTGGTACCTTGGCAGCAGGAGCAATAATGACCAAAATTGGTGTTAATCGTGCGCTCTGGATATTTGCCATATTGCAAGCTGTCGGCAACTTGGCTTTTTTTGCGTTAGCAGTAGTCGGTAAAAACTTCTATCTAATGTTAGCTGCCGTTAATATCGAACAATTCTGTGCTGGTCTAGAAACTGCTGCTTTTGTAGCATTTTTGATGAGTCTTTGTAACCAAAGCTTTTCAGCTACACAGTACGCCTTACTATCCAGTTTACAGGCTTTTAGTAGAGATATTGTCACGGCTCCAGCAGGTACATGGGCGCAAGCCACCGGTTGGTCTACATTCTTTCTACTGACAGCAATAGCAGCTTTGCCAGGATTATTATTATTGCCATTTTTTGCCCCTTGGAATCCAAAGCCAGTGGTAGTATTATCCAGACCAGGAATTGACGACGAAGAAGAGGATATATGGGGAATCAAGTAGTTATTGCTGTCGGCACATTTATTCTCTTACTCACTGGTTTATTACTTGGCTATGTTCTATCGCAGTTAGTTCTAGGATTTCTAGCATTTAACCTCCTAACTTTTTTCGGAACACTTAGCCTAATTTTAATTTTTGGTACACTTTATTACGTTTTATTTTGGCAGTTGCGAAGAGATCAGTCTCGACCATCAACTATAAATCAAGGGATATCAAACCAGGTAGACGATGGTGTATCTGATAGCTATCTCAAAAATAGGCTAATCGCTAAGTTATCTGGTGACACTGCAGCAGCCGAACGGTTAATTGAACAGGCAAAGGAAACTTATCCTGGGATGCCGGAAAATTGGTATTGCGAAAGAGTGCTTGATGACTTAGAACGTAGCCAATAGTACTAGGGGAGTAGGAGGCAGGGGGCAGGGGGAGATGAGGGAGATAAGGAAGACAAGGGGGAATTATTTAACAAGTTTCTTCCCCAATTCCCAATTCCCAATTCCCATATACAGAAAATTGCTAAAATAAAGAATAATTCACAAATCTTCAGCTAAATTCTCATAGAAGTTCGTAGCTCTCTTTGCAATTAAAATATGCCTATTTTTCGTCAATACATCGCCCCACTGCTTGCAGTTTTGGTATTTGTCTTTGCCCTAGTCGCAGTCAGCGCCCGCATCTTTTTACCATCCGATATGGCAGCACCTGCACCAATTGAAGAGGTAGGAATAAGTTCTCAACCCACTCCTGCTAATTTGCCACCCGCACTTCAAAACTCAGCTAGTTAACTCAATAAATGCCAGAAGTGTCTGAGCAACTACTACCGGGGTATATTATTCGCCGTGGTTCCACATTGGAGCGATCGCTGCTGCTTAAATTCATGCACCGAACTTACCAGGATCTCTTTCCCAATGAGGATTTTTCTCACTTAGAGCAAACAGTTAAGCAATACTTTTCTAGCGATACGCCTTTGTGGTGGGTAGAAGAAGAGGGGGAGCAGGGGGACAAGGGGACAAGGGGACAAGGGGATAAGGAGAATAACTATACTCAATTCCCAATTCCCAATTCCCAATTCCCCATCGCCTGCCTTTGGGTGGGCAATGCCATAGATCAAGTACAGGGTAATCGTCATGCTCATATCTTTATCCTCTACGTTGTGCCAGAATATCGGCGGCAAGGTATTGGTACAGCCTTAATGCAATATGTGGAAAATTGGGCCATTCAAAGAGGCGATCGCCAGATTGGATTACAAGTGTTTCAATCAAACAAACCTGCATTGAATCTTTACAATCAGTTAGGTTATCAAACTCAATCCCTGTGGATGGTAAAATTCCTGAATGCAGAAAAATAAACTAGAGGAGAACCGTAAAATACTTTAGCGTCTGAGTTATAGCAGCTCTCGTTTGGATAAAATTCAACGAGGGGAAAAGAAAATGTATAATTACACAACTTATAAAGTTTTAACTTATTGGCACGGGAGATTATGTATTAATCCCTTTTCGGGATTGAAATGAAATTATGTATGACGAAGACGATCTAAGCCTACTCGATATTGAGGAGGAGCTAGAAAGCCCCCTAGATAGAATAGAGCCGCTAACTGCCGATTCAGTTGTGGTAAAGCCCGATCCGGAAGTGATGCTAGCCCTCCTGGAAAATCCCCAGCCCCAGGAAAGAATGTTAGCGGCGCGTGCTTTTTGTGATATAGAAGATGCGCGTGCTACCCCTCACTTGATTCGCCTGTTAACTGATATCTGTCCCTTAGTCAGGGTAAGTGCATCTTATGCCCTTGGACGCAATCCCAGTTCCGAAGCAGTGACTCCATTAATTGCTCAACTAAACAGTGATTGGAACGGCTATGTGCGTAAAGGCGTTGTTTGGGCTTTAGGAAACTGTCGCGATCGCCGTTCTTTACCTCCCCTTGCAGATGCCTTAAGAACTGATATTTCCGCAGTCCGTTTGTGGGCTGCTAGCGCCTTAGCACAGATGGCGGAAGTGGGTTATGAAGCAGTTATAGGGGCAATACCACCATTAATTGAAGCCTTAGTCAACGATCCCGTGGCAGCAGTACGGAGTAACTGTGCTTGGGCAATTGGTCAACTGTGCCGCGAACTACCTTCTAATGTAGTTTATGCCACAGCGATCGATGCTCTAATTCAAGCCTTTGCTGAAGATCAAGATTTGGGAGTCCGAGAAGACGCGAAAGCTTCACTGTTAGGAGTAGGCGATCCCCGTGGCTTACAGCTGATTGAAACCCTAGAACAAGAAGGGTGGTTTTAATTTGGGGATGGGGCATTGGGCATTAATCACTTGAATCCCAACTCCTCACTTTTGTACAGACGCGATTAATCGCGTCTCTCACTAACCTTCAGCTACAGTTTTGACCAAATTTAAGTCATAAGGACGCTCAGTATCATCCTCACCTAAATATTCACCATTTTGAATTTCCAGAATAACTAGGGGGATATGTCCAGGATTTTCTACCTTATGTAGGGTTGCTGCGGGAACATAAGTTGATTCGTTTCGATTCAGTAATATTTCTGCATCACCACAAGTTACCTTGGCTACACCGGAGACTACAACCCAATGTTCATTACGATGATAATGGATTTGTGGTTTAATTCCGTGCCTGGGCTTGATTTCAACACGGCTAATTCTATAAGTATCTCCCTGTTCGATCACTTCCACCTCACCCCAATAGCGCGTACCTGAATGTGGAGCGAATTCGTTGATATTTGACTGAGTATTATTTTCATTGGGAGTCATAATCAATTTCTCAACCAGATGAGTATTGGTATTTTTCTGTAATTTACCGTAAATTTACCGTAAACGGGATAAAAGTTGTTTACCCCCCTTTATACTGAATCCGATAAACCCGATTATTGGCTTCTTCTGTTAGTAATAAACTACCATCTGGCAACACGAGTAAACCTACAGGTCGTCCCCAAGTGGTTGGTACAGAAGGATTTAGCAAAAATCCTGTGAGAAAGTCTTCGTAGTAGCCAAGCGATCGCCCCTTAGCATCAAAGGGAACAAATACAATTTTATAACCAGTGCCGCGATCGCGATTCCAAGAACCACGAAAAGCAGCAAAAGCACCGTTCCGGTATTTTTCTGGAAACGTCTTACCATTATAAAACTGCAAACCCAATGCTGCTGAATGCGCTTGAAACAGCACATCTGGCGTTTGGGTACGGGCTACTAAATCGGGGCGTTTACTTTTGCCATCTGTTTTTTGACGCGGATCGAGGTTGTTTGGTGTTAGATAGGCATAAGGCCAGCCGTAAAATCCTCCCTGTTTAACCCGTGTCAGATAATCTGGAACCAAGTCATCACCGATTCCATCGCGTTCGTTAATAGTGGCGTAAAGTTCCTTAGTTACAGGATGAAAGTCCAAACCAACCGGGTTACGCAAGCCGGAAGCGAAAGTTTGCTGCTGAGAACCATCTAAATTCATCACCTGTATCGAAGCGCGTGGTAGGGGTTCTTCATCCACATTGGTTCCCGATCCAACTGAGACATATAATTTATTGCGATCGGGCGAGACAACCACATTGCGCGTCCAATGGTTGTTATAACCTTGAGAAGGCAAATCGGCGATTTTTTCCCCTTTACCCGTAATCTTATTTTGGTCTTGGCTATAGGGAAAACGCACCACAGCATCTGTATTTCCTAGAAAAAAGGAATTATCTGCAAAAGCCATCCCAAAGGGTCTATTGAGTCCGTTGTCCCCACTAGCAAAGGTTTCTCGAACGTCGGCTACACCGTCACCGTTGCTGTCACGTAACAAACGAATGCGGTTTTGCCCCGTTTCAGTCACCAGGACATCGCCACTGGGAGTTAAAGCTAGCCAGCGTGGGGCATCTAAACCTTCGGCAAAGACATTAACTGTAAAACCTCGTGGTACACGCAGAACCGGATTTTGTGGAATAGGCACAACTTCAGGCTGCTTAGAAGCACTTTCTGTTGCGAAGGGTGCCGGTAAATTCTTCAGATTTATCCGAATGGGCGTAGGTGAAAGTGCTTCAGTGCGGACAATATTTTTTGGCTGTGTAGAATTCTGTGTTTGTTGTGGAGAAGATACAGATATTTGTGGTGTGGGATTATCTGAGGAAGCGCGAGTCTGGTTACACGCTGCTGCCAAAGTCAATAAAAAAACTGGTAGCAATAAACGCGCAAAGACTTTCATGACAGTAGACACCAGGACATAATTTTCTTACTTTAGACTTAAGACTTGATAATTGCCACCAGTCTAAAGTCCCATTTTTCTTACTTAGTCAACCTATCAGAAGATTAGGTACTGGGAAAATAATTCCCAATTCCCAATTCCCAATTTTCATACATATAAACATTTGTTAGTCAATAAAAGTTTTTCAAATTCTGTTGCTGACAGTGGAGCTTCATTTAAATCTTTTCCTACTCCTTTGCCTCTTCACTAAGGACGCATCTGCACCCGTCGTTCGCCGTAACGCAATAGCCTTTCTATAGTTACAAGCCGATTTTCCCAAACTTTGACTTGATAGGAATTCGACTTAATTTCTTGGCTCATCAATACCCGAAATTGAGACTGAAAGCGAGTTAGAGATGCTTTTGCCACCAGCAACTTACTAGGAGAAGGGGAAGCAGCAAGCTGATTTAAAGCACTGCGTAAAACTTCTGCCTGGTTGTTAAAATCTGATATTGTCTGGGCAGGTCTTTCTCGTGGGTCATTTTGAAAAACAAATTTCCATTCTCGTTGCAGCGCGGTGTAACGGATGGCGGCAGTTTGAAAAGGTTGGCGGTGAGGAATCGGTTCTCTTTTTGTAGATTGAACTCTACCTTGGGTACTAATAAAAAGTTTTTGTAGCTCGTTGTTAAAATTCTCTGCGGCAAAGAGTGCGTAACCACTAACTGGCAAGTCCCTTACCAACTGGAGTTGATCGAACGTCCCGATTGTTGGTAAAGAAAGTAAGCGAATTCCCGGCACTAACAATGTAGCTCCCAATTGTTTAGAGGCGATCCAGGGTTGGGCTAGTCGTTGGAAGCGAGAAGTATCCAGAGCATAAGTCATGGGAACAATTAAATCCACATCTCCCCGCCTTGCCCAAGTTTCCCAGTTTTGTTGAATTTTCTGAATCCGCTCTTGTTCTGGCAGAGGAAATACTGCAACCGACAAAATCAAATTTGGTCGTTTTTGTCGCAATTGCTGCGATACTTGGGCAACAAAGCTATCAACTTGCTCGGTGCGAAATGCTGTCCACTTTTGCCACAAGTCTGCTTGACTGGGAGAAATATTTATCGGATCTATACCAGTAAGTTGCTGAAACTGCGCTCTTGCAGCTTTGCCATAGCCATAAATTCGACCTGCTGATGGGTCTTGAAAGGGGTAGCGAATGTAGTCTAGCTGTAAACCATCCACGTCATAGCGAGTAACGATTTCTTCATACAGCTTGAGTAAGTATTGGCGCACTTCGGGGTTGGCTGGGTCAAAGAATGGCTTAGTTTGACCAACGGGAATCATGTTGCCAAGATTATCGTAATTTGCCCAATCGGGATGAGCCGCCAGCACTGGGCCTGGATAATTTGGATTAACGTTGATAATCTGATTGTGCCGTTGATTGCCAGCAGCAAAAGTCCAAACCCAAGCGTGTAATTCCATGTCGCGCTCATGAGCTAATTTCACCGCATCTTCTAGTGGGTTCCATCCATGAATTAATGGGTTTTGCTCTTTTGCAACTTGGCTGGGATAAATTGTATAGCCAGCATTAACAGTTTCAAAGAAGACAGTATTAATCCCAGTTTGGGCTAGGCGATCAAAAATCTGGGCTAGTCCCGCCTTGCTACCAGCACGAACAATTGTCCCCCGATCTAACCAAACTGCCCGAATTTCTGGTTGGGCTAACCTGCGATCGACAGGAAATTGCTGCCACAAAATTCTCTTTGCTACCAGCCACTGCTGACGAGCCAAAGCATAGTTTTTTTGAGCAATCAATTGGGGTAAGTTTTTGGAAATTACCCTTACTTGTGCCAAGGCTTGGTCTTTGCTTCTAGCTAGCCCCCCCAATTTAGTTGAGACTAATTGTATTGGCTGCTCCTTGACAGATTGGGGGGTGTAGGTGTCCAAATTCCTAGAGGACTGTTTTCTCTCAGATATCCCAACGCCTTCCTTAACTGCATCGGCTGACACCGCTAAATTAGCGCTTTCCACTCGACCAATGAGATTTTCTAGCTCTTGCTGGAGAGCGATCGCTTGATTAGTGTCAATCGGCTCATTGGAGTTAGGTGCAACATCTAGACGCACCGCCTGTTCTAACTGATCGATCGCCTCTTGCGAACTTGGTGGTTTAACTATAGGAAGCGCTCTCGGTATGGGAGCGGTGGCAGTTTTAAGAGGAGATGAGGGAGATATGCTCCTCTGCACCTCTGCCCCTCTGCTCCCCTGCTCCCCTGCTCCCTGCTCCCTTGGTGCAGCCGCCACTGTTGTAGAGCAGTTTGGCGAAGCTCCTGCTACTTTTTTCATCCGATTCGATGGTGCTAGCGCTTTCAAATAATGATTTATAGAAGCTTTTAACCAGGCATTATCTAATTTTGCGGCTGAGGCTGTATCTGTTCCCCAGCGCCAGCCCAAAAAGGTGGTACGCTCGGTTGTTACTACTGCGGCTGGATTATCTTTGGAATTCCAAACAGCAGGAGATTCAACGCCCATATCATTAGGAATCACAACGCCGCCGCGTATTTTACCAAAGAGTTCAGTTTGATTTGCCCATTCTGGAATATTAGTTTTTGTGGGCTTGATCTGTTCTGTGTCACTAAGGCTGAATCCCCAATAACCTCCCAAGAGCGATCGCAATAACTGCCGCACTCCTGGCGATGACAAACTACCCACAGGGCCACTAGCAATCAAGCGCCCTCCCTTACTCATCCATTCTTCGAGAGCGATCGCTTGGGTTGGCGTTAATGTCTCGACGTTTGGCAAAAATAATACCCGGCGATCGCCCCAGTCTTCACTATTATTGACATCATTTAGGGAAATTACACAATATTTCATCCCTATTGTCTGCAAGCGGTCAGTTATCCCTGTCCATTGATTCGCATTTTCTGGGCTATGCACTACGCTCAATACAGGTTCTTCAGTCGCCGCCGTTACTGGCAAAATACTAAAACTATTTAAAATTAAAAAGTTAAAACTTAAAATGAAGAATCCGGCTTTCTTTATTTGGAAATTTGCCTTTTCATGAAACTCTTTCCGATTCTTCACTACTGACTCCTCAGTGGATTAATTATTAATCATTACTTCTTATTTATCATCCACCATAACAATAAATTACCTCCGAAAAACAACTGATCTTTGATAACTAAACCTGAACATAATTAAAAGTACAGTTTTTGATTAAATCTTCCACTCCTGCAACTGGGAAAATTTTTGTATTTAGTCTCCTAGCTAATTCCTCAATCTTCATATCATCTAAAAATACTAATTCCCCATTTTTTAACATGACATTGGGTAGCAAAATCCCATCACCTAAATCTTGTCCTTCTAAATTTAAAAGCAAATCATGACCAGTTAGTAATCCGGTTACACTGATAGTTTGTCCCCAATAATCACTACATAAAGCACGCATATTGACTTCTAAACCTTCAACACAATTTAAGCGTTTCAAAATAGGTTTAAATGCTTTTTCTACGGCGTTACCAACTACCCAGGTCAATTTTCTTTGAGGATATACTTTTGGTGGAAGTAATTCTGCCGCAACAGTGGCAAATTGCTTGATAAATAGTTGAATCGAACCAACTCCGTTATCAATTTGAGGATATTCTTCATATTCGGACTCGCTGGGTAATTCCTCACCTGCAATCAAAAACCACTCATCGGCTAACCAAACAACGCTAGAACCAAATTGTTGGCGAAATTGCTGTGAAAGCATTTGCACTTGGGAAATCACCTCTTGGGCTTTTTCTTTAGTTACGGGTATGAGTTCATCTTCTGGAGGGCGAAACCGTGTCAACCCAACTGGCACAACTGCCACCGATGCCACCGCAGGGACTTCCCCAGTATGAAAAGACGTTAAATCTTTGAGAGTTGTTTCTAAATGTTTGCCATCATTTATACCAGGACAAACAACAACTTGAGCATGAATTTGGAGTCGCTTTTTTTGAAACCACTTTAGTTGTTGCAAAATTTGTCCCGCACGCTGATTTTTTAGCAGTCTAATTCTCACATCAGCTTCTGTCGCATGAATAGAAACATACAACGGAGACAAGCGCATTTGCTCAATTCGCTGCCACTCTCTCTCTGGCAAATTGGTTAGGGTAAGATAAGAACCGTACAAAAAGCTCAAACGATAATCGTCGTCTTTCAAGTACAAGCTGGTACGCTTACCTGGTGGCTGTTGGTCGATAAAGCAAAATGGACAGCGATTATTACACTGAATTAAGCCATCAAATAGGGCGGTTTCAAATTCTAGCCCCAAGTCTTGATCGTAATCTTTTTCAATTTCTAGGCTATGAGTTTTACCAGCAGCATCTAAAACTTCTAGTTCTAAAACTTCATCAGCACACAAAAACTGATAATCAATTAAATCGCGGGGACGTGTACCATTGATTGCAACGATCGCATCCCCAGCCTCAAAGCCAATCTCTGCGGCTATTGAGTCTGGAAGAACCTTGGTAATTCGGGCAGGATTAATGGTAGTCATGGGAATTGGGAATTGGGCATGGGGCATGGGGCATTGGGCATTGGGCGTTTGCTTTAAACAAATGACCAATGACCAATGACTATTATTTAATTATCCTTTCCAACCTGCTGCGATCGCAGCTAAAATAGCGCTGCCGAATGCTAATCTATACCAAACAAAAACCAAAGTGTTTTTGGTTGCTAAGTACTTAATCAGAAATGCAATTGATAGGTAGGAAAAAATAAAGGTTGAAATAATCCCAACAATTAATAGTCCAACAATGTTATCTGGCAACTCGTGGGCTTGAAATAATTTGAAGATTTTCAAACTTTTATACAGCGTAGCAATGGTAAGAGTTGGAAAGCCTAACAAAAATGAGAATTTCGCTGCTGTATCACGTTCTAATCCTAAGAATAAGGCAGTTGTCAACGTTGAGCCAGAACGAGAAGCGCCGGGAATTAAAGCAAGTGTTTGTCCTAATCCAACTAAAATCCCATCCCGAATCTCTAATGAATTAAAACCTCGCTTGCGAGTACCAATTTTTTCTGCCAAAGCTAGTAAAAGTGCCATGATGATTGACATGATGGCAATAATTAGTGCGCTCTCTGGTAGAATGTCTTTCAAAAGAAAGCCGAAAACTAAGGCAGGTAATGTTCCGACTACAATCCCCACAAGAATTTTCCACTCCTCACGTTGCCAATCTTTATCTTTAAATGCTTCGATTCCACCTCTGACAATATTAGAAATCAGTGACCAGAAATACCCCACAATTGCAATAACGCTACCAAATTGAATGGCATCGACAAAATCTTTAGAACCTAACTCTTTCCAACCAAATATCTTGGTAAAAATCAGCAGATGTGCAGTGCTACTAATTGGTAAAAACTCTGTAATACCTTGAACAATACCCAAAATAAAAGCTTGAATAAATTCCATAGCAATTAATACTTTTTCCCTTTTTTAGACATCATTATGAACATTGATTGTTTAGACGATGTTGTTTTATATACTCTCTACTGCACCTAATCTTATAGAAATTCGATTTTACCGATCAATAACATCATCTAAGACGCTGACTATGTTCTTACACCCACCTGAATAAGTCAACGAAATTTTGGCAGTTCATCAAACTTTAATATTTAGCAGGTTGATGCCGTTAACTTTTTAACTGTTAAATTTTACCTTGCATCTCTTTGTAGTTCCCTATTTACAAGAAACTACAGAGTAGCTTTGTACATGGTGGAACTTGAATGGATTAGTCTGGCGCAGAATGTTTTGTCTGGTTTGCACCAGCGCTCGGTGAAATTTCAGTATAATTACAATGCCCCAGGGGGGGATTTTAAAATGTGATATATTAAATAAGATAAAGTTTAATAACAAATATTAAAAACTTTGATTAATAATACACTGTCGTCCTACACTGCTTCTACCCCTTCGATTGATACCGAGTTGAATTTGGCTGATACTGGGCAGAATGGCATCAGGCAATTGGAATCTGCACTCTCTTTTTCTCCCGCTTTGCCCTTATCTATTTCTGCTCGACAAAATTGGTTAGTATTTGCGGCGGCAGTGTTTTTGGTATCAGTGCCAGTATTTGTAGAAGCGCCAATAGTGCGATCGCTACCAACTCTCAGTTTAGCGCTGACAGCATTTTGGGTGTGGCTAAGTTTTACCTTAATGTCACGGACTGCAACTTATGTCTGGGGAGATTTACTCTTAGGCTTTAGCTGGAGTTGGTTAGCAGGGGCGATTTACTGGGGCTGGTTACGTTGGGAACCTGTATTGCATCTACCAGTAGAATCTATAGGATTACCGTTTGCTTGCTGGTGTCTGGCGAAGAATTGGGGCAAGGTTGGTAGCTGGTTTTATTTAGGATCTTTACTCGGTACTGTTTTAACAGACGTATATTTTTATCTAGCAGACTTGATGCCTTACTGGAGGCAAATTATGAGAGTGGATGCAGATTTAGCACCAAAAATTTTACAAAACGCCCTGATGCAAGTACAAACACCTTGGGGACAAAGTTGGGCGATAATTCTCGCCTTAGTGCTGCTAACAGTCGGAATTTTAGCCTTAGGTGGAAAGCAAAGACATTGGTATGCCTTTGGTGGCGCAGTTTTAAGCACCATTTTGGTAGATAGCCTGTTTTTGTTAGCTGCGATCGCCGCGTGAAGGTGACACGAGACAAGATGCTTCTATATACCGAAACTTTTTCCAGCCCAGTCTACAGCACATCAAGAATGATGGTGTTGATGATTTATGAGTTAAGAAATATTACATAATAGTCCACGATCCTCAAGTTATCTTGCTAGGGTCTTTGGTATTAGACATCGGACAGTTTTGTGTCTGCTTGGAAGGTAGAATCACCCACCCCAAAAAGATTTCGTCTCGCTGGGAATGCTACCAGGATCATTGATAGAACGTTATTACAGCTATATAGATACTCCGAACGCGATAAAAATTTTGTAAAAACCACAGTCAAACGCAGTAACAGTAAATATTGTGGATATTAATACGCTGTATATTAGTTTCTGATGACTGCTGTGTTAATTAAGCTATCAGGTTTTGTCCTTTGTCCTTTATCCTTAGCCCTCTGACTAATGACTAGTGACTAATGACTAATGACCACAGTTAGCTTAAAACTTTTATTTCTGTTTGATGGAGAGAGGTAGAAAATCGTGAAAGGATTGGCGCGTTTATTAACAGTGTTTAGTTTGTTACTTAGTTGCTGGGGATGGTTGGGAACAACTCAGATAGCCCAAGCTGCTAGTTTTAACAGTTTTGCTTTTCCTCAAGTGCCAATTCTGGCAATTGAGCGGCAGAATCGGGCAGATAAGAAGCTAGGGACGGAATTTGGTAAAAAAATTGATTTGAATAATACCAATGTCCGAGCTTTTCAACAATATCCAGGGCTTTATCCCACTTTGGCTAAAAAAATCATCACAAATGCTCCCTACAATAATGTAAAGGATGTATTGGATCTTCCAGGATTGAGCGATCGCCAAAAAGCAACTTTGCAAGCCAACTTGGATAAGTTTACCGTCACAGAACTAGAACCTGCCTTCAACGAAGGAGACGATCGCTTTAACAACGGTATTTACAGATAAGTTGCAGTTAATCTAGCAAATAGCAGCCCACTCCTGATTCGAGGGAGTGGGATTCTTCTATTAGAAATGAAGGGGATGAGGAGGATAACGGAGACAAGGGAAACAAAGAGGAGAAAGTAAAATTTTCCCTCTGCTCCCTCTGCTCCCCCTGCTCCTCCTCCTCCCCTGCTCCCCTTTCCCCCCTCCCCTATTACCTTGCCTGAGATAGATATTCCTAGCCAATTTGATGTCTTAGTAGTCGGCGCTGGTGCTGCTGGACTATACACAGCGCTGTGTCTACCAGAGTCGTTGCGAGTCGGCTTGATTACCAAAGAAACTGTTGCTTTGTCCGCTAGCGATTGGGCACAAGGTGGTATTGCCGCAGCCGTTTCCCCAGAAGATTCTCCTACGCTACACATTGAAGATACGATCCGGGCAGGTGCAGGTTTGTGCGATCGCACCTCTGTAGAATTTCTCGCCCAACTTGCCCCTAACTGCATTCAATCCCTAGTTAACTTGGGGGTTGCTTTTGACCGTCATGGTAAAGCCTTAGCTTTAACTTTAGAAGCTGCCCATTCTCGCAATCGCGTTCTCCACGCTGCGGACACCACAGGCAGGGAAGTTACCACCACCCTCACCGCTCAAGTATTACGTCGCCCGAATATTCAAGTCATTCAGCAAGCTTTAGCTTTGAGTTTGTGGATTGAACCCGAAACCGGTCGCTGTCAGGGAATAAGCCTGTTTTATCAAGGTGCGATCGCATGGATTAAAGCTGGTGCTGTAATATTGGCAACTGGCGGCGGCGGCCAGGTATTTGCCCAAACCACTAACCCGGCTGTGAGTACAGGTGATGGGGTAGCGATCGCATATCGGGCTGGGGCTATCCTCCGCGATTTGGAATTTGTGCAATTTCACCCCACAGCCCTAACAAAACCTGGTGCCGATCGCTTTCTCATTAGCGAGGCTGTACGCGGGGAGGGCGCACACCTTGTCGATAACGAAGGGCGGCGTTTTGCCTTTGACTACCATCCTGCGGGTGAACTAGCACCCAGAGATGTGGTCAGTAGAGCCATTTTTAGCCATTTACAACGTACTGCCGCAGATTTGGCGACTGCTCATGTGTGGTTGGATATGCGCCCCATCCCTGCCGACAAGATTCGTCACCGCTTTCCTAACATCATTAAAGTTTGTCAGCATTGGGGAATTGATGTCTTTCATGAACCAATTCCTGTAGCGCCTGCTGCTCATTACTGGATGGGTGGAATTGTTGCCGATCTAATGAATCGTACAAATATCGCCGGTTTGTACGCAGTAGGTGAAACCGCTAGTACTGGGGTGCATGGGGCAAATCGCCTTGCCAGTAATTCACTGCTGGAATGTATTGTGTTTGGGGCCCAGATGAGCCAAATTGAGTTGGAAAATATCGGGTTGCCGTCACAAATACCAGTGTTGCCATCACGAAAATTTAGTGTTGATGCTAGTGAGTGGCACATCCAGCAAGCACAGCTAGAAGCACTCAGAGAGAAGTTACCACGTCTAGTCTGGGAAAATGCTGGTATTTGTCGAGAACAATCAAAGTTGGAAACTGCGATCGCTACTATTGAATCTTGGCAACAAGATTTTGCTTCCTTACCTTTAAGTCAATTCTTGCTGGCTTTACGTCCAGCAGAACCAGCTGTTTTTGAGTTACCAGATGTTGAACGGCAATTGCGACTTTGGGCAGAAACCCGCAATTTATTAGATGTGGCTGATTTAATTCTTAAAAGTGCTGCTTTTAGAACCGAAAGCCGAGGCGGACACTACCGTTTAGACTATCCTCAACCAAATCCAAATTGGCAAGTTCACACACTAGTACAAACACATCATTGGCGGAAATCTCCACTATTATCTTGAATAAACTTTCTTCAAGGCAAAAAGACTTGCTAACGTTATCTACCTAAACCTGGACAACTCTGGTCTGATCCAAAGGGTGATGGAATATCTCCAGGCAAAAAATTTGGTGTTTAATACACTAGCTAACTGATTGTGCGACTTTACCACAATCTAAAATCTCAAATCCAAAATTGCCATCAGCGAGTGCCGCTACCATGCTGACTATCCGGTCCACCATAATTTGGTGGAATATATATATCTTTTAAATTTTCAGAATTGACTTTGCGGACAATTAAGCTGGTATTGCTAGTAGTGCTAAAACTATTAGCGCTTGCAGTATTGAATATACTCGTACAAAAGAAAACTTTCGGTATTAATATGTAAGCACTTATACAGAAGATTATGAGCTTTGTGATTCGGAAATTGGTTTTCATCTGCTTCAGTAAATTTACTAGTTTTTCATCTTAAAGGGTTCTTTTAGTATATAAAGTATATTTACTTGCATTTTTGAAAAAATATTGTAACTTTATTAAAGTATTACCGTTAATATACAACACGTTGTGGTTTTTGACTGTACATTAACCTGAATTTGCTGGTATTAAATAGTTTCAATACTTAAGTAGTATTCTTAATGAGCTATTTTTACATCAGTCTAAAGTCAGATATGTTGATTCATTATTGTAAACGGTTTTGTGAATTCATTATTTATTAATAATATTTTAATCTTTTTAAGTATAAACACTATCCTACTTGAATAGCTAGTTCCTAAAATATAAAACAATACTTATTTTTTGTATATTTAAGTTTTCCTTAGATTAAAGATAAAACAACACGATTGTTATCTCGTAAGGATTTTATAAATTTAGAGCTATGCAATTCCGTAATAATACTAGTCCGCAATAGTATATTTTATTTAGTAAAAAAAATACCACAAAATATTTATTTTTATAATTACCTGTAATGACTAATTCCTCTCTTACCTATATTCTTCGTTTTAGTCATCAGATTAAAAAGCCACTTCTAGAAATATACACAATGCTTTTTTAAGGATAGTGCCTTGCATGTATTTGAAGTCCACATTCCTAATTTTATGGTAAAAAATTTTACTTCAGCTTAGAAGCAATCTAGAAGCTTGACCTTGACTAATTAAGCAAACTCGTAGCGATTTTTACCCAGGTGCTTGGCACGATACATTGCTGTATCTGCTTGTTTCATCAAAGTTTCACTGTCTTGACTGTTGTATGGGTACACACTAATGCCAATACTGGCAGAGATTCGGATCGCATAGCCATCCAAAACAATTGGCTTGGTAATACTGCTTAAGATTTTTTCGGCGACTTTAGCAGCTATTTGGACATTCGGAATTGCGCGTAAAATTATAGTAAATTCATCGCCACCTAAACGAGAAACTGTATCACTAGTGCGTAAAGAGTTGCTGAGTCTTCCAGCGATAGTCATTAGCAAGCGATCGCCAGTCTCGTGTCCCAGAGTATCATTGATTTGCTTAAAGCCATCCAGATCGATAAACAGCAGTCCCAGCAACAGGTTATTGTGTTGCGCCCAATCTAATGACTCGTAAAGCTGTTCCCCAAAAAATTTGCGATTGGACAAACCGGTCAGAGGGTCGTGATCCGCTAAATAACGCAAGTGGTCTTCTTTGAGTTTTAATTCATTGTTAGAGCGGAATAGTTCAGCAGCAGTCCGCTTAAGTTTTTCCTCCATCAGCTTGCGCTGAGTAATATCTCGAATAACCCCAACTAAAAAGAAATTGCCAGCTGAGTCTTTGTGGAGCGATCGCTTAGTGGCAATTTGATGAGTCTGTCCATCTGCATTTGTAAATTCCTCTTCATGTTCGTAGGGTTTTTGAGTTCGGAACACAAGTTCATCCTGTTGTCGAAACACATCAGCTTCATGCTTAGGGAAAAAGTCATAGTCTGACTTTCCAATCAACAACTTATTTGGATAACCAATAAATCGACAATAAGCTTCATTTAAAACAATCCACTGGTGTTGTTCGTTTTTAACAAAAATTGGATCGGGAATTGTGTTGATTACGTGATGCAAAAATTCTTTAGAACGTTTCCACTCTTGCTGAATGTGGGCAATATGACTAATCATCCAAATAGCTGAACTGCCAAAGCTAAACAGTGAGGGAAGGAGCGGTATCCACCAACCGGATAAAAAAGCAAGGTATGTACTCAGAATCAATACAAAGCAAGAAACTAGGATACAAAGCAGGTTCCTCGTAGCGTGCCGTATTCGCCATGTTGTCACGGCTCCCAGGTAAGACCAGATAAAAATCCACAAGTATTCTATCAAGTCAGACCAGAATTTGAATAATGGTCGTCCGTCAAGAGCAGCAGAGATTAACTCACTAATAAAATAAGCTTGCAGTTGAATTCCGGGTACAGGCTTTGCCGTACCTATTAGATTGCTGGAATATGGAATGAAGACAAAATCCAGGAGACTGGGTGCAGTAGAGCCAATCAGTATAATCCGATCTTTGATTAAATTTTCTTGGACTTTATCTGCCAGTACATCTTTTATCGATACCTGGCGAAAGCTACATAATTCTCTAGATGAACTTTGACATTTAGGTTTGGGAAAATTGCTCAGAATTTGATACCCTCTATCATCAGCCCTCACATAAGCACCATCATTACCCTCAAAACGAGTAAATGATGCCTTACCCAATTGCAAATACTTAGGGTTGCTTTTTGCTTTGGTGGGGGTAATTCCCTTTGACTTTAAATACAATAAAGCCAACTTCAGGGCAAAACTTTCGTGTAACTGATTATCAACGTGCCAATACAACAAACTGCGACGTACTTTACCATCAAGATCGTACAGCACATTATTAAAGCCAACTTGATCCTTATTCAGTCCTAGTGGAGGCAAAACCCTAAAGTTTTTGTTTTTGTCATTTGCCAAAAGCTCAATACCAATTAAATTGGGTATTGACTGATAAGTATTACGCAGTTCTCGATTACCAGGCTTTACTGGCAAATTTCTGTAGATATCTAAGCCAATAGCACGGGGTTTGTGGACATTTAATTTTTGCAACAACACTGCAATCTTCGCATCTGGAATCGGCCACGAACGTATTTCGTTTAAATAGGCTTCATCAATCACTACGATTGTAATACGCTCTTCTGGCGGTTCATTTGGACGCAAGCGAAACAATTGATCCAAAGCTGCAAACTCCAAAGATTGCAATAATCCGATGGAGTGCAACAGGATGACGCAGACTGCTACGCTGACGGCAGTAATCAATTCTCTGTGTCCTCGACTAAGCGATTGTTTTAGTCTAAAGATTAACTTTACAAAACGCTTGTCTAGTTGCTGATTCATTCCCATTACCTAGTGGGGAGAAATATTCTCTATTTCCTATAGCTCTTAACTATCGGACTAACTATAGCGGTTCTCATTTATGTGAGGTAAACCCGTAGGGGCAATTCATGAATTGCCCCTACACCTTACGAGATGATGTTGTACCACATTTAAATGGGAACCGCTATAACCTAGCTCAAAGGATAGCTAAATAGAGTTTCTAAGAGTTCTTTCAACTCCGTAATATTCTTCAAGATATCCTGGTATTTCTGACGTAATAGCATATATTGAGGTCAATTATTTTACCAAACGGCAGCTGGAACTTTTTTAGCTATCAGCACAAATTAATAGGACTTACGCACTGTAAAAATTAGTCATAGTATGCTTTCATCGAAATAGCTTGTTTCAGACTTTGACTAATTATATTTTTACCGATAAATTAACCGTGGAGTAGAGGTTTAGCATTGCTAAACCTCTAGGAGAAATATGGTTTTTCCGCGACACATATTTATTGTTTTCTGTCAATGTGTAAGTCCTAATTAAGTATAAATCTTGATTAATTTCCTTGAGCTTTAAGTGCTTGCGGATAAAAGCCGCAGAAAAATTGATTATTGGATATTAAGTAGAACGGTGTAAACAATTCAATGTTTGTAGGAAGGACTTTAGTCCTAAGAAAAGGGCTAAAGCCCTTACTAAGAGCTAAATTTATCTAGCTTCATATTAATTAACATAGTTTTATTTATTCTCACCGACTTACTTAGACAAGACTTATTATCTATTACCAAAAACAAAAAAGCCAACTGGAAACAGACTTTGCTGTATTCATCCAGTTGACTGTACTCAGCCCTGATAGCAATTCTATGTGAGCTTGCAGTTTATTTAGGTAGGGGTAATTCATGAATTGCCCCTAAACCGCAGCTAGCTGAGACTTCCTGAAAACAATTACCTCAAATACTTGAAGTTGCGAGGCCCTGTGTAACCAGAAACTTTTGCTAGTTCCTCTAGGTTTTGGACTCCGCTGTAGCTTGTACCATTGATAATCCAAGTGGGGAAGCCTTCGATTTTTGCAGCTTTACACAGTTCTGTTTGAGCTTTAAGTCCATCGGGAGCGCACTCTACCTTAATATCCTTGTTGACTATTTCCTCAGCGTCTTTACCAAAAAGTAGCTTTTGTTCATGGCAGTGAGGACACCAGTAAGCACTGTATTCCTTTGCGCCTACTTTTGCTAGATGGCTTGCTAAGGCTATTTCTGCCTCTCCAGAAGTAGTGGTAACTTCCCAGCCGAACGCTGGGTTAGGTTTTTCCTTGGGACTAAAGGTAATTTGCGCGGGTTTTCCAGGAGTTCCAGATGTTACATCTGATTTATTCACGCCAGCATAAACCCCTAAAGTGCCAATCAACGTTACCATACCCACAATTAGGGTAGTAAATAAGATTTGTCCAATATCATCCCAACTGCGACCCATAATTGTGAGTACCAAAAGACTCACAGAAAACAAAGCTGAACCGATACAGTAAGGACAAATAGCTTTAATTTGAGATGCCAAAACATACATTAAGTAGCCGCTAAAGACAGACATAGCGATCGCACCCACCAGCAGCAACCACCACGTCCCATTTTCCAATTGTTTGCGGCTATTGTTTTCCCCTGAGTTAAATACCAAGGGAGCCAAAGCAAATATCACCATACTGATGTATGCCAAAAACCCAAACAAAGCTAATGGCTGACCAAAAACTGTTGCCCAAGGACTGGAAAGCACATCATTACAGCCCTTGGTACCAGCCTCTGCTACACAAGCTGCACTGCCTCCTGTTAACTTTTCGATGGCAAGATAACCTGTGATCAGGGCACCACATCCAGCGATCGCGGCAATCAATGGACGTGACCATTTATGAATCCAAGGAGTAGAACGACGGCGAATCATAAATATTAGGAATTGGGAATTGGGAATTGGGAATTGGGCATTGGGAATTGGGAATTGGGAATCGGGCATTGGGAACTTCTACTGAGCGTTGTCGTTGGCGCAGCCTCTCGCAGAGAAGTATTGGGTATTGAGAATTGGGTACTACTTATTTCTACCAATGCCCCATGCCCCAATTCCCATTTAAGAATGTAACTTCACTTGTTCTGCTGATTTGCTTTCAACTTTGGAGTTCTTACTGCGACGCGCGGCTTCGACAAATTGACTGACGCGAATTGGGTCGATTGGTTGCTCTATCCGTCCGTGACGTTTCAGAGAACTGGAAACTATTACACCATCTGCTGCCTGCATCAATGTATCAATATTTTCCCAATTTGCCCCACTACCGATGAATACTGGCGTGCCAGCTGCTGCATCACAAGCTAGTTCCAAATCTTCTAAGTTAGGTGGGCTACCAGTAGCCCAACCTGACAAAATTACCCCGTCTGCTAAACCCCTTTCAATGGTGTCTTTTACGGCAACTGTGAGATTTGGAGAACTCAAAGGACGGGCGTGCTTCACCAACACATCGGCCAGGATTTTAACATCACAGCCTAACTCCCGTCGATAGCGGAGTAGTTGATGGGCTTCTCCCTCAATTAATCCCTGATCGGTCGCCATCACCCCTGTGAGAACGTTGACGCGGATAAATTGCGCCTGTACACAGCTAGCGATCGCCATTGCGCTTTTACCGTCGTTTCGCAAAACATTTAAGCCTATAGGCAAAGTCACCAAGTTTTGTATCCGTTGCACCACAATGGTCATGGCACTCACAACCACGGGATCTACTTGGTTTTTGGTAAAGGGCGCGTCGAAAAAATTCTCCACAATCAACCCATCAACCCCTCCGCTTGCAAGGGCTGCGGCTTCTTGCTCGGCTCGGTCAATCACCGCTTTGAGGCTACCTCCCCAACGGGGCGAAGTAGGTAGTGGTAGCAGGTGAACCACGCCAATAATCGGTGAGCGAGTTTTAAATAATTGATATAAGTCCACGTCTTTAAATCCGCCTCGCGGAGTCCAGAGTCTAGAATTTTTTGACTATTGACTGTATGACCCTTGACTCTTGACTTTTCATTAACTAGTCAAATGTGTTTTATGATAGTCGGTTTATTGCCTCCTTCCTCAGATGGAAATTGGTGTTAAACCTCCCATAAGATATGTTAAGATAAAACTTGGCTACAAGAGGAGTTTGCCACTCACTAGACGCAAAGCAGCTTTCCATCGTTTAGGCATCTTATCCGCGCCCAGTCGCAAAACTTGCCAATCGCCAGGTTAGCATTACTGCTTTATCAAGCGTAGTCGCTTTCGTCGATTTCCCGGAGGGTAGCGACTTCTCAACAACAAGCCCTTTGGGCGGCTTCCCGATGGGTAGATTAACAACGCACACGCCAAGGTAATGTAAAATACCAATAGGCGAATTGTTAAAAAAGATTACAAGTGTCAAATGTACCCAAAGACACTTCAATTTACCCTGGGGAACAGATTGATAGGAATATCATAACATGACCTCTATTTTTATTTATTGATAGGGTTATGAGTCCACGGACAGTTACTAACAGTGGGGATTTGCCACTGTAATGTTTTCATGAGGATGCTGATAGCAAAAAGTGAAGTTAGCGCCGGAATGTTTGATTATACAAGAAGAAAAAAATGAAGATATTTTCCAAATATGGGTGACAAGCCAACAATTGCCATTTCTCACCTGGGCTGCGAGAAAAATCGAATTGATACAGAACACATGCTGGGAATGCTTGTAGAAGCAGGCTACGGTGTAGATACAAATGAAGAGTTAGCAGATTACGTTATTGTTAATACTTGTAGTTTTATTGAAGCAGCCCGGCAAGAATCTGTCAGAACTTTAGTAGAACTGGCAGAGGCAAATAAAAAGATCGTAATCACTGGCTGTATGGCGCAACACTTTCAAGAACAACTTTTGGAAGAATTGCCCGAAGCAGTGGCTGTAGTGGGTACAGGCGATTATCACAAAATTGTTAATGTAATTGAGCGTGTTGAACTTGGCGAACGGGTCAAACAGGTTAGTATTGAACCAACCTATATTGCCGACGAAACTACACCGCGCTATCGCACTACAACCGAGGGTGTAGCTTACCTCCGAGTTGCGGAAGGATGTGATTATCGTTGTGCATTTTGTATCATTCCTCATCTTCGAGGGAACCAGCGATCGCGTACTATTGAATCTATAGTCGCTGAAGCGGAGCAGTTAGTTAGTCAAGGGGTAAAGGAAATTATTCTAATTTCCCAAATCACCACTAATTACGGTTTGGATATTTACGGTAAGCCAAAATTAGCCGAATTACTTCGCGCCTTGGGGAAAGTAGATATACCGTGGATCAGAATGCATTACGCTTATCCCACGGGACTGACCCCAGATGCGATCGCGGCGATTCAAGAAACACCAAACGTCTTGCCTTATCTGGATTTGCCCTTGCAGCATTCTCATCCAGATATTCTCCGCGCCATGAACCGTCCTTGGCAAGGGCGGGTAAATGATGGGATTATAGATCGCATCAAAACGGCGCTACCAACAGCCGTATTGCGGACAACATTTATTGTTGGTTTCCCAGGAGAAACACAAGAGCATTTTGAGCATCTACTAGAGTTCGTTCAACGGCATGAATTCGATCATGTTGGTGTGTTCACCTTTTCCTCGGAGGAAGGAACCCCAGCTTACAAGCTACCAAATCAGTTGGCCCAAGAAGTGATGGACGATCGCCGATACCAACTGATGGAACTCCAGCAACCGATTTCTCAAAAGAAAAATCAACAGGAAGTAGGCAAAATAGTCGATGTCCTGATTGAGCAAGAAAATCCTGAAAGTGGTGAATTAATAGGTCGTTCAGGTAGATTTTCCCCAGAGGTTGATGGTCTGGTGTATGTCAAAGGCCAGGCAAAGTTAGGAACCATCGTGCCAGTAGCGATTCACCACGCTGATACATACGACCTCTATGGTCAAGTAGTCAATAACTAAATTGTCCTTTGTCTTTTGTCTTTTGTCCTTTGTTAAATGACCCTTACAGATTTACCCTTATTTTATAGGTCAACACTGCGTTAATGGCAGTTTTCATGAGGGTTTACCTGAAGTTCGCGGACTCTTTGGCATAGTCTCTCAAAGACTTGAGGCTTCGCTACCGCCCTTGGCTTACTAATGACTAATGACTAATGACTAATGACTAAATAACTAATGACTAAATGACTAATCCAAAAATCCTTACATAAAATTTAGGACGAATTAATGACTCTTTCATTCCAAGAATTAGGCATTTCCCAAGAACGTGTTGCACAACTAGAAAAAATCGGTTTTACCGAACCAACTAACATTCAAATCCAAGCAATTCCCCAATTGCTTGGTGGTCGTGATGTAGTAGGTCAATCTCAAACTGGAACAGGCAAAACAGCAGCATTTTCACTGCCTATTTTAGAGCGGCTAGATATTAATCAAAAAGCCGTGCAAGCCATAGTTTTAACCCCAACTCGTGAATTAGCAATGCAAGTTCACGATGCGATCGCCCAATTCATTGGCGATGAAGGATTGCGGGTGTTAGCAATCTATGGTGGTCAATCAATTGACCGCCAAATGTTACAACTCAGACGTGGCGTTCACATGGTTGTGGGTACTCCTGGACGGGTGATCGATTTACTGGATCGCGGCTGTTTAAAGCTCGATCAAGTGAAATGGTTTGTGTTGGATGAAGCCGATGAAATGTTGAGCATGGGCTTTATTGACGATGTGGTGAAAATCCTCTCGCAAGCGCCCGTAGACCGCCAAACAGCATTATTCTCGGCAACAATGCCACCATCGATTCGGATGTTGGTGAACAAGTTCTTGCGCTCGCCTGCAACTGTCACCGTTGAGCAGCCAAAAGCTGCTCCCAACAAAATTAATCAAGTCGCTTACTTGATTCCCCGCCACTGGACAAAAGCCAAAGCATTACAGCCGATTCTGGAAATGGAAGATCCAGAAACAGCTTTAATCTTTGTTCGCACCAGACGCACCGCCGCAGAACTTACCAGTCAATTACAAGGCGCTGGTCACAGTGTTGATGAATACCACGGTGACTTGTCACAACAAGCGCGGGAACGGTTATTAATCAGATTCCGTAACCGTCAAGTCCGTTGGGTGGTAGCAACTGATATTGCAGCACGGGGGTTAGATGTCGATCAACTCTCCCACGTAATCAACTTCGACTTACCCGATAGCGTAGAAACCTACGTCCATCGTATTGGTCGGACTGGTCGTGCTGGTAAAGAAGGAACAGCAATTTCTTTAGTACAACCATTTGAGCGGCGCAAACAGCAAACATTTGAACGTCATAACCGCCAAAGTTGGCAAGTGCTGACAATTCCCACACGCGCCCAAATTGAAGCAAAACACATTCTGAAATTGCAAGAACAAGTGCGCGAAGCTTTGACAGGTGAGCGTTTGGCTTCATTCTTGCCAATTGTCAGCGAACTGATTGAAGAATACGATGCTCAAGCGATCGCCGCAGCTGCACTGCAAATCGCTTACGATCAAACTCGTCCCGCTTGGTTGAGTTCAGACGTGGAAATTCCTCAAGAGGAATCCTCCGCTCCCAAACCAAGACTTGGTAAGCGTCGTGAATCATCTTCTAGCGATCGCCCCCGTTCTGCGTGGAAATCAGATAGCAATGAAGAAAGACATTCTTCTCCCAAGCCAAAACTGCGGACAAGTGGGCAAGAGTCTTCTCCATCCCCTAGTAAAAAGATAGGTTCACCTACAGCTAGGGAATCAGCTTCTTAGTCAACAGTTAGAAGTTAATTAATTTTGGATTTTAGATTTTTTCTTTAATCCAAAATCCAAATCTAAAATTGGAGAGTTGAGAGTTAAGAGTCATGATTTTGACTTTGGCTCTTGACTTTTTGGCTTTTTGGGTAACTTTTTCTACCCGTTTGTAGAAAGATCAATTAACGCGAGTTCAACGGGTGACACAAATCAAAAGACCTCTCCCTGGTTTTACTACGTAAAACCTGTCCCTCTCCGATTCGGAGAGGGACAGACTTGAACTAAAGTTCAAGACAGGGAGAGGTTTGTCGAAGTCACGTTAAATTAAAGATGCATTCTTCGTGGTCTTATGTTCACTATTCCAGACTTAGAGCAACTACAAGCAGAGCATCCAGACTGGCAGATGGAGCTAGTAGACGGAAATATAGTTGTTATGGGGCCATCAGATTATGAGTCAGAAGAAATTGGTGCTGAGTTAGTTAGATTACTTGGCAATTGGGTGCGACCACAGAAGCTAGGACGGGTAACTGGTTCTAGTGCAGGTTTTATATTGCCTACATTAGAAACTGATAATGAAAAACGAAATCTCCGCGCTCCCGATGTGTCTTTTGTTCGTGCTGATAGACTGAAAATAAGCAAGCGCGACTTTGTGGAACTCGTACCTGACTTAATGGTTGAAATAAAATCTAAGTCAGACCGAATTAAACTACTGGTAGAAAAGATTCAGCTATTCTTACAACTCGGATCTATTGTTGGTATCCTAATTGATCCTGATAAATTGACACTCACAGTTTATCGGCTCAACCAAGAACCAATAGTTTTGCAGGATAACGATAAACTGACACTACCAGACTTATTACCAGGTTGGGAGCTAGTAGTGTCAGAAATTTGGCCTCCTGTGTTTGAGTAGTTCAGAAATACTACAGCCAAAGACGACTAACTAGTTCTAACTCTCCAACTTCATCGTCGCTCAATTTCCAGCCCAAAGCACCAGCATTCTGGCGCACTTGTTCGGCTGTCTTAACTCCAGCAATAGGAATAACATTACCCTGAGCAATTAACCAGTTGAGAGCAACTTGAGCGGGGGTGCGATCGTATTTTTCCCCGAAGTTGCGTAACAAAGATATAACTGGGGCAATTTTTTGCAGACCTTCTTTCTTAAATCGTGGGTCTATTTTTCTCGCACCAGTGGGGGTTTCTGCACTATCAATACTGTACTTACCTGTAAGTAATCCCTGAGCTAAAGGACTATATGCCAAAATAGTCACACCCAACTCACGCGCAGTTGTGATGATACCTTTGCTTTCAACTTGGCGACTTAGTAAAGAGTAACGGACTTGGTTTACAGCCAAAGGCACTCCACGAGCCGCCAATATTTGATGTGCGTCTCGCATTTGCTCTGCAGAGTAATTACTTACACCGACTGTAGTAATTCTCCCCCGCTTCACTTCATCCGCTAGGGCATTCATCAAAGTTTCTTGACTTAAAAAGAAAGCAAAAGGCCAATGCACTTGATACAAGGTAATTCGCTCTAATTGCAAACGTTTGAGGCTTGCTGTTAAAGCATCAGAGACAGATTGACCTGTAAATCGCCACGGTAGAGGGCCAAATTTCGTGGCGATTTGTACAGGTTGTTGTGTCTGTTGGAGAAATTGCCCCAAAAATTTCTCTGATAGTCCCATTCCGTAGACTTCGGCAGTATCAAAGAAGGTAATACCAGCTTCTAAGGCTGCTGTAAAGGCTTCTTGTAACTGTTCTGGGCCGTAGCGATCGCCATAATTCCAAAATAGTTTATCACCCCAAGCCCAAGTGCCTATGCACAAAGGTGTAACAACTGGGCCATTTTGCCCCAATGTGATGTTTTCCACGGTTGCAAAATTTAATTTATTTACATTTCTTTACTCTTATAGTCTATCGTTACAGCCAAAATTGGGTGTGGGGCATTGGACACCATAGCTCAAGCTGATAATGTTTCAACTGATCGAAGCATCTGTAGGAGCATTTTCTACAATTCCTGCCAGCGATAGTAGCCTTGAACCATTTTTGGGGCGTAACTTTTCCGCCAGTGCTGACTATACAACACTAGATGGGTTTTGCTCTGAGCGATCTTTTAAGTATTGGTCAAGTTGTGGACACAACTCATCAGGAATATAGAGTGTGCGTTTCATTTTATTAGCCTTTGGAGGTACAACACTAGTTGTACCTCGATTGTACTTGCTGGGGTGCGATCGCCTACCTCTTAAAATTCGGTTTCAGTAACGACGTAAGCTGTTACGCAGCTAAATTTAACAAACAGCATTACCTTTATGTTTAATTTTGCGCTCCCATTTAATTAGGACTTACGCAAAATATATATCAAACTCTGATTTCTCCGTGTCCTCTGCGCCTCTGCGGTTTGTTATTCCGTAACTCTTGCGTAAGTCTTATTAATAATAAACTTCTACGCAGCTTAAGAATTGAGGGAGGCTAATAACCTCCCTTTTATGATGGTTGAGTGTATTTAATTTTATTTATGAATTAGATGATTTCTCCTGCTTGGCTTTTTTGATTAATTCCATATAGACATTAATCTCACTAATTTCTAAATCATGCTCAACTCTGGTTACTTTCCATCTCTCCTTTTTTAAGTAAACTTCCTCTCCTACTCTGGGAGTAAATTGGAGATCGTAGAACTTCTTGAGAAAATCTTTTTGATTTTCTTCCCATAATATTACTTTGACTACTTCTTTGTTCATTGCTTATGCCTATTTTGTTACTAGATGAAGGTAAGTAATTTGATGACATACATACGTCAAGTTTATCTTACTAATTAAATGTAATAGCGTAGTGAAAACCACACATTGATATTTTTATGTGGCTTTATTGTGCGATAGAATCTCAAAAAAGCCAAGCTGGAAGATGAATTGATGGAGGTAATTTGCAATGCCGAAGAATAAATCAGCAATTCTTGAAGCCGTTCACGAAACGGCTACGGGGCTGCACAAAGCTGGACTGATGGATCAGACTTTGCATGAATTCGACCGTCTGTGCCTGTCTCCGATTGAACCGCTAGAACCTAAGCAAATTAAAGAAATACGCATCGCTATTTTTTAGCTAGTTCCTGCTCAATGTTGTGATAAGTCTTTGTTCAAGCTTTTTGATTTTTATATGGTTAACCTTGAACAGGGAAATATTTGTAGTCAGAGAATGTCGGCTAAAGATGCTTTAACCGACACCCAGAAATATTGGTGAATTGAAAACCGACTCCATTGGCTTCGCTATGTGACTTTTTCAGAAGACTTTCTACTGCGAAGAGGTGGTAATGCTCCAGTTAACTGGGCAATCTTAGATAATTTTTTCACCACTCTTGCCAGATTTCTTGGTTTTCGCACTATCCCTCAAGCTCAACGTGCTTTAGCTAATCAAATCCAAAAGGTTTTTTCTTTCTTTGTATGAAACCACCCTGGGGGAGGCAGAGGAGCAGAGGGAGAACTATTGAACCATAGCTAATGCCCAATCCCCAATTCCCAATCCCCAATCCCCGTTAATTTCTTTTATTAAATGTTAAAAATTATTACTTCAGCTAAAAAAAGTGAAACTTAATCTTCTAATCTAAAATATGTGAACAAAACTTTTTAATCATTTGTAGTTATTAAGCTTGGAAGATGCACTAAGTTGCATTACTTTTACAGCACTTGCTCCTGCTATGAGGTACACATACTTGGGATGCTATTAGTAGTCTGTCAAGCTAGTAATGAAAAGTTTGTAGTAAGCACAAAACGTGCTTATAAAATCAGGACTTCATTCCTGACTACGAACTTTCTTATCCCAGATCAACGATAATTCGATCAATTAGTGTACCTGATAACTTCGGTAAGTGCTGTATTGATTCACTACGGGTTGAATCGATCGCGATTAATCGTTTTTCCTAACAAATACTGAAATCACCCTTAGTTAAGTTTCGTGAAATTTTATCAGAATCTGAGGTTCTGATACAACTACTCCCTTAATATATGATTTAAAGTTGTTAACTTTAATTAAGAACATGGAGGCTTTAAAATGGCAATTCCTCTGTTAGAGTATGAACCTTCAAGTCAAAACCAGCGTGTAGCTGGATATGAAGTACCTGGTGATGAACAGCCAAGGATTTTTACTACAGACAATATCCTGTCTCCATCAGATTTAGGCGATCTGATTGAAGCAGCATATCGTCAACTTTTCTTTTATGCTTTTGCTGCCGATCGCGAAACATATTTAGAGTCTCAACTCCGTAATGGACAAATTACAGTGCGGGACTTTGTTCGTGGATTGGTGCTTTCCGATACCTTTAAGAGAAGCTTTTACGACCTCAACAATAACTATCGCTTTGTTGAGCAAGTAATTCAGCGTGTTCTAGGACGCGATCCATACAACGAGCGGGAAAAAATCGCTTGGTCAATTGTGGTCGCTACTAAAGGTATTAGAGGCTTTGTTGATGAAGTTCTCAACACTGAAGAATACCTAAGCAATTTTGGATATTCCACAGTGCCTTATCAACGCCGTCGAATACTGCCATCTCAATCTGCGGGTGAGTTGCCATTTAACATCAAATCTCCGCGATACGAAGATTACCACCGTGCTAAACTGGGTTTCCCCCAAATCATTTGGCAGGTCGAAGTACGCAGATTCCTTCCACAAGAGCGAAAGCCCAAGGCTGGCGATCCAGCTCTATTTTTGTCTATGGCACAAAGTGTCAATGCAACAGGCAATACACCACAAAGAATCTCGTCATTCAACATCGATATCGAAAAGTCTGTACCTTATCGCCAGTTAGCTGGAATTAAGTAACGATTTTTAGTCAGAGGCTGTCTAGTACATCGCTTTGATTATTTTATAGCGTGCATGAGTCTTGGGTTATGTAGGAGTTTCATTTAGGTATAACTAGTGGAACAGACTCTATCCCATGTCTAATGCACGCTAGTTGTTAATGGGCATGGGGCATGGGGCATGGTTTTTTGTTAATGCCCAATGTCTGTAAAATAGCGTTATTTTTAGGCGTGGGATGAACTAAAGTGTAGTTCGTCTTTTTAACATCTCTAAAAGTTTTGTAAATTGGGTGGGAGGAGTAGCTGTCACCTCAATCATCTCGCCAGATATGGGATGCTGCAATTTTAGGCGCCAAGCATGGAGTGCTTGACCGGTCAAATTTACGCCCACTGAATGACCAGAACTATAAACTGGATCGCCGACAATAGGATGACCCATTTTGGCGCTGTGGACGCGGATTTGATGGGTGCGTCCAGTTTCTAGTTGGAAGCGGATTAATGTATAGTTACCGAGGCGTTCTAGTACTTGCCAATGAGTGACGGCAGTTCGTCCGCCTTGTTCAACAGGCATAATAGCCATTTTCTTGCGGTCTTGTGGATGGCGACCAATAGGTAAGTCAATTGTGCCATTTTCAAGTTTTGGCGCACCGTAAACCACACCCAAGTATTCTCTGCGTGCGGTTTTAGCTTTGAGTTGGGCTTGTAGGTGATGATGGGCAACTTCTGTTTTTGCGATCGCGATCGCACCCGTTGTATCCTTATCCAATCGATGGACGATTCCCGGTCGTTGAACTCCGCCAATTCCTGGTAAATTGGGACAGTGAGCTAACAAAGCATTTACTAGTGTGCCATCTGGATGACCGGGTGCAGGATGGACAACTAAGCCTGCGGGTTTGTTGAGAATAAGTAATTGGTCATCTTCGTAGAGAATATCTAAAGGGATATCTTCTGCTAACAGTTCTAGGGGTTGTGCTTCTGGTATTTCAAGAGTGATGCGATCGCCTAGCTTGACATTGATCTTCTTAGATGTGCAAACTTTATCATTAAGTTGGACATTACCCTGTTCGATTAACTGTTGAATGCGCGAACGGGATAAATCTGGTAATTCTTGGGAAAGGAAACGGTCAATGCGATCGCCTTTAGTGTCGGTGCAGTGTATCGTATTACTGGAAGGAAGTAAGCTAAGTGCTGCATCCTCTATATCAGAAGAGAAGCGTTCACCCTTGGCGTTGGTGCTGCGATCGCTATTTTCTTGGATTTGTAAATTAAATTCGGTCACAATTGCTCTAGATTATTTATTCCCCGTTCTTTAAGTAAAGCGCGGAATTCCTTAGACTTGTTTATATAGCCGCGAATTTTATTTACCCTGACTATCTTCTATCTGTTCTCTTACCCATTGTCGAAACCCTTTAAGTGCTGAACTCATTCCTGTGGTTCGCGCTATTTCTACAAATTGGGGAATTAGTTCAATGATAGGAAATTTAGGAAATGTGGCGCTTGTGAGAGACTTTACATATTGCTCACCTTGCAGCAAGCTAATTTCTAAATTTTTGTTTTCATATCGCCAAATTTCAGGCACTCTCAAAGCCTGATATGCACTAATTTGAGTTTTAGAGGTGACATCAATTTCAATCGCCAAATCAGGAGGAGGATCAATTGTTAAGTCAATCTTGTCTTTTCCGATCATTAGCTGATAGTTTTGAATATAAAAACAATCATCAGGTTCAATACCCGCACTTGTATCTTTTCGCTTAAAAGTGGTTGAACCTAAAGATTCCCAATTTCGCTCGAGTTCATCTAGCAAAGCTTTCACTAAGTCTCCAATAATTACCTTAGCTCGTTCATGTTCTGGTAATGGAGCCATAATTTCTAGCGTTCCTTTGCTGTATGCTACTCGACTCGCGCGATGTTCTCCTAACTCGTTGAGGATTGCTTCAAATACTTGCCAACTCACATCTTCCAGGATTATTCTTTGCCCTGCGGGAACTCGAATTTGTCTGAGTTGAAGAGTAACCATCTGATATCATTTGTTAAATAATTTTATTATGAATCAAACCCTTGATCTCTTATCTCTTTCTCCGCGTTCTCTGCGCCTCTGCGGTTCGTTATTCTAAATCTATAACTTCTTGCGGCAACTCAAATAAACCATCTTCCCCAGCCTCAAAATCAATCACTTTATACACAGCATCAATATTTAACTCACCATAAATATGAGGAAATAATTCGCCAATTTCAGCCTCCTCATAACGAATTTCCGCTTGAACTTTCTCAAAATCAATAAACAGTATTACCAATTCTTTTTGGTTATTAAAAAATCTCTCTGCAACTTTGAGTATTTGCGTTGATTGTGAACAATGTATAAAACCTTCACTCTCTAGCGAATCAGCGCGATAGCTACCGAGTATTTTCGCGTCTTCCCATTGTTGGCGTTTGGTAATGTGGAGGATAGTATTCATGTTATTTCTGCTTGTATCATTTTACGGATATCATCTAAAGGTGATTCAGGTTCATCTTGTTCATAAGGACAAAATTTAAGACAAAATTTATATTTATCTTTGGTTGTACTTGATATGTATATTTGAATTTCCAGTTTACCTTTCTGCCAGCCTGTACCTTTAATTTTAAGTATCTGGCAATCTGTAACCAAATTAAATTTAATTTCATCTATTTTGATAGTTTCTTGATTAAAAGCTAGTTGCTGGAAAAATGCAGAAATTGAAGTGATAGCTTTTTGAGTTGAGAAATCATAAGCACCATGATTTTCCCACTTGCTGCAAATCTGTTGCCGAACTAACTCCTTTAATCTGCTAACTTTAAAAGTATCTGTCTGCAAGAGTACAACATCATCATCACAGTCTAGAGTAAAGAATTTATTATTCATATCAATCGAGTCAATTCAGAGCGTAACTAGCTTGGTAATTTAAGCTTACTCCCAGCTTATTCTGTAATTTTGTTGATATCAAGTTAGTGAAAATACTTAAACACTATGAATCAGGTGGAATACAAACATCTGGCGCACATAACCCAATAAATTTTAGCGTTGTCACCTCAAAGGTATTCAAATCTACGCGGCGGATAGAGTGGTTATTAGTATCAGCAATATATAGATATGAGCCGCTAGCACTTAATCCCGAAGGTTCAAAAAATCGGCTATTCTTACCTTGTCCATCTTGTAAACTCGCAATACCATCTCCTAAAACTGTTTGACAATTGCCACTAGGACTAACTAATTTAATTTTGTGATTGTAGGTATCTGCTACCCACAGAAAATTTTGGACAAATTCAACTCCTAAACAGTGCTGCAAACGGACATCTTCACCCTTTCCATCTACATCGCCAAAACCGAACAAACCGCCACTACCGCAAACGGTTCGCACTTGATAGGGTTCTACAACTCCAACACCACGAATTGAACTAACTTCACTGTCGGCGATATATAATTCTTTTCCATCTGTGGTGATACCGCTAGGTTGAGCAAAAGCAGATTCGGTAAGCGAACCATCAACACAAGCTTCTGCACCAGTACCAGCATAAGTTTTAATGATTTTAGTTTCTAAATCCATTTCCCAGATTTGATGTGGCCCAGCCATTGCAATAAACAAAGTATTCCCCACTTTCACTAAATCCCAAGGGGAATTTAGCGCGGTTTCTAAACCAGCACCACTATGAGGATGAATATTGCGGCTTTGTTCTCCAGTTCCTGCGATCGCTTCCACTACTTGACGCTTCAAATCAACTCGCCGCAGGGTATGATTTTCTGTATCAGCAACATAAAGAATTTGATTTTCTGCATCATAAGCCATTCCTTGTGGTGCAAAAAACTGCGCTTCGTGAAAAGCACCATCGGTTAAGCCAGATTTTCCAGTACCAATCAAATGCAGAATTTCACCATCGAAGCTACTCATAATCAGGCGATGATGTCCAGAGTCAGCAATGAACAAACCCGCTTGGGTAGCTAAGACTTTACCAGGAAAAGCTAGAGGTGTAATTAATGGTTGACGCTGTTTTTCTAAAGTCAAGCTAAGTTCTTGAAAATTAATCGTGCCTTTATCTTGGTGTTGCTGAATCAAGTTTTGAATCAACTCGTCTAAAGCGTCACGGTTTCCTTCTCCAGCTATTTGACCAATTACATAACCTTCTGGATCGATAATTATTAAAGTAGGCCAAGCACGTACAGCATATTCTTCCCAAAGTCGAAAATTGCTGTCAACTATAACCGGGTGTTCAATGTCGTAGCGCAAGATGGCTTGGCGAATATTTTCTGTTTCCTTCTCGTTGTCAAATTTGGCAGAATGAACACCAATAACGGTAAGGCTATCTTTATATTTTTGTTCTAAATATTTGAGGTTTGGCAGGATATGCAAACAATTTATACAGCAGTATGTCCAAAAATCTAAAATTACGACTCTACCCTTGAACTGCTTAAGAGATAAAGGTTTATCGGTATTAAGCCAAGAGTAATTTTGCGGTAATTCAGGCGCTCTAACACGGGGAAGCATAGTAAAAGAGAATTTTCTCAGTTTCCAAAACTGTAACGTTATCAGTTATCAATTGACTAAGTGCCACATTAGAAACACACGAAAATTTTCTGATACGGTTATGTATTATTCTTTGATAAATTTTAAAGTCGATTTTGGTAAAACACTACCACGGTTGCTACCTGCTTTATGTTTGTTGAGTTTGGTAGGTTGTCAAGCGGCTCAAAGCCAAAGCCGAGTTGAACCAAATGTACCATTCCAATCTCAAACACTTGTGGTTTCTGGTTTCTGGAAGAGGTATGGTGGATATTCCCAAAACAAATGCACGAGTTAGTTTAGGCGTTCAGGTACAGGGTGAAACATCTGGACTTGTGCAAGAGGAACTTGTTAAGCGATCGCAAGCAGTGGTTAACTTATTAAAAGCGCGTCAAGATGTAACTAAATTAGAAACAGCTAGTATCACTCTAAATCCTCGCTACAGCCCAAAAGATGGCAACCAAATAATTGGCTATTCTGCAAGTAATCTTGTACACTTCCAAATTCCTCCAGAAAAAATTGGTAGGTTGCTAGATGAAGCGATTAAAACAGGAGCTACGCGAATTGATGGTGTAACATTAGTAGCATCCGATGAGGCAATAGCTGCTGCACAAAAACAGGCAATTGATGCAGCCTCGAAAGATGCTCGTTCTCAAGCAGATGCAGCGCTTGGTGCTTTGCAACTCAAGCAACAGGAAATTCTCAGCATTCAAATTAACGGCGCTCGTCCACCTATGCCAATAGCAATGGAGATGACTGACTTAATGCAGAGAACGGCTTCAATGAATTTAGCTAGCACGCCTGTTGTTGCTGGAGAACAAATAATAGAAACTTTTGTAACTTTACAAGTTCGCTACCAACCCGCTCAACAGTAACTGCTTTATTTAAACTAGAAATGGTTTAACAGCTTTGAAAGGACTTAATAAACTAACTACTAGAGAGTTATCAGTTTGGGTACAACAAGCTAAAATCCAGGCTAAACAGGGACGAGTTATCGATCGCATTCCCCAATTATCTTTAGCAGATCCTGGTTGGTTTGCAGTTCACATCTGCTGTAAATCGGGAAAAACTATCAGCTTTGGTGATACAGCTTGTATTTTCCCGCTAATGAGCGTTATTAAGACATTTTCCCTACTTTATCTGCTAGAACATTTTGGTGTAGAAAGGGTTTTTGGCTGGGTTGGAGTGGAACCATCGGATGCACCTTTCAATTCTTTAGAACAATTAGTTAGCGATCGCGGCCGCCCCCGTAACCCGATGATTAATAGTGGGGCAATCACTCTCGCTGATAAGTTACCAGGAAAGGATGCTAGCCAACGCACTCTTTTACTTTGTCAATGGCTCAACCAATTAGCAGGTTGCCAACTATCTTTAGATGAAGTGATGTTAGCTTCAGTGCGATTAAGACATTCAACAGCTAATCAAGCGATCGCAAACTATCTTGCCGAAACAGGTTATTTAGAAAATCTTGAAGTAGCACTTGACACCTACAATCAAATATGCTGCATATCTGGGCGAGTTGAAGACTTAGCCCTGTTAGGAAAACTCCTAGCTTTTGAAAATAGGTTATTAAAATCACAAAATCGCCGAATTGTCAATGCTGTAATGTCAATTTGTGGACTTTATGAAGCTTCTGCGGAATTTGCAGTCAGAGTTGGTTTACCAATGAAATCAGGGATTGGTGGTGGACTTGTAGCAATAGTACCAGGTGAGGGAGCGATCGCTTGCTACAGTCCTGGGTTAGATAATATCGGAAATCCTGTAGGTGCGATCGCATTTGTTGAAGCTTTAGCGCAAGAGTTGCACTTGAGTGTCTTTAGTTGATTCTGGTTTCTCTGCTTCGGGAGCGCTTATTTTAGGTAACGGCGTTGATTCAGGAGTTGGTATCACCTCTGGCTGTGCTTCTGGTGCAGGAGACTCAATAATCTCTGGCAGCGTGGGTGGCAAACTCGGAGATGGCGCAACCGTTACTTCTGGAGTAGGTGTCTTACTCGTTCGACGCTGAAAAAATCCGCCGAATTTAGATTTTGTTGACTGAGGCGTAACTTTTTCAGGTAACGGCGTTGATTCAGGAGTTGGTTTTACCTCTGGCTGTACGTCTGGTGTTGGCGTAATTATTTCTGGTGCTGGAGGCTCAATAATCTCTGGTAGCGTGGGTGGCAAACTCGGAGATGGCTCAACTGTTGCTTCTGGAATAGGTGTCTTACCAGCCCGACGGTTAAAAAATCCGTCAACTTTAGGTTTGGTTGGCTGAGGCGCAACTTTTTCAGGTAGCGGCGTTGATTCAGGAGTTGGCGTAATTATTTCTGGTAGTGTCGGGGATAAAGTAGGAGATGGTACAGCCGTTGGAACTTCCAACTTTGGTTTTTCTGGTTGTGTTTTGGATTCTTTCGGAACTTCAGTTTCAGGAATGGGCTGTTTTTCTAGCTTCGGTTGTATTTGGGGTGTTTTTTCAACATAAGGCGTAGGTGTGAGTCTATAATTCTGGTCTACAATACCGCGCACTTCATCTGCTGTGAGTTCTCCTCTCACAATTTTCGACAAAGTATCTTTACCCTTTGGCTCGTAGTCAATGACTCGCACTGTGGTATTGAAGACATTTTTGAGAGGATTTCCCTGATTATCGAGAAATTCTAGCTTTACCCAGTTTTTACCAGTTTGGAAGCCTTTAAGATAAACTGCTTGCCAGCGATCGAAAACAAAGCTTTCACCATTAATAGTGACGCGGATGCGCCAATCACTAAATCCTTCGTTAGTGTTTTCCTTGTCAACGAGGTGCAGGGGAGCGTTAGTCAGATAAAAGTCTAGTAAAATTGGCTCTGTCCCGTAGCTACTTTGAGGACGGCTGTAGGTTAACAGGGGTAACTTAGGATCTGGATTATTGTCGTCGGTTTTGGTAAAGACGTGAAATGTTGCTTGGGCATAAGCGCCTTCATTCTTAAAGCTTTCATGCCAAGGACGAGAGGCAAAGACACGCAGAGTATGAGTACCTGGAGACAACTCTGGCAAAACCAAAGGTTGATTCAGATCGTAAACAGGAATATAAGGTTGATTATCCAGAATTACATGGAGATGTGGCCCCAGTTGTAATTGTGGATCTTTAAATATTGGTAGATCCTTAACCTGAAAACTGGCTGTAACTTTGTTGTCTTGAAGAACTTCATCAAATTTTGGAGTCACAATTGTCACTTGTGGCTGATAAACTTCCAAACTTGGACGCAGTGCTTGGATAACAGATGGTGGCGAGACTTCCGAAAATTGCTTTGAAATTTGAGAAATCTGTGGAGGGTTTTCTCTATAACCAGTTGATATTTCCTGGCTATCGGCTTTCTCACCGCAACTAATCAAGCTTAATACCAGCACCAATGTCATTACCCACCTAAGAATCGGGAACCTCTCAGGGAGGAGCTTTTCTAACACCCTTTTCTGCCACGAATTCATGCGTTGCACCCAGTGATAGTCTTCGACAATTGCAGAGATTATTTTCGCTCAAACTGTCCATCTGGCACTATAGCCCAAAAGGTGAAATTTACTTCACATACCCTACTTATTCCAGCAAATTTTAAAATAAGTCATACTTACTACAACTTTTTACTTACGACAATGGAAATATGACACAAATGTTCATAATTAATAGTAGTAAAAGCTGTAAGCCAAGTGCATACAGCAAAATCATCAAACTTGTCAATTGTTATTCTTTGTAAATTAAATGGTTAATCTATTGACTTTTAGACAAAAACTTTGAAGTTAAAAGGCAGATTAGACGGTAATTTCAGCAATATTTGCCGAAGTTTGAATTATTGTTAAAATATCTCCAACAAAGTGTAGGTGAAGACTCTATAATTCAACGAGAAACAACTATCCACATAGGGTCTTCATCGCGGCTTCAGTGAAATTCTGAGTATGCGGTAATGGTTCAGTTTGTGGTATTCATGATTCCTCATTCCTTATCAAGAGAGGAGGTCAAATGACAATAAGTCCTCCAGAGCGAGAGGAAAAAAAGGCAAGAGTAATCGTCGATAACGATCCAGTTCCAACCTCATTCGAGAGATGGGCGCAACCTGGACACTTTGACAGATCCTTAGCCAGAGGTCCCAAAACCACCACATGGATTTGGAACCTGCACGCACTCGCCCATGATTTCGATACACATACAAGCGATTTAGAAGATATATCCCGCAAGATATTCTCAGCCCACTTCGGCCACCTAGCTGTAGTGATGGTTTGGTTGAGCGGAATGATTTTCCACGGCGCGAAGTTTTCTAACTACGAAGCTTGGCTAAGTGACCCGTTAAACGTTAAGCCTAGCGCTCAAGTCGTTTGGCCTATTGTTGGACAAGACATTTTAAACGGTGATGTTGGCGGTGGTTTCCACGGTATTCAAATCACCTCCGGTTTGTTCCAAGTATGGCGTGGTTGGGGGATTACAAACTCCTTCCAACTTTACGTAACTGCGATCGGTGGGTTGGTATTAGCAGGCTTATTCCTATTTGCCGGCTGGTTCCACTACCACAAACGCGCTCCCAAACTGGAATGGTTCCAGAATGTGGAGTCCATGCTGAATCACCACTTGCAAGTATTGCTAGGTTGTGGTTCCTTGGGATGGGCAGGTCACTTAATCCACGTGTCCAATCCGACCAACAAGCTTTTGGATGCAGGTGTTGCTCTCAAAGACATCCCCTTGCCCCATGAGTTCATCTTGAACAAAGACTTGTTGACCGAGTTGTACCCCAGCTTTGCTGCTGGTTTAGCACCTTTCTTCACCTTGAATTGGGGTCAGTATGCTGACTTCCTAACCTTCAAGGGCGGTCTGAACCCAGTAACTGGTGGCTTGTGGATGACTGATATTGCTCATCACCATTTAGCGATCGCAGTTCTATTTATCGTTGCTGGTCATCAGTACCGTACCAACTGGGGTATTGGTCACAGCATTAAAGAGATCCTCGAAAACCACAAAGGCCCTTTCACCGGTGAAGGTCACAAAGGTCTCTACGAAAACCTGACCACATCTTGGCATGCTCAGTTGGCTACTAACCTAGCCTTCTTGGGTTCACTGACCATCATCATCGCGCATCACATGTACGCGATGCCCCCCTATCCATACTTGGCAACTGATTACGCTACGCAGTTGTGCATATTCACACACCACATGTGGATCGGTGGCTTCTTGATCGTTGGTGGAGCGGCTCACGCTGCTATCTTCATGGTGCGGGATTACGATCCAGTTGTGAACCAAAACAACGTACTGGATCGGGTGATTCGTCACCGCGACGCGATTATTTCTCACCTGAACTGGGTGTCTATTTTCCTCGGCTTCCACAGCTTTGGACTTTACATCCATAACGACACAATGCGCGCATTGGGTCGTCCTCAAGACTTGTTCTCTGATACAGGGATTCAATTGCAGCCAGTATTTGCCCAGTGGATACAAAATATCCACACCTTGGCTCCTGGTACAACTGCACCTAATGCCCTAGAACCAGTTAGCTATGCCTTTGGCGGCGGTATTTTGGCTGTTGGCGGTAAAGTGGCGATGATGCCCATTGCGTTGGGTACAGCCGACTTCCTAATTCACCACATTCACGCCTTCACCATTCACGTCACCGTCCTAATTCTGCTCAAAGGTGTGCTGTACGCCCGTAGCTCTCGTCTGATTCCAGACAAAGCTAACCTGGGCTTCCGCTTCCCTTGCGACGGGCCTGGTCGTGGCGGTACTTGCCAAGTGTCTGGTTGGGATCACGTATTCCTCGGACTATTCTGGATGTACAACTCGATATCAATTGTAATTTTCCACTTCAGCTGGAAGATGCAATCAGATGTTTGGGGAACCGTAGATGCAGATGGTACCGTGACTCACATCACTGGTGGTAACTTTGCCCAAAGTGCTATTACCATTAACGGTTGGTTACGGGACTTCTTGTGGGCACAAGCTACACAAGTCATCAATTCATACGGCAGCGCGTTATCTGCCTATGGTCTACTCTTCTTAGGCGCTCACTTTGTCTGGGCATTCAGCTTGATGTTCCTGTTCAGTGGTCGCGGCTACTGGCAAGAACTGATTGAGTCCATTGTTTGGGCACATAACAAACTGAAGGTAGCTCCAGCAATCCAGCCTCGCGCTCTGAGTATTATTCAGGGTCGAGCTGTCGGGGTAGCTCATTACCTCTTAGGAGGAATTGCCACAACTTGGGCATTCTTCCATGCACACATCCTTTCAGTAGGGTAGCAATCAGTTATTGAGTGCTGGGTGCTGAGTGCTGAGTCAAAACTCAGAACTCAGGACTCAGGACTCAGGACTCTAGACGCTGATATTTGATGGCTAAAGGTCAGAGGATTTATTAAACCTATGGCGACAAAATTTCCGAAATTTAGCCAGGATCTCGCACAGGATCCGACGACTCGTCGGATATGGTATGCGATCGCTACAGGCAACGATTTTGAAACCCATGATGGCATGACGGAAGAAAATCTTTACCAAAAGATTTTCGCAACTCACTTCGGTCACTTGGCAATCATCTTCCTGTGGGCATCCAGCCTCCTGTTTCACGTGGCCTGGCAAGGTAACTTTGAACAGTGGATTAAAGATCCCCTTCACATCCGTCCTATCGCCCATGCGATTTGGGACCCCCACTTCGGTAAACCAGCGATCGAAGCTTTTACCCAAGCGGGCGCTAGTAATCCCGTAAACATTACCTACTCTGGTCTTTACCATTGGTGGTATACCATCGGGATGCGGACAAACGGCGAACTGTACAACGGTTCAGTATTCCTGTTATTGTTCGCAGCTGTATTCCTGTTTGCTGGCTGGCTGCACTTGCAACCCAAGTACCGTCCTAGCTTGGCATGGTTTAAGAGCGCTGAACATCGCCTAAACCACCACTTAGCAGGTTTGTTTGGTGTTAGTTCATTGGCATGGGCTGGTCACTTAATTCACGTTGCTGTCCCCGAAGCTCGCGGTCAACACGTAGGTTGGGATAACTTCCTCAACACACCACCCCACCCAGCCGGTTTGACACCATTCTTTACAGGTAACTGGGCTGTTTACGCTCAAAACCCTGACACTCCTGGGCATGTATTTAGCACATCCCAAGGTGCAGGAACTGCAATTCTGACTTTCTTGGGTGGCTTCCATCCTCAGACAGAAGCTTTGTGGTTGACTGACATCGCTCACCACCACTTAGCGATCGCAGTTTTATTCATTGTTGCCGGTCACATGTACCGGACAAACTTTGGGATTGGTCACAGCATGAAAGAAATGCTGAACTCCAAATCCGGTTTAGTACCTGGTACTAATAGTGAAGGTCAGTTCAACCTGCCTCACCAAGGTTTGTACGACACCTATAACAATTCGTTGCACTTCCAGTTGGGTATTCACCTAGCTGCTCTGGGAACCGTTACCTCTTTGGTAGCGCAGCACATGTACGCCATGCCTTCCTACGCATTTATTGCGAAGGACTACACGACTCAGGCAGCGCTGTACACGCACCATCAATACATTGCTGGTTTCCTGATACTTGGTGCTTTTGCTCACGGAGCAATATTCTGGGTACGTGATTACGACCCAGAGCAAAACAAGGGTAACGTTCTTGAGCGCGTGTTGAAGCACAAAGAAGCGATTATTTCCCACCTCAGCTGGGTATCCCTTTTCTTAGGCTTCCACACCCTTGGTCTGTACGTACACAACGACGTAGTAGTTGCTTTCGGTACTCCTGAAAAACAAATCTTGATTGAGCCAGTATTTGCTCAATTCGTCCAAGCTGCTAACGGTAAGGTACTTTACGGTTTAGATACATTGCTATCTAACCCAGATAGTATTGCTTACACAGCATGGCCTAACTACGCTAACGTTTGGTTGCCAGGTTGGTTAGATGCCATCAATGCTGGTACTAACTCCCTGTTCTTGACCATTGGCCCTGGCGACTTCTTGGTACACCATGCGATCGCTTTAGGTCTGCACACCACCACCTTGATCTTGGTCAAAGGTGCTTTGGATGCCCGTGGTTCTAAGCTGATGCCCGATAAAAAGGACTTCGGTTATGCCTTCCCTTGCGACGGCCCCGGTCGTGGCGGTACTTGCGACATCTCAGCATGGGATTCCTTCTACCTCGCTACATTCTGGATGCTGAACACCCTGGGTTGGGTTACGTTCTACTGGCATTGGAAACATCTAGGTATTTGGCAAGGCAACGTAGCTCAGTTCAATGAGAACTCTACATACCTCATGGGCTGGTTCCGCGATTACCTCTGGGCTAACTCCGCTCAGTTGATTAACGGTTACAACCCTTACGGCGTGAATAACCTGTCTGTCTGGGCTTGGATGTTCTTATTTGGACACCTAGTTTGGGCTACTGGCTTCATGTTCTTAATCTCCTGGAGAGGTTACTGGCAAGAGTTGATTGAAACCCTTGTTTGGGCACACGAACGTACTCCTCTAGCTAACTTGGTTCGCTGGAAGGACAAGCCCGTGGCTCTGTCCATTGTTCAAGCTCGTGTAGTTGGTCTAGCTCACTTCACTGTTGGCTACATCGTGACTTACGCAGCATTCTTGATTGCTTCTACTGCTGGTAAGTTCGGTTAATTCGGCTGCTAGTTTTGTAGATAAGTAATAAAAATCCCCTGCCGCAAGGTGGGGGATTTTTATTGACATGAAATTAGCTAAAAGTCAAAGATATTATAGAAATAAATAGAAATCAAATGCAATTCCAAGAAAAACCTATTCTTAAAGAGAATTGGTGGCTGATGTGCTGTAGTTTTCCTAACTTAAATTGGGCAAGGTTAAGAGTTTATGATGATTTTTCTGCTGAAATATTAGATTGTGATGGTTCTAAATATACATTTTCTAATGAAGAAGAAGCACGTTACTTCTTGATGGAGGATGAATTCACGCAATTTGAATCACTTGATCGAGAAGATGAACAAGAAATAAGTATCTCGTTATCTCTCATACATATCCCAAAAGGAAAAAACGAAAGGCAGTTAAGAGAAAAAATGTATGTAAAACAAACCGAAATACGAAATGAACACTAAACTTGTTGAATCACTGTTGCAAGCTATCCTGTCTCTATATAATGAGGAGCGATCGCTATTAGAAGAAAAAATATTTTTCGATTCATTAGAGCCTTCAAACTGTGACTTAATGCAACTTGCTAAGACTGGTGAAGCCGTAATATGTATATTGTTTGACAGTGCTGTAGATGATTCCAGAATTATCCCAAACCAATTTTAGAGCCTAACCTTTTTTAAGCAAGTTCTCGAATATCAGTAACAAAAACCTTTCGCTTGCTCATGAAGGGCAGATAATCTTATGATATAATCTCCAAAGTTATACACACTTATAATATTTGTGACCACTAAGTTCTACGAAATAGTTAGTTTGTAAAGATAGTGCTTTCAGTAACACTGTTCTCGCAAATAAGACTTGTATACCACCGAAAAAACTGTACTTTAAAGAGATCGTAAATTGTCTAAGATAATCTCCTCAACACACTTTACAGAACTATACAGTGTAAATAAGAATAATAACTTAACCGAAGTAAAATTTTCCTGAATGCAGGCGAATAATGTTGTGATAGGGAAAAGAGTGAGTAGAGGAGAGAGAAAGCGATGAGGGATCCTTATCTGTTGGCAGCAGGCTTGTTAACAGGATTAGCAATACCAGCATCGGCTCTTCCACATTTGTCAATTGTCCTGCCAGAAAGTTCGAGATTCCTGTGGGATTTAAAACAAGGCTCGCAGGCAATAGTAAGTAGACAAATCATCCCCAGTGTTGATCTCTCCTTACCAGAACTCAGTGGGCAAGCGTTCCAACCCCTAAAAAATTCACAGCCGACGGTAGACGAGAAAAACGTCTCTAGCGTACCCGAACTTAGTAGTGAAGGATTACCAGCTTCAACAGAATCATCAGTCAACCCCAGCGCTCAAGCAACGGGTATTTCACTGATATCTGGTAATCAACTTTATTACCAAAGATTGGCGGCTTTGAAAACAGGTCAGATTTATACACGCACAAATAGTGATAATTTGCAATCATTGTGGGAGTCGATCAGGAAGCGTCAACTAACTTATGATGACTGGAAAAGTTTACTAGCTTTAGAAGCTAGAGCGATCGCTCAAGGTCAAGGATCAAATCATCTAAGTATCTTAGTTGGTGATTCTTTGAGCATGTGGTTTCCTAGAGAAAAACTGCCTAGTGGGAAATTGTGGCTCAATCAAGGCATCTCTGGAGATACTTCCAGTGGGGTTTTAAAAAGATTGGGGGCATTTTCGGCAACCCGTCCCGATGTAATTTACGTCATGGCTGGGATTAACGACTTACGAAAAGGCGCTAGTGATGACACAATTTTGCGTAATTATCGCCGCATTGTCCGTCGTTTACGGGACGATCACCCAAAAACTGAAATCATTGTCCAATCAATTTTGCCTACTCGCCTAGCAAAACTTTCTAATAGCCGCATTCGTCACATCAACACCCAATTAACCCAAATTGCTAAACAAGAAGGCGCTAATTATCTAAATATTTATAGCTGGTTTACGGATATGGAAGGCAATATGCGCCCAGAGTTAACCACAGATGGTTTGCACCTGTCGCAAGAGGGTTATGATGTTTGGCGCTCGGCGCTACAACAGATAGAATACAAGCTGACTCAGCGTGAAAATTGAGCGATCGCTTCAAAGTCGGGCGATGTCTACGACGGGCTGCGGCTACGCTATTTTTAGATTTATGGAAATTACCAACAACGATGCGATCGCCATACATTCGCTAATTGAACACCAATTGGCAGCTTTTAAAAAGGATGATGCCCAAGGCGCTTTTGCTTTCGCCAGTCTGGGAATTAAGGCGCAATTTGGCACACCAGAAAATTTTATGCAGATGGTGAAGACAAGTTACCCAGCAGTCTACCGTCCTCGTTCCGTCTTTTTTGAGAAGATAACAACCATCCAGGGAAACATAACTCAGCCAGTTCTACTACTTGCTCCTGATGGAGTTCCCTTGAGAGCTTTATATTTTCTGGAAAAACAGCCGGATAATGCCTGGAGAATTAACGGTTGCTTTCTAGTTTCTGTAGAAGCTAAAGAAATATAAAACCAAAATTTTATAATTTAACACCCAAGGCTTCCCGATTATTCAAAACCTGATTTAACTTACCACTGCGATAACCTTCCAAATCCAAGGTTACGTAAACAAATCCAAAATCCTGAAATACAGAAACTACTTTCTGTAAATCTGTAGTTAACACAAAATCTTTAATTTGTTCTGATGATAATTCAATGCGTGCTGTATCCCCTTCCGATCGCACGCGCAAATTCTGCCAACCTAGCTTTCTTAAGAAAATTTCTCCTCTCCCAACTCGTTGTAACTTAGTGACAGTAATCTCTTCACCATAAGGAAACCGAGAACTTAGGCAAGGTTGAGCGGGTTTATCCCACCAAGGTAAACCGAGTTGTTGCGAGAGTTGGCGAACTTCAACTTTGGTAACACCCACTTCAGCTAAAGGCGATCGCGCCCCTCTTTCTTTCGCAGCCTGAATTCCTGGGCGATAATCATGCAAATCATCGGCATTTACGCCATCTACTACGTAGGGATAACCCAACTGCAAAGCTAAAGGTTTGAGAGTGTCGTGCAACTCACTTTTGCAAAAATAACAGCGATTAACCGGGTTAGAAGTGTAATTGGGATTTTCCATCTCGTGAGTCTGGACGATTTTATGGGCAATCCCAATAGTTGCGGCTTGAATTTTGGCATCTTCCAACTCTTCTGGCAAGAGCGAAGGAGAAACAGCCGTAACAGCCAAAGCGCGATCGCCCAGTGCATCATAAGCAATTTTAGCAACCAAAGTGCTATCAACGCCCCCAGAATAGGCAATCAAAGCCTGCTCCATCTCTTGAAATAAGGCTTTTAATTGCTCAAATTTTTCTATCAGCATCATTTCCCAATCCTACTCAAACCCTATAGCACCCAACACATTTTTATTGTAGTCATTTGTTATTGGGCATTGGGCAATCAATTAATAGTTCTTCTCCCCCTGCTCCCTGCTCCCTGCTCCCTGCTTCCCCTATACTGGTGGTTTGCTGTACTTGGCCACCAAACTGGCTAAATGTGGTAAATCAATCGGCTTAGAAATATAGTCATTTACTCCAGCTGCTAAACAGGTTTCGCGATCGCCTTTCATCGCCATTGCTGTTTGAACAATTACCGGAATCGCTTGATATTGCTCATTTTCTCGCAGTTTTTCTATCAAATTAAGACCATTTTCATCTGCTAGACAAACATCCATCAAAATCACTGCTGGTTCTAGCTGTGTCAAAATATCCCACATTTCCACAGCATTCTCAACCCAAGTCACCTGATATCCCAATTTCCGTAGATAAATTTGCATCAAATCAGCGTTGGGTAAGTCATTTTCTACCAGCAAAATATCTACAGAAGAACTAGGGGTGAAAGGTAGAGGAGATGAGGAGTATTTTGCTTCCTCATCTACCTCATCTCCCACTAATACCGTCTCTTGCTTAAGAGGAAGTACAAGGGTAAAACGCGAACCGCTATCTACTTCAGATTCCACTTTCACAGAACCACCGTGAATTTGGGCAAGTTTGCGAGTCACTGCTAAACCCAAACCAGTCCCTTCAGCACCACCAGCGACAGCCTTAGCAATTTGGAAATAGGGTTCAAATAATTGAGTTTGGTCTTCTTGAGAAATGCCACTGCCAGTATCCCAAACTGTAAAATGTACAGATACACCTTCAGGAACAACCTGTAAGCCAACACTTCCTTTGCTGGTGAACTTTAAGGCATTGAAGAGTAAATTCAGCAGCATTTGCTTAAGTCGCAAAGAGTCGGCTACTAGGCTTGTGATATCGGGGTTAATTTCTAGGCACAGTTTTAAACCCTTATTAGCGGCTTTCTCTTTCACCAGTGCCAAAACATTGCTACATAGCAGTTGTACATCTACACTTTCCCACTGCACTTCTAGCTGGTTTGCTTCAATTTTTGAGAGATCCAAAATATCATTAATCAGAGCTAGCAAGTGCTTGCCGCTAGACTGAATGATATTTAAATAGTCTTGCTGGCGTTCTTTAGTTGGTTCGTACCCTGGAGCTAAAAGCAGATGGGTAAACCCAATAATAGAACTAAGTGGTGTGCGAATTTCGTGGCTGGTGTTTGCCAAAAACTGGTTTTTCAGTTGATTGGTGCGCTGCAATTCTTGATTGGAGTTACTTAAATGTTGATATTGTTGCTGCAAAGATAGAATATGTCTGAGTTGTACCAAGGCTGTAGTACAGTGCTTGGCAAACCTAGCCATCAATTCCGATCTAAGTTGATCTTGTGATTCTATGGGCGACTTACAATCTGAGTTTAAGGGTGTTGCAGCAATAATTAGCCAGCCCATGCAGCCAGAATCATCAGCTAACTGCCAAGCACTTGGTGGCTGTTGATTCTCAAGCTGTTGCAAATCTTCGAGTTCTATAACCTCTTGCAATCTCAACAGCAGCTTTTTTTTTGCTGTCAGCACATCTAAAAATAAAGGTTGTGATTTTGGGGATGGAGAACGAGAAACATAGCAAACCGTGGCAACAGTTTCTTGTGGTTGAAACAGAGCGATGCCAACGGCATAATCTGTAAGCGCCAGATTACTGCTGTTCACAACACTGTTAATCTCGTTAACCACAGCTTGGAGAATTTCTGCTTCTGCGGCTTCTGCCTGTAGGACATTGTTACAAGCAGAAAGCAGGTACTGATTAAGGTGACTTTGCAACTGGTTCAAGCTGCTCTCCAGCCACAACTTGGCGCGAAGTTGCTGAATTGTTGTCAAAACTTTTGGCGTTGCATCTATCTGTGAGTTCTGGTCTGGTAAGCTTGAGTACTGCTGCATGGTCAACTAGACCGCTTAACAAATTTAGCTTCACATAAAAATCCGAAAAGGATTTTATGTATATTAGCGGACAATTCTTTTTTATTTATAAACCATAACTTATGTTGTTATAAACCATAACTTATGATGTCGAATTTAGCAGCTATTCTAAAAAAATTATTATATGAACCACTCACTTAAAATTTGTTAAAGCAACTTAAGACTTATGGATACACAATTCGCCCAACTAATCGTCAATGGGATTGCGGTGGGGAGCATTATTGCTCTAGCCGCAGTTGGACTGACTCTTACTTATGGAATTTTACGGTTATCTAACTTTGCTCATGGTGACTTTTTAACTTTAGGAGCCTATTTGACATTTGTGTTAAATACTGGTATAGATATTCAAATTTTCTGGTTTTCCCTAAATATTCCAGGAATTAATATTTGGCTGTCAATGATCCTGGCGGCAGCAGGAACAGTAGCAGCAATGCTGTTATCGGAAAAGTTGTTATGGTCGAAGATGCGCTCTATCCGTGCTACTTCCACTACCCTGATTATTATTTCTATTGGGCTTGCCTTATTTCTTCGCAATGGGATTATTTTTATCTGGGGTGGCAAGAACCAAAATTATAATTTACCTGTGACTACAGCTTTAGATATCTTTGGCTTAAAAGTACCGCAAAATCAATTATTGGTATTGGGGTTAGCGGTGCTAGCAATTTTGGGGCTGCATTACCTATTGCAAAATACCAAAATTGGTAAGGCGATGCGAGCAGTTGCTGACGATCTGGACTTAGCCAGGGTTTCAGGTATAAATGTCGATCGAGTAATTTTCTGGACTTGGCTAATTGCTGGCACTCTTACGTCATTGGGCGGCAGTATGTATGGTTTGATTACAGCCGTGCGTCCAAATATGGGGTGGTTTTTAATTTTACCGTTATTTGCCTCAGTGATTCTTGGTGGGATTGGCAACCCTTACGGTGCGATCGCAGCAGCTTTTATCATTGGCATCGTCCAAGAAGCCAGTACTCCCTGGCTGGGTTCACAGTACAAACAGGGTGTAGCATTGTTGATCATGATTTTGGTGCTGCTCATTCGTCCCAAAGGTTTATTCAAAGGAACGATTTGAGCAGCACCTCTCCACTTCTAACTATTCAATAATGTGGAAATAGTACGCTGCTACCAAGAAATTGATAGCTAACAACAATATTGCCCAGCCTGTGCGATAGGCATAGGGAGGTTTAGCTCCACTGTCGGCAACTGGGGAATTTGCAGGATTCTTCGTTGTTTTAGCGGTCATAATCCGATTCTCCTAATGTCATGACTTTTTAAGAAATACCAAACTGCTGTACCAAATACCCAAATTCTTTAAGAATATTTGTGTGAATTTGGGAATTGGGAATTGGGAATTGGGAATTGGGCATTGGGAATTGGTTAATTCTTCCCCCCCTGCTCCCCCTGCTCTCTCATCCTCCTCATCTCCCCTACTCCCTACTCCCCACTCCCCACTCCCTCCTCTCCAGCATGATAGGAACTGCGAACCAGAGGCCCAGAACGGACATGGTTGAATCCCATTTCCCATGCTAATCTGCCGAGTTGATCGAATTCCTCTGGAGTCCAATATTTTTGGACTGGCAGATGTTCTAGAGAAGGACGCATATACTGCCCAATAGTCAAGCGATCGCACTCTACAGCCCTTAAATCAGCCATTGCTTCAATAACTTCATCAAGTGTTTCACCATGTCCCAGCATCAAACCTGACTTAGTGGGAATTGTCGAATCGATTTCTTTGACCATAGCAAGTACTGAGAGTGAGCGATCGTATTTAGCTCCCCGACGCACTGGCCCAGTTAATCGCCGCACTGTCTCAATATTGTGATTAAAACATGCTGGTTTAGCTTTTACAACCATCGCTATTCGTTGGCGTTGACCTGATTCTCCAACACCAGCACCACCCCAAAAATCTGGAGTCAGCACTTCAATTTGAGTCTCTGGGTTTAATTGGCGGATAGTAGCGATCGTCTCCACAAAATGACCCGCGCCTTGATCGGGCAAGTCATCACGGGCGACAGAAGTCAGCACTACATAACGCAATCCCAAAAGCTGTACAGCCTCTGCTACCTTTTGCGGTTCCTCTAAATCAAGAGGCATCGGTGAATGACCTTTATCTACTTGACAAAAAGCACAAGAGCGAGTGCAAGTAGGCCCCATTAGCAAGAAAGTTGCAGTTTTTTGAGCATAGCACTCTCCCCTGTTGGGACAGCGACCTTCTTCGCAAATCGTGTGAATTTGGCGCTGTTTAATAATGCGTTGTACAGTAGATATTTCACTGGCTTTACCGATAGGGCGACGTAACCAGCTAGGCATTGCCGCAATTTCAGACTTTAGTTCAGCTTGTTGTGACGAAATCATAGACATCCAAGCAAGATACGGATATAAAGTAGTGGTCTTTCAATGGACAAATCATAGACAAGAATAGACGCAGGGAACAGTCTTAATATCTCCGTGTCTCGGTGTCCTTATCTGCTTTATGCCCTAGAGCAAAGCTAAAGCCTTAAATATCACCATGACATAAATCGAAAAGAGCGCCAGAAAAAGTTTTACAAAACACCTCTAGCAATGTCATTTATACCGAAATATACTATCCCCCAATTGCTAGAAATTTTGTATATAGTGGGAGGATTCTCAAGGACAATCGGCAAAGTCGCTATTTACACTTAAAGTTTCTGTTAGAGCAAACAGTCGTGGCAAGCAACAAGATTTTAGTTATCGATGACACTACAGTTGTCAGAGTAAAAGTACGCGAAATGTTGCCTCCGGGCAATTTTGAGGTACTGGAAGCAAAAGATGGTTTAGAAGGACTAAATTTTATTCTTCAGGAAAAACTCAGCCTAATTATGCTGGATTTCCTGTTGCCTAAAATGAGTGGCTGGGAGGTTTTCCAGAAAGTTCAAGCCGATCCAGAATTAAGGAAAATTCCTTTGGTGATCATGTCTGGTCGCAAGGAAGAAGTAACTGAGAAGATCACGGAACCCTTTGAATACTTTGAATTTCTGGGCAAGCCTTTTGATCAAAAGCAACTAATTAACGCAATTAAGTTAGCTATGACCAAGGCGAAACTGCCGCGCCCAGAATTAGTCGCAGTCGGAGCAGGGGTTGCTGTTAAAAATAGCACAGTTGTAACTTCTAGCGTCGCAAATACTGCTAAGGTAGCAGCCCCTAGCGCCGCAAATACTGCTACGGTAGCAATACCTACTGCTGCCAATACTGCGATGCCTACGGCGGCAAGCAACGCAACTCCTACTGCTGGAGGAGTCTCTGAGGCAGAAATTAATGCGTTGAACGAGAAAATTGTCAAAATGCAAGCTGAAATCGATGGCTTGAAGAAACAACTAACTCAGGTTGTTACCTTTATTAAGCAAAAAATCAAGTAGCATTTGTGTTCATTATTATTATCGCAGCCAAAAATGCCCGGTTCATCATAACAGGTGTCCGATTAAAAGCGGGTAAAAATAGTTAATTCAAAAACACTTATGTTGACAAATCATCGGTGACAACAAAATCAAAAACAGGAAAAAATTACACGTAGGAGCAATTCATGAATTGCCCCTACATTTTGCGTAATTCGTAATTCGTAATGACGCTCACGGACTCGCTACCGCTACGCTAACGTAATTCGTAATTACCATTGCATAAGGGTTTTAGACGTTTAGGCTGACTTATTTACGCCGAACGGTACTAGCTGTGCGCCCCTACTACGTATTTCAGAAATAAAATGTGATTCCTATCGTGCTGCCTTGCCTCTACGTGAGATTTATTGATCAATTATTTAACTGTCTAGTTTACTTCAACCATCGCGCCGCATCTTTGGCATGGTAAGTCAAAATCAAGTCTGCGCCAGCACGTTTAAATCCAGTTAAAGTTTCCATAACTACTCGCTCCTCATCAATCCAACCATTGAGAGCCGCAGCTTTTACCATCGCATACTCACCAGAAACATTGTAAGCTGCAACTGGTAAGTTAGTTGCTTCCTTCACGCGCCAGATAATATCCATGTATGCCAAAGCTGGCTTAACCATGAGCATATCAGCACCTTCAGCGATATCCAATTCAATCTCTTTAATTGCTTCGCGCCCGTTACCTGGGTCCATTTGGTAAGTTCTTCTATCCCCAAATTGCGGTGTCGAGTCTGCTGCATCCCGAAATGGGCCATAGTAACCCGAAGCATATTTAGCAGCATAAGACAATATCGGCGTGTCTTGAAATCCTGCTTCATCCAAACCTACACGAATTGACTGGACAAACCCATCCATCATCCCAGATGGGGCGATGATATCAGCACCGGCTTTCGCTTGAGAAACTGCTGTTTTCTTCAACAATTCCAAAGTTGGGTCATTTAAAACTCGTCCTGTTAAATCACCAACTTGCAGATAACCACAATGACCGTGGCTAGTGTACTCACATAAACAAGTATCGGCAATTACAATCAAATCTGGCACTGCTGCTTTTACCGCCGTCGCTGCTTTTTGGACGATACCGCAATCATGCCAAGCACCAGTGGCATCGACATCTTTATCAGCCGGAATACCAAATAAAATAATAGAAGGAATTCCTAAGTCATAAACTTCTTTTGCCTCTTCGACAATTTTATCTACCGAAAGTTGGTAGACTCCAGGCATCGATTTCACTTCGTTAGCGATTCCCTCACCTGGTACAGCAAATAATGGGTAGATTAAATCGCTTGTTGTTAAAACAGTTTCACGAACCATCCGGCGCAGTTGGGGATGAGTACGCAGACGACGGGGACGATGTATAGGAAACATAAAATTTTATGAAGAAAAACAACGCAAATGGACACAAAACAAAGCGTCACAAAAGCAGGTTAAAATTTTCCTGCCGTCAGACAGACTACAAACAGTGCTTAACTGTCCTTTGCCCTACTCTTAATCAAGTTGTGGGGCAATTTTGTATTCTACAGCTTGGTTGCACCTATCCAACGGACTGGGAAAATAATTCGTAATTCGTAATTCAAAATTCAAAATTCAAAATCGTAAAACCCTCTGTTGGCAAAATCCTGACGATTGGTTGGGTACAAACTCAAGGCATAAGAGGTTAATAAAATAACTGACAATGCCTAATGCCCAATGCCCAATTTGTTCTAAAGAAATCGAAAAATATAGGGATAACGGAAAGGTATATCAGGATTGCTGAAAATTCCGATGAGCGCCCAAATTGTTAATCCCCAGTGCAATAGATATCCCAGACCGGCTAATGGCCCTAGCAATAATAGAGGTAACACTAACCAACCGAATAGGAAAAACAACACTCCCAGAATTGCACCATAGAACCAGACATTAAAGTGGAAATTGATGGATTCTTTGGCGTTTTCTTTAACAACAGGATCGTCAGATACAAACAGTATGGCGATCGGGATACCGACAGATACCAATGTTGTACTGAAGAAAATTGATCCATGTGCCAAGGCGGATAGAAGCTTTCGCTTGTCTGTGTCGTACATTGCTTTCTCCTATTTAATCAGATTGTTGGTTATACTACGACCCTATCACGAGCATCGTTGTCTTAAGATTAAAAGACTTACTAGAGTCAAAAGAATTAAGTTAGCTAACAAACAAATACATTTATGTCTACTGAACTTCAGTCTGAACTTATTCAAGCAGTTGAACTGCGACGCAATTTTGCGATTATATCTCACCCTGATGCTGGTAAAACTACACTAACAGAAAAGCTACTTTTGTACGGAGGTGCAATTCACGAAGCTGGAGCAGTTAAGGCACGACGGGCACAGCGTAAGGCTACCTCTGACTGGATGGCAATGGAACAACAACGGGGTATTTCCATTACCTCCACGGTGTTGCAATTTGAATACCAGAATTGCCAAATAAATTTATTAGACACTCCAGGACACCAAGATTTCAGTGAAGATACTTACCGGACTCTCGCGGCTGCCGACAATGCAGTAATGTTAATTGATGCGGCAAAAGGTTTGGAACCCCAAACCCGCAAATTGTTTGAAGTGTGCAAGTTGCGGGGTATCCCGATTTTTACATTTATCAACAAGCTCGATCGCCCCGGAAGAGAACCTCTAGAATTGTTGGATGAAATTGAGCAAGAATTGGGATTGCAAACCTATGCAGTCAACTGGCCGATTGGGATGGGCGATCGCTTTAAAGGTGTTTTTGACCGACATAAACAACAAATTCACCTGTTTGAACGTAGCGCCCACGGCAGCCGAGAAGCCCGCGATACGGTAGTCGAATTAGGCGATCCGAAAATAGAAGAACAGCTAGAACAAAGCCTGTACCACCAACTGAAAAACGATCTGGAACTCTTAGAAGGAGTTGGGCCAGAACTAGATTTGCAGTTGGTACACGAAGGCAAAATGACACCTGTGTTCTTTGGCAGCGCTATGACTAACTTCGGGGTAGAGTTATTCCTCAAGTACTTCCTGGAATATGCCCTTAAACCTGGTTCTCATTACAGCAGTGTGGGCGAAGTTGCTCCTACCTACCCAGAATTTTCGGGGTTTGTCTTCAAGCTGCAAGCGAATATGGATCCGAAACACCGCGATCGCGTCGCATTTATCCGGGTCTGTACTGGTAAGTTTGAAAAAGATATGATGGTGAATCACGCCCGCATCGGTAAACTCATCCGTCTATCTCGCCCGCAAAAACTCTTTGCTCAAGAGCGGGAATCGATTGATGTGGCTTATCCTGGCGATGTGATTGGTTTGAACAATCCCGGTGTTTTTGCGATCGGGGATACAATTTACACGGGACAAAAGCTCGAATATGAAGGGATTCCGTATTTTTCGCCGGAACTGTTTGCATCTCTGAGGAATCCCAACCCCTCGAAGTCAAAACAATTCCAAAAAGGTGTTGCGGAATTGCGAGAAGAAGGTGCTGTGCAAATTATGTATTCAACTGATGAAGCCAAGCGCGATCCAATTTTGGCGGCGGTGGGCCAGTTGCAATTTGAGGTCGTACAGTTTCGCTTAGAAAACGAGTATGGTGTAGAAACCATATTAGATTTATTACCCTACAGTGTCGCCCGTTGGGTTGAGGGTGGTTGGGAAGCATTAGAAAAAGTGGGACGAATATTCAATACCACTACAGTTAAGGACAGTATGGGACGGCCAGTGTTGTTATTCCGTAATGAATGGAATTGTCAACAGTTGCTGGGCGACCATCCAGAGTTAAAATTAAGCGCGATCGCTCCAGTATTTTCTAGTCAAGAACCAGTGAAAGAATGAAGAAGAATACAGAATTCAGAATCCAGAATTCCGAATGAGTCCTACATATAGACTCAACTGAATTCTGACTGGAGGCAGAGCGTCTCCGGCTCCGCTCCTGACTCCTGGATTCTTTCTCGATCAATTCACTTAGACAAGCAAAACTTGGGCGCGGTTGATTTCCACGGCATCCGAGGTTCGCGCTTTTGCCCAAACGTGGATCACTTAGAAGAGATTGGAGTGCCAGAATTTGTATGCCTTCACATGCCAAATCATCTTTGGAGGCTGGTTTAGTTGCCCTCAAGCAAGGAAATTACCAAACAGCGATCGCTCAACTTGAACCTATTGCTAACAGCCAAAGCAATGGTACTGCTAGCTTACAAGCCCAGGTTGGTTTAGTGATGGCTTATGCTCGCACTGGCGAAGTTTCCCAAGCGATCGCTATTTCCCAGAATCTCATTGAGAGTAACAATCCGCAAGTTCAAGAGTGGGCAACACGCGCTCTCGAACACCTGACAAAGCGCAAGAAACGCGATCGAGAATCAAAAAATGTCGAAACTGGATTTGTTGCTTTTGAGAATTCAACCCCAGATTCTCCATCAGTTACCCCCCCGGTAACTCCTACATTAGAGGAAAAGCCAGAAGTTCAAGTAATAGAAACCAAGAGTGATGACATCCCGGCGATGGTACCACTACCTAAGCTCAAAGCTACAGTAGCGACACCATTACCACCACCGACTGCACCTCTAAACGGTTTCATGGGTTCCGTAACCCGCACCCAAGCTAAATTATTCGGCGTTATTTATTGGCGACAAGCACAACGCGCCAAAGCATGGCAACCCCTACGTAAGCCGAAATTAATTCCCTTACGCTTGTTGACAGCAGGAACATTCATTGCCCTATTTTGGGTGATGCGAGAAATCCTCAAGTTCGCAATGGGATTCATCAACCTGACTTTAGTCAAACTACCTTATCTGGAGCCATTGCAGCTTTTATACAGTAACCCTACTAAATTGTTGCTAACGGTATTGGTGATTTTGCTCGGAGTATCACCTTGGTTGCTGGATTTGCTACTGGCGAAGTTGTATGGTCAGCGAGAATTTTCCAAAGATGTATTGAATGCCCATAGCCGCGAAGCTGTGCGGGTGCTACAACGTTGTTGTCAACAGCGCCACTGGCCATTACCCAAACTGCGGATATTGCCAATGGCTGCACCAATTATCCTGACTTACGGTAGTTTACCACGTAATGCCAGGATTGTTGTGAGTCAAGGGCTATTAGAGCAACTGGCAGATGATGAAATCGCTATTATTTACGCCACGCAGCTAGGGCATATTGCTCACTGGGATTTTGCTGTCATGTCTTTGTTGCTGCTGGTGACACTACCAATTCATAAGCTATATCAGCAGATATCCGAGTTAGGAGACAAAATATCAGGGAAAGTTTGGCGCTGGCCAGTGACAATTGTGGCTAGTCTTGTTTATGGACTTTGGGGTTTGCTAACTGGGACTGGATTATGGTTATCGCGGTTGCGGCTTTATTATAGCGATCGCGTCGCATCTGAAATCACCGGTAATCCCAACGCCTTGATTCGCGCTTTACTAAAAATTTCCATTGGCATTGCAGCAGATATCCAAAAAGAAGAACAGACCAGTTGGCAACTAGAAAACCTAAATCTCCTGATACCAGTTAGCCATCAGCAGAGCCTTTCTTTAGGCACTATTGCCAGCAATTTATCTTTTGAATCATTTTTGAAGTGGGATACTGCTAATCCCTATCGCCAATGGTTTACGATTAATAATAGTCATCCACTGATGGGCGATCGCATCGAACGCCTCTGCCAAATCGCCCATCACTGGCATCTAGACACCGAACTACATTTTGCTAGCGTTCCATCAAGGGTGAAGCGTCAGTCTTTCTTATTACAAATCGCTCCCTGGTTGGGAATTCCTCTAGGGCTTCTGTTTGCAGCTTTGGTCTGGCTAACTTGGCAACTAGCATTTGCACTCAAGTTTTTGAATCTAAAGTGGATATATGAAGATTGGTCTTTCATTACAGGCTGCCTTCTAATTGGCTTTAGCGTCGGTACAGTGATGCGGATTAATTCTTTTTTCCCCGATATCAAATCCCCCACCGTACAAACTGACGACTACCTACCGAACTTATTAGCTGACCCTTCTGCCTTACCCATTGATAGCGTTAGCGTGCGTCTTGTGGGTAAATTATTAGGTCGTCAAGGCACTAGCAACTCCCTAGCGCAAGATTTAATCCTCCAATCCAGCGCAGGTTTGGTGAAATTACACCACATTTCTTGGCTAGGACAGTCAGTGAATCACCAGGATCTAATCGGTCGCCAAATTATCGTCACAGGTTGGTTCCGGCGAGGAGCAACACCTTGGATCGATATCCAAACCCTAGAAACTCAAAGTGGTAAAACCATTCATAGCCCTCATCCCATCTGGTCTACTTTTTTGGCAGTTGCAGCACAGGCTTTGGGCGCATACGTTTTTCTTACTGGTTAATTATTGGGAATTGGGAATTGGTTATTTGCAAGGGACAAAGGACAATGGACAACTGACAAATCAGAATGTAAACAAAAGTTGCAGGTTTTCTTTAAAGATGTTACATTTATTTACACAAACTATAGCAGCCAAAATAACTCAGCACTACAGCTTAGTTATTAATTCGGATGCTTTCCCCCCTCCATACCTTTTTATCCTCCCAACACAGCAGGAAATCAACCAGCCACAGGCTGGTTTTTGTTTCAAAAGATACTCCCTTGAATAAAAAAATGTGTTTTATGTTACGATGCAGTAATACTAACGTTAGAAATGTATGCGCTAAACTAGCTACGTAGAAAATACCGTGGTAATGTAAGGAATGGTATTTGATTCTGCGAAAAAGGCATGGAAGAAAGCGTGTATTTTAGCAGGCAATAGGCTATTAAATTTACAATTCTTAGAATTAAGGTGTTATTAGCTCACCATAGTGTGGGCTTTCGGATTAAACAAGCTTGATCCCGACGAAAAACTGTATTGTTGTATAAGTTGACAGTTTCGAGCAAAAAATTGGTTGATGGCAGTCTTGGTCAATAGCATCTATTTAAAAGTCCAAAGCCAAGTAATTGTTTTCTTGCCTTGCCATGTTCATTTAACTCTGGAGGTATAGTTCATGTCCGTTCGCCTATATATAGGTAATTTGCCTAAAGAAGAAATCGATCGTCAAGATTTGCAAGCAGTTTTTGCAGCAGAAGGTGAAGCTGTAACTACTAAATTAATTAAAGACCGCAAAACTGGCAAATGCCGTGGTTTTGGTTTTCTTACCGTCAACAATGACGAACAAGCTGACGAAATCATTGAAAAATATAATGGTCAGATGTTTAAAGACACTGCCATTAAGCTAGAAAAGGCATTGCCTCGGACAAAGGGTGAAGAGGGCGGCGACGAACAAGCTCCTAAACCAGTTAATCTGGCTGGTAGTACGCCGGCTCCTACCATTAATAGAGAAGGTAGAGAAGCTAGCCGTCGGGAAAAAAGCTCTAAGAAGCCTCGCCGTGGCGGTGGTGGCGGTGGTTCTCGTGAAAACAGCACAACAACAACTACCGATTCAGACGCTATTCGTCCAGATCCTCGTTGGGCTTCGGAATTAGAAAAGCTGAAGCAAATGCTAGCTGCACAAACTACGAATTAATCCTTAAGGAAGAGAAATTAAAAATTAAAAGTCAGAATTTTTCTTGATTTTTAATTTTTAATTGTTGGCTATCACCTAGCTGCTTAGTTAACGTCTATTTGCAGCTATTTTTGTAAGTAAAAATATACTGATACAAAGCAATTTTTATAAAATTGTTGTTCAAGGTTGCTTATAAAAAAATTAAGTTTTTACGATTGGGTGCATATAATACCTAACTGAATATGAATGCGATGCCTACGGCGGGCATCGCCAAGCAAGATAATCTACACTCAAGGTAAGACCGATCGTTTTCAGCTTCTGTTATGTCCTCAACTCTAGATTCTTTGCCACCTGCGCTTGCTAAAATTGTCCAGCGCTTCCAACGCGCTTCCGAACCTAAGCGGCGCTACGAACAGCTAATCTGGTATGCTCAGAAGCTCAATGAGTTCCCAGAAGCTGAGAAATTGCCCGAAAATAAAGTTCCTGGTTGCGTGTCTCAAGTTTATATCACAGCAACCTTGGATGATGGTAAGGTTGTGTTTCAGGGCGAGTCTGATTCTCAGTTAACCAAAGGTTTAGTAGGGCTGCTAGTTGAAGGATTGCAGGGACTAACGTCAACTGAGATTGTCCAACTTACCCCAGATTTTATTCAAGAGACAGGCTTAAACGTTAGTCTGACACCTTCCCGCGCTAATGGATTTTACAACATTTTTAAAACCATGCAAAAAAAAGCGTTGGAATGTAAGTTAGATTTGCCTAGCTAAACTTGGTTATTAGTCATTGGTCATTGGTTATTGGGCATTGGGCATTGCAATACAGTTAAGTTAAGCATCTCTTTCTTCTCTCTGCGTTCTCTACACCTTGGCGGTAATGCCTCCGGCACGCTCCGCGAACGTTCAAAAATTGACTTTGGAACCAGAGTTTTAGCCTTAACTGAACCGTATATGTTGGGCATTGGTAATTCGTCATTGCTAGGTTACAACTCACAAAGGACAAAGGACAAATGACAAATAACGTATAACTACCAAAATTTAGTGTTATGTCAACAAATTTATTATCTAAGTCTGCTGCTACTGGCTTTGGTGGAGTAGTTCAAGAATATCTCTGGAATTGGGAAAATCAGCAATTGCGCGTTGTTTATGAAACCCTTGGTAAAGGTTCACCGCTCTTGCTACTACCATCTTTCAGCAGTGTTTCAACCCGTTCGGAAGTAGGCGAACTTGCTAAATTACTAGCTGCCAATTTTCAAGTTGTAGCTATAGATTGGCCTGGATTTGGTGAATCTTCTCGCCCTGGTTTGAATTATCGACCGGAAATATATCAGCAATTTCTGGAAGATTTTGTCAAATCTATTTTTAATACTCCCATTACTGCGATCGCGGCTGGTCATGCTGCTAGTTACGTTTTACAATTATCTGTGAAGCAGGCTGCTATCTCAAAAATTGTATTGTTAGCTCCTACTTGGCGTGGCCCTTTACCGACAATGGGGGCAAGTCAGCAAATAGCTGGCATGGTGAGAGAATTGGTGCGATCGCCTATACTTGGTCAAGCTCTCTACAAACTCAACACTGTCCCATCTTTACTAAGTTTTATGTACCGCCGCCATGTTTTTACTGACGCGGCTAAAATTACACCCAGTTTCATCGATAAAAAGTGGCAAACAACTCAACAACCGGGAGCGCGATTTGCATCTGCTGCTTTTGTAACTGGTAATCTTGATGCTGTACACGAACAGTCTGATTTTTTAGAACTTGTGCAGTCTTTAACCGTACCGCTCATGGTAGTAATAGGGGAATCTAGCCCCCCTAAATCACGAGAAGAAATGAACGCTTTGGTAGCCTTACCAGGAGTTAAAAGCGTTGTTATTCGGGGTTCTCTGGGACTGCATGAAGAATACCCAGCAGTTGTTTTAGAAGCAGTTCAAGATTTTTTGTTATCTTCATAAAATTAAATCCTCGCACCAAGACGCAAAAAATCATTTTGTCCCTTGGTGCGAGATTAAGATTAGTTCAAGCTACTGCGAGTAAGTTTTTGCAAACGAGAAACAGAAAGCGCCAGTAAACCGACTATACCAAGGGCAGGGATAGTTGATGACTCAGGCACTGTCTTCACTTCAAAATCAAAACTGAAAGTACCAGAATCCTTAAAGGGAATGGGGTTAGTGCCATTGCCTAAATCCACAAGTTTGAATGATGCAGAATAAGTTCCCAGTGGTGCAGTAGCATCAGTCCAAAAGGTAGGGGTAAAGGAAAAATTATCACCACTACCAATTGTGTAGATATCGCCGACTGACTTGACAATATCAACGCCTGCTGAATCGCCAATATTCAATCCACTGCTAATTGAAGCTAATTGTAAACCAATATTTGCACCCTGTAGGGAGGATCGCCAACGACCATTAGAGCTATTGAACAGATACTGGTTGTCTAATTCTTTTGAAGTTTCTAAAGACGCTAAAGGTTCTATCGTCAGATTGCTATATTCCTTATCTGTTGCGGTACTAATCAAGCGACCACTATAAAACCCTGTGCCAGGTAATAATGTTAGTGGCGGTTGTGCTGAGTAAGATTCAGGAATTCGGTTATTTGTATTGGTTGAGTTAATGCTTGGGTTATCTAACGACCCTGAGTAGCTATAAGCACCAATGCCGTGGAAATGGCTAGATTCAGGTTGGTCTTCATTTCTGTGTGCAAAGAGAAAGGTCAAACGATTGTAGTTGGGGTTCTCTAAACCTGCGTATGTCCCTGTAGAAATAACTTCTAAACTATCTAACCCGGTATAAAAGCTACTTTCATCTGAATGATTATGAGTATCATCTGCTAGTGCAGGGGCTATTGCAGTAGATACAACCAACGGTGCAACGACCAAAAAATTGACTGCAATAGACGCAGATGCTTGCACCGTCTGAGTTAATTGCTTTTTCAAGCAGGTAATGTTTCTTGAAACCACCAGGCTTCTCCATCAAAGGATAATTTATTTATCTGTGATAATGATTATCACTATAGTTATGAGATTGTCAAGGTACTAACCTGCGACTTCCGGCAGAGTGTAGGCTTGTATGGAATATTTCCAACTGATAAATATTTATTACTTATTACAGATGCAGAAAAATAAAATGTCTCTAGATTAAATTATGTGATGATTTTGCTGAAAGCCAAAATAACAGCAAGTTCGCACAAAAATATAAAAAGATTTATGATATGTGATAATGATTATCCATAAGGTAAGACAAGGGGAATTTAGAGTATGGTGGCTGACGTAATCAACAATTCAGTTCCCGTTACTGTTCTTACAGGCTATTTGGGAGCAGGTAAAACGACTCTACTCAATCACATCCTCACCTACGAACACGGCAAAAAAGTTGCTGTGATTGTCAATGAATTTGGGGAAGTGGGTATTGATAATCAATTGATTATCGATGCCGATGAAGAAATATTTGAAATGAACAATGGCTGTATCTGTTGTACAGTGCGCGGCGACTTAATTCGCATCATTGGCAATTTGATGAAGCGGCGCGATAAATTTGACCATTTGGTAATTGAAACAACTGGATTAGCCGATCCTGCACCAGTGATTCAGACATTTTTTGTGGATGAAGATTTGCAAAGCCAATTGTCTTTAGATGCAGTGGTTACAGTGGTAGATGCGAAGCATATTTGGCAGCACTGGGATGCAGACGAAGCCCAAGAACAGATTGCTTTTGCCGATGTAATTTTACTTAATAAAACAGATTTAGTCGCGCCAGAAGAGTTGGATGAATTAGAAAAACGGATTCGGGCGATGAATGCGATCGCAAAAATCTACCGTACCCAAAATTCTGAGCTAGGAATGGATGCTTTATTAGGTGTAAAAGCCTTTGATTTAGACCGCGCATTAGAAATTGATCCAGATTTCTTAGGCGAAGATACCCACGTACACGATGAAAGCGTCTTTTCTGTAGCTTTAGTAGAAGCAGGTGCAGTCGATGGAGAAAAATTAAACGCTTGGCTTTCGGAGTTACTGCGTACCCAAGGGACAGATATTTTTCGGATGAAAGGAATTTTAAATATTGCTGGAGAAGATAATCGATTTGTATTCCAAGGAGTACACATGATATTTGATGGCAAACCCGATCGCCCCTGGAAACCAAGCGAAACCCCCAAAAACGAACTAGTCTTCATCGGCCGCAACCTTGATGCAGCCAAACTCAAGCAAGATTTCCTCGCCTGTCTAGTATAAAAAGCAAGTTAGGAGTTACGAGTCAAAAATTCAAAACTCCTAACTTCTAACTTCTAACTCCTGTAGAAAATATGAACTCCACAACCAGCAAATCTAAGGAATTTGAACAACATTATTCGGGGACACTTTCAGATTATGTAACTGCGATCGCTTGGTCGCCACAAGGTCAAACTTTAGCAGCAACTTCTGCCGCCGGGGAAGTCGTTCTATGGAATAATGGCGAACTCACAACCTTACAAACTGGTAACGGTAAATCAGTAGACTGTCTGGCATTTTCCCCAGATGGAAAATTTTTAGCCGTTGGCGGACAAGATGGACAGGTGAAAATTTGGCGCGATACTGAATTAATCGCCACGCTGGAAAATGCCCCCGCATGGGTTGACAAGCTAGCTTGGAATTACACTAGTAACCAACTGGCTTTTAGTTTGGGGCGTTATGTCCAAGTTTGGGATGCAGATACTCGTGAAATTGTCGTGACGCTGAATTTTGAAAATTCTTCAGTATTAGGTATAGATTGGCGGATTGACGGACAATACTTAGCCATTAATGGTTACAAGGGAGTCAAGATTTGGCACAGTCAAAACTGGGATGAAGAACCATACAACCTAGATATGACTACTGTCAGCGTAGCGATCGCTTGGTCGCCTGATGGTAAATTCCTTGCTTCTGGCAACATGGATCGTAGTATCACCGTTTTGGAATGGAACAATCCCGACCCTTGGGTAATGCGTGGCTTCCCTGGTAAAATTCGCCAATTAGCATGGTCAGAAGCTACCACCAAAGTGGGTGCGCCAATACTGGCATCTTCTAGCGTTGAAGGGATTGTGGTGTGGGAAAAACTAGAGGATGATACTTTAGGCTGGGAAGCACGAGTATTAACAAATCATGTGGGTGTGATTAATGCGATCGCCTTTGCACCCAAAAGCTTCCTTCTCGCTTCTGCTGCTGCTGATGGCTGGTTATGTTTGTGGAACAAAGCCAAGGAAGTATCACAAATTATTACAGGTGTTTCAGGAGGTTTTTCTAGCCTAGCTTGGCATCCCCAGGGTAAATTACTAGCCGCAGGTGGTGAGCAAGGGGAATTAATTATTTGGTCAAAGGTTTTGCGGGGTCAAGGATTCGGGCGCAGCTAAAAGTTGAAGTTCGGCAATTTATTGGTTATTCTGTATCACCAAAGGTTTGTGTAAATTATGAACATAGTCAAACTGGTTTTACTGGCTTTTTCTACACTCCTGGTATCCATTTTGCTGGTAGTTAACCCAGCAAATGCATCCAGCCTAAAATATGTAGATGCTACACACATTATTACCGTAGTATCTACACAACAAATTCCTGAACCGACAATACTGAACTTGATTCAAACATCCAATCCGATTAGCGATGGAGTTGGTTGCAATTGTGCAAACTGCGTTCAGTCTAAATTTCAGTCGTTACAAGGTAAGCTGCCATCAGTAGATTTTTAAGAAAGTTAGAAGTTATGAATCTTGTAGGGGCACAGCATTGCTGTGTCCTTATTAATTATTAATGAGCTTTTTGTAGATAGCGATCGCAACCGAGGCATCATTATTTAATAGGACTTACGCAAAATCATGATAAAACGAACCGCAAAGGACGCAAAGGACACAAAGGAATAAGAGTTTTAGAGGGTTCTTGCTTCAGGAGGCAGGAGATGGTTCGCGCAGCGTGTCGTAGACATAGACAAGGCAGCTATGCTGGAGGAACCCAGGTTTAAAAACGTGAGATTGATCTTGGACGCTTTATACCGCACTTCTCTACGAGACGCTCCGCGAACGTGCCGCTACGCTAACGCGCTGCGCGTCTCGGTATAATTCAATATTAAACTGAGCTTTAGACTCAGCAACTTTAGTTTTAATATTTTTAACCTCCTACCTTTCTTTGTAAGTCCTGTTTAATTAAGGTCACGCCTTGAAAAACAAGTAGGAAAATTTTTAGGTTAATTCGTAGATACTGGGAAACCTGCTGGTAAGCTAGTGAAGTTGGTGCAATCGCAATCTGCACCCAAGCTGTTAAGCTCTTGTTCAAACAGCTAGTCTGGGGATTAGAAAACTTGCTAGAGTGAACGTAGAGTTAGCCTTAATGTCTAATCGCCAAAACCTATACATCTCATGGATTTTGCTAATATTGCATCCCAGCTAAACGCTGGAACGATTTTACCAGAGGGGATTGTTATTCTCACCCTCTTGGGGGTTTTGATTGTTGATTTGATTTTGGGGCGTACATCTGCACGCTGGATTGGATATCTAGCGATCGCAGGTTTATTTGCTTCCATTCTCGCCCTATATTTTCAATGGGACTCTCCTAATCCCATCTCTTTTACCGGTGGCTTTAATGGTGATGACCTGAGTATCGTCTTTCGCGGCATCATTGCCTTGTCTGCGATCGCTACTATACTGATGTCAATTCGCTACGTCGAGCAAAGCGGTACTCCTTTAGCTGAATTCATCGCCATTTTGCTGAGTGCTACTTTAGGAGGGATGTTTTTATCCGGGGCTAGTGAGTTGGTGATGATTTTCATCTCCCTAGAAACCCTGAGTATTTCCTCTTATTTGTTGACAGGTTATACCAAGCGCGATCCTCGCTCCAATGAAGCGGCGCTGAAATACTTGTTAATTGGAGCTTCCAGTACGGCAGTATTTTTGTACGGTGTATCACTGCTGTATGGGCTATCTGGAGGACAAACTGAATTAAGTGCGATCGCTAATGGCATTGCCACAGCGAAAGTCGGTCAATCTTTAGGTTTAGTGATTGCCCTAGTTTTTGCGATCGCAGGTATTGGTTTCAAAATATCCGCCGCACCCTTCCACCAGTGGACACCAGACGTTTACGAAGGCGCTCCCACCCCAGTCATCGCCTTTTTATCTGTCGGTTCCAAAGCAGCTGGGTTTGCCCTAGCTATCCGCTTGCTGACAACAGCCTTCCCTCTGGTTGCAGACGAGTGGAGATTTGTCTTCACTGCTCTAGCCGTTCTCAGCATGATTTTGGGTAACGTAGTCGCCCTAGCCCAAACCAGCATGAAACGAATGCTAGCTTATTCATCCATTGCCCAAGCTGGGTTTGTGATGATTGGCTTGATTGCTGGGACACAAGCCGGGTATGCCAGTATGATATTTTACCTACTGGTTTACTTGTTCATGAACCTGTGCGGCTTTACCTGCATCATCCTGTTCTCACTGCGGACAGGGACCGACCAGATTGCCGAATACTCCGGCTTATATCAAAAAGACCCACTCTTAACACTCGGTTTGAGTATTGCCCTGCTTTCCTTGGGTGGTATTCCACCATTAGCTGGGTTTTTTGGCAAGATTTACTTATTCTGGGCAGGTTGGCAAGCAGGACTTTATTGGTTAGTCTTACTGGGCTTAGTTACCAGCGTTGTCTCCATCTACTACTACATTCGCGTAGTTAAGATGATGGTAGTCAAAGAACCCCATGAAATGTCCGACGCAGTAAAAAATTATCCCCAAGTGCGTTGGGATTTACCTGGGCTAAGACCTTTGCAAGTAGGGTTGGTGGTAACATTAATTGCCACTTCTATAGCAGGGATTTTGTCAAATCCACTGTTTACATTGGCTAACAATTCCATCTCCAATACCCCATTTTTGCAAGCAACAATCAAAAGTAATGTAAAAACACAAAATCTAGTGCTTTTACCAAAGTTAGATTCGGTTAGTCAGTCTCAACCCTCAGTTGATTCTACTGCTAAGATTTAATCGAGTCTTAATACAACTTTGTACTCAAAGACACGCCTGTTTGCTAATTAGCAAACAGGCGTTCTCCGTATCTTTTAATACCAATTATGCTAGGAATTACAGAAATCAATTGTAGGGGCAATTGATTTCTGTAATTCCTAAAATTTTACGAGCCTGAATTAACAGGTATCTTAATAACAAATTCCGCACCTTTTCCTGGAACACAAAAACAGCTAAGTTGTCCGCCATGTTTTTCAACTATAATTTGATAGCTTACGGATAGCCCTAGTCCCGTGCCTTTACCCACGGGTTTAGTAGTGAAAAACGGATCGAATACCTTTGAGCGAACTTGTTCACTTATTCCCAAACCATTATCAGCAATACTAACCGTTACCCATTTGTCATCGATTACTTCAGTTTTGATTTGAATTTGGAGATTATTTCTTATCAGCTTTTGATTGTCAGTTATTTCTGAATTGCCTACCGAAGCTTCAAGTGCATCGATTGCATTAGCAAGTATATTCATAAACACTTGGTTTAGTTGACCGGGATAGCAAGTTACATTAGGTAGCTGACTATATTTTTTGATGACTTTTATTTCTGAGTAATCATGCCTAGCTTGGAGTCGATGCTCCAAAATCATTAAAGCACTATCAATTCCTTCGTGAATATTAACTTCCTTAAGTTCTGCTTCATTAAGTCTAGAAAAATTACGTAGTGATTTAACAATTTCCTGAATTCGTTCTGTTCCTACTTGCATTGACTGGAAGAGTTTAGTTATATCTTGAATCAAAAAATCTAAGTCTATTTCTTCTAGTTCCTGTTGGATTTCTGTAGATAAATTTGGACAAACTTGTTGATAAATTTGCACCAATTTCAGTAAATCATGAGTGTATTTATGGGCGTGGTGAAGGTTCCCATGAATAAAACTCACCGGGTTATTAATTTCATGAGCAATACCAGCGATCATCTGACCTAAACTAGACATTTTCTCAGCTTGGATAAGTTGAGTTTGGGTAAGTTGTAGTTCGTTTAGTGTTTCTTGTAAAGCGGTTGTACGTTCCTCAACCCGAATTTCTAACTCTTGATTAGCTTTCAAGAGCGCTTCCTCTGCCTGTTTACGTCTCTGGACTTCTTTTGCTAACTGATCGATTTTCTGGTTTAGGAGAACAAAATTACTGCTGGCTAAACTTCTATTTTCTAAGCGTAAGAGAATTAAAGCTGAAGATTCAGGAGACCAAGGTTGAATAACGGCTCCTTGACTACGACATATTAGCGTTTGTCCATCATTCTTTCGTAAAGTCAAGGAGCCAATCACCATTGCTCTGCTAGATGAACAAGCTTGCAGGTACTTTACAACATCTTCAGTAGACTGAGTTACAAGTTCAAAGAGCATTCTTCCCCGCAGCTCCTGACGACGTAACCCCAGCATATCTGCTAATGGTGGATTGGTCGCTAACAACTGACCCTCTCCACTTACCAAGAGCAAAGGTTCTGGTAAAACTCTGGCAAATTCAAGAAATTGTTCAGGAGTCATGGGGATTCCAATTTCAGGGTTCGATTCTAATTTACATATCTGCACTCAAGCTTGTACTATAGAGTTATTTTAGTAATGAAGAGTTTATACAGATTCTAATCCCTTAAAGTATTCTCGACCTTCTGCATCTTCTGCCTCTTCTGTAAGTTTTAAGTAAACAATAACTCTACATCCAGAAGCACCCTGTGCTATTGTCTCTTGCAATTCTACTTTCGCATAGCCCAGATTGTTAGCTGCGATCGTCCCAAATACGTTTGAAGTCATCATACACATGGCAGGGCGATTAAGCACTTTTTCCCCAAATGGGCAGACGCGATTGCCAAAGACAATTTTTTCATCATCCTGCTCGATAACATAAAAATCGCCTTGGATTCGTCTTTTTAAATCAATCAAGACATCAGTAACCTGGTTAGGGGAAAGATTTGAGACTTCCAGAGCAGATTTGTAATCTTGGTTGATCTGCGTAGCCATCCTTTCACCAACTACACTAATAAATCCAGAAGCTTCTTCTAAACCAACTACATCCTGCAAAGTACCAGACAATTCTCTGATTAATGTACGTAAAAATATATCGCGTTCTAAAGAAAGATTAAGCGTAGCTATTGGGTGATTAAGTACATTGGTCATAAATTTTGAGGACAGAATCTTGGAACTACAGTTATAGAGTTCCCCAAAATATCTATAAAGTAACTGCTTGATATCTTTATTTAGAAAATTTGTTGTTTACTTGTGTTTCTAATAAATTGTGATGGTCATCATAATCTCTGAACCTTGTCGTTGCAACAGTTCCCGGTTTGGCAAGGCTTTTTCTACCTTACATCTCGCGATCGCCTATGCATAGTTTAGCTTATTTGCTATCAGGACAAAACTTTGCTGTCTTTCCATAAATAAATTCTGTTGAACTAAAACCGTAGTTAATTATCAATTGTGAACCACAAATTATTCGATGACGATGATATTCAACTAAATTGACTAAATATTAATTTTAATAATTGATAAATTTTCTATTTCTTATTGTTTCCTATTGCTCTGCGATCGCAGTTAAGTAGCTTCTAATTTTTTGCAGACTGAGTTGATAAATTTATTCTCTGACAATCCTATAGTTCCCAAAAACTCTGATAACAGCAACATTCTCACAGCAAATTGCTTTATGCGACTACGGGAGCGATCGCTACAGCATAGACATCAACTACAAATCTAGACTTTCACTAGAATTGAAGATCGTCTTTAATGAAGGCTATCGCCACAAACGTCAACGACAAATCGTCACACCCTCTTTTCATGGAGAGCGAATGCAAGCCTATGGTTAGCTAATCTGTAATTCTTTTAAACAAATATTTAGTCAGTTACCACTAAATAAGCCCTTTTTAACTCGTAACCTAACAAAAGAGATATCTCTGGAAGTCATTTTCCAGGCTATCTTTGGCTTTTATGATTGGCAGAACTTAGGCAAAAACAGAAACTAGAACCTTAATTCTTAGTGAATTGGTGGGTTATGACTTCGCCTAAACCACTCTAGAAAAACCTAAAGTTAGGTTGGCATCTTTGAATTTAAATTATTTGATACTACCTCTCTAAGTTTTATTACATAAATAAATCAGTTGCATTTGCTAGAGGGTGAGGCGATCGCTCATAAAACCTCTAAAATCTAAATTAATATAGCTGCTCTATGCTTGGGCGATTCGTTTAAAAAACCAATCTCTAACTAGTGCGATCGCTCACCGTATTTGCGACAGCAGCACGATAAAATTCTAAAACCATAATCGTACTAAAAGGTCTAAATGGCAGAAACACTATTCTTCAACGCCTTACGGGAAGCCATTGATGAAGAAATGGCGCGAGACTCCAGCGTATTTGTTCTCGGTGAAGACGTAGGACACTACGGCGGTTCTTACAAAGTTACCAAAGACCTGTACCAAAAATATGGCGAACTTCGCATTCTAGACACCCCCATTGCTGAAAATAGCTTTACCGGCATGGCAGTAGGAGCAGCGATGACTGGGTTACGTCCCATCATCGAAGGCATGAATATGGGCTTTTTATTGCTCGCCTTCAACCAAATATCCAACAACGCTGGGATGCTGCGCTATACTTCCGGTGGTAACTTTAAAATTCCAATGGTAATTCGCGGCCCTGGGGGTGTAGGAAGGCAGCTAGGTGCAGAACATTCCCAGCGACTAGAAACCTACTTCCAAGCTGTGCCAGGGTTGAAGATTGTTGCCTGTTCCACACCAAGAAACGCCAAAGGACTACTAAAATCTGCTATCCGCGATGATAACCCCGTGTTGTTCTTTGAACACGTTTTGCTTTACAACTTGAAAGAAGATTTACCAGAAGAAGAATATTTACTACCTTTAGATAAAGCCGAAGTTGTGCGCGAAGGTAAAGATGTCACAATTATCACTTATTCTCGGATGCGGCATCATGTGCTGCAAGCGGTAAAAACACTTGAAAAACAAGGATATGATCCAGAAGTTATTGATTTAATATCCCTCAAACCATTAGATTTTGATACAATTGGTGCATCAGTACGTAAAACCCATAAAGTGATTGTAGTGGAAGAATCCATGCGAACTGCGGGTATCGGAGCAGAAGTCATCGCCTCAATAAACGATCGCTTATTCGATGAATTAGATGCGCCAGTACTACGGCTTTCTTCCCAAGATATCCCCACGCCTTACAACGGCAATCTAGAACGATTAACAATCATCCAGCCAGAGCAAATCGTGGAAGCTGTAGAAAAAATGGTGGCGTTGCGAGTCTAGGGATTGGGGACTGGAGGCTGGGGACTAGGGACTGGGGACTGGAGACTAGGAGAATAACTCATTCCCAATTCCCAATTCCCAATTCCCAATCCCCGATCCCTAGTACCCAATACTTACTCATAACTCCATAAAAGAGCGCTATTATAGCCTTTGTCAGTTGCGAGTTATGGTATGCAAAGACAGCGATCGCTATTAATTTTGATTTTAGTTATGATAATCGCCGCAATAACGGTGATTGCGACAATTCCGATACCCCTGGGACTGGACTTGCGGGGAGGTTCACAACTCACAATTCAGGTGAAACCATCACCAGAAATCCCCAAAATCACCGAACGCGAATTGGAAGGTGTAAAGAAAGTTGTCGAAGGTCGGATTAATGGTTTGGGTGTTTCTGAACCAGTAATCCAAACAGTCAGTTCCGATAAAATATTGGTACAATTGCCAGGTGTCAACGATCCAGAACAAGCCGAACGGGTACTAGGGGGGACAGCACAGTTAGAATTTCGTACCCAAAAGCCGAATACAGAAACTCAACTATTTGCTTTCCAAGCATCTAGAGCCGAATTGAAAGTCAAGCAAGAAGATTTGAGAAAGAGTACTGATAAAGCAGCAATTGCTAAGAATCAAGAAGATTTACAAAAAAATAATCAAGCGATCGCAGAATTGTTTGAAAGCACCAATCCACCGCTAGTTGGCAAATACCTCAAGGATGCTTATGGTGAACCCACTCAAGGTAACAACTGGCATGTTACCATTCGCTTCGACCAAAAGGGTGGTGAACTGTTTGCCAATTTGACGAAAAATCTTGCCGGTACTGGACGGAGCATTGGTGTTTTTCTGGATAATGAACTGATTAGCGCTCCTACCGTAGGTATAGAATTTGCCGCCGCCGGGATTAGTGGTGGCTCTGCCATAATTACAGGACGGTTTACCGCCCAACAAGCCAATGACTTAGGCGTGCAACTACGCGGTGGGGCATTACCCGTACCAGTAGAAATCGTTGAGAACCGTACCGTCGGGGCAACATTAGGTAAAGATAGTATTCAACGCAGTATTTACGCTGGGATTGGCGGATTGCTGTTAGTATTGGTTTTCATGTTAGTTTACTACCGACTACCAGGGTTAATTGCCGACTTTTCTTTGATTATCTATGCGCTATTGACCTATGCTACCTTCGCTTTGTTAGGCATTACATTAACTCTCCCCGGTATTGCTGGGTTTATCCTCAGTATCGGTATGGCAGTTGATGCTAACGTCTTGATTTTTGAGCGCACCCGTGAAGAACTACGTGCTGGTAAAACTTTATATCGTTCTGTAGAGTCAGGATTTTACCGAGCTTGGTCTAGTATTTTAGATAGTCATGTCACATCATTAATTTCTTGTGCAGCACTGTTTTGGTTAGGAGCAGGTTTAGTTAAAGGCTTTGCTTTGACATTGGCGCTAGGGTTAGGAGTGAATTTATTTACTGCCATTACTTGTAGTCGCACACTGCTATTTTTAACATTGGGATTTCCCAACTTGCGGAAGCCAGAGTTGTTTTGTCCCAATCTCTCAACGTCAATTAAGTCAGGTGCGGAGGTGCAGTCATGAAATTTAGTGTCATCAAACGTCGGAGCTTTTGGTGGACGATTTCTGCCGCCCTGATGATGATTAGCATCGTGGCGATGCTGATTTCTTGGCAACAACTAGGCGCACCGCTACGCCCTAGTTTAGATTTTATTGGTGGTACGCGACTACAATTTGAACGCGATTGTACGCAACCAGACAAATGCAGTCAACCGATTAATATCTCTGATGTCAGAGAAGTAGTTGACGCTGAAAAGTTAAATAATAGTAGCATCCAAGTTGTTGGTAAAAACCAACAAGGAATATCCGTTCGCACAAAGACATTAAATGTCGAGCAACGCACTCAGTTACAAACAGCTTTGAGTGAAAAACTTGGAGCCTTTGACCCAAAAGCTACTCAAATTGACACCGTTGGCCCAACACTTGGCCGTCAGCTATTTACCCAAGGTTTATTAGCTCTGGTTGTTTCCTTTGCTGGCATCGTCATTTATTTGAGTGTACGTTTCCAGCTAGACTATGCCGTAATCGCAATTCTTGCCTTGTTCCATGATGTTTTGATTACGCTGGGTGTTTTCTCCATCTTGGGATTAGTCGCAGGTATTGAAGTTGATAGCCTTTTTGTCGTGGCTATTTTGACTATTACTGGTTTCTCTGTGACAGATACCGTGGTCATCTACGATCGCATTCGAGAAATACTGAATCTACACCCTAACGATCATATTGACAAAGTTGTTGATGATGCAACCAATCAAACTTTAACCCGATCGATCAATACCACGTTAACCGTTTTGCTAACATTGTTTTCCCTGTTCCTATTTGGCGGCGAAACCCTGAGAAACTTCGCCCTTGCCTTAATTATTGGATTCACAATGGGTGCATATTCAAGTATCTTTATCGCCAGTACTCTCCTGGCTTGGTGGCGAGAGCGCAGGAGTGAATCCCAGATCGTGGGGAGCGCAGAGCCAATTGATACATCTGCTAGCTCTCAGGATAGTTAAACTTGTGGGCATTTTACAATTAGGTTAAAGCATTTTGAACTGCTCACTCATGCTTTGGAATTTTATTCCCATATGGATCAACCTGAAGAACCATCAATCACTGACCCAGAATTTGAGAACTCTGACGCATCCTTTATTCAACAAGTACAAAGGTTACACAAGCTGACAGTATATGGGCGGTGGCTGTTTGTCGGCTGTTTATGGCTCACCATTGCGCCTGTTAGTTTGTGGGGTTTACGTACAGAAATTTATCTGTGGCAACAATATTTTACCTGGGTAGCGGTGCGATATGGACTTTTCTACCATCCATTCGCTACCTTCGGTTTAGCCTTTTGTATTGGGATGACTGCCTCTGTTTTGGTTTGGCAAAGCCGGAATATCTTATTTGGACTACCACAGTCGGAAAAACAGCGTTTAGAAAAACAAGTTTATCGGATACGTCAACAAGGGCCAACTCATCCTCTATGGAAGTGGGTTTGTCAATAATTTATCTTTCTCGTTGCATATACAACATATACACGTACAGCCATTTGTAGCAAAAGATGACTTAAATATACAAAGATAGTGCCGAAAGTGGATGCCATACATGAATGAGTCTCGGATTCAATTTAGCGAGCGCAAGTCTGAAATTGATCTTTACCAACTCCAAGAACTGTTAAACGTTTCAACTTTCTGGGCAAAGGGACGCAGTGTTGAAGATTTAGGTATAGCCATTGCCAACAGTGAACCAGTGATTTCTGTGTGCGATCGCGATCAACTCATTGGCTTTGCTAGAGCAACATCTGATGGCATATATCGCGCCACAATTTGGGATGTTGTCATTCATCCAGAGTATCAAAGTAATGGGCTGGGAAGCAATTTAGTGAAAACTGTTTTGAGTCATCCCCGCATGAGGCGGGTTGAGCGCATTTACCTAATGACTACTCACCAGCAGGGATTTTATAAAAAGATTGGTTTCCAGCCTAACACCACCACTACGATGGTGTTAGACAACTTAGCTAACCTTACTTTTGCTCCTGCTACAGAAGTTCAGCTTCAGGAATCACTAGGGGGATAGAGATTTGTAGTCTGGTAATTTCCTCATGTTGTTTATTGGCAATGGTCGAAGGCAAGATTTCTAACTTTCCTCCCATAACTTCCATCAGAGTCTGATTAATTAATAGCCTCATTCCTGGGGAAAAAGCAGCCTTTTGGTCAATCTGGATCTGCTGCTGATCGGATTTGAGCAAATCAATCGGTTCGCTCCAAGACACAGCATGGGTTGGTATATCTAACCAAATGTTGACAAAATTATTTGTAGGCATGGTGCTACTGGAAATACAGATGCTGCCTTCCTCCATTTGAGTAATGGCAGTGTCTATTAAACTTATCAATATTTGGCGGAGCCAGAGATAATCTGTCAAAACATAAATTTCTGGATCGGCGGGTAACAATTGCAAGGGAAAATTGCGATTTGCCGCCAGCATATAAGTTAATTTATGAACCTCTTCCAAAATTTGGGCTAACGGTTGGGGCTGAAAATCTAATTTATTAGTACCGTGTTCCGTTTTAGCAACGGTGAGAATTTCATCCATCAGCTTGAGCAGCTTCAACGTTTGCTCGTAAGCTTGGGCAATAAATTCTCGTTCTTCAGCCGGATCTTCGCACAAATCTGACAAAATTAACTGATGTAAGCCAATCAAACCACTGAGGGGCGATCGCAATTCATGGGTAGTCCGCGCCAAAAAACCAGCCTTAAACTGGCTCATTTCCCTTGCCATCAGGTATGCTAACTGCGTTTGCTGTAGCTGTTGCGATATTGGTGGCATATCCTCTTGCTCTAATGGCGCTACAGGGAATGAGCTAGATGAAATGTTTGGCGATACCTGCTCTGGGCGTAGCCATCGCCCAAATAACCGACGAAAATTTATACCTAGTGCTAGTCCTGCTCCTAGATATATCCAGTTACTCCAATTCATAATTTGGCAATTATTAATTTATTAATTGATCACAGCAGCGCAAACTAAAGTTCCAGATTTCTCCGTTGTGAAAATCAGGAAAACAACATTATAGCTACCTATATTTGTTTATCAGTCGAAATATCTAACTTTATCGCGCCTTGCCGCAAAATCTGCCAATTTATGCCTGTCCATTTAGCAACGGTGGAAGGTACACCGATCGCTGCTATTTCACCCTGGCATTCTGTCATGGCTAGAGTTAAAGCTTGAGGAAACTGACTCTCAATTTCTGCCATCTTTTGTAAAGGCGGCTGACCAGAAAAATTGGCGCTCGTAGTCGCAAGCGGGCCTGTTTGCGCCAAAATAGTTTGAGCGATCGCACTGTTGGGAACTCGAATACCAATTGTGGTTGGATCGATAGGGTTCATGACTTTTGGCAATCGTTCACTTGCTGGCAAAACTAACGTCAGTCCTCCTGGCCAATATTTCTCAGCTAGTTCTTGCCAAACTTGATACTCATTCTCATTAGCCTTGACATACAGCCACAAATCTTCAGCACTAGCGGCCATCAAAATCAAAGGTTTATCCTGACTGCGTTGTTTCGCCGTAAAAATTAACCCGGCTTTTTCTGGTATCGTCGCAAGTGCGGGAACTGTATCTGTAGGAAAGCTCACTAAAAGACCAGACCGTGCGCCAGCTATTAGATTTGTTAAAGAAACTTGTGTCATTTTTATCGTAATTGGTATAGAGTATGGAGCATTTTTCCTATGTGCTATGCCCCCCCATACCCCATGCCCTCCTAACTTTTGTAGGCAAGGGCAAAGCGTTCAATTCCAGCTAAATCAGCGTGAATTTGAATCTTACAATAGCTTCCTTGATTTTGCAAAAGTTCTCGCACTGCATCCGCTTGCCCTGCCATCATCTCAATCAGCCATACGCCACCAGATTGCAAATAGCTGGGAGAAATTTCTATCAAATGTCGAATGCAATCTAAGCCATCATCACCACCATCCAAAGCTAGATGTGGTTCATGGTTAAATACTTCTGGTTGCAAAGTAGGTAAGGTGCTGGTGGGTATGTAAGGAGGATTCGACACCATGCCACTGAACTGACCTTTTAATAGTGTCAGTGGCTCCCACCAAGAACCTTGATAAAATTTAATCCGATCGGCAAAACCCAAATTATCGGCGTTGGTTTGGGCGATCGCCAAAGCTGCTAAACTGTAATCAACTGCATGAATTATCGCTTTTGGCAAGACATCTGCTAATCCTAGTGCAATCGCTCCACTCCCAGTACCCAAATCTGCCCAATCTCCTGAAGCATTACTAGCAGATACTAAAGCCAAATCAATTAAGTACTCTGTTTCTGGTCTGGGAATCAAAACTGCGCTTGACACCACGATTTGAAAGTTACGCCAAGGTGTCACTTTGGCAATGTACTGCACTGGGAAGCGATCGTTTAATCGTCTCTGCCATAACTGGTCTAACTCTTCTAGAGGCAATTGCAGCTGAATTTGCGGCCAGTCTTTAAAAGACTCCAAACGCAGTACCAAGCGGTCTAACCCAGCAACTTCTAAGAGTAGCCAATCTACCTCCATTGTTGGCACATCAGTGGCGATCGCTGCTTCAATAGCTCCATTTCGCCACTGCCAAAGTTGTAAACCAGAAACTATCAGATGCTTCTCACCCATGTCAACCTTGGAGTACATTAACCGTCATTTTTTCGCGGGTGCAGCAGCAGGCTTCGCACCTGATGATTGATTCGGCGCAAGTGAGCGAATAAAATTGATGGACTCCCGCGATGGATAGAGAACAATTTTATTGATACTAGGATCGGTGCTGCTATTGAGAGCCTCCATAACACCGTACAAATCAACTACCTGAATTTCAGTGTTGTCTGCTTCCTTTGGCACGGCTTTTTTGAATTGGTCTAACAAAGCTACTGCTTGCTCTTTTTCAAAAAAGAATGGAATGAATCGCTCGTTGCCTTTTGCAAGGGGAATGGTCAAATAGCTATTATCTTTCTTAAATTTGGGTACAAATAAGGGAATCCCATTGAATTGCTGCCCTTTTTTACCATTTTGATTCAGCATACTTGTTGCCGAAGCTACTTGTTCTTGCGTCGGTACTAAAGTATAAATTACGGAGTCTGATTTCTTTTTGCTCTCTTGGACGATTTTATAGTAGTCTGCCAGAGATAAAGGTCTAACCTGTAAGGTGCCTGCCAATTGGGGATTTTCTTTTTTGAGCCGATTGTCAAGGAATTTTTGAGCATCTTGCTTGCTAATAAAAAATCCCACTTGAGAAACAGGCTTAGATGCGTTGTTCCTCGAAAGAACTACGAATTCGCCTTTAGGATTGGTAAGCGTAAATACAGGTACTTCTTGGAGCTTTTTCACAATTTGATCTTGTGGCAACGCTACCGCCTCTAGATTGCCTATTCCTGGTAAATTGCCTATTCCTGAAAGTCCCGTTAAAAATACACTGCCAGCTATGCCCAATGTTGCGCCCAAGCGAATAAATGATTTCATGACTGCTCCTCGCATCAATAATCCAATTAAATTAAACAAATGGTTGGATTTGCACAGCACCAACTAGCTTTAGTTATATAGCAATCTATTTCAGTTGGGAAAAATTCATTGTGCGCGTTGAGGTTGAGGTTAAGCGTCAACGGTCAAAATCCAATATTCCCCAAGTATTGAGGGTTGCTATAGTATCGTTTTCACAAATTCACAGTGCTAGAGTTGTGTTTTTCTGGATTTCGCTTATTCACCACGAAATTCTGTAGATGCCTATTATATGTCTTCTCAAACGGTGAAAAGTTTCTTAGTCTCTCGACCTTGGATATGATAAATGCCATTCTATCGGCTTTCTCTAATATCGGGTGACGCTATTACTTAATCAATCGTTCCACCCCGCTTGCTTGAATATCTTCTCAAATCTATACAAAGCTCAATACCAGGAATATCTTACTGCTTAACGGCGTAATATTATTGTTAGGCTTTAACAGCAAACTAAACAATACAAGTAGATTGGCGTAAAAATTTGTCATTGGGATAAGGCTGGAGGCTGGAGGGAAAACGGTTTTAGCCCAGTTTGTCTTTTTTTACACAGGTTGGTTTTATTATGCCAACTTACTTAACAGGCAATCTGCTTGTTATCCGTAAAAATGTGCAATTTATTAAATTGCACATTTTTACGGATAACAAACTCTGTCAATTCGCTTTGGATATTAAATGTATTACTTAAATCGGGATGACAGGATTTGAACCTGCGGCATCCTGCTCCCAAAGCAGGCGCGCTACCAAGCTGCGCTACATCCCGGTTATACTTATCTACTTTTTGGGCTTGGGTTTTAGTTTCCCATGAAAGCGATCGCGCTTTACCAAAAGCATTAAGGTAACTATATCACATCATACGGCTTATGCCTAATCTTTTTTACCAAGAATAAGATAGATTAAATATTTACACTGATAAGGTTTTTTGCCGACTTAGTTTTACAAGACATATACTTGCGCCCTCGTCGGCAGAAAAAAGCAAAACTAAATCAAAATAACGGATTTTCATCATTTGACCTGATTTTCTTGTGCAAATCGGGTTTTATTTTGATTAAATACTAGTGAGGATACCAGAACATACCTTTAATGCCTTCTGGGTCAGCCATAAACCCCATAGTCCGGTAGAAATCTACAACATGAGGATCGGCGAAGAGAGTGACATTACTAATTTCTTCGCTTCTAAGTTTTTTGAGAACATATTTCATCAGTGCTTTACCCAGTCCTTGACTTTGAAAGTCTGGGTGAACCACCACATCCCAAATAGTGGCATTAAACGCGTGATCTGAGGTAGCGCGGGCAAAACCAATGAGCCGCTTTTGGTTTCCTCTCACCTGCCACATTGAGGCGACAAGAAAACTATGCTCAATAGCCTTTTTCACTTTTCTTAGAGGACGACGCGACCAACCAACTGCATCACAGAGTTCTTCTAGCTCATACAGGTCAATATCTCGCTCCGTACTGAAGACGATGCGAGTCTCCTTTGAAGAAGCTTCGCTAATGCTGCTAGGGTTGGAGTTGCCCGCAGCATCCACACGTTCTTCTAAGGGGTTTGTCCTAGTTGTCGCTACAGATTCAGGAGTACTAAACCAAGTTTTCCAAAAACCCATGCCAACGTGGTTCGGGTAGTATAACTAAATTGGTTTCCACTCTCAGGAGTGTTGATTCACGTTTAACATAGCTACCCCCATTTGCTAACCCCTTACACTGAAAGTTTTTCGGTTGTTTTCGGGATTTGCAATAGTAACAGCAAGTTAGAGCGTGTTTCACACCAATCATTTTCAACTTTAGCATTTTGTTGTAGAGGCTAGGAGAAATTCCCCAAAAGGGTAAGGATGTAAACTAATTCAAAATTGCAGCTCGCATCCTCTTCAGTTCGCCCTCTTACTTACCAATGCAATTGGACACCGAAGTTATGATGGTGGGAAGTCTCCGCTTAAAATTCAAAATTTAATATGGAAAAACCAAATCCTGGCAATTGCTCGTGTAGAGCTTAAATGCACGTTAGCTTAGGAGTGAATTGTATACAAGAGATTGAGTATTCGGGAAAATTCTTTCCTAGTCCCCAGCCGCCAATCCCTAGTACAGCAAGGCGGAAATCAACTACCCCTTTGAAATGTCTAAAACCCTTACGCAATAGTAATTACGAATTACGTTAGCGACGCGAAAAGCGAGTCCGCGTTCGCGCAGCGTCTCCAAGAGAGCGTCACGTTACTAGTCCCCAACACCCAGCCCCTAGTCCCCAGGTGATGAAAGCAAGCGAGTTTTACCCTTAAAAATGGCTTCTGGTTTAAAATCTTCAACACTGGAACTCCTAAAACGCTTTAACCGAGCGTTTCCCCAGTTTTACGAGCAATTCGTCAGCAGTGAGATTCAACTGCAAAATTTGCGCCTAGCCTACCGTCTCTATAAAACTAGACGCGCTGTTATTGAACTGAAACCGGAAGGTAGTAAAAGTGCTTTGCATTTTGCTTACCGCAACCAGTCTTTTCTCCTCAGCGATATTTTTGGTGTATTAGCAGCTTATGGGTTGACTATTCACGGTCTGAGTTTATACGGTCAGATCCGTCCACCAATGTTAGTTTTTATCAAATTGTTGGTATCTCGTGGTAGTAAAGCCTTGACGGAGAAAACCGCAGAAAATGTCTGTCGCGCCATCCGCGAGGCTTTAGGAGGTCGGTTTGAGGTAGAAGAGATGCTGGCAGTAGAATTCAATCTGGACACTGGTTTAGAGCAGGTACAAACTGAATTCTATGTCGATCCGGTCTTTCATCTCCCTGCCTTAGTGATTGAAGCCGATAATCAACCAGGATTATTCTACAAAGTGATGTACGCCATCTGGCAGGAAGACCTGCTGGTAGTCAATGCCAATTTATTGGTTTGGCGTGGACGTACACGGCTAATTCTCTACTTATTGGGGCCAAATGAAAGCCTCATTCCTGAATATCTCGGTCACAAGATTGCCGAAGGAGTCCGACAGAGGTTGCTGGGGAAATGAAAAAAGTGAGGAGTTAATCACTTAGGAGTTATGAGTTATGAGTTAAAAATTCACAACTCTTCACTTCTCACTCCAAACTCCTAGCTCTTCTTGTCCGGTCTTTAGTCGCACTCGCCCTTCAGGGTACGATATAAGTATGGCAACTATTGAAATCTTGGGCGTTCCACACGCATACGAGCTAACGGCTCCCACTTCCTGCCCCCACGCTTTAGTATTTATCCACGGTTGGCTCAATAGCAGTGGGTATTGGCAACCTGTGATTTCCCGCCTATCAGATGATTTGCAGTGCCTTTCCTATGATTTGCGGGGTTTTGGTGAATCCCAGTCTCAGGTAAAAACTGATTTTAGTGGGGCCCAAACTTCTCTGAGTCTAATGCCTATCTCCAGTAGTGCGGTTGGCTCACCAATCGATTCTCTTTATACTCCTGCGGCTTATGCTCAGGATTTAGCCATTCTCCTAAAACAGCTGAATATTACTAGTGCTTGGCTAATTGGTCACTCATTGGGAGGGACGATCGCTCTTTGGGGAGCAGATCGAATACCTGAGTGTGTTAAGGGAGTTATCTGTATCAACGCTGGCGGTGGTATTTACCTCAAAGAAGCCTTTGAGCAGTTTCGCTCGGCGGGTCAGAAATTTTTGCAAGTCCGTCCGCGTTGGCTCTCCCAAGTGCCTTTGATTGATTTGCTGTTTACTAGAGCCAGTGTAGCTCGTCCTTTAGACCGTCATTGGGCACGTCAGAGGCTAATTGATTTCGTTGTGGCTGACCCAGAAGCAGCGTTAGGAACTCTGTTAGATTCCACAACGGAGGAAGAAATCAATCGTTTACCTGAGCTAGTATCTCAACTGAAGCAGCCAGTTTATTTTTTGGCTGGTGCTGAGGATAAGGTTATGGAACCCAAGTATGTGCGCCATTTAGCTAGCTTTCACAGGCTGTTCCAATATTGTGGTGACAATGTTCTGGAAATTCCTAATTGCGGACATTTGGCTATGTTGGAACAGCCGGATGAAGTGGCCGATCGCATTCGGTCGATTGTCATTAGTCATTAATTATTGGGCATTGAGCATTGGGCATTGGGCATTGGTGGTTAAAAATGACTAATGAAAAATGACTATTCAACGGGGTGATACAACTTCATCACCTGGGTTAGGGCTAACCTAGACTCAACGCCTAACGTGAGGGTGGATGTATGACCACGGGATAGATGATCGGCGGCGGCACAGCCGATCATGGCGGCGTTATCGGTACAGAATTTTAGAGGGGGGAATAGGACGCGGAGGTTATGTTGAATGGCGGCGGCTTGGAGGTTTTTTCTTAATCCGCTATTGGCTGCTACACCGCCACCAATGGCAATTGTGTCTAGACCGTAGTCTAAGGCACAGGCGATCGCTCTTTTGGTTAGCGATCGCGCTACGGTTTCCTGAAAGCTAGCTGCTACATCTGCTACTGGCACTTGTCCACCATCTTTCTCTAATTGCTGCACTAAACGCAATACAGCCGTTTTTAACCCACTAAAACTTGCATCATAACGATGAAACCCCCCACCAGGTAAAGAAACTTTTCCTTCTGGTAAGGCAAAGGCTTGGGGATTTCCCTGTTGTGCCAACTTATCAATCGCTGGGCCACCGGGATAACCTAGCTTTAATAATCGCGCCACTTTATCAAAGGCTTCACCCGCAGCATCATCACGGGTTTGTCCTAGTGTTTCGTAATTACCACAATCTTTGACGAAAATCAAGCTTGTATGTCCGCCAGAAACTAATAAACTCAAGAAAGGGGGATTTAAAGTTGATTCGCTCAAGTACGTTGCGTAAATGTGACCTTCGAGGTGATGAACTCCCAAAAATGGTTTGTTGTGTACCATCGCTAGGGTTTTGGCAGCAGTTAACCCTACTAACAGCGCTCCTACGAGTCCAGGCGCACAAGTAGCGGCAATTGCGTCAATTTGTCCCCAGTCTAGTTGCGCTTGCTCTAGGGCTTGGGCGATCGCAACATTTATCGTTTCCAAGTGCTGGCGAGACGCTACTTCCGGCACTACCCCGCCATACTGCTGATGGACTGGAATTTGCGAGGCTACAATACTACTGCAAACTTTACGATTGTTAACAATTGCGACGGCAGTTTCATCACAGCTGGTTTCTATTGCTAAAACGGTTGTCATTTCTTGAGTGCTGAGTGCTGAGTCCTGAATAGTGGAGAGAAAATCTTGCTTCTTTACTACCCTACAACAACAATTCCTTTACTCAGCACTCGTTACTCAGCACGGGCTAAACCCTAGCTATCCGCTAACAGCACTCTAATTTTGGTTGAGAAGCTTTAACTTTTATTTACTTAAACTTTACTCGGTTCCCACCCAAGAGTATGATGACTTCCTAGTTATGCAAATAAACGACTGTACAAGCCGCTTCGTTTTGTACAAAGAACTTCTTGTTTTGTAATAAAAGGAAACAACTCTATGCGACGATTGTTTGCTTTGATGTTAGCGATTTGTCTTTGGTTCAACTTTGCCTCCCCAGCACAAGCTTTAGGGGCTAATTTGACACCCTGCAAGGACAATCCCGCTTTTCAAGAGCTAGCAGCTAATGCCCGTAATACCACCGCCGATCCCGAATCTGGGAGAAAGCGGTTTGAGCGTTATTCTCAGGCACTGTGTGGTCCTGAAGGCTACCCCCACTTGATTGTTGATGGTCGTCTAGATCGGGCTGGTGACTTTTTGATTCCCAGTATTCTGTTTCTATATATTGCTGGTTGGATTGGCTGGGTAGGTCGTGCCTATCTGCAAGCAATCAAAAAGGAATCTGACACTGAACTAAAAGAAATCCAAATCGATCTTGGTTTGGCACTACCCATCATGGCATCAGGCTTTACTTGGCCAGTAGCAGCAGTCCAAGAACTTCTCTCTGGAAAATTAGCAGCCAAGGATTCAGAAATCCCCATTTCCCCACGCTAAATCAGCTTAACTAATTCATTCGTTTTGGAGACTAAATTCATGGCAGACAAAGGCGCTCAATCAGCTTATTTGATTAAATTTCTTTCCACAGCACCGGTTGCAGCTACCATCTGGCTGTCCATCACAGCAGTTATCTTGATTGAATTCAACCTCTTTTTCCCCGACTTACTTTTCCACCCACTGCCATAAGTGGAACAAGGGATTTAGCACAGTTGAATTTCTTGTGTTTTTCCTAAAATTATGTAGTGGTTATATTCGGCTTAGTTAAGCAGAATTATCACCCAAATAGGTAGCACAAAGAGTTTTTTGAAACTCGCGCTCTGTAAACAGGATCGCGAGTTTCACACTTTTAAAAGTAGCTAAATTAATTTTTCTAAACTTCTTAGCCAAAAGACATCTTTAGCTACAATTATTATTAATATAAAAATGCCACCATTTTAAATTTAGAGGCGAACATAAAATATGGCACAAGCTGTAAATGCATCAAAGAATCTCCCCAGCGATCCCAGAAATCGGGAAGTTGTTTTCCCTGCTTTCCGCGATCCGCAGATTGGCAACCTAGAAACCCCGGTTAATGCTTCTCCCTTGGTCAAGTGGTTCATTAATAACTTACCTGCCTATCGCCCAGGTCTGGCTCCTGCCAGACGCGGTTTAGAAGTTGGCATGGCTCATGGTTACTTGCTATTTGGCCCCTTTGCCAAATTAGGCCCACTGCGGGATACAGATAATGCGAATTTAGCTGGTTTACTGGCAGCGATTGGCTTGGTTGTTGTTCTTACCGCTTGTCTATCCTTGTATTCCAATAGCAATCCACCCAAAGCACTTGCTAGCGTTACCGTACCCAATCCCCCGGTAGATGCTTTTAACTCTAAAGAAAGCTGGAACAACTTTGCCAGTTCTTTCTTAATTGGTGGTATTGGTGGTGCAGTAGTTGCTTACTTTTTGACTAGCAACCTGGGACTAATTCAAGGTTTATTTGGTTAATTTAGAAATTAAGAGTTAGGAGTTAGAAGTAAGGAGTTAAAATTCCTAACTCCTTACTCCCGTACAGACGCGATTAATCGCGTCTCTCCAAACTTATTTAAACAAAACCGTTTCAATGTCATTTAAAGCAGTTTCAAAATCGTCGTTAACGATTTGAATATCAAATTCATTTGCGGCTTGAATTTCTTCTTGGGCGCGGAGTAGACGACGAGCGATCGCTTCTTCAGAGTCTTGGGCGCGATCGCGTATCCGTTTCTCCAATTCCTCAAAAGAAGGCGGTAAAATGAAAATGCTGAGGGCGCTGGGGAAAGAAGCACGAATTTGTCTTGCGCCTTCTAGTTCAATTTCTAGCACTACCAACTTGCCAGAATGAATTTGGTTAAGTACAGCTTCGCGGGGAGTGCCGTAATAGTTACCAGCAAATTCTGCCCATTCTAAAAATTCACCTTCAGCGAGTAACTGTTCAAATTTACTACGGCTGACAAAGTAATAATTTTTGCCATCTATTTCCCCTGGACGGGGAGAACGAGTGGTTGCGGATACGGAAAAATAAAGTTCTGGATGACGTTGTAGCAGCGATCGCATTAAAGTGCCTTTACCAACCCCACTAGGGCCAGTTAAAACAATCAATCTGCCTAAATGCAAATATTCTTCGGTAGTAGCACTACTCTCGATAGGTAAAACTGGTATCATCCCCTCAACCTATAAATTAATCAATGAAGATATTATTCATTAGTCTTGTGTTCCTGAGCAAATTCACTGGTGACTAAAGAATTTGTAGCAAGGGTGACAAAAAACTTATCTAATTCAGATAATACTGCCGCTCGGTACAAAGAGGAGTAGAAATAACCTACTACTAATTATCTACAGTTTGATGATCGCGGGAAATTACAAAGCGATTCGCTACCGTTTCCGGCTGAATTGCCGACAGAATTACGTGGCTGGAATCGGTGATAATTACAGCCCTAGTCCGACGGCCGTAAGTTGCATCAATAAGTTGACCTCTGTCCCGTGCATCCGTAATAATCCGCTTAATCGGGGCAGACTCTGGACTGACAATCGCAACTACTCGGTTAGCAGACACAATGTTACCAAAGCCGATGTTGATTAATTGAATCTCCATAAAAAAACTCACGCTAAAAGCGGTTTGAGAAGCTTTAAATAAACTTATTTCTATGTTATCGCCAAAAAACGGGAGTTACAACGCTTAAATTCAAGCCCGCTTTAGTTTTTAAATAATCTATGCTTTCTTTGGCTGTTTATCAGCTAAACTTGCTGAAAATCTTTCCAAAGGCATAGGCGCAATTATACTGATACACGGTGATTGGATGATGTATATTTATGGAATCGATTAATCGAACAATAGATAAATGATGGTAAATAATCCACATCTAAAATTTGCTCAATGGTATAAGGACAAGTTTGCGGAAAACAATTCAATCCACTTTTCTTTTTTGCTTGTCGTAGCGCATCAATGTAGACTTCTTCAGGCACTGTGAGCAGATAGTTGTAGAGGTTTTTAGATTTGGTTAATTTCCTAAGTTCCACCCGAAAATTATCAATTTCTACTTCCCAATGATTTTTACATTCAGGAAGACTCCAATGTTGATACAAAAGGAGATGTTTACGAAGTTGCAAAAGATAACTTTCGAGTTTGTGCTTCTGTTCATTACCCAATCTTTCAATCTTCTCAATCAAATGCTTCCAATCAAGATGCTCTAAATCTCGTTCTTACAATTGTTTTAAGGTAGTTTCTAACCACAAGTGATAATCCTGTTCATAGAGAATTTGAGTAAGTATTTTAGACATTGTTTAATATTCTCCTAATTTAAGAAGATTGGCTCTTGCGTCCCTTTTATGGTATTTGAGGATTGATTGTAACAAAATCCTTGTGGGGCAAGGGTTATAAAAAATTATGGTACTGTTTTGAATGAAATGCTTATAGGGTAGGGCTTTCAATGATTTTGAAGCAGATTTTCCATAAAAATAACCGAAGAACCAGAAGATTTTGAATTAGGTTTTATTTACGCACACTTCCAGCTTGGCAATCGCGTAACCAAGTATTAACCCCTTGGGCAACAGTGCCATTACTACTATCGCGTGGTGGGGATAACGGCTGCTTTCCTGAATAGGAACCAGTTTGAGTAAACATCATTACTAAATGCCAACCAGTTGTAGTTTTAGTCAACAACAGCCAGTGGAATTCTTGCAATTCGATCGCTTTCTTTCCTATGTACTGCCGCTCCAAGGTAGTAAAGAAAACTTGCTCGACTCCTGATGTAGAGTTTTTAGACGCATCTGCACTATATTTTTCAAGGTTTAGGGGCAAAGGAGTAAATTCAGGTCTTCCTGCCACTAGCATATAACTGTAAATATCACTGCTTCTGCTGAGGCGACGGGCGCGTTGACTAGCACGATTAGTATAACTAGGTAAATCTTGGAGTAACTGTATAGTTAATGTTTCTAAATTTTGATCGGAACAGAAAGATTTCGCCCCGTCGTTGATATTTTCCCTTTCTGCTAAAAGAGAGGGTTTAGGGGTAAGGTTTATCGAGAATGCTGGGTAAGTAAGAATATTTAATACTAAAACCCAGAAGCTACAAACTAAAAGCCAACTATAATTTTTTTTCTGAAGCGAAGAAGCAAAATTTTTCTCCCCTACACCCTGCGCCCTGTCTTTGAGTTTCTCACTGACTCTTAGTTTCATGTCACTGTGGTTAACTCCTCAGAAATCCTCTTCCAGGCTAACTCCGGCTCAGTAGCAGTAGTAATGGGACGGCCAATTACGAGATAATCTGCACCAGCAATAATTGCTTGGGCTGGAGTAAGCGATCGCTTTTGATCGCCAATATCAGCCCAAGTTGGTCGTACTCCCGGACAAACTAGCAAAAAGTCATCTCCACAAGTTTCTCGCAACTGTGCCACCTCTTGGGGCGAACAAACTGCCCCATCCAATCCCGCCTCTTGAGCCAGCAATGCCATTTCTAGCGCGTATTCTGGTAATTCTAGGGGAATCTTTAAATCAAACGCCAACTTTCTAGCAGAAATGCTCGTTAACAAGGTAATAGCAATTAACTTAGGCGGTTTTACACCCGCTTGGGCAGCCCCTTCTTGTGCCGCTTCTGTTGCAGCTTTCAGAGCTTCTGTCCCTGATGTAGAATGAATTGTCAATAAATCTACCCCGTAACGAGCCGCACTACGACAAGCGCCAGCAACTGTGTTAGGGATATCGTGAAACTTTAAATCTAGGAAGATGCGCTTTTCCTTAGATTTCAAAACTTGCAGAATTTTTGGGCCAGTGCTAGTAAACAACTCTAAGCCGACTTTCCACCAAACCACTTGCGGGAGTTGATCTATAAGAGCGATCGCACTTTCTTCATCCGGCACATCCAAAGCCACAATAACTCGTTTTTCAGCCTGTTCACTATTCCCCATTCCCTACTCCCCACTCCCCATTTAAACTAAACGCACAAACTTATTTTTCCCAACTTGTAAAACCTTACCTTGTAACTCACCAGAATCAGCAAAAGTAGTATCAACATCGGTAATGCGATCGCCATCTAAGCGGACTCCACCTTCTTGAATTTTCCGCTTACCTTCCCCTGTACTTTTGCATAAGCCAGTGACATTCAGAATATAGGCTAATTTCGCGGGAAACTGTGATGCTTCAGCTAGAGAAAATTCGGGAACTGCACCTTCCTTTCCGCCACTTTGCGCTGCTTCTTTTGCTTCTTTGGCGGCTATTTCGCCGTGGTACTGCTTGACAACTTCCCATGCTAGGAGAGTTTGGCGATCGCGGGGATTTTCTGGCAAATTATCCAAAGGTAAATCTGTCAGCAGTTCAAAATACTCCTCCAGCAGATTATCTGGAACCCCTTGTAACTTCTGATATTTTTGCCCCGGATGTTCTGACAACCCAATATAATTACCTAAAGACTTAGACATTTTTTGCACCCCATCTGTGCCAATCAAAATTGGCAGCAGCATCCCAAACTGGGGCTTTTGACCAAAATGGCGCTGCAAATCTCTGCCTACAGCGATGTTAAATTTTTGATCTGTCCCTCCTAATTCCACATCTGCTTCAACAGCAACGGAATCGAAACCTTGCATTAACGGGTATAGGAACTCATGGATAAAAATCGGATTCTCTTTCTTATAGCGATCGGCAAATCCTTCCTTAGCCAACATCTGCCCCACCGTCATCGTGGAGAGTAATTCCAAAATTTTCTCTAAATTAAGCCCAGAGAGCCATTCGGAGTTATAACGCACCTCTAACCTTCCTGGTGTGTCAAAATCCAAGATAGGACGTACTTGATCGAGATAAGTCTGAGCATTTTGGGCTACATCTGCTTCTGTAAGCTGACGACGCACTTCAGATTTACCTGTCGGATCGCCAATACGTGCGGTAAAATCGCCAATAATTAGAACTGCTATATGCCCTGCATCTTGAAACGCTCGCAGTTTCCGTACTGGTATGCTATGACCAAGATGAATATCAGTACCAGTAGGGTCAATTCCCAACTTGATCCTCAAAGGTTGGTTTGTAGTTAACAAGCGCTTTTCTAGATTTTCGCTGTTAACATCAGTTGGTTGTGGAAAAACTTCTACAACACCACGACGCAGCCAAGCAAAATCTTGCGTCATACTAGAAAATCCACTGTTAGCTATGTTTTGCCCGCTAGAAGTTAAGTTGGTTATAAACACTTGCAATTTATCCACTTTCTCATCTGCCAAACTACTATAATTGCAAAAAATTAACCGCCTTGCTTCGTCCAATCAATTACAGTTAAATTTATAAGTGAGGAAGTGAAATCGCCGTGTCGTCTTCTAGGACTTTTGAAGATAAACAGCCACAACGTCGGGCTTCATCAGGTTTTGAGTTTTTGAAAGGAGTCGGTCAGGTAACTGGCGGTACTCTGCTCTCAATTACCATGTTGGCAAGTTCCATTGTAGCCGGAGGACTGGTTGGTTTAGCCATTAGTTTCCGTAACTTGCCAGATGTGAGACAGCTACGTAACTTTTTTCCCTCAGAAACAACTTACATCTATGACGTTAAGGGTAAACTTTTAACGAGTATTCACGGGGAAGCCAACCGGGAAGTCGTACCCCTAGATAGAATTTCCCCGAATTTAAAACGGGCTGTATTAGCAAGTGAAGATAGCCACTTCTACGATCACCACGGTATTAACCCGACTGGTGTTGGCCGGGCTATAGTAGTTAACGCGGTAGCAGGTGGAGTCAAAGAGGGTGGCTCTACTGTTACTATGCAATTGGTAAAAAACCTGTTTTTATCTCAAAAACGCGCCTTTACCCGCAAGTTAGCAGAGGCAGTGCTAGCAATCAGGTTAGAGCAAATTCTCACTAAAGACCAAATTTTAGAAATGTACCTCAATCAAGTTTATTGGGGTCATAATAATTATGGTGTGCAAACGGCAGCCCGTAGTTACTTTAATAAGTCATCAGAATATTTAACCTTGGGTGAGTCAGCAATGATGGCGGGTTTGATCCAAGCACCAGAAGAATTCAGCCCCTTTGTGAGCATGAAGCTGGCAAAACAGAAACAAAAAGAAGTGCTGGGGCGGATGCTGGAATTAAACTGGATCGACCAATCTGAGTATGACAATGCCCTCAAGCAGGAAATCAAACTTGGTAAAATCAAATCCTTTCAAGGTAGTGCCTTACCTTACGTAACCAACACCGTAGCCCAGGAATTGGCTAAAAAGTTTGGGCGTGACACACTACTAAAAGGTGGGATGCGCGTGCAAACGACAGTTGATGCCAAGTTCCAAATAATGGCAGAGGAAACCGTCACTAAGTGGCATAAAGCACTTTTAGATCAGGGATTATCTAAAAACCAAATGGCGCTGGTGTCAATTGATCCGCGCACACATTTTATCAAAGCATTGGTGGGCGGTATAGATCCTAAAACCAGTGAATTCAATCGGGCAACTCAAGCTCAACGTCAGCCCGGATCTTCCTTTAAACCATTTGTATATTATACTGCTTTTGCTACTGGTAAATATACGGCAGACTCAACGGTGGAAGATTCTCCAGTCAGCTATCGAGATGGTAACGGTTGGTACTCACCCAGAAATTACGATAACAGTTTTAGGGGATCGATGCCAATTAGAACAGCTTTAGCCCAGTCACGAAACATTCCTGTAATCAAGATTGGTAAGGCTGTGGGAATGAATCGAGTGATCGAAACTTGTCGTACCTTGGGTATTATGAGTCCGATGGAACCTGTTACTTCCTTGCCTCTTGGTGCAATTGGTGTTACACCTCTGGAAATGGCTAGTGCTTATGCCACCTTTGCTAATTATGGTTGGCAGTCACCACCAACTGTAATTGCCCGTGTCACTGATAGTAGTGGTAACGTGTTGCTAGACAACACTCCCAAGCCTCAGCTAGTTCTCGATCCTTGGGCATCGGCAGCAATTATTGATGTGATGCGCTCGGTAATTTCTGAAGGTACTGGTAAAGGTGCTGCTATCGGTCGTCCAGCGGCCGGTAAGACGGGAACGACATCATCAGAAAAAGATATTTGGTTTGTTGGAACTGTGCCACAGTTAACAACTGCGGTTTGGGTAGGGAGAGACGACAACAGACAATTAGCTGACCATGCAACAGGTGGTGTTATGGTCGCTCCTATTTGGAAAGATTTTATGGAGAAGGCACTTAAGAACACACCAGTAGAAAACTTCAAGTCACCTTCTCAGTTTTCTCGCCCTAAGTCACAATAATTTGACGTTTTGGATTTTGGATTGGCAATTAATCCAAAATCTAAAATTTACTAAGCCTGTTTTTCTAGCTCGGTTTTCATCCGCTCCAAAGTTAGGTGCATTTGGTCAAACATTTGTTGCGGGGTGACACCGAATTGACCTAATTGTGTTTTCAGTTGTTCTACGGTCATTTGGGCCATGAAATCTTCTGATAGCTCGAAACGCTTCATAAAGATGCGATACCGATCCATCATGGCTTCCATTTGCTCAATAAACAGCTTTTTGCCATCGCGGTCAAATTTGCCGTAGTTGTTACCAAGCTTGATTAGTGCTTGATAATCCTCAAATAGCTGTTTTGCTTCTTGCTGAATTATCTCAGAATCGAAGAATCCCATATTGCTTATATTTAGACTGAGTGTCCAGACTCAGTAGCTTAATAGTTTTACTTCTATTTATTATTTTAGTCTAGGTGAGTAATCTAGTGACTAAGCTTCGCTTTTAGTACGGTTTGTTACCGAAATTTCAACACTTGACTTGAAAACGCTTCCTCTCGCTAGACCGACTCAATAAAGGTCTGTGAAACTTACTGTATTTGCTTTACACCTAAAGCGTTTAGGGTTTGTTTGGGCTTGAACTTTGTTCAAGTCCCGTTATAGATTCATCTTTCCGTCTGTAATCGCGGAAAATGCGCTGATTGACCTCTATTTGCCTCGTTAAGACTTTATGGCTATTAACAGAACTAGTTTTACGCTTTGGTGCAGGAATCCTGGCATTTTCCGTACTGTCAGCCATGTTCCTACCACGTGTCCTTCGGCAACACGGTTATGCCTTGCCCGGACGAAACGGCATTCCTTGTACAATTCCATACGGTCAGCGTAGCTACGTCGGTCCTCTGGAGTGTGATCGGGATTACATGTATGGAAAAACTCTAAATTGCAGGTCACAAACAGATTTAATCAATAAAGCATGGTGGCCACTTGAACGGGTTGGGTCTATTCCTACACTGCTGGGTGCGTCGCGTCCGCTGTTTGTAGAAAGCCGTCTAAAACAAGACACACCAACAGCAGTATTTATGCTCTTTGAGCCAGGATGTTATGTGCCTTATTCACTCTTAGGTGGGCCATAGGAAGGAAACATCCTCAAATAGCTGTTTAGCTTCTTGCTGAACTATCTCAGAATCGAAGAATCCCATATTGCTTATACTAAACTGAGTGTCCAGACTCAGTAGCTTAATAGTTTTACTTCTATTTATTATTTTAGTCTAGGTGAGTAATCTGATGACTAAGCTTCGGTTTTAGTAAGGTTTGTTACCCAAATTTCAACACTTGACTTGAGAACCTTTTCTCTGTGTAAACCGACTTAATAAAGCCGCAATACTCATAGCTTTAGCCATTGATTTAGGATTGGTGTTTTCGCCCAGTTTAATTTTCAGTTCGGAAGCGTATTTTAAAGCTAGTGAATTTTGCGGATTCAGTTTTAATGCTTGACAGATATAAACCCTAGCCATCCCGATAAATTTCTGTTTGAGATGTACCAAACCTAATAAGGCATAATAGTCGCTGTTATTTGGCTCTAACTTGATGGCATCGCGCAGTTCTTGTACGGCTAGGGGCCATTTGGTTAGCTTGACGTATTCAATAGCTCGCTGGTAATGACGTTGAGCGTAGTTTGTCAAAACTGGTTTAACTTCAGTTAATGTAAATTCAACTGGGTTGACTTCTACTTTAGGGATGATGGGAACAACTTTTTGTGGTAGGAAGAGGTCTGGTTTATGGAAGCGTAAGTATACTAAATTTAGTATAGTAATTTGTTGCGTCACCTGATAAAACTGATCTAGTGATTTGTATTGAGCTTCTGCATAACAGGCGATCGCTTCTTCGTAAAATAATTCTGCTTCGGGTGTAGGCATTTCCATCATTTCCTGAGCTATGGCATTTTTAGAAGACAAAGGCTTCTGATCCAAAACTCTTGCATCGGAGCGCAGCATAGCGATCGCAATTAAGCGCTTCTGTCGATTTTTCAGTTGTGCATAAGCTGGATTGATTAAATGGCTCAATATTGCCGTTGCTAATTGTTGATCTGAATTACAGTTTTTAGTATTGCGATCGGGATGTAACAATTTCGCTAAAGTGTAATAGCGTTTGAAAATCTGGCGATCGTCAGCAATCATAGAGATTCCTAAGACAGCGTAAGGATCGCAAAGCTTTTCAACCCATCCCGACGGTAGTAAGGTCTGTGACATAGTAGTAATAAAGCTGTTAAAAACTTAAAATTAGCATCAAAGCTCAATGCACAGTCATGTGAAACTTACTCAAATTTCTTCAAAATTGTGTGTGGGACTTTCAAAAGTCTGGAGGGGAAGCCAGGTAGTTGACTATCTGATTGTCGGAACTGTGGTATTGATAGATTTATTAGAAATATGTTGACTAAGCGCAAAAGTCGAAGTATTGCTGCTGTTTTAGCTTTTTCTGGCACGCTAACAATTTCAGGATTACATAAATTCTATCTAGGACAACCGTTGTGGGGTATTTTGTATGTGCTGCTTTCCTGGACACCCATTCCCAAGGTAGCTAGTGCTATTGAGGGAGTTTGGTATTTAGCCCAAGATGAAGAAGCTTTCGATCGTAATTTTAATCTTGGCAAGTCAGCGACAAGAAACTCACAAAAGGTAAGTAATCAGATAGGAGCGATGGCTGACGCAATGCGAGAATTAGATGCTTTGCGCCAAGATGGACTGATTTCAGAGTATGAGTTTGAGCAAAAGCGCCGCCAATTGCTAGACCAGATTTCTTGAGGTAAGCGATAAGATGAATAACTGGCTACCTTTGAATCCCAGACTGCAAAAACTCCGCGCCAAGCTCCTCAACGATCCTTACTATCGCCTGCAATCTGGGGAAGAAATTCAAATTGCGGCAAAATTAGGTATTCGCATTGATGCTAATCAAGCCACTGTCGATGATTGGTTACGTTTACCAGGTTTGTCAATTCACCAAGCGCGATCGCTTGTAGAACTTTCGCATTCTGGTGTTAAATTTTACTGTATTGAAGATATCGCTGCGGCTTTGGCTATACCAGCGCCGCGCCTGGAACCATTAAAGCCTCTGCTAAATTTTATTTACTACGATCGCGAATCTCTAGACAATCCGACCCATTTAGTCAATCCGAATACAGCAACAGTCGAAAACTTAGCCCAAATTCCATTTATAGATTTGTCTTTAGCAGAAGCAGTTGTTCAAAATCGGCAATCAGTAGGACCTTACCGTAACCTAGCTGATTTTCAACGACGGCTAGAGCTAAGTGGTGATGCGATCGCTCAACTGATGTATTATTTAAAGTTTTAAGTTAGAAGTTTTAAAATAACTCCTAACTCTGCTAATTTTAGATTTTGAGTTGCATTTTTGGTGCGCTGACAGCGCAACTTGGATTGAAGGAAAAATCTAAAATCCAAAATCCAAAATTAATTAAATAAACCCAATGCGATCGAGCGGCCAAAAACGAAATGTTGCCCGACCAATGACGTTTTTTCTAGGTAAAAAGCCCCAATAGCGAGAGTCATTACTATCATTGCGGTTATCTCCCATGACAAAAAATTCATCTTCTGGGACTTTGACTGGTTGATATGGCTGATTTGGTGGTTCAGCAATATAGTCTTCTGCCAATGGTTGACCGTTGAGATAGACTTTGCCAGAATCAACACTAATTACCTCACCAGGCTCACCAATAACCCGCTTGATAAAAGCTTGGTCTTTAGGATATCCCCGACGTTGTAGTTCTGCGGGTGGCTGAAAAACAATAATATCCCCAGTTATGGGAGGGTGAAAATGGTAGGATACTTTTTCAACTACCAAGCGATCGCCAGTATGTAAGGTTGGCAGCATCGAATCAGAAGGGATATAGCGGGGTTCGGCAATAAAAGTCCTGATCAGAAGTGCTAAAAATAATGCGATCGCAACTAAAATCAGATTTTCTTGCCAACTACGCAATACTTTTAACGACGCATGTTTTTCTTTTACATCACTTTCGTGAGGAATCATAAAAATTTGTAGCCAGTTTCAGAAGTGGGACAAATACCTTGATTATTTTGACTCAAAAGGTAAGTAGAGCGCCGTAAATAATTAAAGGTTTGTAGTGGGGCTTCAGCCCTAATTTGAGAAATTAAGCCTTCTCTACAAGACGCTACGCGAACACTACAAGCTAATTCCAATTTAATTTACATTCCTTAATATATCTTGATTTTTTCTTGCCTACTTACTTATACTTATACTTATAAACAATTTAGGTCTTGCATCAACCCATATAGATATTAAATAATACAGTTATTACGTCTACTAAACACAAGTAAAAGTACTGTCAATAAACGATGACATGTCTTAGGGAATACAAGCAAATCATCAAGATTCCTGGATAATTAAGAATCCTAATTCTAATTGTTGCAATTATAAGGCAAGTTATTGGATAATTTTCAGTTCTACTTCCTCCTGTCCTCTACCTTTCTTCGGTATAGGCTGATATGATGTGCAGTAAATTGCCCATAGTTCTCGCCTTACCCCTCCCCAAGGCATCATAAGGTTCCCCATAGGGCGGGTGGGGTAGTTTTATTATCGATCGTTGAGCAGATTTGATATCGGCTGAAGGAAAATATATTTTGATATGTATTATTAAGTGATATTACATAAGATTCATTGCTATTTAAATGTACTTTTAAATACAAAATCTTAGCTTTGTCAAGGTATATAGTAAAAAAATACATTTTGCACTTACGTGTAGAATTTAATAGTTCAATAGCATAAATGCCACATAGGACTCAATATTGATTTAAAAAACTTGCCTATATGTATTCGATTTTTTACGTAATTACACGGTGACACTAGATGTTAGATTGTACTATTAATAAGATATAAATCTCCTAGATTATCGAGAACAAGATTAACAGACAAAATTCACTAGCAATTTAGGCTAAAGGTATCAACATTAAAAATAGGACTAAACTACCGATAAAATTATTTTTGCTAAATCAGTCAAAAGTATCTAGATTAACGCATAAGTGCCCCTTGGCAATGAGAAACTATATTTAATCAATTTTCGTCTGGTCTATTTCATAGAAAGTGCAAGGTAATATTCTGTGAGTCGAAAACTTAACTTTTTCTTAAAAAGGAACAAATGGCAGCAGGCAGTAGAATATATCTTATCAAGAATAGAACTAATAGTTTCCTATACTCTTTTTTGAAAGATACCCCTTCCCTTGTAAGTAGTTTTGGATGTTAATCAAATAATTCACAAAGTTGTATAACTTACAATTTTGCTGTCAGAAGGTCTGAAGATAAAAATTTCAGCTTGTGAAAACTGCAAATTATAGGCGCAACAGTCTAGCTCAATCTTATTTATAAAGCTATAAAACTTGAAATGTTCGTGTTGCCTTAGCGGTGAAATGAAAGACAGAAACTAATTCATAATTCCTATTTAAGAGGATGTTGGGGTGTGGCTAATTATCTAATTTTGCTCCTTCTTGGAGCTAGCGTTAAGAATTTGGAAGTATAGACTTTGCCTTCGATGAATGGGTTGATATTAAACAGTACTAAGTATTGTGTAAGCGCTCATCCAAATCTAAAGTATGTAGATTCAGTTAAAGCGGTATAGTCTATCTTCTCAATGGTAAATCTTCGTTAGCCCCAATTCCAATTTTCAGGATTATCAGAAAGTAACTGGTATCTAAGATATCTAAAAAATGTGCTATAACGTACCGTCATAACCGGGGTTGATGGTTCGATATTTGAAGGAGCAATGAGGTGGAAAACAATAAGTCGTTTCTGTGGCCAGAAGGAATATTAATTGCACTGCTTGCTTTAGGTGGTGTTTTTAGCCTTGCTTTTATGATGCTTCTAAGACCAAATGCTTCGGAAGCTCAGATTAGACAAAATATAGATATCAAGGATGTAGCTGCAAACGTAGGAACTCAGCAGCGCATTGAGAAATTAAAAGCAGCAATGCTTACAAGTTGGCAACAAGAAGCACAAACAAAAGGACTATCTTATGCAGTACCATCACGTTTTCAAGGGGCAATAATTAACGAGGCAAAACTCACTAACGGAGAGAAAGTGATTGCTCTCACCTTTGATGATGGCCCTTGGCCTGACACTACAGAGCAAGTATTAGATATTCTGAAATCAAATAATATCAAAGGAACGTTTTTTGTTGTTGGGCAGAATCTAAAAAACTTTCCAGAAATAGGAAAGAAAATTGTAACTCAAGGTCACGTCATTGGCAACCATACTTGGCATCACTGGTATCACTTCTTTAATCCACAAGCAGCTGCTTTTGAAATTGATCGCACAGAAGACCTAATTTATCAAGTTACAGGTGCTAAAACAAATCTGTTCCGACCGCCTGGGGGTGTCATGCACAATGGATTAAATGCTTATGCTAAAGGGCAAAAATATACTGTGGTGATGTGGTCGGCTGACTCTACAGATTACAAATTACCATCTGTACCAAAGTTGATAAATAACGTAATTAAAGATTCAAAACCTGGTGGTATTGTGCTGATGCATGATGGTGGTGGCAACCGTTCTAGAACTATACAAGCTTTGCCAGAAATTATTAGCAATTTTAGAAAACAAGGCTATCGCTTTGTGACTATTCCAGAACTTTTAGAAATGGAAGATGCAGATAAAAAGCTGCTTGCTAATAAAAAGCACTAATTATAAATTATGGTTAATTTGTCAATAGTAATTGGCTAAAAACTAAAATTCATCATGAATAATAAGGTATTTCGCTGGCGTTCATAAATTCCTAAACTATAAATGTAGCCTTTTTCTGTTTTTTTGTTGTAGAAGTATTCGTTTTTAGATTATTCTTTGGAATGTTCCACGGAGCTATTACAGGAGTATTTTTAATTAAAATTATCAAGCATAGGTTGCCGTAAAACCTTGGTAGATACAATTTATAAATTGTGCCTACCAAGGTTTTATTCCGATGTCTAATGACTAGTCACTAAACTGAACTCAGTTTTTTTTTCAGGATTAGCTTCGGGACTATCAGCTTCAGAAGGTGGAACCAACTGCCAGAATTTCGGTAAAAATTCTTGCCAGTTTTGCAGAATTTTCTTCGCCTTTGGTGAACCAGTGCGTTCTGCATGAGTTTGGATTAATTCTTGCAGTTGTTTCGCACCTGCTTCAGTAATTACCCGTTGGATTTTGACAATTTCCGGGTTGACTAACTCACGAAATGAGTCATCTTCATCTAAGAAGTATGCGAGTCCACCAGTCATGCCAGCAGCAACGTTGCGTCCTACTTTGCCGAGGACGACGATCGCACCACCAGTCATGTATTCGCAGCAGTGATCTCCAGCACCTTCAATCACTGCGATGCCTTTGGAGTTTCTCACAGCAAAGCGTTCTCCGGCTAGACCGTTGGCAAATAACACGCCACCAGTCGCACCATAAAGGCAGGTATTGCCAACTATGACGTTTTGTGATGCGTTATATGTAGCATCAGTTGGAGGTTTAATGATGATTTCACCACCATGCATCCCTTTACCTACGTAGTCGTTTGCCTCTCCTTCCAGAGTCAGAATTATGCCGGGAAGGTTGAATGCACCAAAGCTTTGCCCTACGCTACCTGTGAAGTTGAGATTAATTTGCCCCTCAAAGTCACTATCACCGTATTGAGAAGCGATCGCACCCGCTAATCTTGTACCCACTGTTCTGTCAGTATTAACAATGGGATAAGTCTTGGTGACAGTGGATTGATCCCTAATGGCAGTCTGAATATCGGGATCGGCAAGGAACTTGTCATCTAAAACCACGCCGTTGCTATGGACTTCTTCATGTACTAACCAGCTACGGTTGTCTCTACTATCTGGTAGCTGAAGTAGACAATCCAGATTTAGCGATCGCGTTTTGGTAAGTTTTGCCTCCTCGCGCAATTTCAACAAATCTGCACGCCCAATGATTTCTGACAATGAACGGTAACCAAGTCGTGCTAACAAACTCCGCACTTCTTCGGCGATGAAGTAGAAGAAGTTGACAACCTTTTCCGGTATTCCTGTAAACCGTTTGCGGAGTTCTTCTTGCTGAGTAGCAACACCCACAGGGCAGGTATTCTTATGGCAAACTCGCGCCATGACACACCCTTCGGCAATCATGGCAATGGAACCAAAGCCGAATTCTTCACCGCCCATCAATGCACCTATTACCACATCCCAGCCACTTTTTAGTCCGCCATCTACACGTAAAATCACGCGATCGCGCAAACTATTTTCCATCAAAACCCGATGCACTTCGCTTAAACCTAATTCCCACGGAGAACCAGCGTGTTTAATCGAACTAAGCGGAGATGCACCTGTACCACCATCATGTCCAGAAATTTGGATAATATCAGCGTTTGCCTTGGCCACACCAGCCGCGATCGTGCCAATGCCAACTTCTGAAACTAGCTTCACCGATACCTTTGCTTTGGGATTAATTTGATGCAAATCAAAAATCAGTTGCGCTAGGTCTTCAATAGAATAGATATCGTGGTGCGGTGGTGGTGAAATCAGCGTTACACCTGGCTTCGAGCGCCTTAACATCGCAATGTATTGGCTCACCTTGGGTCCTGGCAGTTGTCCACCTTCTCCAGGCTTGGCACCTTGGGCAATTTTGATTTCAATTTGTTTGGCGTTCACTAGGTACTCTGGCGTGACACCAAAGCGTCCTGAAGCAACTTGTTTAATGGCACTATAGGCTTTATCCCCATTCCGCAATCCTTTTAGATGGGGTAGGGTTGGCGAGTGACCAGACTCGTCTACATCATCTAAAACTTTATAGCGCACTGGGTCTTCGCCGCCTTCCCCAGAGTTAGATTTACCGCCGATGCGATTCATGGCGATCGCTAAAGTTTCATGGGCTTCTCTTGACAAAGCGCCTAAAGACATGCCACCGGTGCAGAAACGTTTGACAATATCAGCTACCGATTCTACTTCTTCTAGAGGAATTGAAGTGCGATCGCCTTGGAAGTCTAGCAAGTCTCGCAATGCCGTTACCGGTCTGCCTTGGAGATGCTTTTTGTAAACTTCGTAATGGTCGTAGTTTTTGCCATCTAGAGCCTTATGCAGCGCCTTAACCATTTCGGGGCTATTCATGTGGTACTCGCCGCCAGGACGGTACTGCACAAAGCCCAGGTTTTCTAACTTTTTGGTCGTCAGTTCTGGGAAAGCTTTGACGTGGAAGGAAAGCACTTCATCAGCGAGTTCGCTAACACTTAAACCACCGATGCGGGAAGTCGTACCACGAAATCCGAGTTCGATTAAATCTCCACCGAGACCAATAGCTTCAAAGATTTGGGCTGCTTGATAGCTGGAAAGCAGAGAAATTCCCATCTTGGAGAGAATTTTCAGCAAACCTGACTCTACTGCTTTGCGATAGTTTCCTAAAGCTTGTTCTACGTTGAGGGTTGGAAGTTTGTTCACCTCCATTAACCTTTGGGTTTTGGGATCAACGCACCAATCACGAACTGTATCCAAAGCCATATATGGGCAAACTGCGCCAGCACCATAGCCAATCAGACAAGCAAAGTGATGAGTACTCCAGCATTGGGCAGTATTGACAATCAGGGATGTTTTCATCCGCAACCCTTCCCGAATCAGGTGATGATGTACAGCACCCACTGCTAACAAGGGAGGAATATATGTATTTTCTGTACCGATCCCTTCGTTGCCCCCCTTATTAAGGGGAGCCAGTGCGTTGGGCGGCTCTGCCGACTTGAAACAACTGGCGTGGGTTGGGGGGATCTGGTCGCTTAAAATTAAAATCTTTGCACCTGCCCTGACTGATTCAGCTGCTTGTGCTTGTAAAGATTGGACTGCGGCTTTTAATCCTTCAGTACCAGTGGCGATCGCAAATAAGGTTGACAACTCAGCTGTAGCAAATCCTGACAGCTTAATTGCCTCTAATTCACCATCCGTTAACACTGGCGATTCCAGTTTCAATCTCCGAGCATATTCTGGCTTGGGTTCTAATAAGTTACCCCGTTCACCCAGTTCGACTTTCAGAGACATCACTAGCTTTTCCCGTAGGGGATCGATCGCCGGGTTAGTCACCTGAGCAAAGCGCTGTTTGAAATAGTCATAAAGCAGGTGGGGCTTTTGTGACAGCACTGCTAAAGGAATATCATCCCCCATGCAGAAAGTCGGCTCTGAACCTGCGATCGCCATTTGGTGAATCACCATTTCTACATCTTCTGTGGTGTAGCCAAAGGCAGTTTGCAGTTGAAGTAAGATTTGCTTGTCAATTTTGTCTGTAATATGGCTGTTACCATTTTCAGCAGCTAGGTGTCTATTTCCATTACCATCTGACGACTTAACACTGATAAGTTCTTTGAGTTCTTGACGGTACTGTTGCAGCCATTCTCCATAAGGGTGCTGCTTGGCAATGCGCTGCTTAATCTCCCAATTCTTTAGCACTTCATGGTTGACTAAATCCACGGCAATCATTTGTCCTGGGCCAAGTCTACCTTTTTCGACAATATCAGCTTCTGGAAAGTTCACTACACCAGCTTCGGAAGCGACAACAATGTAGTCATCTTTGGTGATTATGTAGCGAGCTGGTCTTAAACCATTACGATCTAGTGTTGCACCAACTTTTTTGCCATCGCTGAATACTAAAAGTGCTGGCCCATCCCACGCTTCTTGCAGACCACTGTAATATTCGTAGAAATCAACAATTTCTGGAGAGTCATTTAAAGAAGGTTGATTTTGGTAAGCCTCTGGAACCATAATCATTAAAGCTTCCAAGGGGCTGCGTCCAGAACACACCAGTAATTCCAGTACGTTGTCTAGGGTTGCGGAGTCGCTGTTATCAATATGAACTAAAGGTTTCAGTTCCTTGATGCGATCGCCCCATACAGGATGATTCAGGCTAGCTTCTCGTGCCATCATCCAGTTGATGTTACCCAACAAGGTATTAATTTCGCCGTTGTGACCCAAAAGCCGCATCGGTTGAGCTAGAGGCCATTTGGGCATCGTGTTTGTACTAAAGCGGCGGTGGTACACTGCAAAGGCGCTTTTGTAAACCGGATTTTTTAAATCTTGATAAAATTCTCCCAATACGGCAGAACGCACCATGCCTTTGTAAACAATTGTGCGATTTGACAAAGAGCAGATATAAAATTCTTCTGAGATATTGGTTGCAACTTTACTAATTCGGCGGCGGGTAATATACAACTGTCGTTCTAATTCATCGCCACTTTTGTCAACAGAAGCTAACAAAACTTGTTCAATCTGGGGTTGATTTTCTCTTGCTTGTACACCCAGTAAATCAGATTGCACTGGTACTACTCGCCAGCCCACTACAATCAATTTTTCTTCAGTTGCTACTTGCTCAACTGCTATCCTAGCTTTTTGTGCTGCTTCCTGGTCTTGTGGTAGAAATATCATCCCCACAGCCATATTATTGATGGATGGAAATTCCCTCCCCCTTTCGGCAAAGTCTTGTTGGAACAAATCCCAAGGGATAGCTGTCAAGACTCCAGCACCATCACCAGAGTCTCGATCGGCGCTACAACCTCCCCGGTGTTCTAAGCAGGTTAAAGCAGCTAAGGCTTTTTCGACAATTTCGTGGCTGGTATGATTCTCACGATGAGCAATAAAACCTACACCACAGGCATCTCGTTCTTCTACTAACCACTTTTGCCCCTGATAGGTATCTCTTGAGTTTATATTCGCTGTGATTTTCTGGTCTTGATTCATCGGCTGATTATTCATACCCTGTTCCTGAAGTATTGAGTTACCAATTTTGCCACTACTTACGGAAAAAAATTTATAAATTCCGCGATGGAGAAATAATATACAAGCACCGAAATTTAGGGAAAAAAAATTTTAACTTCGGTTTTACTTTCTTAGTTCCCCCGTGTTAAAATAGTTGCGTCTTGTTTATGTATTTATGCGGTATTAAACAATTTACATCTGCCAAGACATGATTTTTGCCCTGACAGTTTCTTTTTTATATTGTGAAGCTAAGTATTTTATCAATTCCCTTTTTCCAGATGCACGGTAGCTTCTCACAGAGCTTATTTCGGCTCACCTAAAACAAAACTGAAAGCTGTCCTATCTTTTAAAGCCGAACTCATCCCGATCCGGCAATAAAATCAGCGTATTACAGTATATACCCATTTGACAATTCCCAAATATTGTTGTTGTCTGGAGTTTTTCTGCTTACCAGTTGACACATATATTACTATTAACCACACCTCACTGAAATAGCAACATTCAGTCAGGATCGAATATCTTAATCTACTTTTGATAACCAATACTACCGTGTATAGTCTGGTTAGAATTAGTGCCAGTTAAAACACTTGCTTACACTGAATTTAATGTCTAAATTTGTTTATCTCTAAAAGATATAACTAGGCAGTATATAGATTAACATAATTTTTAAGAAATCAAGTCATGTAATCTTTACATTTCCAAATAATTAGTTAGTTTATACCTTGGGGTGATAGTTTTCAAAAGTAACTTGTAAATTATGGTAAAAATGCCGAGTTGTTGCCAATTAAGGATTAGCGATGGCTCCGCCAACGCCGAACGCAAATTTTTCCGGGCTACTGTCTCACCAATACTTTTAACAGTACTGTGCTTAACGAGTACCTGTGCTACCAACGCCCAGGAGTCACCGAAAAACAGCAAAGAAATACTGATTTCCCAACCTGTATCACCTTTAACAGGGGTAGCATCTTCTGGTAATCAAATTTCCCTTAATGGTCGTACTTTACCAGGAACTTGGTTGCAGCAACCTGGAAAATCTGGTCGGGTGACAACTCATCTCAGCGATGGGGCATTCAGACAACTAATAGGAGTAAATTTCTTAAACACTAGTAATTCAGCGAAGCAACCAATACAGTGGTTTTCATCGATGACAAAGCCACTGGTTTTATCTACCAGGCTACTAGGAGCATATCGCTACCTTGATATTAGCAATTTTGCTCAAACATCTGGATGGGAAATCCGAACCAATGGTAACACCTTGGTGATTGCTACCCCAAAAGCACAAGTCACAAATATTGTTCAGAGTCAGCAACTTTCAGACGCGAGTGTTAATTCTTTACAACAGGCTCGGATTCTTGTGGATTTAGATCGTCCAACTCCTTGGCAAGTAGCACAAGGATCAGCGATCGCAAAACCGCAAATTCCATCTTCCGATCTAGACACGCCAACTCTCAAACCCACCACACCGCCAAATCGAGAGTGGACAATTACCCTGGATGGAATAGCCGATCCTGTTTTGATAGAACGCTATACCCCCCAGCCACCAGCAGCACCACCAGCATTACTGCCAAATTTACTCAAACAATTATTACCCGTTGCACCAACACAACCAATACCACCAGCCCCTGATCCATTGATTCAAAAAGTGGAGGTGGTGAAAAACCAAACGATTATTAGCCTGAGCGTTCCCTTTGGTCTATCGCCTCAAGTTAGCACTGTAGCTAACCCCAATCGCCTCATTATCGATATTCGACACGATCCTCTGGAAGAACGAGATATTACTTGGACTCCGGGATTGCGCTGGCGACAAAATTATGTCGAATTAGGCACTCAACGCTTTCCAGTAGTCTGGTTAGAAGTTAATCCCCGCAAATTTGGGCTAACGCTGAAGCCTATGTGGGCTAGCCCTAATGGACTTGCGGGTACTGCTCCCTTAATTCAAACAGCCCAACGTTACTTAGCAGTAGCTGGAATTAACGGTGGTTATTTTAACCGCAATAACAAATTACCATTAGGTGCGATTCGCCGGGATAATCAGTGGTTATCAGGCCCTATTCTTAACCGAGGTGCGATCGCTTGGAATGATTCAGGCCAATTTTACTTCGGTCGTCTCACCTTAGAAGAAAGTTTAATAACTGCAAATAACCAGCGCTTACCAATTCTGTTTCTTAATAGTGGCTACGTCCAGAGTGGCATTGCCCGTTACACCCCAGCTTGGGGAGCAACTTACACACCCTTAACGGATAACGAAATTATCCTAGTGGTACAGAAAGACCAAATTACTCAACAGTTCCCAGGTGGCAAAGTTGGTGGGACGGCCGTTCCCATTCCCCAAGATGGCTACCTACTAACTTTACGTGCTAACGCTGCGAGTGCTGCCTCACAGTTACCTATTGGCAGCACAGTAAGTATTTCCAGTAGTACTACTCCCACTGATTTTAGTCGTTATCCCCACATTATCGGAGCCGGCCCGCTATTAATCCAAAATCGCCAAATTGTTCTCGATGCCAAAGCCGAAAAATTCAGCAATGCCTTTATTGCAGAAAAGGCTATTCGTAGCGGCATTTGTACAACTGCAACAGGCACACTGATGATAGCTGCTGTACATAATCGTGCCGGCGGTTATGGGCCTACATTAGCCGAACATGCCCAACTAATGCAACAGATGGGCTGTGTAGATGCCTTAAATTTGGACGGCGGTAGTTCTACCAGCCTTTACTTAGGAGGGCAACTACTCAACCGCTCTCCTAGTACTGCTGCTCGTGTTCATAATGGAATTGGTATTTTCCTCAAACCACGATAATCAGAGAGATGAGGGGGACAAGGGTGAATTATTTAAGAAGTTTCTTTCACAATGCCTAATGCCCAATCTGTTTTTAAAGTTTAGAACAAGCTATCATTTTGCTTGATGAAGACTTGGTGTAGATACAAGAGTTTTAGTAGTGATGATTTACACCATCACGTTTGATTTTGCTATGTTTATCAAGGTGCGACAGAATTGCTGATTTCCAACGTTGCAAGATAGCGCCAGATTTTTTATCAATAGTTAAGAGTACTAACGGTTTGTTTATGTCTTCAAATGAGGTAACTATGGCTAGATATCAAGAAACTACACAGACTGAGACTCTACACCTACCTTCAAATATCACTTCCAGAGGCATTGCTGCAACTGAGTTACGTCCTTGGGGTGCTTTTACAGTCTTAGAAGAAGGGCGCGGATACAAAATCAAGCGCATTGAAGTTAAGCCCGGACACCGCCTGAGTTTACAAATGCACCACCACCGCAGCGAACATTGGATTGTCGTCTCTGGTACAGCTAGGGTAACTTGTGGCGAGCAAGAAGTACTACTGAGCAATAATGAGTCAACTTATGTACCCCAGTGTACATCTCACCGTTTAGAAAATCCTGGCGTGATTCCCTTGGTATTAATTGAAGTGCAAAATGGCGAATATTTAGGAGAAGATGACATTATCCGCTACCAAGATGACTATGCCCGTACTAAGGATTAAACCTCTAATCTAAAAACTGAATACATTTTTGTGTAAACCGTCTTTGCGAACCACCGCACCCCAGAAGTCCCTACCTAGTTAAGGTCGGGACTTAATCGTGTTGTGCTATAAATGTAGTAATAGCGATCGCGTTCATGGCTTTGGTAATTTGGAATTTTTGACAAGCAAGAGTTAACCCATCTATCTGTAAAATGAAGATGGGGTATTCAATTGCAAAAAACGATTTCCATGATTCATCTGAGTCAAGCAGCCGCAAATGAAATTGGGCGAATAAAGTCCAAGCAGCAGCCAAATGTGTTGTTTCGATTGGCAGTAAAACCAGGTGGTTGTTCCGGTTTTTTTTATGACATGTCCTTCGATGAAGCAATAAAAGTTGGCGACCAAGTTTTCGACTTGGATGAGATGAAAGTAGTCATAGATGCTACAAGCTTAAATTACCTCAACGGTTTGAGGGTAGATTATTCCGAAGACTTAATGGGTGGTGGTTTTCGCTTCCACAATCCCCAGGCGATCGCAACCTGTGGCTGTGGGAATTCCTTCTTTACAACTAATCAATAGTCCTTAATTAGCGCTCGTTTGCTAATAAATAAGGAAAAATTACAATTGACATAAAACACTAAAAAACGATATAATCAGGATTTGTTAAAACTTAGACATATAAGCAGCTTTACGCGCTGTAACTCATGCCAACAATACAGCAGCTAATACGCACTGAGCGCGAACAAGCGCGTCAGAAAACCAAGTCACCGGCTCTGAAACAATGCCCTCAACGTCGGGGAGTTTGTACCAGAGTATACACGACCACACCAAAGAAGCCTAACTCCGCTCTACGGAAAGTAGCAAGAGTCAGACTTACCTCTGGATTTGAAGTCACAGCTTACATTCCAGGAATTGGTCACAATTTACAAGAACATTCAGTTGTGATGATTCGTGGCGGTCGGGTTAAGGATCTACCAGGCGTGAGATACCACATTATTCGTGGCACCTTAGATACAGCCGGAGTCAAAGACCGTAAACAAGGGCGTTCCAAGTATGGAACCAAGCGTCCAAAAGCAGCAGCGAAAAAATAGGATTAGGCGATTAATCGCACCCAACACGATTAATCGTTTACCTTAAAAACGCTCAAGGACAAAAAACTATCAGGGTCTGTGTTCTAAGAGCAGTTATGAAAGCTGCTCAAGTCTGTTTAAAAAAATCAAGCAAGCTACACCTACACTAAGCGAGCAAGTGTAGAAGTTCTGAGGAGAACGCTGTAACCCACGGCATAATTCTCGTCTGAACATTAAGGTTTAGAATCTTGCCACCGTGAGTATTTAGTTGCAGGTAGCAAGTCAATGAATTTTAGATTTTAGATTTGCAATTTTGGATTGGTCGAACCCACAAGGGGATGAGACTTACAGACTTTTGATTTTTTCCAATCCTTGTGGTCGGAACGTCTACCAAAAACTCTAATCCAAAATTGGCAGTAAATAGGTCAGCCCTGCTGTAACAGTCAAAAACAAAATTGAAAAAGTCTGAGGGTTGGGTTCCACAGCTTTTAGTTTCCGGTGTCTGATAGCATATAATTTCGTTGCCAAATTCCGAATTAAAGGTGAAGTATGTCTCGTCGTGGTGTTATTCAAAGGCGCCCAGTCCCGTCTGACTCTGTATATAACAGTCGCCTTGTGAGCATGATTATCAGGCGGATCATGCGTCATGGCAAAAAATCACTTGCCGCCCGAATTGTTTATGAAGCATTGAAAACTATAGAGGAACGCACTGGTAACGGTGCTTTAGAAACCTTTGAAAGAGCAGTGCGAAATGCCACACCTTTAGTAGAAGTAAAAGCTCGGCGAGTAGGTGGAGCAACTTACCAAGTACCAATGGAAGTGCGTACAGAACGGGGTACTACCCTAGCACTGCGTTGGTTAGTGCAATATTCCCGGTCTAGACCAGGCCGGACAATGGCAAGTAAATTGGCAAATGAGTTAATGGATGCTGCTAACGAAACTGGCAATGCGATTCGGAAACGCGAAGAAACGCACCGGATGGCAGAAGCTAACAAAGCATTTGCTCACTATCGTTATTAAGTAGAAAAGCGATATATCGCCTTGCCGAAGTGGTATATCGTGGATTTACAAAAAGCAGACGGTTTTCCGTAAAAGTATAGAATCTTAACAAAGAGTAATATACAAGATATCATGAGGCAAAAACTATAGGAGGTAGCTGTGGCACGCACGATCCCGCTAGACAAAGTACGCAACATTGGTATTGCGGCGCATATAGATGCGGGCAAAACAACAACAACAGAGAGAATATTATTTTACTCTGGGATAATTCATAAAATTGGCGAAGTTCATGAAGGAACTGCCGTCACAGACTGGATGGAGCAAGAGCGGGAGCGGGGAATTACCATTACTGCGGCTGCTATCAGTACCAGCTGGAAAGATCATCAAATTAACATTATCGATACTCCGGGTCACGTAGACTTCACAATTGAAGTTGAGCGTTCCATGCGCGTGTTGGATGGCGTAATCGCAGTATTTTGTTCTGTGGGCGGCGTGCAACCGCAGTCTGAGACAGTGTGGCGACAAGCAGAGCGCTACAAAGTACCTCGGATCGCCTTTGTCAACAAAATGGATCGCACCGGAGCGAACTTTTATAAAGTTCACGAGCAAATTCGCGATCGCCTACGGGCGAATGCGATCGCCATTCAACTACCAATTGGTAGTGAAAACGACTTCCAAGGGATCGTTGACCTAGTAGGGCAACGGGCGTACATTTACGCCAACGACCAAGGTACTGATATCCAGGAAACTGATATACCGGAAGAATTGCAAGCGCAAGTAGACGAATTCCGCACCAAGCTCATAGAAGCCGCAGCAGAAACCGACGATGCTCTGATGGCTAAGTACTTCGAGGGCGAAGAACTTACAGAACAGGAAATTCGGACTGCCATTCGTAAAGGCACAATTGCGGGGACGATTGTACCAGTACTTTGCGGTTCAGCATTCAAAAACAAAGGCGTGCAGTTGATGCTGGATGCCGTTATCGATTACCTGCCTGCGCCAAGTGAAGTGCCACCCATTCAAGGCTTACTGCCCAATGGCGATACTGTTGAGCGCCGAGCTGATGACAACGAACCCTTAGCGGCTCTGGCATTCAAGATTATGGCTGACCCTTACGGTCGCCTAACATTTGTTCGCGTTTATTCTGGTGTCCTGAAAAAGGGCAGCTACGTTCTCAACGCTAGTAAGAATAAAAAAGAACGGATTTCCCGCTTAGTTCTCATGAAAGCAGACGATCGGCAAGATGTCGATGAACTGCGAGCGGGTGATTTGGGAGCAGCTCTGGGATTGAAAGACACCTTGACAGGTGATACCCTCTGTGATGATGGATCGCCAGTAATTCTGGAATCCCTGTTCATTCCTGAGCCTGTGATCTCGGTAGCGGTTGAACCCAAAACCAAGAATGACATGGACAAGTTGTCCAAAGCTCTGCAATCTCTCTCAGAAGAAGACCCCACCTTCCGCGTCCGCGTCGATCCCGAAACAAACCAAACCGTGATCGCCGGCATGGGAGAGCTACACCTAGAAATTCTAGTAGACCGGATGTTACGAGAATTCAAGGTGGAAGCGAATGTAGGTGCGCCGCAAGTAGCTTACCGAGAAACAATTCGGAAAGCTGTGAATAAAGTTGACGGCAAATTCATCCGCCAGAGTGGTGGTAAAGGTCAATACGGTCACGTTGTGATCAATTTGGAGCCTGGAGAACCCGGTACTGGCTTTGAATTCGTCTCCAAAATTGCTGGCGGTACAGTACCTAAAGAGTACGTTGGCCCAGCAGAACAAGGAATGAAAGAAAGCTGCGAATCCGGTGTTCTAGCTGGATATCCGTTGATTGACGTTAAAGTGACGCTAATTGATGGGTCATACCACGATGTAGACTCTTCAGAAATGGCTTTCAAAATCGCTGGTTCAATGGCGATGAAAGAGGCTGTGCTGAAAGCTTCACCTGTCATCTTAGAGCCTATGATGAAAGTTGAGGTTGAAGTTCCTGAAGACTATATGGGTAACGTCATTGGCGACCTCAACACCCGCCGAGGGCAGATTGAAAGCCAAAGCACCGAAAAGGGACTTGCTAAGGTAACATCAAAAGTTCCACTGGCGAGTATGTTTGGCTACGCCACTGATATCCGGTCAAAAACGCAAGGTCGGGGTACCTTCACAATGGAGTTCAGCCACTACGAAGAGGTGCCTCGGAGCGTAGCTGAAACTATCATTGCAAAAAGCAAAGGGAACGCTTAGTTAAAATAAGGAAATGAGTATTCATGGCACGCGCAAAGTTTGAAAGGAATAAACCCCACCTCAATATCGGTACTATTGGCCACGTTGACCACGGTAAAACCACGTTAACAGCAGCCATCACTATGACCTTGGCGGCTCTTGGTCAAGCTACAGCTAAAGGCTACGACCAAATCGATAACGCGCCAGAAGAAAAAGCACGGGGTATTACCATCAATACCGCTCACGTTGAGTATGAAACCGCAAATCGGCACTATGCTCACGTAGACTGTCCAGGCCACGCTGACTATGTGAAGAACATGATCACTGGCGCGGCTCAGATGGATGGAGGCATCCTCGTAGTGGCTGCAACCGATGGCCCTATGCCCCAAACCCGCGAACACATTCTGTTAGCAAAACAGGTGGGCGTTCCCAGTCTGGTTGTATTCTTGAACAAAGAAGACTTGATGGATGACCCAGAACTCTTGGAACTAGTAGAACTAGAACTCAGAGAACTGTTAAGCAGCTATGACTTCCCTGGCGATGATATCCCCATTGTCAAAGGCTCTGGTCTACAAGCTCTCGAAGCAATGACCAAGAATCCTAAGACTAAAAAAGGTGAAAATCCTTGGGTAGACAAAATCTACGACTTGATGGATGCTGTGGATTCTTTCATCCCCACTCCTGAGCGGGATGTTGATAAGCCCTTCTTGATGGCAGTAGAAGACGTGTTCACCATCACAGGTCGGGGTACTGTGGCTACTGGACGGATTGAACGCGGGAAAGTTAAGGTTGGCGATACTGTCGAGCTAATTGGTCTCAAAGACACTCGGACTACCGCCGTCACCGGGATTGAGATGTTCAAGAAGAGCCTCGACGAAGGTCTGGCTGGAGATAACGCGGGTGTACTACTGCGTGGTCTCAAGAAAGAAGATATCGAGCGCGGTATGGTGATAGCCAAACCAGGTTCAATTACACCTCACACTCAATTTGAAGGTGAAGTGTACGTCCTAACAGAAAAAGAAGGTGGTCGTAAGACTCCATTTTTCGCCGGCTACCGTCCCCAGTTCTATGTACGGACAACCGATGTAACTGGTACTATCAAAGCCTACACCTCTGATGATGGCAAAGAAGTAGAAATGGTGATGCCAGGCGATCGCATCAAGATGACAGTAGAATTGATCAACGCGATCGCTATTGAACAAGGAATGCGCTTCGCTATCCGCGAAGGTGGACGTACCATCGGTGCTGGTGTCGTCTCCAAAATTATCAAATAGCACCTTTTCGCTCATAACAAAGGAGCAGAGATGGTATAATTCATCTCTGCTCCTTTCTCTTCCCTCTATAAATAAGGTAATAGGTTGCAGGGGACAGGTAATAGTTTTCTGTAACCTTTACCCTGTAATCTTTAACCTGTAAATAATCCCCTAATTACGCAGAACCTGGAAAATTAAAGATGGCAACTCTACAGCAGCAAAAAATTAGAATTCGCTTACAAGCCTTTGACCGACGCTTATTAGATACATCTTGCGAGAAGATTGTAGACACAGCTAACCGCACCAACGCTACAGCCATAGGCCCAATTCCTTTACCCACAAAACGCCGGATCTATTGTGTGCTGCGATCGCCTCACGTAGATAAAGATTCACGGGAACACTTTGAAACCCGTACTCATCGCCGGATTATTGACATTTACCAGCCTTCTTCTAAGACTATAGATGCTCTGATGAAATTGGATCTACCATCGGGTGTAGATATCGAAGTCAAGCTTTAATTAGTTATTAGTTATTGGTCATTTGTAAATAAACACAGGATAACTGACAAAGGACATTAGTATAACTATTTAGATAGCCCTGAGAAATATGTCTCAGGGCTTTTATTTAGCTAGGAAACAAATGATAGAATGTAGACAAAGTACGGGAAAAGCAGAGAAAAACTATTTTTAAGATTAAGTTTATACCAAGGTAACAATGACATCATCTTCTAAAATTGCAGTTCGTGAACTACCTCTGTTCCCGTTACCCGAAGTAGTTCTGTTTCCTACTAGACCATTGCCTCTACACATCTTTGAATTTCGCTACCGAATCATGATGAACACGATTTTGGAGAGCGATCGCAGATTCGGTGTTTTGATGTTCGATCCAGTCAAAGGTACAATTGCAAACACTGGTTGCTGTGCGGAAATCGTTCATCACCAAAGGCTGCCAGACGATCGGATCAAGATGTTGGCTTTAGGGCAGCAAAGATTTCGTGTATTAGAGTATGTTCGTGAAAAACCATACCGTGTTGGCTTAGTTGAGTGGATTGAAGACCAAGCACCAACTAAAGATTTGCATCCTTTGTCAACTGATGTAGAACAACTACTGCGAGATGTTGTGCGTCTATCAGGTAAATTAACTGAACAAAATATCGAACTGCCAGAAGATTTGCCCGATCTACCAACAGAGCTATCTTATTGGGTTGCTAGTAATCTTTACGGTGTCGCCGCAGAGCAGCAATTATTGCTAGAAATGCAAGATACTGCAACTCGTTTAGAACGGGAATCAGAAATTTTAACTTCTACTCGTAATCACTTAGCAGCTCGCTCTGTTCTCAAAGACACGTTTAATGAAAAGTGAGGAATTAGGAGTTTAAGAGTTAGGAGTGTGAGTGAGAAAGAAGTAACAAAAAATAATTTATATTTCCTAACTGATAACTGATAATTCTTAACTCCTAAATTCTGAGGTCGAAGCGCTGATAGGTAAAACATTGTAAGCGCCAAGAATTTTTAAAATCTCTGTGTGGATAGTTAATTCTGCTAAAGCAGATTGCATTTGTGCTTCATTGACATCTGCTTCTAAATCCATGAAAAATAAATATTCGCCTAGCGATCGCTTCGTCGGACGAGATTCGATTCGGCTAAGGTTAATTCCTAGTTGAGCAAAGATTTGCAAAGGTTTGACTAATGCTCCGGGTGTGTTAGCAGGCATACTAAAAGCCAGCGATGTATGACTGGTAGGTGTAGTTGATGTTTGGTATCCAGCGATCGCCTCACCCTGACTTACGACCCAAAAACGAGTACAGTTTTCTGGATAGTCGTTAATACCAATGGCAAGTATGGGTAGGTTATAGAGTTGAGCGGCTCTACTAGAAGCGATCGCAGCTGTTGTTGTTTCTTGCTCTAATCGCTGTAGTGCTTCGGTTGTAGAATTGCTGATAATAATCTGTACAGTCGGCAGAAACCGCTCTAACCATCCCTGACATTGTGCCAAAGCTTGCGGGTGAGAGTAAACAGTTTTAATCTTATCTAAGCTAGACGCACAAGAAATTAAGGTATGAACAATCGGTAATACTAAAGCTAACTGAATTTGCAAACTGTCTAACTGCCACAATGTATCCAGTGTTGTGGTAACACTCCCTTCAATAGAATTTTCTACTGGCACAACAGCTAAGTGAGCTTTACCATCAGCAACGGCACGCAGTGATTGTGGGATGGTGGGATAGGGACATAACGTAGCTTCAACTCCCATACTTTTAGTCAACCAGTTGAGATAAAGAACAGATGCTTGTTCTGTGTAAGTGCCGGGAGGCCCTAAATGTGCGATCGATAGAGTCATGTTTTTAACCTTGAGTTGCGAGTTTAATGTGTAAACAAAGATTATGAGATTTTGGGTTTGGCAAAAATATCCAAGATTTACTCTTAATAAAAATTGTTATCTCTAAAATTTACGCACTAAACCAATAGACCGAAATATGTATCGAAGAAAACAAATTATTAAAATGAGTCTTTTAGCAGATAGATTTTCTGGCAGTTTTTTTTATTAAATTGCTCTGAATATTTCACAGCAATTATGTTAATCTTTAACCAAAAAATTAACCATATTCTTTACTTTTTGTCAAGACTTAAATATTAATCTTAGCCTTTTCAATGTGACTCATAAAATCTCTGATCTTTTCTCAGCGTTCTCTGTGCCTCTGCGGTTTAAAAGTATTTTTTTAACCAGAGAGACACAGAGCATAGAGCTTAAAGAGAAATTTATTGACCAAAATTTTTACCCACCTTGAAAGGGCTAGTCCTAATGTATATTTCTTGAACTAAAGATAATGATGAGCGTACCAAATTTTTGCTAATGCTGTATAACTGATAAGCAACGATAATTTTGTACTTTTTTAATAATCAGATTTAAGTTGTTAAAAAATATTAAAATTAAGAGACAAATATTTTTATCCGCTCATGGCTACCCGGTTTACTGCCTCCCAATCGGTTGAAATCGCTGTTCCAGAGCAGCCTATTCCCATTCAGCACTACTTGCGTCAGCCTCAACGTCTGGTTAGGGCTTTGGCTGACAACAGTAGAATTGAGCAGCTTTCTGAGGAAGTATTTCGCTTGAAAATGCGTCCGCTCACTTTTATGTCATTAAGTATTCAACCGACTGTAGACATGAGAGTTTGGGCCGAATCAAATGGAATAATTTATTTGCGATCGCTACGTTGTGAAATTCTGGGTTTCGAGTATATTAACCAGCGCTTTGCCCTTAATTTAAAAGGGCATTTGTCTCCCAAAGAATTTAGTACTGGTACTCGCTTGGAAGGAAGGGCTGATTTAGAAGTGCTGGTGGATTTATCACCGCCATTTTCCTTTACTCCTAAGCCGATTTTAGAAGCTACTGGTAATGGTTTGCTCAAAAGCGTGTTGTTATCGGTTAAGCAACGGTTATTAAATCAACTTTTGGCAGATTATCGCCACTGGGTAATATCACAAACTAAAGATAGAGGACTTGACAGTGACAGTACTGAATTGCCAATCCTGAATGCTGAGTGATTAAATGATTACTCAGCGTTCGGGACTTTGATTTGGCAAGGACGAAAAGACTGACGATGTAAGGGCGATGGCCCGTATTGTTGCAGAGCCAACAAATGCCGTTGGCTACCATAACCCTTGTTACGCTCTAGGTTGTACATAGGGTATTTTAATGCTAGACGCATTACCAAATCGTCACGCCAAACCTTCGCAACAATACTAGCAGAGGCAATAACGAGCGATCGCTCGTCTCCCTTAACTATTGTTTGTTGTGGCAAGAGCAAGTCTTTGATTGACTGGTTGCCATCAACCAAGCAGAGTACAGGCTGTACCTTTAACTTCAGTACAGCCCGCTTCATTGCTAATAGTGTCGCTTGCAAAATATTTATCTTGTCAATTTCGGCAGTAGAAGCAAACCCAATTTTCCAGTCTATAGCCAGCCCACAAATTTGCTGTGCTAGCTGAGTTCTCCGAGAACTAGACAACTTTTTACTGTCTTTAATTTTAGCTGTCATCAGTATTGGCAAAGCACGATCTGGTAGAATCACTGCTGCTGCCACCACTGGGCCAAATAGAGCGCCTCGCCCGACTTCATCCACACCTGCAACCAATCCTGGAATCCCTGACAAGGTAGAAAACTCCAGCCAATTGGATTGTTCCAAGGACGTTGGCGATGTTTCTACCATAAAGCAAATTAATTGTCTTCGATCGCTGAGGAACGACGGCGGCGGCGACGGCTAGCAGTGGCGGCGCTGTTCGCATCATTTTCATCTGCGATCGCATTGGCGGTGTTGTTGGCATCACCTTCATCTGCGATCGCATTGGCGGCACTGTCAGCATCATTTTCATCTGCGATCGCGTTGAGGGAGGCTTTTGTAGGCAAGCTTTCCAAAGGATTGGCAGTCAATTCAGATGGTTCAGTTATCTCTTCTATCAAAGATTTTTGTTCTGGCTCAATAACTTTTGGTATTGGTAATTTGGTTGCAACTACTTCAGGTGTTGCTCTTTGGGCAATAGGTGATTCTGAGATGGATTCAGTTGGAGTCGTTCGCACTTGACCGGGCTGAATCACGTTAATAATCACAGACTTGGTATTTTTGACCTCTTGCTCTAACTTCACCAAGGGAGATATTCCCATCAAGGCAAACATATCCTGTTCCTGGAGGCTCATTTCTACAGTTCTAATTTCCGGTGGTTCTACCACTGGTTTAACTGGGTCTGCCTTAATAACTTTAGTGCGCTCTACTACAGTGCGCTCCACTCTTTCACTCCAACCTGGTTTACCAAGGGTGGGTGAGGGAATTTCTGGTGCAACTCCTAATTCTGGTTCTATATCAAGGTCTAAATCTGGCTCGTTGACAAAAGACAGTGGATTGGTAATAACGCGAGATTCATCTTTCCCATTTAACCCATTGATGCCAATTCGACTGCGGCGAGTGCGAGTACGACGCTTATTATCATTAAGTTCTTGATAACTAGGATGATTAATCAGATTTAAATTACTCGATTCCGAGTCGCCGTCAAATGCTTCCCCAAATCCATCATAAGTTTCTCGTGGTTCCGGGATGCGGGCAGCTGGCTGACGTGGTTCTCGGTGAGGTAGGGATACAAAACGCTCACGCTCTGGTGTTTCTGCAGGTATTGGTAATCGGTTTTCGAGTTCTCCAGGCAGACGCACAGTATGTCCTAAACCGCCACAAGTGGGACAAGTTTCGCCAAACAATTCGTAAATATTTTGACCTTGACGTTTGCGGGTCAGTTCTACTAAGCCCAGTTCAGTGAGTTGGGCAATCTGGGGACGAGCTTTGTCTGCCTTGAGTCCTTTATTAAAGTGTTCCAGAACTTGCAGTTGATCGCGCCGTGATTCCATATCAATAAAATCAACGACGATTACCCCGGCGATATTCCGCAGACGCAACTGGCGAGCAATTTCGGTTGCAGCTTCGCAGTTTGTCCACAAAACTGTTTCTCTGGCTGTTGCCGATCGCGTGAAGGAACCTGAGTTAACATCGATTACGGTTAATGCCTCCGTTGGCTCTATGACGACATAACCTCCCGAAGGTAGGTCTACTCTTGGTTTCAGGGCTTCTCTAATTGCGGCACTGATGCGGAAATACTCTAAAATTGGGGAGCGATCGCGGTGATGATCGATCAACAATCCCTGCGGTGTTTGACCTCCACTCCAATTCTGCAAGTACTGCTTCACGCGCTTCAAGCCAGTACTAGAATCTACGACAATCCGATTGACATCCGCGCCGTACATATCTCGCAATACGCGCTGGATAAAGTCATCGTCTCGGTTGAGCAGTGCTGGGGCCCGGGTAGAATGCGCTTCCTGCTGGATTGCCTCCCATTGCTTTTGCAGCAACTCCAAATCTTCCATAATCGCTTCTTCTGGTTTGCCTTCGGCTTCTGTACGCACGAGCAAACCCATTCCCGCCGGTTTGACCAAAATCGCTAGCGCCCGCAAGCGGTTGCGCTCACTTTCACTTTTAATTCGTCGGGATAAATTTACGCCCCTACCATAAGGCATCAGTACTACGTAACGTCCAGGTAAGGTGATATTACCTGTGAGCCTGGGCCCTTTCGTCCCCGTTGGCTCTTTCATTACTTGCACCAAAACTTTCTGCTGTGGTGTTAACAGTTCTGTAATAGCTGCGGCGGTACGCTTTAGCTTTAATGGCCCCAAATCGGTGACGTGAATAAAACCGTTACGCTCTGGGTCGCCAATGTTCACAAAAGCCGCATCTATCCCAGGCAATACGTTTTCTACTACTCCTAAATAGATATCACCTATTTGATGATGACCGGTAGCAACAACGAGTTCTTGTATTTGATCTTCAGAAAAGACAGCAGCAATTTGGTGCTGCTCCGCGATAATAATTTGTTTTGGCATTCAATTTCCTCAAAAATTGGCAGCACCAATAGGTCTGAAGGTTTTTTATACCTTTCCTTTGTTGCCCTTGCAACCCTCAAAAGGCGCTACTGATGATAAAAATCGTAAACTTGATGTTCTAAGTTAAATAGCTATTGGCGCTCTTAAGAGCGTTTTCACGGCGGATTATTCCAGAACGGGCGCATATTTAAGCTACTAAATCAACCACAGACGGTTGATTTGTGATGCAATACTCTCAATCAAGAGAGTTCTGAGTTGAAAGTTCTGAATCCTGAGTGAGTTTTTAACTCAGGAAGCTTTTTTGAGAGTAACCTACTGAAGTCGTCAAGAAAAAGAAACTATTTTTATTTTCCATTCCTGGATTTATTCTTAGCGTTATACTCAGCAACGCCAGTTGCTACCCTACTTTTAAGCCGCCCTTTGCGCGTCTAGTGAACGTCTGCAAATCGGCTTAACCTACAGTAGTTGTTTACCCTACGGTAACACCAAGGGCGAACAACTCTAGAAGAGTAACGCGCTAGCTCTTGGGCAATACTGTTGATTAGACATTCAGCAGTTGTTGAAAAAGTATGGATTTAGAGAAGCTAACCGAGCCTGCTGTTAGTTACTGATTCACAAGGTAGCTATAGAGAGAGTGTGTGTTCTTTAATCTGCCTCAGTTTGTCTGGGATAAAATCCTAGAAGTTGCACTCTAATATCTTTGCTTTCGCCCCCTGAACACCAGGGTAGTGAACCAGCTAATTTCAATGCAGCGTCAGAAAAATTCTCTTCACCCCATTCTAACGCAACCTTACTAAAAATCAATTCCGACGATGTGCCGTGTTAGGACAACTACTAGCAAGCTGTCCTACAGGGATTATACCGCTAAAATTAGCCGATTGCGGTGGATATGCAGGAGTTGAAATTCTCCATTAGCCACTCTCCCTAGCATAAACAGGATTTGTTCAGGACGCAATAGAAAACCATCTTGGCGATAGCTACCTACATAACGGATAACAGACATAGATTCTGTAATGCCTTTATGTGTTTCTATTAATTCCAGTTCAAATAAGCGATCGCGCAGATTTATTAACTGGCTCTTGCCTGACTTTGTTGTATGCTCGTACCAAAGTTCATCTTTTGCTTTGATGGTATCAATCCATTCTTGCCATTGTATAGATGTTGTTTCTTCTACTGCTGCTACGGTAATTAAATATTCTGCGGTTTCTAGCAGTTGGCTAGCTGCCGGAGTTCTTAAATCTATCTGCTCCACATTATATATGGGTATGTCTGTGGGCATTTCCCGAACCAATTTTTCTTGAAAAGTATCGATGTCCACTGGTAAAGTTAACTCAAAATCCGCAATTTCACCACTACTAGTAGCTCCTAAAGCCAAAGCAGTTGCTACAGAAATTCGCGGCATTGGATGAAACCCACCAGTGAAAGCAATTGGTAAGCCTGCTCGTCGCACAACTCGGTCGAACAAACGGATTAAATCTAGGTGACTTACCAAAGCCATATCACCCTGTTTCCCAAACCAAACTCGCAGTCTTTGCGCCTTAGTTGTGTTGGGGACAAACTCGCCAGCAAATTGGGGGATAGCAGGTGATTCAATCACGACGTTATGGCCAAAGTCGGTTCCACATACGCCACAGTGCGAACAACCTTCAAAAGAGCAGTCGGGGACAATTGCAGCTTCTAAGGCGCGTTGCAAGTCTTCTTTGAGCCACTTTTTATCAATCCCGGTATCAATATGATCCCAAGGTAGGGGAATGTCTAGGGAGTGGGGAGTGGGGAGAGACGCGATTAATCGCGTCTCTACAAGAGTGAGGAATTGGTTATTTTCCGCATCTGCCGATCTGTTCCGATCTTGTGCGGGAAACAAATTCCATTCGCCATTTTCTACTTGGCGGTATTTCCAATCTAGATCGGCTTGAGCGATCGCATCTCCCCAAGCGCTAAAGGCTCGATCTAAATTTTCATACCAGGAATCCATTCCTGCACCTAATTCCCAGGCACGGCGGACTACTTTGCTCAAACTGCGATCGCCTCGTCCCACAAAATCTTCCATTGCCGAAATTCGGACATCGGTAAAATTTACCTTCACTCCCTTGATCCGACGGAATTCTTGCCGCAATAAGTTTTGTTTGCGCTTAAATTCTGTGGTAGAAACTGAGTACCACTGGAATGGTGTGTGGGGCTTGGGCGTAAAGTTAGAAATCGTCAGGTTAAAGTTCAGAGGTTTTCTGCCTTTGCCCCGACATTCTCGCTGTAGCCAGCTGACTGTTTCCGCAATACCCAAAACATCAACATCCGTCTCGCCCGGCAAGCCAATCATAAAATACAACTTGATTTTATCCCAGCCTTGCTCCCAAGCTGTTTTTACTCCCCGCAACAATTCTTCATTGGTCAAACCTTTATTTACGATGTCTCGCATCCGCTGAGTTCCAGCTTCTGGAGCAAAAGTCAGCCCACCTTGCCGCGTACCCCCAAGGATATTGGCAATATTCTCATCAAATCTGTCTACCCGTTGGCTTGGTAGAGTCAGAGAAATATTTTCGTTTTTTAAGCGATTTTTGATTTCCATCCCCACTGCTGGTAGGGACAAATAATCAGAACAACTCAAAGATAGTAGGGAAAACTCATTGTAACCAGTTGCCCGCATTCCCTGTTCAATAGCTTCTACAACCTTATCCGGTTCTACATCCCGTGCTGGGCGAGTCAGCATTCCTGGTTGACAGAAGCGACAGCCACGAGTACAACCACGCCGAATCTCAATAGTCAAGCGGTCATGTACCGTTTCTACGTAGGGAACTAAGCCAATGGAATATGCTGGTATGGGAGTTGCAACTCGTCGCAGAATTCGTTTTGGCACCTCAGGGCGACAAGGGTGAACTGAGCCATCCTCTGCCATATCGTAAAACTGGGGAACATATACGCCTGGTATCTGTGCCAAATCCAGTAATATATCTTGCCGACTCAATCCTGCTTGTTTACCTTCCTCCAATACCAAACCAATTTCTGGTAGCAGTTCCTCTCCATCTCCAAGGGCGATAAAGTCGAAAAAGTCAGCGTAAGGCTCAGGATTTGATGTTGCTGTTTGCCCACCAGCAAAAATCAATGGAAACTGAGACTGGACATTCGTAAATTCTCCCCCTGTTTGTTGGCGTTCTCTCCACGTCAAGGGAATTCCAGCTAGATCCAACATTTCTAGGATATTGGTTGCACCCAGTTCGTAACTGAGGCTAAAGCCTAAAATGTCGAATTCTGTGAGCGATCGCTTTGACTCTACCGCAAACAATGGCGTATTAGTTTCGCGTAGTTTGCCTGCGAGGTCTTTTCCTGGGAGGTAGGCGCGATCGCACAATTGACGCGGTTGGGCGTTCAATATGTTGTATAGGATAATATGCCCTAAATTAGATGCACCGACTTCATATACTTCTGGGTAGGTTAAGACCCAGCGTATTGCTGTCTTATCCCAAGCTTTGTGTACTGCTAAACGTTCATTACCAAGGTAACGCCCTGGTTTTAAAATATCCGATGTTATTAATTTCTCAACTGCAACAGCCACTGTGCTATCTTCTAGCTACCTTAATTACAGCTACCAAAGCCAACATTAGCATTGAATTAGGTCTTCTAACATAATTTATCGTTGTAACTTATAACTCCTTTACATAAAGTCCACTTTTTAACCGAAGCTTTGTGCTTTTACATCCATCAAGTTAAAAGTCATGTTGTCGCCAACTCAACTTCACCATCCAATATTTCAAACACCCTGTCGAGTTGGGTTAGTTCAAAAATAATTCTAATTGATGGAGCAACAGCGCAAAGTCGGAAACCCCTTCCTAAACTAAGAGCCAGCTTGTGTGTAGATAACAATGCCATCAACCCCGCGCTATCTAACGATTCTACTGCTGCGAGGTCTACTACCAAGATGGAAATACCATTTTGTGCTAATGCTGTAGTCATATCTCGTTCAAATTCCAAGGCGTTTCCGGCACTCAAACACCCTTGAGGGCGAACGATTGCAATCTTGGGATAGTGAAGCACTGCTTGCATAGTTACATCCTATTGAGAATTGTTGAAGCGTCAAACTAAGGATTATTTGAACATAAACTCTATTCTGTTGCATCGACCTTATGTATTAGCTCTCTTTGCTGAATCTTCATTTCTTTAGTATCTCTGTTTAAAGATTGTTATAATTCCAGGTTAGAATGTGTTTATATATACTTTTTTTTTATCTCAGTTCAAAAACAATCAACATAGACAGCCAGAGAGTAAACCAATCATCAGTAACTATGCTGATAAAACTTGCTTAGTCTATAACTCAAGCTAATTTAGCCAAGTCTTAACGGTAAGTTAAATCTCCCACTTTAGCGTTGCTGATGGCATACGCCAGAGTTATAGCGAATTATCTATTTAACTAATTAAATGTGAGCTATATCACAAGTAAGTTAGTATTTAGATCGCTTTTTATACTTAGAGATATCTGGGATAATTAGTATCATCTTACAGTTGGATTATTACTTATGAGAACTAAGTACGCTATTCGTAAATTGGTAGAAAAAGCTCTTGACATTAAAAAACTAACTCCTGAGATAGAAAATGAAATCAACTCAGAACTGACGGAACTAGGTTACATTTCTGACGTTGACTACGAAGCTCTGGAATTATTAATGTCGGAGATGGATGCTGGTAGAATTAAGTTGGTTCCTAGCTTTGGATATTCCTAAATGCTTATGCACAGAGGTAGATCAAGTGAATTTGATTAATACTAAAGTAATTAAAATTCTGAGTCAGTCAAACAATTTTTAGTAAAACCTGGGAGGATAAAAAGGGCGATATCATTGTTTGTATTTTCTATGAGATTGATTATTTAAATTGCTTAAGATGGCGTAAACAGTGCCAATAACCCTCTACATTGTGCCTTCGTAGTAAATCGCTGTCTAGTTCGCTAAATGCCTAAAAAAACTTTCTTTCTCCCTATCTGTTTGTTGAAATTGTCCACGAGCAGATTAACTCGTTGCAAAGGGAGTTGATACGATCAATATGACTGCTGGTGCTACAGATAAAACTAGTACTAGTCATACTACTTGCCTCATACCTATTGATATGCTTGCCACAATTGCTGAATAAATTGATTAAGTTGCTGCTTGGCGCATGAATCAGGTTCAATTTTTGGTTCTTTTGCTAAAACTTGGCTTAACAAGGTAATTACTTCTGTGTCTAATGCTGGCCGAAATAAATTGGCAGGCCAAAGCAAGTCAGATGCATCTCGCAAATCGGTAATTAGCGGCGATTCTTGAATCAAAGTAACCATTAATAAAGGACGCACCCAGCACAACTGACGGGAAACTACAAATTGAATGACTTCTGCATACAGATTCCTGTCGCCATGCTCTAAAGACACAATTTGTCCTGGTTGAAGAAAATTTAGGCTAATGTCCATCATTATGCAGTTTGGGCAGGGGCAAGGATTATTTGACAACTTCCTTAATCTTAAAAATGAAAATGCGCTACGTTTAAGGAAGCTTATGTAAGATTAGGGTAGCACTCTCACGGCAACGATGTCTAAGACCTCTGCCTCACAAGTAGCTATGCAAACTAAGTAGAGCAGTTTTTCTAGCATAGTATCTGAACAGAAATACTATAGAATAGGTAAATAACTGTTAAGCGATCGCTACACAGACACTTTGTAGTAGTGAATAAACAAGAAAAGAGCAAAGAGCCGTGTCAGTTGAAACTATTGAAAAGCCTTCCACAACCCGTAAGCTAGCGCCTCGGTATCGCGTTTTGCTCCATAACGATGAGTACAACTCGATGGAGCATGTTGTACAGTCATTAATCGCCACTGTACCTAGCCTTACCCAACCCCAAGCTGTGAGCATCATGATGGAAGCCCATACTAATGGGCTAGCTTTAGTGATTGCTTGCGCTCTGGAACACGCTGAGTTCTATTGCGAAACCTTGATAAGTCACGGTTTAAGTAGCACAATTGAACCTGATGAATAGTCATTGGTCATTGGTCATTTGTCATTGGTCATTTGTCGAAATTTAGAGTGTTGACTGGTGACTAGTGACTTATCTGGTATGAAAAAAAACCTTGTCCGTTTAGCTGAACGCCCTGCCCCTATTAGGCTGGGTGCTTTTATTTTGAATTTAGCGCTGCTATGGTTGCCATTGGCTGCACCAATATACTTACTAGTCCATGATTCAAATTTAGAAAGTATATTGACATTGGTATTGTTATATGTAATATTTATTTTTCTCCTGAAATTATGGGGTAAATATGTCTACCAGCAGCCCCAAATTCTGCAACATTATGGCTTAGAATTCACGCGACAGAATGGTGTGGATTTACTGCGTGGCTTGGCTATAGGGATAATTAATATTCTGATCCTTTTTGGGATAGAAGGTTTGTTGGGTTGGTTGGTGTGGCAACAACCGAAAGTTTTTTTGCTGAAAGTAATTTTAGAGGGTTTACTTGTTGGCTTAGGTGTTGGATTTGCTGAGGAATTGTTATTCCGAGGCTGGTTGCTAGATGAATTACAACGAGATTACAGCCCGCGTGTAGCACTGTGGACAGATGCAACTGCGTTTGCTACATTGCACTTTATTAAACCCTTGGAGGCAATTATTCATACACTGCCGCAATTTCCAGCTTTAGTACTGCTGGGGTTAACGCAAGTATGGGGAAAGCGTTGGCGGAGGGGACGCTTGGGTTTACCAATTGGTTTACATGGTGGTTTAGTTTGGGGCTACTACATTATTAATGTTGGGAAATTAGTGAAATATTCTGGTGAAGTTCCTGATTGGGTAACTGGTGTGAATAATAATCCCTTGCAAGGAGTGATGGGGGTGTTGTTAATGAGTGTACTAGCTTTGTGGATACGGGGGCGAACAATGAAAAATTAAAAATGGGTAATGAACTTGTAGAAAAACAAAATATCGGCTAAAAAGTAACTACATTAATATTCCTTTTAGGCAAAGTGTCAGAGTTTAGCCAAAAGGTTTTTAGAGGTTAAACATTAAACAAATATTTATTGTTAAAAATAATGGATTGTAGTCGTCTGGAATATATAAAAAATGTCAATGATGATGGTGATGTTTGGGCATATGAAGGCTATCCTATTGGAGCTTACTTTCGGTTGAACTTTAAAGAGAGTAAAGATACAGGTGTAGATACTCACGCCTTTAACTTACCAAAAGGATCTCTGATCATCCTTTCTCAAAAACGACCTGAGTACGAGCGATACTTGACGCACGTAGTTCAACTGGTTAATGAGGGAAGTGAAGATAAACCTCAAAGAGAAACTGGTACATGGGGTATTTTTCGATGGGTTAAGGTTCATTGGATTGCTGATTTCGACAATATCAGCCGTATTCCTCTTGATAAGAAGGAAATGAGAGCCGATTGGGGTTTTCATAACACTAAAGCTAAATTATTATCTAGTCCAAGCTTGATGTCTCAGTGGGGCAGTATCGATGCATTAAGAGCGCACTTAGGAGAAGTCTTTAATTAGTTGTTAATCATTTTCACGAAATGGTATTCACACTAGATAATTTGATTTTGCTATCTCGACTAATTCACTGGTACTCCCAGATAATAAAGCTGTAGCAGCAATAATGCGATCGGGTAAATCTGGTACTTGTGAGCGATTTACCAAGGGTAAAGCTTGAGCTATCTGCCGATTAAAAGGAACTTCAAACAGTACAGCATCAATTGCATCAACAGATACAAGCAGCCTTTCAAGTGTCAGTGGAGAAATACGCCCTTTCTCGCTCAAATATATAATTTCAGCTAGGGTAATGGAAGAGAAAGCAACTTGATCTCCAGAAGATGCTATTTGAGCTATGGTATTCTGGGCAGTTGTAGATAATCGGGAATCGCCAAAAATGTACCAGATTACTGCATGGGTGTCAGCGACAGCACGCAGCATCAAATGTCCTCCCGTGGAAAGCTAGCCCATTCTTCACTGCGGGCTGCATCAATTTCTTCTGCCGAAGGTGCTTTTCCCAAATCCGCACACAGTCCCCACAATGATTTGCGGAGAACGATAGATGATTGAGCTGTTAACTCACGTTCTATATCAGGAGCAATTTGCTGGATCAAACGTACTTTGTCCACGGTTGAAAGTTGCTTTGCTAGTCTGAGAACTTCTTTTAGGCTCACAAATTTTCACCTGCTTCATCTGCGAAAATTTTAACAATAGCTAATCTTTACGCCCGCGTCTCAACCACAGTACCCACAACACACGCCTTATTCAAATTAACACCGCTCAAATTTGCACCTTCTAACTCTGCACAGAGTAAATTCGCTCCCGTCAAATTCGCCCCCGCCAAATTCGCCCCTCGCAAATCAGCTTCTTCAAGGTTCGCTTCACTCAATAACGTCCCTTGCAAATCGGCACGGCTCAAATCTGCACCTTTGAGATTTGCCCCAGTCAGGTTTGCACCCCGCAAGTCAGCACCCCGCAAATCAACGCCTTGCAAGTTCACGTTCATCAAATTAGCACCACTCAAGAAAGCACCCACCAATGACACATCACTGAGTCTTGCTCCCATCAAATTAGCGCCACGCAAATTGCTACCCCGCAAGTCAGCGCCCGTTAAATCTGCTTGCATCAGGTTTGCTCCCATCAAGTTCGCCCGCAAGTCAGTTTCTTGGAGGTTTGCCCCCATCAAATTTGCTCCCTCCAAATGTCCACCTTCCAGCTTAGAACCAGCAAAATTAGTGCCAACAAGGGTAGCACCAGCAAGATTAATCCGGCTTAAATCTAGTCGGGAGAGTTCCTCGTCTTCTAAATTTGCCCCTGGAAGTTGTTTGAGTTTTCCTAATTTAATGGCTTCAATATTCATGTAAAGTAACTACTCACCGTTCGCGTAATAGGATTTGACTAAGAGGAATTATCGACCAAATGACCATAAATATCAGGTGATAGACCAAGTAAACAAATAAT
>NZ_JBALDL010000097.1:0-58138 GCF_036917465.1 Nostoc sp.
ACAGTATTCTCTGTGATTTCCATCTGAATATAGGTGGAATCATTTATGGCTACATCTTCAAATAGCAGTTGTGAATTTTCATCGAAAGAGCCGAACAAATCATCTGGCTCTGCTTGAACTAAATCTGAAGTTTCACCAAAACTGATATCTAAAGAAGCTTCTATAACCGATATTTCATTCACAGTATTCTCTGTGATTTCCATCTGAATATAGGTGGAATCATTTATGGCTACATCTTCAAATAGCAGTTGTGAATTTTCATCGAAAGAGCCGAATGAATCAAGTTCCAAATCAACACCAGATATTTCTGGGGGCTGATGAGCAAAATCTAAAGCTTCTGGTTGTTGCGGCCTGAGAATTTCTTCCCCTGGATGCTGCGCGAACAAAGGCGTTTCTGGCGTGGAGGTATCACTGATTACCGGGTAAATGGTTGGGTGACTTGGTGCTAACTCATCAAATAAATCATCTCCAGAATCTGATGAGAATATCAAATCTAGCTGTTCTTCCTGCTGGAAATTGATATCCAATTCTTCCAAGCTAAAACTGGCTATAGGAGAAGGTATAGGCTGCTGAATGTCGGCAAAAATATCATCAGTAGTAGCAAACAAACTCTCCTCTAACGCTCTTTCTACATTCTGCTCAATTAAGGAATCCAATCCGTCTTGTTCCCCTGTACTTTCCTGATTCCAAAAGCTGCTCAGATCATTTTCTGATTGAGAAAACTCAGGTGATCTGGACGGAGATGTATCAAATAAATCATCTATTTCTGGTTCACTTGTAGGTAGTAGTGTCAGTTCTTCCATTTCAGCAAAAGGATTGTCCGAAGACAAGCCTATTTGCTGGGGTAATTCTATGTAGTCACTAGGAGTAATTTCTTCTACCCAGTTTGCATTTCTAGTTTCGGAGAATAAGTTATCAAAACTGTTTGGTTGGTTAATCGATAGTTCAACACTGGCGAACACCTCAGTTTCTGGTTGAGTCACTTCGCCTGTAAGCAATATTTCTGCATCATCATCTAGATCCAGTGTCAATAAATCTTCAAATACATCGTTTTTGTTGACACTAGCAAGCAGGTTTGTCTCACTAGAAATATCAATAAATTCTTGTAAATCTACGGAAGAAGAATCTAAATTTATATCAACTATGTTAGTATCACTCAACTCTAGAGCCGTAGCAGATATTTGTTGATTTTGCGATTCTGAATTCTCTTTTTCTATGAAATTGTCGCCAAATAACAGAGATAAATCTTCTGTCGTGGCTGTAGTTACTCCTGGATCAAAGGAGAGGAAATCGGATAAATCGCTATGAGCATCCTCAGCATCAGTGCTGCTGAAATCAATTCCAAAATCATCGGTAGCAACAATATCTAAGGTTTCTTCTTGATGCCAGCTTTCATCTAGTTCGGGAGTCTCACCTTCAAATAAATCGGCAAGGGTATTTAACTCAGCTATTCCTACCTCTGGGCCATTGGGGTCAAGATTATTACTGATTGGATGTGCTTCGTCATGTGTGGTGAAAGCAAAACTAGTGTGAGTTGCAGCGTTGAGTGGTGTCCCTTGTGGAAGATAGGGGCGAACGTTAGTATTCTCGTCTAGATTAAGTTCTTCAGTTGTCTGGGCTAGGTTTAACTGTTCGGTGTTACCAGATAAAATTGGCTCTAACGTAGTTGATGATTCGGTAAAAGCCGCAGACTGTTCATCAAACAAATCAGGAGTAACTTCTAACAATTCAATTTCTGCCAAGCTCAAAAGTGATTCTAGTTGCTGACTAATTGCAATTTCGGCTTCTCTACCTTGCAGGACTAATTCTTGAGCTTGCTTGATTTCGGTAATGACAATTTTAGCTAAAGTCAGATAACTATTTTCAGGATTGCCGATCGCACTGGCTGCTGCTTGACACAAACCACACCACTTGGATAAATTCCAAGTTTCACCAAGTTTGACTAACTGGTAACAGCATTGTTGAAGGTTTTGCCGAGTTGAGGGTGTTGTGGTTTGCTTAAACAGTTGCAACATTTCCCGCAGTGTTTGCAGCACCTGGGCTTGAAACTCACCCCAATTATTATGTTCTTTTGCGGTGACTGGCGATCGCACAGTGTTAGCGTCTTGTACCTGCTGAGGTGCTACTGAGACAGATATTCGTGGAGATCCCTGATGGGTGTCTTCTGCCAAATTGGGAATATCTCGCCGCAGGAAAAGTTCTGTAAGTGTGGAGACATTCTCTACAGAGGTTGTGGGTAGTTCTGTTGCATCAGAATTACTAGATACTTCACTTTTTCCTTGTTGTACAAGTAGTTCTAGATGATCATACAGCCATTGAAAGACCGGCTCCGTCTCTGACATCAAAGTATTAGCTGCATCTTCAGAAAGACCATAAGTCCCGCTCAAATGCTCTAACAGCGATTTTAGGGTATCAGATACACCAAGAAATAAAGACTCTAACTTTTGGTCAATCTGAACCGGATTATCTTTAAGAATTTTAAAACAATCTTCCAGACGGTGGGAAGTATGCTGAATGCTAGTCAATCCAAGCATCGCCGCTCCTCCTTTGATGGAGTGAGCCGCCCGGAAGACTTCACTGATCATTTCCGGGTCGTTCAAGGTACCTTCTAGATTCAGTAACCCCTGCTCAATGGTATTCAGGTGATCCCTGGCTTCTTCGATAAAGTAACCCAAAATCCGCTGTTGTTGTTCCGGCAGCATAGCAAAAGTTATGAGTTATGAGTTGTTAGTTATGAGTTATGAGTTGTGAGTTATGAGTTATGAGTTATGAGTTGTAATTTTTATTTCTAACTTCTGTACAGACGCGATTAATCGCGTCTGTACTCGTAACTCCTAACTTTATTCCAAGTTGTGAGTTGTGATTTTTAGTTCTAACTCCTCACTCCTAACTCCTAACTTTTTTACCTGGTTTCCATAGTTTCCACTCGGAAACGTTCAACGGAGGCGATCAAGTCACGGGATACACCTACTAAGTGTTGTAAGGCACCTGAAACTCGCTGTGCTTCCTGGGAAGTTTCTTGTGCAGTCAGTTCTACTGATTGCATTACGTGAGCGACGGCGCGGGAGGTTTCGGTTTGTTCCACAGTGTCGCTAGTAATAGAGCGCACAAGAATATCGATGCGATTCGCCACTTGAATAATATTTTCGAGCGATCGCTTGGCTTCTTCTGCCAATTTTGTCCCTTTAATTACTTGTTGTGTGCCTTCTTCCATCGCGGTCATTACAGAGCCTGTTTCGCTTTGGATTTGCATCACGATTTGTTCAATTTCCTTGAGGGATTTAGCAGATTTATCTGCTAACTGGCGCACTTCGTCTGCGACGATCGCAAACCCGCGTCCAGCTTCTCCCGCTCTTGCCGCCTCAATACTAGCATTGAGTGCTAATAAGTTGGTTCTGGAAGCAATCTGAGAAATCAACGCCACAATTTTAGAAATTTCTTGAGAAGATTCCGCCAGCCGCTTCACTTTGCGAGTGGTTTCGGCAACGGTTTCTCGAATTTCTAAAATACCTGCCACAGTATTTTCTACTGCTTCGCCACCTTTAAGAGCGATCGTACTAGCATCACGAGCAACGGTTTCTGCTTCCCGCGCTGCTTCTGCTACCCGTTGAATCGAGTCAGTCATTACCTGTACAGAATTCAGCGTCACTGCTAACTCTTCTGCTTGGCGCAAAGCATCACTAGATAAGGCTCTAGCAAAGGTTTCAGAGTTGGTTGCACCTTTTGTTACATCCTTCGCTGCTACTTTTACTTGTTGTACAATATCGCGCAGGTTTTGAATTGTCAGGTTAAAAGCGTCGGCTACGGCTCCCAATACGTCGGCTGTCACCTCAGCTTGGACTGTTAAATCGCCTCTAGCGGCTCCTTCCACGTCGTCTAAAAGGCGAATCACCTGGCGTTGTAGGTTTTCCTTAGCCTCCTCTTGTTCATCAGCTTTCCGCTGGGCTTCACTTGTTGTTGTGAAAATGACCCGCGCCATTTCATTAAAGCCAGTGGCTAAATGTCCCAATTCATCTTCGGAAAACACGGTGGCTTGAGCATTCAAATTTCCTTGGCGTACAGCTTCAAACTGAGCTTGCAGATCGTTGGTTGTGCGCCGAATTTGTTTGAGGGCAAAATTTCCCATGAAGCCTGCGGTGGCAAAACCCGCAATCCCAGCTGCTAGAGACATTGCCCAACCTGTGTTTCGTACTGATTCTCGTTGGGGGGCTGGCGAAAATGTGGTGGCGACAAAGCTAACTGTGGCTACCACTAGCGCCGAGACAATGCCGACACTTCCAGCAATTAACCATTGTTTCCGTTCTATGGAGGCATTCTCTAATGGTGCTAACCAGCCTTGCTCGACGCTAACGTTGGGTTCTAGTTTCGAGACATCTGTTTGGCTAAATATTGGAACTCCTTCATGGGAACCAGTCATCGAGAATAGTTCTTCTTCGCGATCGGCTGCATTGGTTCGAGAAGTATCCGTGCTTGGAGAGCGTCCACTACCACTAGTTTCTGCTGGAGCAGAATACATTGCTGCATCACCGAAGTTAGAATCTTCTTCGATCAGGTCAAACCCTGGAATGTTTCCTAAATCGTCAAATTCCTCAAAATCATCTAGAAAATCGATATTGCTCTTAGAATTTTCTCCATTCAGTATATTGCTTGAGTCTTCATAAGAGCTTGACCCCTCTGAGCCAAAAGCAGACTCAAATGCTTCCATATCAAAGTTTTCATCATCAAAGCTATTTTTGCCGATGCTTGTACCTGATTTAAACTTCTTTTCTTCCAAAGGTATGGTGTTATTAAAAGATGAAGAATTATCAGATAAATCCGACTGAAACTCTTCTTCGGCTCCTAAATCGGTTGACTTCAACCAATCATGTGCTTCGGTTTCAGGCAAATCATCTTTACTATTGTTATTTGTAGTTGGCGAACTATTTCTAAGTTCTTCTTGAACAACAATAAGTAACGTTTCATCTCCAACATTAGATTTTTTATATTCTAAATTCCCAACCTTAAGCTCTGGAGACTTTGGCTCACTTAACAAATCAGGGAAATTATTTTCACCATTACTAGTTTGTGAATTAAAAGATGAAGAGTTATTATTGTCAATACCTGAATTTTCGCGTTCAGAATTTATTTCATTCTCTGAAAAATGACTATTTACTAATGATTTTTCAGGACTATTTTCTGACATATCTTCCTGCCAAAAAGCAGGCAATTCTAATTCTGTTTTTTCTTCATAATTACTGCCATTTAACTCTTGTTCCTCTGATTTTTCATCCAAAGCAAAAGGATCATCACCAAAAGCTGTAGAAAAATCTGATCCTTTTCCTGTGCCAATACTATCTTCTGTGGGGATGTCAAATGGACTATTGGAAGATAGTTCTTCAACCCCATTCACAGTTTCTTGATGCTCTCCAAAAAAGTTCAAATCAAGATTTTTGCTGTCAAATTCCTCACTAGCGCCTAAATGTTCTAATTCTGGTTCGCTATATGCCAGTGGGTCAGATATCTCTGAGGAATTTATTTGCTCTTGATTTCCTGATGTATCAATCTGCCCACCGAATGACTGTAAATATTGATTGATATTCTCAATTCCATTATTGGCAAAACCAATAATTTCTTGCTCGTTAGTTAAGCTTAATACCTGTTGATATTCTTCTTTTGCAACATCGTACTGCTGCAAGACATAGTAGATATGACCTCTTAACAAATGTGTGTTGGGGTCATTTGGTAAATTTTGCACCACTTGATCGACTAAAGTGGCGGCAACCTCATAATTCCTTTGAACATAGGCGGTCATCGCCTGTTGATATGTTGTTGGCTCGTAATTATCAATACTTGCTGCCATTTCCTCCTCCAATTTCATCCTGCCCACCTAGCACTCCGTACAATTGCCATTTGATCGAGCAGTCTTAGACACTGGTTATTTTTAGTACCTAGTAACCACTCTCCACGTAAAAAGGGAGCCATAGTATCTGGAACACTAGTTGGTGGCATGAGATTCTGGGCATCCAACCAATCCATACCACCGATTTTCTCGACTGCTAAACCCACTATTGTGTCTTGCTCTTCGATGGCAATCACCGAAATTTCCGCTCTATCTGTGTTTAATGCACTTGCTTCCCCCAGAAATTGACCCAAATCAGCCACCCAAATAACTCGACCTCGTAAATTTAGAGTACCCAAAAGTAAAGGAGAAGCATTAGGAATTGGGGTGATTCTATCAGGACTTAGTTCAATTACCTCTCGAATGCCAGTTGCTTGTAGTGCAAACTCCTGATGCGAGGGAATGTAAAACCTCAAATGTAACTCACCTTCAGGACTTTCTACTTGTAATTCTGGTCGGAAGTGGTCTTGACCGCTACCACTTAAAAAGTCCGGTTTGCTGACCATATTGTTTTTATCCTTATCCTCGCAGCAGTTGTTTGACTGTTCCTACCAACTCGGTTGGTTGAAACGGTTTGGCTATGTAGGCATCTGCACCCTGCTTCATGCCCCAGTAGCGATCGAATTCTTCGCCTTTGGAAGAACACATGACCACGGGGACATTTTGGGTTTTGGGATCGGATTTTAACCGCCGACAAACTTCGTAGCCATTCATTCGGGGCATGACAATATCTAACACCACTAAATCGGGAGGTGCTATTTGAATTGCCTCCAATGCTTCTAATCCGTCACTGGCATGGGTAACTGTTAGGCCAGTTGCTTTCAGGAGGTCTGTAATCATCTCCCTTTGCGCGATACTGTCTTCCACAATCAGAACTGTACTCATAAATGTCTATTTACCTCCTGATGTAGACGTTCCTATTTGGAACATTCCCTGATTCCTCCGCAAGTATTAACTGTATAAATTAATTGTATGTTCTCGCTATTTTCCTGGAGATTGACGTTTCACGAAGTTGGCTGACTCTGTGATAACATCTTTTAACTCATCTTTTACTAGATCAACAAATATTAGGAGTGCTGAGTGAGGAGTTAGAAGTTAAGAATTGGGGTTATTAAAAGATTCTTCCCAATGCCCAATGCCCAATGCCCAACTTTCATTGGTTGTTGATATATTTCTCTACAAGCATGAGTAATTCAGTGTCTGTAAATGGTTTTGTTAAGTAATCTGTAGCCCCGACCATCCTAGCTTTGACTCGATCAATAAATCCATCCTTACCAGTGAGCATGATAATCGGTGTGAGTCGAAATGCTGTGGAATGTCGCAGCATGGCGCAAACTTCGTAACCTTCCAATTCCGACATTGCGATATCGCACAAAATTAAATCCGGTTTGAGTTGAAAAACCAGACTTAGCGCCTCTAAGGGATTGGTGAGAACGATCGCTTCATAACCTTGTGATTGTAAGATTGAATTTATAGTCTCACCGATGGCGATCGCATCGTCAATACATACTATCCGCCCCCTGTGTTTTCCCTTCAATTCCCCGCTATCGCTGTGGGTATCTGATTTAACCGTAACTGAATATATTAGTTGTAGCCAACTCTGTTGTACATAAGGATATATTGCCTTAGCAACAGTCAAAATGTCTCGGTTGAGATAACGAGCCAGTTGACGCAAGGATGTTTTACCATCAGCCCAATGTTGTAATTTCTCCACAGTTGCTTCTGGTAGCGAGGATTGTAGCTGAACTTTGTCAGATAGCACTGGCAATTGTTCGGGAGACTGAATGTGTGGATAGAGTTCTTTCCACTCTTGCACCTGCTTCGTAATTTTTGTAACAAATGGAGCAATCTCGAAAGTATTTAATTGTGGAGCAAGGGGCGCACCCTGATGAAAAATAAAGTTACCTTTATGTAAACTCAGCAGGTCAAACAGAGTTTCATGCACCAAGCCGTGAATGATACTACCAGCTATCTTAGGGTTGATAATATTCCGCTCCAAAAGTGCCCACAGATAGGCATACTCTGGCGCATCAGTTGGTGGTATGGAGGCAATTTGTTTGTCGGTGAGTCGCGTGTCGACTCGATAATGACGTAAAGAATCGTTAATTCTGGATAAACTACTCTCACCTTCTTGGCAATAAATAATTTGACCATTCAGGAAAAAGACGAACCAAGACTGTTGTTTGGGGTGATAAATATTTGTTTTCTCTCCACTCAGCTTGTTGTGATGGTGAGAGCTACTGGCTCTCACCCAAAGTTGCCCAGTTCGCTGTCCTAACTCAATCAATTGCAGAATACTGCAAATATCAATTTCATTTAAATTTCCCTGCATTTACCTAAAAAGTACTCCTCGTAATGCCGTTAATATTATTTTTGAATTGTGTCCTGCAATTTTTCCATTTATCTAGCAGGTAGTTTAAGTATTGATTATGGTATATTGGCAAGATTTTTACCCTTTTCCTTGTTGCCATTAAGGAATATATTCAGCTATAAAGCTTAATCTTTCGTAATACACTTTGACAAAGCTAGTGTTAACACGGAAGTCATCATCACTGTCATCAGTACAAAATATAAAGGCGCGACTAGCTCGCTTTTATAAGTATCAAGACGTAACATATCGCGTCTATAGTTTTGTCTGTCTTGTTTTCCTAAACTTGGGTTCAATGAGACAAGTTAACAGAATTATTTGAGGTATATCCCAAAAAATGAACTTTAAGTGCATCAATAAAGGACTAACGGTGTGCTGTATTTAGCAGAAGTACAAAAACAGAAAGGTGGTTTACTTAGTGGCAGTGGCAAAACTGAACTGAAACTGCTAGCTTGTCAGCGAACTGACCAGAATTGGAGTACTGTGTCAGAAGAAGTGATTGCTGCTGAGGACGCAAGCAAATTAAATGATGGCGCTTTGGTATTGGTTGAACTCAATCCAAATCGTCAAGTGCAGCGAATTCAAGAAGCAGGGCGGCCACTAGTCAATATTTTGCAGAATTTTTCCCGCCAATTGGAGAAATTTAAGCTCAAAGAAGATGAAATCGATCAGTGGAAACAGTCGTTAACATTTCAGGCGCAAGAGTTGAATCGCCGTGAAATGGATATGGAAGTCCGCTCAGAAGAGTTGCAAAATATGGAAGAGGAGTTGCAACAACTGGAGCAGCAAAAACAAGTTGTTGACACATCTCGCCAGGAAATTGAACGGTTACAAACAGAAGTTGAACGCAACCGCCTAGAATTGGAAGGCGCTTGGGAACATTTGCGGGGTGAGCAGCGCCGTCTAGAGGAACATCAAGCAGATTTTAAACAGGGAACGGTTTTGGATGAGGAGCAAAGTCGGGTAATGAGTGAGTTACTCGATCGCTTATCTAGTCGCGTAGCTCCCACAGAAACAGTCAGAGAACACCTGCATAAGGCTTTTGAATTGGTCGAAAAGCAGCAAGCAACTCTTACCCCACACTGGCAAAAACTAGAAGAACAAAAAACTGCGATCGCACAACAGCAAGCAGAAGTGGAGCGGTTGTCACAAACATTTAGCGAGCGCCAAAATGCATTGCAAGAAGCACAAAATATTCTAGTTCAGCAAACAGCCCAATTGCAGATAAATACAGCAGACTTCACCAGCAAGCAAGAGTATGCTCAGATAATCAAAGATCAGTTACGAAACGCGGAAGAGTTATATCAACAAATTCACACTTTAGCTGCAATGTCTGGTGATGTAGTTCTCGGCCAGCAAGCTAATGTGGAAGTTTTGGATAAAATGCCTTTAGAAGAACTACAAAAGATAGTCCAAGACTTGCAGCATAAGCTGCACATAGATGCTAGCTTTGTTCACGATCAAGAGCAAGAACTGACATATAAACAAGAAGCTATAGAAGAACTGCAAAATAAATTAAGCCAAGCATCTGACAATGACCACATCAATTTTGAACTGGAATTAACGGATGAAAAAGACCTCTATCAGATGCTAAACTCCAGTTTGGTGGGACAACGCCGCAATATGTTACAGCATCAGAAGTTTCTCAAGCAACACCAAGCTGTACTGCTACGGCGACAAGGACATCCTGTTGCTGAGGAAGAAGAGGGTAATAAAGTTAATTTAGAACCGGTTCTGTTACAAATTGAAACCCAGCGACAACAATATTCGCAGGAAATCCAAAAGCTGGAACGTGAAATCGATCAAATCCATTCTGGTATTGAGCTAAATCAGGGAATGATTGACAATCAAACCCACGATTTGGATGAAAAGCGCCAAGAACTGAAAGCGATCGAAGAAAATTTGTTGTCCCTGCGAAGAACAACTGCTGAATACTGTGGTCGAGTGAATCTTTATCAAGAAGCACTCCAACCAATTCAGGATTCTCTCGATGGCTTACGGCAAAAGCTGCAAGGAATTAGAGAATCTTTGGAGCAATTCCAGGAAACTGGTGATTATCAAGTCCAAGCGATCGCGCAGTTGCGCCAAACTCTCCAAAGTTTAATGCCTCAGCCAGAATTGTTAGCGTCTTAACAAGTTCTGGGGATTAAATAATTCGTAATGACGCTCCTGCGTCGCTACTGCTACGCTAAGTAATTCGTAATTCGTAATCACACTTCTACGCGCACCGTCATTACGAATTAGTAATTTTGTACAGTGCGTAAGTACTAGGAAAGACCTGCTGTACTCCAACTAAATTTGACCATTTAGCTTTAGTGAGTGGCGACTTTATACCAATTGCTTAATGCTTCCTGACAATCTGCATGGTTTTCTGCATATTATCTTAAGAATCTAAAACTAATAATGTGCATTGTCCCTGATAATAAAAAGACTTTAAGTAACTATTTCAAACAGATCCAGTCACCTTCTACTTGAGCGATCGCACCACCAGGAAATGGATCGGTTTGCGATCGATTTGGCGCTATAATTAAACTCGTTAATTTCTCAATGTGTTCAAAACTGGGGGCATCAGCCAGTATTTGCTGCAATACCTGACGCATCACCCGACGTTGCAGTGCCAACGGTGCTTTCTGCAATACCCGCCGATTTAACCGTAAGGGAAGAAGAGCAAGGGAATCTTCTTCATCCCCAATACCCAATGCCTTTTGGCGCAACTGCTGGGCTGCTTTTTCGAGATATTCCACTTCTGCTTGGAGAAGTTCTGCTGTTTGGGCTAAGGCTGATTCTACTTGGGGATTGAAATTTTCTCGCAAATATGGTAATAGTTCTTGGCGAATACGGTTGCGGGCATATTGCAAATCTTGATTGGTGGAATCTTCCCAAATTGGCAATTTAAACTCTTGACAAAATTGCTCTGTTTGTGTGCGAGTGACTTCTAAAAGTGGCCGCACTAGCATAATGTCTGTAGTTAGGGGGCGTTGCCAAGTCAGGGCTTGTAAGCCATCAGCACCAGTACCGCGAATTAAATTGTAGAGGAGAGTTTCGGCGCGATCGCTGGCGGTGTGTCCTGTAACTATATACTGATAATTGTTTGCTTTGGCGATCGCACTTAAAGCTTGATAACGCCAATTGCGTGCAGCAGCTTCACTATTTATAGATTCCTTCGCTGTTTCTAAATAAAAGGATATATCCCAAGTTTTAGCTAAATTTTCGACGTGATGAGCATTAGCTTGGGAGTCAGAACGCCAGCAATGATCGCAGTGGGCAATACCTAAATTCCATCCCCATTTTGATTGTAAATCTAAAAGTAATTTTATTAAACACAAAGAATCTTGTCCGCCGGAGACAGCGATTAATAGACGCTGGTTGCGCTCAAATAAGTGGCGCGATCGGATGGTGCGATGTATTTTTGCATGTAGAGGAGTCCATACCATTTTGATTTTTTACCGCCGAGGGACACAGATAATTGTCTCTTATATCACGTGTATCAATAGTTACGATTTTGGTATTAATTATCACCTTCTTTGAGTTGCTGTCGCAGGTCGTCGAGGGGAGAGCTTTCTTGATTGATATCTAAGCGATTATTTTCTTGTTTTTCTTCAATTTCAGCTTCATCAGGGCAAAATTCTAGGCGGAGTCTAATTTTGCCTGTCCGCCATTGTTTACCAGGGATTAAAACATAACATTCAAAACCTTCGTCAAATATTTTTGAACCTGACGATGTATAGTGTTTTGACCAAAATCTTTTTACTTCCTTTAAAAGCTGAAAGACTATTTGAGTGCGGGGTAAATTTTCAAACGTTTCTTGGTGAAAATGCACAACATCTTTTTCAGGATTTAGAGGTTCCCACTCATTATTCATAAATCTTGCTCCTGTAACTAAATTTATAGTTCCCAAGAGAGAGAAATTAATTGCAACTATTCATAGTTTTTGAATTTGACTTGCAGCTATAACTTGTTTAACAGTTAGTTCTAGTTCGGGGAAAGTAGTAGAGAGAATGCGGTCATTACCAGTAAACTTTTGGACTTGGTATTGACCCTCAACCAATTGGTAAACAAAAACCGTGGGGAGTTTGGGATTACCGAGATAAGCGCGACTAGCGATTGCTAGATAATCCACAATCCAATATTCAGGGATACCTAGCCTCTGATACTCATCTAATTTATCAACGTAATCATCATCCCAGTTTGTTGAAGTAACTTCTACAGCAAGTTGAATTGGCTCAATCAGCGCCCCGTAAGCTAGAACATTGCTGTTCCATTGTGATGCACTAACTACACTCACATCTGGATTTCTACCTCGTTCTTCCCCAATATCAGTAAAAGTTTTTACGATTACATCTTTGTCAGCAATATAGTCAAGTTCCAAGCGTCTAATTTCATCATTGAAGCCAAGCATTAAAAACCTTGCCACATTCTTATGCGCTCTAGTTGCCTCTACTTGTATAATCTCTCCATTTAACAGTTCATAAATGCCAGAGCCATCAGCGTATTGTTCTAAAAACTCTTCAAAAGTTAGTTTTTTAACTGGAGTCTGAACCATATTGTTCACCTGCTCAAAAAGGTTTATAATTATTTGTAATTGATAATTAAATTATCAATTACAAATAATTTTATTTTTCTATTTGTTTAAGCTTTTCAAAAATCTCATCAAGTGGTGATTCCGATTCATCAGGACAAAATTCTAAAGCAAGTCTAACTTTTCCTTTTTTCCATCCTTGAGTACTAAATTGCAAAACTTCACAATTTAATCCTTGGGTATACAAATTTACTTCATCTGTTTCCTCTGCTCCAATATATTCTTTAATTGCAGTAATCAAATCACGGACTTTAAAAGTTTTAGCAATATTTAATTTATTAAAGGTGTCTGGTTCTATAGACACAACTTCATCGTGATTTAGTCTCTCAAATCCATCTTCCATAAAAATGTCCTATCACTAAATCTATACTTTCCAGTGATATAACAGTTCATCCGAAATAATTCCCAAGAGATAATAGTAAATTTCAATCTGCTCCTTTCTCTCTCTCCTTTGCTGGCTAAGGTGTACACACAAGTCTTTAAGAAACCTCACCCTGGTTTTACTACGTAAAACCTATTCCTCTCCGATACTTTGAAGAGGGATGTCCTTTCTTGACAGGGTGAGGTTTTTCTTTTGTTTTGGGTAATTGGATGACTTGTGTGTAGACTGTAGCCGTTGCTGGAGAGGGCTAGGGGTGAGGTTATTAAAAGAACCAGCCGTAAGAATGCAAACCTTTACCTAAAAGATTCACACCAAGATAGCAAACCCAAACAACAACAAAGCCAGTAGCAGCTAAAATGGCAGGACGAAGACCTTGCCAACCGCGAGTGATTCGGGCGTGGAGGTAGGCGGCGAACACTAACCAGGTGATTAATGCCCAAGTTTCTTTGGGATCCCAACTCCAGTAAGAACCCCAAGCTTCGTTAGCCCAAACGCCACCAGCAATAATGCCAATTGTCAATAAGGGAAATCCAAGCCCGATGATGCGATAGCTGATGTTGTCGAGGGTTTCGGCAAGGTTAAGGCGCTGAGGTGAAAGAGGTTCAGCAGATGCTACGGTTTGAGGTTCAGAAGTAGTTACTAAATTCAAAACGGCAGTGTTAGCATTACCGTTGCCATTGCTACTACTTTCAAAACGAGCAAAGCCGTTATTTTCGGCAGAAGGGGCTAGTGGTTGAGAAATTAGTTCAGATGCTTTGTGCAAGCGGTAGCCATTGCTGCGATAGCCACCAGTACCGACAGAACTACCTTGTAGTTGGATGTTTTGACCGCGAGTGACAATCAGAAAAGCGATCGCTAATAATGCACCCACCATCAAAGCAGAATAACTCAACATCATGACGCTAACATGCATCATCAGCCAATTTGACTTCAATGCAGGTACTAGGGGTTCTGATGCTTGCATCTGGGATGGTAATGTCATCGTCGCAAAAGCAGCGATCAACATTGCCACCGGTGATGTAACAACTCCTACTAAGCGGCTACGGCTACTACTTTCAGCAATTAGATGGACGGTGGTAATTCCCCAAGTTAAGAAAAATAGGGATTCATAGAGATTACTTAGGGGAAAGTAACCAGCTTCTATCCATCTTGCCCCTAATAGAGTTGCCATACACAAATTAGCGATCGCCATCCCCGCTGTCCCCAAAGCGGCTAGATAAGGCAGATTCGGGAAAGCCGCTCCTCCCCAATACACCAGCATTGTTAGGAATAATATGGCAAAAGACGCATTGTCTAGCCAGTTCTGGAGTACAACCAGGTTCATAAAGTGTTCTCTCCGTGAATCATTTAAAATATGGATTCTGACTATTCTGATCCTATATGTTTACGGGGTTATGAAACCGGGGAATTGGGAATTGGGAATTGGGGAAAGACTTACTGTAACTTCTCCTCTGCCCCCTGCTCCCTGCTCCCCTATCTAGCAGAATTGCTTTTATTGCTTTCTGGACTAGGTAAGGGAGTCGTGTTACTAACTTTTTTGAGTGCTATAAAAATATCGTAAAGATTACTACGACTGTCGCTGACGGCGGATGTCATCCCAATTAAGCGCGTTGCATCAAGCAAAGTTTGTTGATTGGAAATTAGAGTTGGTAAAGGGAAATTTTTCACAGTTCGTTCTACATCCAGGAAAAATTGACCATTTGTCGGATTTGGTTCTGTAGGAACTGTTTGTTGAAAGGGGATCGTGCTAGCTAGTGTGTTGTTGGGTTTGGGAACAATTTTATCAGTGATGGGAGCGCCCACTACTAAAAAGGCAACATCTCCATCTAACCAGCCGTGGGTGGCGGTTAATGTACCATAAGGTGAAACCCAATTAACAACGGGTTGTCCTGCAACTTTCGCAGGTTGAACTTCGAACTGGTATTGATTTCTCATCACATCATCTAGCTGTTTTATGGATGCTTCGGCTGAATTGCGATCGCTGCCTTGTACCATAAACACTAAACCCGAACGAAAATTGTCTGGTGAACCTTGTTTTGGACTACTAGGAATCACTGATAAGGAAAACTCGCCTTTCATCCAACTGAGTAAATCCTTATCTAAATCAAGAGTGGTAAGAGATTTTATTCCACCCCTAATTTGTTCTGGTGCGATCGGCGAGAGGGGGTTTCCTTGAGATGTTAAAACGTAATCTCCCCACAACCTCTGTAAGTTTCCCCCTGAAAGCATCATTAAGGTTTCTGCTGGTACGCGGCTTTGCATTTGCCCAGCTTTGTTTTCTACCGCCAGCACCCGTTGACTATTAGGGTTTAACCAAGAAACGCCCTTGAAGCGGATTCCTTCTGCCTCTAAAGTCATTGTCCCCGCTAAACCTTGGTTATTTTGCAGTTGAGCCAAAACTTGAGCAGGTAAAGGGCGATTTGGAGAAGCCGCGGCTATTTTGGCTGCTGTTGGCACATTGATATAAAACTGGCTAAAGGGTTGATCGCTGGCAATTTTTGGGAAATTATCAGCAAAGCCCCCTGTTGTGGCTAGGGATGTTTGATTTTTGTAGGCATCGATCGCTCGTTCTGTGGCTTTGGGACTATCAGTTATGACTAAAAAACGCCCATCTAGTAATGCTGCTGAGAAGTTTTCCCCTGGTTGTCCCTCACTTTGTTTAATAGCGATCCCTTGATAAATACGGTCAATCCATTTGCCTTGTTTAAGGGTTTTGGGTTGTGCCAAAATGTTTTTGGCGATTTCTGGGTTTTTTACTGGTAATACCATTACCATCGACTGTTGATCGCTGGCAGCATCTTCATTAGTGGTAACAACTGGTTTTGGTACAGTTTTATTTGCTGTTGCTGGGGCAAGAATTGCGATTGTAACGTCATTGCCTACCCAAGGAGCGATATCTTTCTGGAAGTCGTAACCATTATTAGTGAGAAAGCGATCGCGCAATTCTACTAAATTTTTGTCCAGTTCTGCTTGGGTTTCTTTTGTCCCAAACTGCCGCAATTTCTGCCACTGCTGGGGATCTGTTGTCAGAGAAACCGCAAAAAGCGCATCACCAGGAATAATATTTGCACCTACTAGCAAATCACCGGAAGATATTTGTCTGTGGCCTAACAACCAGTATGCTAGAGTCCCCGCACCAATCAATAGCCCAGCAGCCGAGAGCGTCAGCACCAGAGACGGTTTCTTTTTTTTCTTCATCGGAACAGACACAAGAGGCGGTGCCATTGAAACCTATACCTTATACTTGCAAACTCATTACTTGCTTGATTAGTCAAGTACATCAACTGGTTTAACCATTGTTTAGGGCAGCTAATTGGATTAAATTTTTCTACCTTAGATGCTGATGCTACTTAGATAATCAACTTTCCCTAGTCTTTCAAAAGCTGTGTTTTTGACTCAGTTACCATTTTTAACACGCTTTGTTGAATTTAGTAGGACGTTTCGCTAAGATTAATTCCTTAGTCGGAAAATTTTCGCAAGTAAATCTGTGATTCCAAGCAATTTGAGAATATAACTAACTGGGAAAAGCTGCAAGTCAATTTTAGCTATTTGGCTTTGCTCGGTAGCAATTGTCTACGCGATCGCATCACCTTACGAGTACAATATTTTTTGGGACAATGTGGCAAGCAAAGCTATGCCATGACACTTGTTGCCTAACTATACTTGCAACTCAAATCCAGGTAATATATCTTCTCCAGAAACAATCGCCGGCATTTGTACAATCTCTACAGCTTGCAAAAGTCGGTAAATTTCTACTTGGCGATCTTGAGGATTAATCAGCCAACCCAAGCACAGACCATTTTTAATGTATTCCTGCATTTTTTCTTGAATTGGTGCCAGCCGATCTGTCTCTGAATGCAGTTCAATCACAAAGTCGGGTACAAGTGGCGGAAATTTTTTTCGTTGTTCTGGCGTTAAAGCTTCCCACCGCTCCAATTTTACCCAAGCAGCATCAGGAGAACGTTTTGCACCATTAGGAAGTATAAAGATAGTTGAAGAACTAAAAACTTTCCCTAATTTAGCTTGACGATTCCAATTATTTAAGTCTGTAATTAAATCTGCTTCTTGATTTCCGCTTTCTCCTCCTACTGGTGGCATAATTATTAATTCTCCGGCTGCATTCATTTCCAGGCTTAAATCCCGATTGGCAATACACAATTGATAAAATTGCTCATCGGTTAAATGAGCAATCGGTTCTAGATTTAGCACAACAGTATTCATTAAATCTTTCCTTGTGCCTTTATTGCTCACATCAGTAGGAAATTCTTGCTTGCTGGAAGATTATCGATGCCAGTCGTTCTGTCTCCGATCGCGATCGCTACAATATTTAATCTTCCTTTGATAACCTCATTGTATTGCTCAATAGCGATCGCAGAATTTTACTGATTTTGGGAATTTAATTGCATCACTCCCAAATATTTAGTTAAATAAGGCGAAAAAACTTCATAAATTAAGGTTAATGGCTGTCCATGATGCCAAAACAAGTAATGACGACCCCAAAAAGGCCCAGTTACTCCAAAACCAGACTCTAGCGCCGATGAGTCACCATAGTAAATCCCTCGAACATCCCGGTACAACTCTGTGCGGAGACGAGCTAAACTTGCCCAAATTGGTAATGAACGATTTTGCAAATACTCATCTACATGACTGGCTTCCCACCACGAAGTAGCATAAGCTAATCGTTGATCAGAAGCAGTCCGCAGCCACACTTGTCGCCGTAGTCGCGGCCCTGGAACAGCTTGGATTAAATCAGGTGCAGCATCCAAGTCCATGCCAATCAATGACATATCAATGACATCTACTTCTACAGACTCGCCTGTAAGCAATTCTAAGTGACGTGTTGGAGAGCCATCACCCAAAAGCATTAGCTGCCAAGCAGGTGCTAGCTGAGTATGAGGTAAACTTTTTTGAATTACTTCCTCCCCTCCTTGCCAAATCGGAGTGAGGCGATGCCAAGCTGCTGGCTGTTTTAAGTTATTTATCGGCGTAAAAGTAATACTCAATGCTTTTTACAAAACTTCACGTATCTCTATAAAAGCATAAAAAACTATAGAGTCATTTGTCATTTGTCACTAGTCATTTGTTCTCTTACAAATTTCTGATGCCTGGGCAAGCCCCAAAGCGTTTAATCTCGCAAGAGATTTTGCGCTTTGACCAATGACCAATGACCCTCTAGATTTAAGGGTCAACAGTCTCAGGTCTATTGACCCTTGACTATTGACCCTTGACAAACAAAAATATGCGGATGGCGAGACTCGAACTCGCAAGGCAAAGCCACACGCACCTCAAGCGTGCGCGTATACCAATTCCGCCACATCCGCACGGGTTGTCTAAAGATAGACTATAGCATAAGAAAATAATTATAGTAAGGTGATATCTAAAGTTATATTTCTCAAAAATATAAATTTCTTCAAGGCGGTATCAGACTGACAGAAATTTAGCATCTGCACAAGTGATATTAAAAAGGGTAGAGCGACTGTGGGAGATGCGGTGCGATCGCGTACCCGCCATGAGCCGGTGGCGATCGCAGATCGCAAAAGCCCAGTTTGGTAAGCTAGCCAAGACTTACAGCAGCAATGTTGTTAGTGTAGTAAAACCTGTAAAGGCAGCAAGCCTACAATATGCGAGTTTGCTTAGAATCAGGGTGGCGAATCTCCTGTGATAATTTTAAATAATGCGGAAGCGTCGTTTCAAGTTGGATCGGGGAAAATGTCAATCTACTGGTAATGATATCGAAACTAAAAAATGAAGTTTGACAAAATATTAATTGCCAATCGGGGAGAAATCGCCCTTCGCATTCTCCGCGCCTGTGAAGAAATGGGAATTGCCACAGTCGCGGTTCACTCCACCGTTGACCGGAATGCTCTCCACGTTCAACTTGCTGATGAAGCGGTTTGCATTGGCGAACCAGCTAGCAGTAAAAGTTATCTGAATATTCCCAATATTATTGCTGCCGCCCTGACGCGCAATGCCACTGCCATTCATCCAGGCTATGGTTTTCTGGCAGAAAATGCCCGGTTTGCAGAAATCTGTGCTGACCATCATATTGCTTTTATCGGCCCAACTCCAGAAGCTATCAAGCTGATGGGTGACAAATCCACTGCCAAAGAAACCATGCAAAAAGCTGGAGTCCCTACAGTACCAGGTAGTGAGGGGTTAGTAGAATCTGAGGAAGAAGGATTAAGATTCGCCAAAAATATCGGCTATCCAGTGATGATCAAAGCCACAGCTGGCGGCGGCGGACGGGGTATGCGCCTAGTTCGTTCTGAAGATGAATTTGTCAAACTTTTCCTAGCAGCCCAAGGGGAAGCAGGAGCAGCTTTTGGAAATTCTGGCGTTTACATCGAAAAATTTATTGAACGTCCTCGCCACATCGAATTTCAAATTTTGGCGGATAACTACGGTAATGTTATCCACTTAGGCGAACGCGATTGCTCAATTCAGCGCCGGAACCAAAAGCTACTAGAAGAAGCTCCAAGTCCGGCTCTCGACCAAGACCTGCGTGAGAAAATGGGACAAGCTGCTGTCAAAGCTGCCCAATTCATTAGTTACAGTGGGGCGGGTACTATTGAGTTTCTCTTGGATAGATCGGGTAAATTCTACTTTATGGAAATGAACACCCGGATTCAAGTAGAACATCCTGTAACAGAGATGATTACTGGGATAGATTTGGTTGCCGAACAAATTCGGATTGCTCAAGGAGAAAGACTTAAACTTACCCAAGAGGAAGTAGTTTTGCGGGGTCATTCCATTGAATGCCGGATCAACGCTGAAGACCCAGATCATGACTTTCGCCCCTCTCCAGGACGGATTAGTGGCTATCTGCCGCCTGGAGGCCCTGGTGTTCGGATTGATTCTCACGTTTACACAGATTACCAAATCCCGCCTTATTACGATTCCTTGATTGGCAAGTTAATTGTTTGGGCCCCAGACCGACCCACTGCTATTAACCGTATGAAACGCGCACTCCGGGAATGTGCCATTACTGGACTACCCACTACCATCGGGTTTCATCAAAAAATTATGGAAACTCCACAGTTTTTGCAGGGTAATGTCTATACAAATTTTGTGCAAGAGATGAACGGATAGGGGACTGGGGACTGGGGACTGGGGACTGGGGAAGAGTTTTCCCAATTCCCAATTCCCAATTCCCTAATTCACACGAGATGCCATAGTCAGCAATCCCTGCTGACCTAGTAATATTTCTCGTAGTAGGCTGAAGATACCAACCCAAATAATCGGTGTAATGTCCACTCCACCAATAGGTTGTACCAGTTTTCGTAATGGTACTAAAAATGGTTCGGTAGGCCAAGCTATTAAATTAAAGGGCAAACGATTCAAATTCACTTGCGGATACCAAGTGAGAATGATCCGAAATATAAATAGAAATGTTATCACCCCTAACACAGGGCCAAGAATCCAAGCAGTCAGGTCAACACCAGTCATCGGTTTAAGGTATTATCTGTAAAGAAAGAAAGACTTAGGCAACGGCAAGCTGCGCTTCGTGTAGACGTAGCCCATCGTTGACATTGCCACAAAATTTGAAGCTTTGTAAAGCACTCTTAGGGACTTCCAAATAAAAAAATGTCCCAAAACTGACCCAAAAACCCTCTATATTTATCCTTTCTCTGTGTTCTCTGTGTCTCTGTGGTTCGTTTATTTGAATAATTTATTTCTTGGAAGTCCCTGATCATTATTTTAACCAAATGCTGCTACTTCCTTCTTGAATAGAAAAGTAAACTCCCTCACAGCAGTTACTAAGTTTGGCAGTTTCAAGTTAGAGGCTTCTCAAGAAAGTAATACAGTAGTGAACTACTCCACCCTAGCAGAGCTAGAGAGTGGGGCTTCCAACTTCACAGAGGAATGCCGCATCTTAGACTTACGTCCGCGAATTGGTCTTATTTCCTCATACTATTTGTAGTAATAGCAATCCATAAGTATTCCAGAAAGCTGAGGAATTTTTATACATCTTTCTTCTGTATCAAGAGCGGAGATAATTGGTCAAAGATGCAATCGTCGCTATCTGGCTATCTATCCCCACCTTGTAATGAAGGATGGGGAATTTCGCCGAATAAGTTAAAATTGATGATCGAATGTGTAAAAAAAAGGTTGGAAAGTATGACACCTTCTTTAGCAAATTTTCTTTGGAGTCTGCTATGGGGTACTGCAATTGTTGTAATACCCGTTACAGTCGGTCTAATTTTCATTAGCCAAAAAGATAAAATTCAGCGTTCATAATGCTTATGAGAGTTAATTTAACTTTCATAATCGATTGTCTGTCAGCTATCTACATTTATTTTACCAAAAGCGGTAAAAACTGCGACTGGTGGGAGTTGTAGATAACAGACATAGGTGTTTTTACTTTTCGGTGAACGGCTTCAGAGCTTCTTTGCCAGGGGCTTTGAAGCTTCAATATTTATCGTGACTAATTACAGTAGTGATTTTAATTGTGACTCGCTAACATAGATTTGATATTGGGAAAACAGCAATGATAAATTTTGGGCTGAACTCAGCCAGTTTTCTGGCTCAGGTAAATTTTGGGGCAAATTCAGCCAGTATTCTAGGAATTTTCCTGGCTGTGGCTGGGGCAGCACTGTATTTTCTCCGCACTGTGCGTCCAGAATTGTCACGGGATCAAGATATCTTTTTTGCAGCAGTCGGTTTGCTCTGCGGCTTTATTCTCGTGTTTCAAGGATGGCGGCTAGACCCGATTCTACAATTTGGTCAACTGCTTTTAGTTGGCACAACTGTGTTTTTTGCAGTTGAAAGTATTCGCCTGCGGAGTATAGCTACCCAGCAAGCAAAGCGTAACACTCCGATTGTTGACGATGAGCGAGAGGTAAGCAGAAACTATGAGTACAAGAATCGCAAAAACTATCAAGCTGAAATAGAAGACTTAGATCCATTGCCTTATGAAGACGAGGAAGAACGCCCCGTGCGTCCCCGGATTCAGGGTAGCAGAGATAGAATTTCAACTCGTGATGACTATGAGGAGGAGCAAACCCCCCGTCGTCCTGAACGCCGTAACAGCAGAAGTAGTGAAAGACAGGCTCCAGCAGATAGAACGCGGGGGCGGACTTCTGGCCGTCCTGTGAATCGCCCTTCTGAAAACTCTGAAGATGAAAATTGGGGTTCTTCATCTAGGCAAGTTGATGATTGGGAAAGTTCGGGAGGGGAAGTTAGAAAACCTTCTCGCCGTAATAATAACGGTTCTCAACGTCCAGAAAGCCGGGAAGATGATGCTGCTCCCAGACCAAGAAGGCGTCGTCCACCCACTGATTCGGCTTCTCGAAGACCGCGTGAAGATGATGATGCAATCCCAACTGATTATGTACCATACAACCCGATTGAAAAGCCAAATCAGGGGACAGATAATTCGACCGATTTTGATGACGATGTTTAAAACAGTTGGCGTTGAAGTACGTTTAAAGGCGACGGAAAACAGTTGAGGTGGAAAAATTTACGCTTACATTTTGGCTCCAAAGACCAATTCATTGGAGCCTGGTTTTTGGGTTAACAGGTTTGCTTACATCTTGTGGTTCTAACGATATTTCCATAGGGCCTACTTCCCTCAACAGTCGTTACACTGAGGAGCAACCTGCTTTGAGTGGAAATGGGCGCTTTTTAGCGTTTGTATCTAATCGGAATGGTAATCAGCAGCTACTGGTTTTCGATTTGGAGAGGCAACAGTTTATTGGTACACCGGGTATAAACCGAGCAGAGACAATTGCTGAAAGTCCTAGCTTGAGCTATACCGGGCGTTATATTGCTTATCTTACTAGCGACCAAGGTAGAGCAGTAGTGGCGCTTTACGATCGCGCTACGCAACAGTCGCAAATCGTCACACCAACCTATCGCGGCTGGATCAGAAAACCAAATATCAGTCCAGATGGACGTTATATTGTCTTTGAAACCGCTAGCCGAGGTCAGTGGGATATTGAAGTGCTAGATCGGGGGCCAAATATTGAGTTAGATATTCCTAATGGTGCAACCGTAGGTTCACCACCGTAGGAGTTAGGAGTTAGGAGTTAGGAGTTAGGAGTTATGAGACTATTAACTAATGACTAATGACTAAATTATATGAAACGTATTTTTTTTATACCTGTATTTTTCTGCTTAAGTTTATTAACTGGGTGTTTTGGCTACCCTCGCCTTTTGAGTTATCCCTTTGATCCGGGGGGTCGGAGTCTCAATAGTTTGGCATCAGAATTAAACCCCCAAATTTCTGGGAGATACATTGTTTTTATTACTGACCGACGCGGTAGCCAAGATGTTTATATGTTTGATACGGTGACTCGTGATTTGGTTGATTTGCCAGGTTTAAATTCCTTTGATGCGATCGCAAATCATCCTAGTGTTTCACAAGATGGTCGTTATATTGTATTTGCCGCTAGCCGCCAGGGACGATCGGCTATTTTTCTTTATGACCGAGAAACACGCCAATCACGAAATTTGACTAATAACCTCCAAGCCGAAGTCCGCAACCCTACAATTAGTGCTGATGGTAGTAGGATTGCTTTTGAGTCCAGTAACAACGGGCAATGGGATATTTTAGTATATGACCGGAATGGACAGCCGTTGAATATACCTCAAGAGCCGCGTTGAAGAATGGGGAATGGGGAATGGGGAATGGGGACTGGGGACTGGGGAATGGGGACTGGGAAAGAATTCTTTTAATCCCTAATCCCTAATCCCTTCTACTTGTTGCACAGATTCAATGAGCGATCGCACTTGTTCTGTCCCTTCTGAAGGTTCAAATGATAAGGGGAATTTACCCCGGATAATCATCCGCAAACCGAGGGGTGCAAGACTGAGTAATCCTTTTAAATCTTGAAAATAATTACCGACTACTTGTAAACCAAATTGACGTTCGTCAATCCAACCACCTTCTTTAACTAAATCTATCAATACTTTCCGGTGACGAATTGAGCGACTATCGCTAGCTTCTTTGTGGGTGAGAATTTCTTGTTTAACTTTGGTGATTTGTTCTAATGGTGCAACTTCCATTGGACAAACTGAATCGCAGTACAAACAACGAGTGCAACCCCATACGCCTTTAGTACCTTCGTTGTAGCTTTCTAAACGATTTTCGGTATCGCTATCGCGGGAATCCGCTACCATCCGATAAGCTTTGGCAAGGGCATGGGGGCCAACAAAGTCTGGATTAACTTCACGGGCGTTGCATTCAGAGTAACAAGCACCGCACATAATACAGTTACCAGTTTGATCGAGGCGCGATCGCTCTTGTGGTGTTTGCAAAAACTCTCTTTCTGGTACTTGTCGGGCTGCCGTACTTACATAAGGAGCAACTGCCTCTAAATTATTCCAGAAACTGCTCATATCTACAACCAAATCTTTAATCACGGGCATATTGCCAAGAGGTGCGATCGTGATTTCAGGAATGGTATTTATTTTACTTTGGAATGATGGTATTTGTTGTAATCTAGCAAGTTCACTCCCAACATTTTCTTTGCAAGCTAAAGCCGAACGCCCATTGATTCGTATAGCACAGCTACCACAAATCGTATTACGGCAATTTTTGCGGAATGCCAACGTTCCATCTTGCTCCCACTTAATATCATTGAGGCAATCCAGGATTGTATTACCTGGTTCAGCCTCTACAAGATAGGTTTGCACAACAGGCGAGGAATTTTGTTGCTGCCGAATGACCTTAAAAATAACTTCCATGACTACTAACCAAAATTTTAAAATTGCTTCACCAGCCTTAACAATTATGAGTCAAGGCAAGTAGTTGCGAAAAGTGAGCTATACTTTTTTTGCCCTCAATTCAAAGCCTGGTGTTAATAGGCTGACGATTAAAGGCAACTGATTCTAGTTTAAGGATAACTATTAAAATTTTACTTTTAGCAGCGCTGTCGGCAAAATTTGTGTCAAATTCTGAGAGAAAACGCCAAAAATGTAATCGTAGCTTGACATTGAATTTAGCCGTTTGAGAATGTAATGGAAAGGGGCTTTACTTAGAAAGGGACTCAGGTTTATCTTTTAGCTAGCGATCGTATCCAAATTAAATGCATTTCAGGTTAGCAGTACGTCTTCATGTCAAATTGAGTCAAGCAATCCTAGCTTAAAAATTTCGCCTTTGCTACCGCTTGACGGAATTTTTTGATTATATAGAAGTGTAAAAGCAAATGTTCAATATATATTAGTGGCAATTAAGCGCTAGGCGTATGTTAAGAGATTTATTCTTCCCATAGACAGACGTACAAAATCCTCTGGCCGCTTTTGAGCTTACTGTAATAAACTCAGGAAAAATCCTCACCACTTTCAAATAAAAGTCTCGCGCATCGGGGAATCCTGGATAGGCGAGACTTTGAGATTTTTTTCTCCTCTCAATAAAGAAAATCTTGGATTTAACTCATTGGTCAAAACTACTCATATAAATTAGATAAATTTTTATAATGCAATAAAGGGTTAGGAAAATCGTCACGGCTTTTTCTTCCTTAAGTCCAGAAATTTAAATAAAAATTTACCAGCAACTTTAATTCAAATTTAAACAACTATTTTGCTATTATTAGTCCATGCTAGTATTTAATATAAAATTACGAAGTCACAAAAGCAGAATCAATAGCCGTATCAGAGCGGCTACTACTGCTTTGTTGATTCGTAAGGTAGAGACAAGAAAATTCGCGTCTCTACTGGCAGGACAAAAGGGCATAAGCCCGTAGGACTCTATTGAAATACTATGCTGTCCTAAGCTTGAGAGGATGAATAGAGAAAACTCTACCTAATCATTAGCAGAAAGGCAAGCACTGAAAGTGAAAAACCTGCAATTTATTGAGTCTACGACTTATTTGGAGTAGAACCAATCCCATTTGTAAAGGTGGCTGAAAGTTACACCGCTACAGTAGCGCCAAAAGAGAAAATAATTTTATTTCTGATGGCGAATAATGGTTAAAAGTGCCGTGAAATCAGCAAAATTAATTTCTGTGGCAACTATGACCTCTAATTGGTTGTGGACAACCATAATATGAAGTGCTTTTGTCTCCTATTGGCAGTGATTCACCCATTACACTAGAGTCCTAAGTAGCTCTATGCAAATGCTAAAAAGCCAAATGCCAGCATAAGACTACATCATTTATCAGCTTGGAGAGAGTAAGGAAAATTTGAGCATAATGACTGAAACTGCAACCGCACCATTAACCGGAAAAGCACTACTTGCGAAAGTAAAAGAACTTTCCACTTTACCACGCCGAGAAAGAGCTAAACAGTGCGGCTATTACACTGTTACTAAGAATAACCAGGTTCGTGTCAATCTCACTGATTTTTATGACGCTTTGCTATCGGCTAGAGGAATTCCTCTAAGTCCAGAAGCACCTAAAGATGGTCGTGGTCGTGAACCGACATATCGGGTTAGCGTCCATCAAAATGGTCAGATTGTGATTGGTGCTACATATACCAAAGCAATGGGCTTAAAGTCTGGAGATGAGTTTGAAATTAGGCTGGGATACAAGCATATTCACTTGATTCAACTTGGCGAAAGTGATAAAAAACTAACCTCAGCAGATATAGACTCTGAAGAATCAGACGAAGATTTGGAAGACGAAGAGTAAATTTTCTGATGGTAGGGATAAGTTTCAGATAATGAGAACTTGTCCTTACCTCCACAGCAAACTAGTAACTCTATTGAGAAAATTTTGTCTGAAGTAAAAAATACGATTAGACCCCTTGCAAAATTCACCAAATTTAGTAGATTCTTGATTAATCAGCAAGAAATCTATAGTGCAAGAAGTCTATCGTGTTTTTTTTGATAACTTTCTTTGAATCTTCGGTTAACGTATTTCTAGCATTTATGCAAAATGCACCAGCACTAGTTATAGTGATGGCATTTTTTATTTTCTGGATAGTTTGCTGGTTGCCAGTAGCAGCAGTATCAGCAATATTGCTCAATTGGCAACCTCCTAAACCTTTACAGCCAGAGCAAAAAATGCCCTTATTGGTATCACTTTACCTATTAGCTCCCCTGATTTTGTGGGCAGTTAGTTGGCTTACCAATAAATCTTTTTCGGATTACGGCTTTGTTGGGAATTTTTCAACCCTTGGTTCGTTAGCGCTAGGTTTCGGTTTGGGAGTGGTAAGCCTAGCTATTGTATTTAGTGGGCAATTCGGATTAGGTTGGTGTTCTTTTGAAAAGACGAATTTCAAGTTAGTACTACCCATCTTGCTACCGATTTTCTTGATAGCATTGTTAGTTGGTGGGATAGAAGAGTTAGTTTTTCGGGGTTTTCTGTTCACGGAATTAGCACAGGATTATCCCGTTTGGGTAGCAGCAGCAATTTCTAGCTTGATTTTTGCCTTGCTACATCTAGTTTGGGAGCAACGTGAAACCGCACCCCAACTCCCTGGATTGTGGCTGATGGGAATGGTGTTGGTGTTGGCACGTTTTGCCGCTCGCAACAATTTGGGTTTAGCTTGGGGATTGCACGCGGGATGGGTATGGGCGATCGCAACCCTAGATACAGCAGAATTAATTACTTACACAGGTAAAGTCTCTGACTGGTTTACAGGTAAGAATAAAAAACCTCTAGCTGGGTTGGCGGGAATTATTTGTGTACTGGGAACTGCAATAAGTATCTGGCTTTTCTCTCGGTATTTTTAATTTCGTGTTAGATGTCTTACGGGGCTGGGGAAGTCATGCACAATTAAGATAAAACTGGAGCATGAGTCTATGACATACAGTGATTTTAGTCTTCTTAAAGTTACAGATGTCTTTAGGTATAAATAAGATTTACGCAAAACTTTAGCCAAAACCCTTATTCTTAGGTAGGGGCAATTCATGAATTGCCCCTACACCGTGTGGTTTTGAGTAAGTCCTAATAAATAAAGTAAAAATAGGACGGACGAAATGCCCACCCTACAAGAGATGATTAATGTAGGTGTCTCGTTTGCTAGAGATTCGTTACCTAATCCCTAATACTTAACCTCCAAAACCAGGTATTAAACGCTTGAGGGCGCGACTGGCAATGTCGCTATAGCGCAGTTCTGCACACACAATCTTACCCATGATTTTGCCACCAGAGGGATGCTTAACACCAACTTTGTATCCAAAACCAGGAAAGCGATAGAATGCTCCAGCTAATTGTTGTGCCCAAGCCATCTCAGTACCATATTCTTCATTAATAGCTTCACTATATTTTTCTAAAGCGTTGGTGTCACCCGAAAGGGAATCATTAATGGCTCCTGCTGCGATCAAACCGCTAAAAATTGAAGGACGAATGCCTTCTGCTGTCATCGGATAAACTACACAAGCAGCTTCCCCAGCCAAAACTGCATTTTGGGTATGCAACTTTTGCTTTCCATCCCACAAGGAAATAGGATAACCATGCTGCTTACTAGTTTTGATATCTAGATTAAACGATCGCGCGTACTCATCTAAAATCTTCTTAAAATTCTGGGGTTCGCCACGGATAAATGTACCGACACCAATGGAATAACCATCTGCCTTCGGGAAGTTCCAAGCGTAGCCATTTTTCACCAAGCCCAACTCAACGTGAATTGTGGATTTGTCTGTCACAGTTGCAGGAACTTCTGCTTCCAAAGCTGCTGCTAAAAAACGTTTACGTTCTTTGAAGCCTAGCCATTTTGCCATTGGGCCTTTAGCACCATCAGCCGCGATTAAGTAGCGACTTGTAATTGGGCCATTCGCTGTGTTAACTTGCCAATGGTCACTTTTAAATTCAATACCAATCACTTCAGTATTATCTCGGAGTTCAGCCCCTAGTTTCTGTGCCTGCTGCACTAGAAAATGGTCAAAAATATCTCGTCGCACCATCCAGACTGGTTCTCCTGTACCAATTTTTGTTTCTACGGGATCGCCCAATTTCCATGTAAAACGAAAGGAGTCAGCTTTTACAGAAATTGCTGGGCTAAAATCAAAGTCAAACCATTGAGCGATCGCTGGGGATACACCACCACCACAAGGTTTATATCTTGGCAGGGATTCTTTCTCTAACACTAATACTGAGCGGCCCTGCTTGGCTAAATGATATGCAGCTGTTCCACCAGCTGGGCCAGCACCGACGATGATGCAGTCGTACATAAGGCTGAATTTTTGCTCCTGAATTAGTTGATTTTCTCTTGTAGTAGGGGCAATTTATCATAATTCGTAATTCGTAATTAAATATGGGTTGATAACCTCATTTTTATAAATGGCTTGTATGTTAGTCGGCGTTTAAATTCCCGTCATAAAACACAACTACATTAGCGTAGCGAGTCAACGTACCCCTGCTCTTAAGCAAGCTACGTACAACGTCTCGTAGAGAGCGTCATTATGAATTAGGAATTACGAATTGTTTAAGAATTAACACTACTTCAATTATTCACGCCCACTTACGTGCTTGATTAATTTTTGTTCGATATTTAAGAAATGATAAAGGCTGAAGAATTTCAGTATCATTCTTCAGCCTTTATGCTTCAGACTTTAGACTTTAAACAGTCGTAATGTCTTTTTCTTTTTCTGCTAAGAGCGCGTCTATTTTGGCAGTATACTCGTTTGTGAGTTTTTGCAAGTCGTCTTGTTGGTCTTTTGATTCATCTTTGGAGATTTCAGAGGCTTTTTCTTGCTTGCGAATCGAGTCTATGGCATCGCGGCGGATGTTGCGAATAGCAACACGACCCTCTTCAGCATACTTGGTAGCCATTTTGACGAATTCTTTCCGGCGATCGCTTGTCAAAGGCGGAATATTCAGCCGAATCACAGAACCATCGTTGCTGGGGGTTAAACCCACATCAGAGAGAGAAATCGCCTTCTCAACGATGTTTAAGGTGTTGCGCTCGTAGGGCTGAATCAGAATTGTCGAGGCATCTGGCGTGCTAATATTCGCCAGTGATTTTAAGGCTGTAGGCGAACCGTAATAGTCCACTAATACTTTATCTAATAAACTCGAATTGGCGCGGCCAGTGCGAATCGTGTTAAAAGCTCGTTGAGTTGACTCAACAGAACTTTGCATTTTACTTTTAGCGTCAGCTAATATCACAAGAACCTCCCACAAGGGTACCGATGGATTCTCCCAAGACTGCTCGGTGGATGTTACCTCGCACCGTTAGGTCAAATACCAGAATTGGGATATTATTTTCTTTACACAAGGCGATCGCAGTACTATCCATCACCCGCAAATCTTTGGCTAAAACGTGCGCGTAGGTAAGGCTATTGTAACGCTTGGCGTTAGGATAAATGTGAGGATCGGCATCATATACTCCGTCTACTTTGGTGGCTTTAAAAATCACCTCAGCGTCAATTTCTGCTGCTCTTAGTGCCGCAGTAGTATCTGTAGTAAAGAAGGGATTTCCAGAACCAGCCCCAAAAATTACCACCCGCCCTTTTTCAAGATGACGGATGGCACGACGACGGATATATGGTTCTGCTAATTCTTGCATAGCGATCGCAGTTTGCACCCGCGTCTGTACCCCTATGTGTTCTAGCGAATCTTGCAACGTCATGGCGTTCATTACCGTGGCAATCATCCCTATGTAGTCAGCAGTTGCCCTGTCCATCCCCGCCGACGCTGCTTTCACGCCACGAAAAATATTGCCGCCGCCAACAACGATGGCTATTTGAATGCCAGTGGCTATCACCTCTGCTAATTCTTGTGCTATTCCTTTGACCACTTCTGGATCAATACCATAGCCCATGTTGCCCATTAAGGCTTCACCGCTCAGTTTGAGTAAAACCCGTCGGTAATTCGTTCCCATGAAGTTACGCTTTATCAAAAAAGTTGCAATTGCCTCCAATTTAAGATAGCAGTTACAGGGACTATCTATGTCTAGTTACGCCAAATCAATGTAGTACCTATTGGTTCTGTTTGTGGTACATCTATGGTCTGACCAAGAAATAGAGAGGCGATCGCAGTTCTCAAATATTCTTCTCCCACTGCTGATGCATCTTGGGGATGATTATCAATTCTGCCTTTATAGCGAACTATACCATTAGCATCTATTAAAAAGGCCATTGGTGTTTTTGTCGCCCCAAAACTCTGGGTTACATCTTGCGTCGAATCCCACAGGTAAGGAAAGTTCAAATCGTGACGCTGGGCAAAAGCTTTCATATTTTCAAAGCTTGGCCTAGTTTCAAGATTACCATCACTACCATTCATCCCAATTAGTGTGAAGCCTTTAGGGGCAAATTCGGCTTGAATGTTTTTTAACCTGTTGATATACCACTCTACATAAGGACAGTGGTTACATAAGGAAATAACGCCCACTGCTCGGAACTTCTCAAGATAACGCCTAAGATGGTGTACTTGATCGTCAATTCCTGGCAGTTCAAAATCGGGTGCATAGCTCCCGATGGGAGTATCGATTGTTTCTAGTATATTCATGTTGTCTGGCTCGCAGAACTAGGAACAAGAAAAGTATTGTTAAATTCAGCGTCAGTTTCCAGTTGCAAACCACTCCTTAGCCGATGCCTCATATTCTGACAATGTTATAGACTCTCATTCGCGATCGTAAATTGTGAAACTACTGAATCTAGCAATGATACTAATTCACTCACATCTAAATAAATCGCAAAAATATTGTTCACATTATAAACTTAATGCTGACACAATCTAAGTTGTGAGAAATTGCCCTATCAACAAGACGAAAACTCTCTATCCTGGATAACACTATCAGTCTAGAAGTTTCATGCTGTAATGTCTAAGTTATCACTAGAGTAAAGGATTTTCTTTGAAAATCTGATAAATTTTATTCAAATTCAAAACAATTTTACTTGCTTCTTACTGCTGAAAGGCTTTTACTCTTGTATTCATCAAATTTATTATGACAACCTCAAGTTCAAAAACAGCATTTACCTCTACAAAAACCTGGATTTGGCAAGATTTCTCTATCTGCTATCAAACCCAAGGAACCACTGGGCCGGCTGTTGTCCTCGTGCATGGATTTGGCGCTTCTTGGTGGCATTGGCGGAAAAATATTCCTGTGTTAGCACAAAATTGCCGTGTTTATGCTATTGATTTGATTGGTTTTGGCGGTTCTGCAAAACCTCAACCTGGTGAAAAAATTGCTTATACTCTAGAAACCTGGGGACAACAAGTAGGAGATTTTTGCCGGGAAATAGTCGGTGAACCAGCTTTTTTAGTTGGCAATTCAATTGGCTGTATTGTAGCCATGCAAGCAGCAGTTGGCAATCCAGATATTGTCTTAGGAGTTGCTTTGCTAAACTGTTCTTTACGGCTGTTACACGATCGCAAACGGGTAACTTTACCTTGGACTCGTCGTTTCGGAGCGCCTTTACTACAACGCCTGTTATCTATCAAACCAGTTGGCGATTTCTTTTTCAATCAACTCGCCAAACCGAAAACGGTGCGGAAAATTCTGCTGCAAGCATACTCGAATCCTGAGATGGTGACAGATGAGTTGGTAGATATTCTTATGTCACCAGCAAGCGATCCGGGGGCTGGGGCTGTGTTTCTGGCTTTTACCTCTTATTCTACAGGGCCATTACCTGAAGAACTTTTACCACTGTTACAGTGTCCGGCGATTATTTTGTGGGGAACGGCTGATCCGTGGGAACCAATTAAATTAGGGAGAGAATTAGCTAATTTTCCGCAAGTAGAAAAGTTTATTCCTTTAGAGGGAGTTGGGCATTGTCCGCAGGATGAAGCGCCGGAGTTAGTCAATCCGATTTTACTCGATTGGATTTTGGAGCGAAAGACACTAATAGACTCGGCAAAGCTAGAGGAATAATTTACATCAAGTTAACCTCAAAATTTATAGAATGCATATTCAAAGATAAAACTTTATTCAAAGATTATTCTTGTTTAAAAGAGATTTCATAGAGTTAACTCAAGATTAACTGACTTAAGAAGAAAGCAAGGGCTGCACTACCCAAAGGAACTGTCAAATTATCAATACCCAAAAATGAAACAGCTTCTAAACCAGTAGCGATAAATGCAACCACGAGCGATATCGCCCAAGTTTGCCAATTATTCCCTTGAGTGCCAATCAAAATCAAACTACTGATGAGATAGGTAACGAACATCATCGTTAGGGAGCCTTCCCAACTTTTTTGTGTTCCAAAAACTTTATACTTGTGTGTACCAAAGCGTTGCCCAATTAAGGCTGCTAGTCCATCTCCCCAAGTCATGATCAGAATTCCTAGTGCTGCGTATTGGGGTTGTTGCAAGTACCAAAAAGAGGCAACTAAAATACCGAAACTGACAGAGTAAAAAAATGTCCCGAAACTCTGCCTTCCAACGCTATTAATACCAGGAAGAATAGGCAATCGGTAGGATAATAAGGTGATTGCACTCGCTAAAATAGAAGCTGTAATCCCTACACTGGCAGGAATATCTAGCCACCAAGCAAGTAAAATCACGTTACCAGTGCCAATATGAACTATCTTCCGCACGATTTCTGGCTTATCGGTGAAGCGGTTTACCACCCATGCAATCATGAGGATGACTAACACCCAAATTGCAGTAATCGCAATTTGTAGCCATAAAACCGGAATTGAGGTTAAGTCAGAAAATGTAATCAACAAAGATGTAACAAAATGAAAATTTTTACCTCTGTTACTAATTTATAAGATTTAGGTAACTCCAATGAAATTATTATTTATTTGGCTGATTCGGGGCTACCGAATGTTTATATCGCCGTTGTTTCTCCCGACTTGTCGCTTTCAACCCACTTGTTCGATGTATGCTATTGAAGCTATTGAACGATTTGGAGTATTGCGTGGTAGCTGGATGGCGACTCGGCGAATTTTGCGCTGTCACCCGTTTCATCCAGGTGGTTACGATCCAGTGCCAGAGGTGGTAGGAAAGGTAAAAGAGGAGTAGATATTGCCAATTCCCAATTCCCAATTCCTAATGCCCAATTAAAGAAGTGTTCGTGGGTATAGGTATTTGGGGAGATGTCAAGATATGAGGTTGTCATCTAGCTTGAGAAAGTTGAATAATTTAATTTGGAGTTACCATGCTTAATCCTACTGCGATTTCTATACCCGAACCACGAATTCCCAATCCTGAACCGAATCCACTACCGAGTCCTGAACCTACACCCGGGCCAGGCATACCGCAGCCCTTACCAGAACCATTACCTGCTCCCATTCCTCAAACAGTTCCAGGGACGATTCCTCAAACCATACCGGAACCGGTTTAAATTACCCTGGTAATGTAATCCAAAATCCAAAATCTAAAATCCAAAATGCTAAGAGCCGGAATTGTCGGACTTCCCAACGTCGGAAAATCTACTTTATTTAATGCTGTAGTTGCTAATGCCAAGGCAGAAGCGGCTAACTTCCCTTTTTGCACGATTGAACCGAATGTCGGCGTTGTCGCAGTACCGGATGAGCGGTTAAGTGTTCTTGCTAAGATTGCTAGTTCGGTACAAACTATTCCGGCGCGGGTTGAATTTGTAGATATTGCCGGTTTGGTTAAAGGTGCAAGTCAGGGTGAGGGACTAGGAAATCAATTCCTGTCCCACATCCGGGAAGTTGATGCGATCATCCATGTGGTACGTTGTTTTGAAAATGACGATATTATCCACGTTGCTGGTTCTGTTAACCCAGCGCGAGATATTGAAATCATTAATATAGAATTGGGTTTATCAGATTTAGGACAAATTGAGCGGCGAATTGATCGGACTCGCAAACAAGCTCGTACCAGCAAAGATGCACAGTTTGAAGTCTCAGTTTTGGAAAAATTAGCTGCGGCTTTAAATGAAGGTAAATCGGTGCGTCAGGTAAGTTTGAATGAAGAAGAAGAAGTAATTATTAAGGGATTAGAACTGCTCACTTATAAACCGATTATCTACGCCGCCAATGTATCTGAAGATGAGTTGGCAACTGGTAATCATTTTGTGGAAACAGTGCGGCAAATTGCATCGACAGAAAATGCCCAAGTTGTGATAGTTTCGGCTCAAGTTGAAGCGGAGTTAGTAGAGTTACCAGAGGAAGATAAAGCAGATTTCCTCGCGTCTTTAGGTGTGGAAGAAGGCGGTTTGAAATCATTGATTCGTGCAACTTACTCGCTTCTAGGCTTGCGGACATATTTTACCTGCGGCCCCAAAGAAACCCGCGCTTGGACAATTAATGCTGGAATGTCTGCACCTCAAGCTGCTGGTGTAATTCACAGTGATTTTGAGCGGGGATTTATTCGCGCTGAAACTGTCGCTTATAAAGATTTGGTAACAACTGGTTCGATGAATGCTGCGAAGGAAAAAGGGTTGGTTCGCAGTGAAGGAAAAGAGTATGTTGTGCAGGAAGGGGATGTAATGTTGTTCCGATTTAATGTGTAAGGGTAATTAATTAAGTGGCCATTATCTAACTGATAATGGTCAACTTATACTAAATTGCGATCGCGTACCCGCCCACCGTACGCCATCGCACTAACAAATATTGACAAAAGCTTAAAATTATGCATACTTTTTAAGGAAGCTATTAGGCGATCGCAAATAAACCAGCAAAGACATACTTCAGTTACTTCCGCCCACCATGTATACGTAGGAACCCAAATTCTCATCATCTGTACCAACAATCGCACCACCTTCTGCACCAGGTACAAGTTCCATAGCTTCAATTTTGTGGTAATCAGAGCGGTAAAGGGGAACAAGTTGAGAATTTTGCCGCCATGCAATTTTGTTACCACCCAATCCCAAATAACCAGCGACATACACAGCTGACTGAAATGGGCCATCATCTCCGGCATCACTTGCTGAGGTGATGTATACAATTCCTATGGGGTCTATCTTAATATCTGAAATATGACGAACATTGCCAGATGGAAACGGTACTTTTAGATTGGCAGAACCTGCGAGAGTAATTTGATATTTAGCCAAATCAAACATTCCCCAAAAAATAGTTGCTGGTTGTTCTCCTTCACCTCGATCTGCCCAAATAGCAACTATTTTTCCGTCTATATTTTGTAATCCAAATCCTTCAAAATTATTTCCTTGAATAATTCCTGGTAAATTGAATTTTTTGAGAACTAAGACGGTTTTAACGACTGGATTTAACCTGATATAATAGGCTTTTCCAGAACTGCTTAAAGCGATGAAAGAGAATTTTGTTTTTTCTGGAACAGATGTTAAAGCTTCTAAATCGATGGGCAATTCTATTTTGTCTGGCCAGTTTAATGAGAAATATTCAGGTTGTTTTTTTCCCTTTAATACTAATAATTGCTAAACGTGTTTGATTGGGTTTTTTGTTGTCGTGGACAATCAGAAAATCGAGCGTATTGCTTTGCTGCTTTATCAAAGCCATACCACTGATTCCGAAAGGGATACCACCGCGAACTGGTCTCCAATCATGCGCCCAAACTTGCACAGATATGAGTAACAATGTACTCAAGACTACTATATTGATGATTACAGCGCTTCCGGCTATTATGCAATACAGTTTTCCTCTTGCCCCTCTTCTATCACAGCTTTCAGCTTTGAGGATGTACCTCATAGCTGCCGTAAGTGCTGTAACCTGAGAAACCGAGACATATTACAAGGAATTGGGCATGGAGGATTGGGTATGGGGCATTGGCTTAGAAAAACTCTTCCCAGCCCCTACACTCCGTAAGAGGAGTGTGTTAGTCGAGGCTCAATAATATTAAATACTAACAATTTGCACCCACATCAATGAAGCTGTCTTTTCTACTCACAAGCATCAGAATATTTACGTAATTATTTGAGTTACGATAGGATTTTCTGTAAAGAAAGCAATAATTCGTTGACTGTATAGGGCTTTACCAAAAACGTATTGATACCAATAGCAGCTACTGCACTCAGCTTGTTGTCAGACATAAGTCCACTACTGGCAATAATTCTGACTTGAGGGTTGATTTTTTTCAGGGTACGAATGGCAGTTAAACCATCGAGGGTGGGCAGCATAATATCCATCAGTACGGCATCAATTTTATCTCGATTTTGAACGTATAGCGCGATCGCTTCAATGCCATCACTGGCAATTAGGGTTGTGTAGTTGTGAGCTTCCAGCGATGTCCTCGTAATCTCTTGAATGGCAACTTCATCATCCACAATCAAAATCAATTCTCCATGTCCTTTCTGTGGTGTCAATTCTTCTGGAGTAATTGTTTCCATTCCCCCAACTGCTGGCAAGTAAACCTTAAAGCTAGTGCCACTTCCTGGTTCGCTATAGACGTTCACAAAACCACCGTGGCTTTTGATAATTCCCACCACGGTGGAAAGTCCTAAACCTGTGCCTTTTCCGATATCTTTTGTGGTAAAGAATGGCTCGAAAATTCTATCTAAGATTTCTTTAGTAATCCCAACTCCAGTATCGGAGACAGTAATCACTATGTAAGCCCCCTCTTTGGCTTCCAGGTTCATGCGGGCATAATTTTCGTCAATCAAGAGATTTTCAGCATAGATGCTCAAACTCCCGCCGTTGGGCATTGCATCGCGGGCGTTAACGCAAAGGTTCATCAGCACTTGATGTAGTTGGGTGCTATCTCCAGAAACCATCCATAAATCTTGCAGGACATCAGTGCTGATTTGTATGGATTTGGGAAATGTCTCTTTAAGAATCTTACCAACTTCCACAATTATATGTCTGAGTTGCAAAGTGATGCGCTTTCCTTCTACACCCCGCGCAAATGACAGCACTTGTTTGACTAAATCTGCCCCGCGTCTAGCATTGATTTCCAATATCTCTAATAGATGACGGGTGCGCTCATCTGCATCGGGAAATTTAAGTGGTAAGAGTTGCGCTCCTGCCAAAATTGGTGTGAGGATATTGTTGAGATCGTGAGCAATGCCGCTAGCTAAAGTGCCAATACTTTCCAACCGTTGGGCGCGAAATAATTGGGCTTCTAAATGTTTTTTCTCAGTAATATCTGTGTCAACGGTGAGAATAGCTTTTGGCTTTCCTTGTTCATCACATACTAAACTCCAGCGACTAGCAACAAGAATTTCTTTGTCAGCTTTGGTAAGTTTAGTTAACTCACCTTGCCACTTACCTTTACTAGTAGCTTGTAAAAGAGCCGCTTCTATTTCTGGGGAAGGTTCGTCATACAAAAGCTCACTAGCATTTTTGCCCCAAGCCTCTGTAGCTTTCCAGCCATAAAGTGTTTCTGCGCCTTTGTTCCAAAAAATAATTTGATTGTTTAAATCTCGCACGCAAATGGCATCTGTGGTGACATCTAGTAATGCTGCTTGTTCGCGGATTTTTTCTTCTGCCAATTTGCGTTCGCGTAGCGCCGCCTGTCGTTCGCTAATATCAATACTGGCACATGTCACGCCCACAATTTCTTGCGACTCATTCCGCAATGGCTCAACTGTCAAATCGTAATATCGAGTTGTATCTTTGATTGTAATTGATACTTCTTCTCGCGTTCCTATGTCAGTGGTTAGCACCCCACGTTTAATTGTGGTGAGACGTTGAGCATCTTCAACTGAGATAATATCCAAGTCTTGTTTGCCCAATATTTCCTCAACAGTCAATCTAAATGGGGGATTGTAAACCCAGGTGTAGCGTAAATCTATATCTTGGTTGTAGACAAAGATAGGAGAGTTTTTCAGGGCTACCCGAAATCGCTCCTCACTGTGGCGCAATGCGTCATCTGCCCGTTGACGTTCAATAGCATAACGCATAGAGCGTACCAGCAAGTCACCAGTTACTTGCCCTTTCACCAAATAATCTTGCGCTCCTTCTTGCATGGCTCTAATTGCTAGGGTTTCATCATTTATACCCGTCAGCACAATTATCGGAGTGGCTTTTGCTTGATGGTGAGCAATTACAAAGGTTTCTAGCCCCTGGCTATCTGGTAGCGAGAGGTCTAACAAAATTACATCAAAAAGTTCCTTAGCTAAGTAGTTTAGTGCTTCTGAAAGCCGCTCAACAGGCATCAAGTCAACTACAACTGTGGTAACTTCTTTTAAAAACTCCTGTAATAAAAAGACATCACTAGGGTTATCTTCTACTAACAAAACTTTAATATTTTTACCTGCCATTTGCGCTACTCCGGCGGCAGTTTTACGATCGCAAACCAAAAATTTTCTATTGATTGGACAATTTTAACGAATTGATCGAAATCTACTGGCTTAGTTATGTAACAGTTTGCAGATAAATTATAGGCTTTGAGAATGTCTTCTTCAGCTTGGGAAGTCGTCAGAACTACTACGGGAATTCGCTTGAGTTTTTCATCTGCTTTGATTTCTGCCAGTACCTCCCGCCCATCTTTTCTGGGTAAGTTCAAATCGAGCAATATAATATCAGGATGGACTACCTTAACATATTTTTCTTGTTTCCGCAAGAATGCCATTGCCTCCACACCATCTTCGACCACATTTAGATGAATCGATATTTTACTATCTTCTAGGGCGATGCGTGTAAGTTGGGCATCGCCAGGATTGTCTTCTACTAACAAAACCTCAATAGGCATAATCGCTGTTATGATACTCACGATTGTTTACCTGCTCTATCTGGAATTGTGAAGTAAAAAGTCGAGCCTTGACCCGGTTTCGACTCAACCCAGATCCGGCCGCCGTGGCGTTCTATAATCTTTTTACAAATTGATAGACCAATTCCAGTACCGGGATACTTGTCTCTACCATGCAGGCGCTGAAAAATTATAAATATACGTTCTGCATACTGGGATTCCAAACCAATGCCATTATCCCTTACCCAGAACAACCATTCATCTGCCAATGGTATAGAATTTAAACCTTCCCCGTCTAGATTTGCATTTGGCTTGGCTACCCCAATATGAATTTGTGGCTGCTGATTTTGGCAAAATTTGATGGCGTTGCCAATCAGGTTTTGAAATACTTGTGTGAGTTGGGTACTATCAGCCATAACTTCAGGTAGAGCATCATGAGTAACAATTGCCTGACTATCTGCGATCGCAATTTTGAGATTAGCGATCGCTTGCTGTAAAATTACATCACAATCAACTAACTTAAATGGCTGTCCTCGGGTACTGAGGCGGGAATAGTTCAACAAATCGTTGATTAGGGTCTGCATTCGCCGCGCCCCATCTACCGCGTAGGCGATAAACTCATCGGCATTGGCATCAAGTTGATTTTTATATCTTCGCTCTAATAGTTGTAAATAACTTGTTACCATCCGTAACGGCTCTTGCAAGTCATGGGAAGCCACATAAGCAAACTGTTCTAATTCCGCATTAGAACGGGCGAGTTCTTGAGTTTGCTCGGTTTCTTTTTCTAATAGTTGCGCTTGAGATAAAGCAATGCCAATTTGATTAGCTAGTTGCTGTAACAACTCCGTCTCAAAGTTATTCCATTGTCGAGGTGCGGCACACTGGTGAGCCAGCAACAAGCCCCAAATATTATCTCTGACAAGAATTGGGACTACAAGGTTAGCTCTTACAGCAAACTTCTGAAGAAATTCTCGATAGCAAGGGTGAACGTGAGCAGCTTGAATATCTTCCATAGCACTCACCCTGCCCTGCCGATATCTTTCTATATATTTTTCTTTAAAGCAGCCATCGATCAGATTTTCTCCCAAAATGACGGGCCAACCAGGTAACACCGCCTCTTGTACCACTGTTCCCGAACCATCACTTTCCAATCGGAAAATTAAAACTCGGTCAGCTTGTAGTAACTTTTGTACCTCTGTAACTGTGGTTTGGAGAATTTCATCTATTTGTAAAGAGTCTCGAATTCTCAGGGTTATTTCTGCAAATAATAGCGATCGCAAATTCTGCCGTTTTAATTCTTCATCTACCCGCTTGCGATCTGTGATATCTGTATAAGAACCCACCATACGAACTATATCACCCAATGCGTCCCAAAGTGCCTGTCCTCGATCTAGAATCCATTTATAACTACCGTCTTGGCACTGAACTCGGTATTCACAGACATAAAACGGTGTTTTCTTGGCAAAGTGGTCTTGAAAGGCTTGAAGTACCCAATCTCGCTCATCAGGGTGGATTAGTTTTGTCCATTCATCCCTACCGTTGGAAACTTCGTGGTCTTTATAACCGAGCATTTCCTTCCACCGAGTTGAGAAGAACACTTTATTAGTCTTCAGATTCCAATCCCAAATGCCGTCATTATTACCATGTAATGCTAATTCCCAGCGTTCTTCACTTTCGCGTAGTGCTTCTGCTGTTTGCCGCCGTTCAGTAATGTCTTGGAAATAAATAGACAAACCATCTTTTGCAGGATAAGCATGGACTTGAAGCCAGCAATTTAGTGGCGGATAAAACTCCTCAAATTCCACACTCACTTGTTCTAAGATTGCTTTGTGATACTCACGGTAAAATGTTGTGCCGATGATTTCTGGAAACACTTCCCAAATGTTCTTATCCAGAAGCTCATTTTGGTTTTTTTGCAACAGCCGTTCTGCTTGACCATTAATGTAGTTGAATCGCCAGTTTTTATCTAGGGCAAAAAAACCATCAGTAATGCTTTCGAGAAGATTATTGATGCGGGTTGTCGCAGCTTGCTCTTGCCCCATTAGCTTTTCAGTAACTTGAGATACCTCATTTACATAACGCCTAAGTTCTAGTTGGTCGATTACCAAGCGACTCAGAGCCATAAGCGCTTCTATTTGCTTTTGGCTCAATTCTTTGGGAACTTGGTCAAGTACACAGAGAGTTCCTAGCATATCTCCCTTTGGGGTAATTAAGGGTACACCTGCATAAAACCGCGCGAAGGGATAGCCAGTGACTACTGCATTATTGGCTAACTTTTCATCAGCTAAGGTATCAGGAATCACCACAATCTGACGTTGCTCTTGGCAAAGGTAAGATAATCCAATACACCGAGGCATTTCTGATACATCTAAACCTACTTTTGCCTTAAACCATTGACGGTTTTCATCAATAAAATTTACCAAAGACATGGAAGTACCACAAATAAATGCTGCTAACTGAGCAAGATTGTCGTAAGCTTCTTCGGGTTCTGTGTCAAGAATTTGATACTGGCGGAGGGCTTCTAGCCGCGCCATTTCTGTATCAAGTTGTCCAGCGTTCATTAACTTTTATTAATAAATTTAAGTGTAATATTCAGTCAGCAGCATGGCTGTCTCAAGAGTAGCTTAACTTTTTTTAACAATTATTAGTCATTTCCCCGCCTTTGGCTGTTCAGGGAATTGTGTTTAAATATTGTACTAGTGCGATCGCACTAATCTTTAGAGAATGTTTAAAAAGTATTATTGGTATCAGAAACCTAACCCCCTAACCCCCTTCGCTACAAGGGAATGGGGTTTCAAAGCCTCTCTCCGTATTGAGGAGAGGAATGGAAGTGGCATCTTGAATCGGGGAAGTGATAGACGGATTGAGGATGATATCGACTTACCTGAACTAGTATTCGATGGCATACACACCAAAGGCTGTTGTCAGAAGTAAAATCATGATTTTTTTGATGAAAATCATGATTTTGTAAATGAAAACCTTAGCTTTATTTTTGACTTCTAACTTTTGCTCTAACTATTAAACTTTTACCAAAACGGCTTCCCGCAGGTTGGCCATCACATCACTAAGATTACCCGTGTTCAGACGGTAACTTAGAGGATGGGCAATCAACCGCGCCGTGCTTTCATACAGAGTAGCAATTTCAATCAAACCGTTTTCGCGCATAGTCCGGCCTGTAGAAACTAAATCTACGATCGCTTCTGACATTCCAGTAATCGGGCCTAGTTCCACTGAACCATATAATGGTACGATTTCCACGGGTAAATCTAGACTGTGGAAATATTCACGAGCGCAATTCACATATTTTGAAGCAACTCTACCATGCGGTGGTAAATCTAAAGGCGATCGGTAAGAACTTGATGCTTTTACCGCCACCGACATCCGACAATACCCAAACTGCAAATCTATCAAGTGGGCAACTTGCGGCTGCTTCTCCCGCAGCACATCGTAACCGACAATACCCAATTGTGCTTGACCATATTCTACATAAACAGGCACATCCTGCGCCCGTACCAACAAAGCTTTTGCAAGTCCCTTAGGATCAGGAATTTGAAGTTGGCGAGTTCCTGAATCTAAAAAAGCACTAAAATCTAATCCCACAGATTGTAGCAGGCGGATGCTATTTTTAAGGAGTTCCCCTTTTGGCAATGCAACAGTCAGCATTCTTTTTCTTAGTATCCTTGGCGTACTGGCAGTTGAATAATATCTCTATATGCTTACCACAGCAGCATGAGAATTTTATTAGTTGATGATGAAGTTGAACTAACTAAACCCTTGAGTCGCTTGTTAACTCGTGAGGGTTATATTGTCGATGCCGCTTTCGATGGCACAAGTGGCAACGAACATGCACAAACAGGCAATTATGATCTACTAATTTTAGATTGGATGCTGCCAGGAAAAACGGGGTTAGAGATTTGTCAGCAATTGCGACGACAAGGTAAAACTACTCCCGTACTATTTCTCACAGCTAAAGATACTTTAGATGACCGAGTACAAGGTTTAGATGCTGGTGCAGACGACTATTTAGTTAAACCCTTTGAACTGCGCGAGTTACTCGCCAGAGTCCGGGCTTTATTGCGTCGTTCTGGTTCCCAAATCTATGAAACTACTACCGGACGTTTAACCGTCGCTGATTTAGAACTCGATTGTGAAAATCAAGTCGCCTATCGCCAAGGAAGAATGATTGAGTTATCGCAAAAAGAAAGTCAGTTGCTGCAATATTTTATGGAACACACGGGACAACTAATGACTCATGCTCAAATTATGCAAAATTTGTGGCAAGAGGAAGAACAACCCAGTAGTAATGTGATTGCAGCATTAATTCGTTTGCTGCGCCGTAAGATTGAGGTAGGTAGAGAAACTGCGCTGATTCACACAGTCTACGGCAAAGGCTATCGTTTTGGTGCTTCCTCAGTGGAGTGAGTTTAACTAATTCGTCATTTGCCATTCGTAGTTAAAAAGAAAGCAATGCGTTTGGATTAAGCATTTTTTTCTCCTCTCTGTGTCCTCTGCGATTCGTTGAATTTTAACCTTAATTGAACCCCGTATTAAATTAAAAAAGATATAAATACCACTTCATTTTTAATTCATCGAGCTACCATCAATAGAATTGCGCTAGCGAGTCCGCAAACGTCTTGTAATTACGAATTACGTTTGCGGAGCGTGCCGGAGGCTCTATTACGAATTATTTTAGTCTTTGCGACTTCAATTCCTGTCGAAGTTTGTTGTACAGAGATAAATCTACAGGCATCATAATCTGTGAAATTCCTTTCCAGATACCAAGTTCATGATTTGCACCCATATCTTCCATGATTTGCTCAGTGTAACGCAAAGAAAACGAGGTGATGCATGTCGCCCTCGCTACAACACTATGGTATTGAGTTTTCATCCAATCGATATCTGCTGCCATTTCTTGATACATTGCTGACGGCGAAGGTAATAACAAATTGCCTTTGACATACTCTAGTAGCCACCAAGCACCAACTTCTGATGTTAACTGACTATAGAAACTGCTGTTATAGCCAACAAAACCCATCTGGGGAATATTAGGATGAATCAGATAACGATAAAGATTAAAATTACCATCTTCATCAATTATCTGTCGGCGATATTCTTCTTCGAGAAAAGAAAGTTCTTGGGTAAATCCTGTCCCAAAAATTACTATATCTGCCTGTAACTGTTGACCATTAGCTAATTCCACACCATCAGGGATAAACTTGGCAATGCTCGTTTTAATTGCCTGAATTTTACCAGAGTGTACATACTTAAAGAAATCTGGCGGAGCTATGCTAATGGTACAGTTAACCACATTTAGAGGTAGTTCAGGCAACATTCCGCAACTATCAAGCCCGAATTGCAGGCGTATCAGCATCTCATTAGTGCGCCAGAAAGCCCACACTAGCGGCTTACCCAGAGTGTGCAGTAATCTTTCAAGCCGTCCCATCTGACGGTAGGGAAACCAAGCTTCTGAAAAGCGAGTTAATAAAATATACTTCAGGTTTACTAAACCGAGGAAAAATCTCGGAACCTTCCACATCGGCTTACGGAAGATGAGGGTGGATTTTTTGGCTATGTTTCCCCCCAAAGTCGCAATATCGCAGGCAGATTTGCCAAAACCCACTACTACTACTCGTTTCCCCTCAATAATTGAGGCATCGTTAAATTCGGTAGAATGAATTACCTGTCCTCCAGATGCGACAAACTCTTCTCTACCAGGCAACGAAGGTAACTTCGGGATGCTAAATGTGCCGTTGCACACTAGTACAAAGTCAAATTCGTGCTTTTCTTCTCTTGTCTCATCGCCATTACCTTCTTTCACTCTGATAGTAACTACCCATCTTGCTTGTTCTCCAGTTTTGCGGGAAACATTGGTAACTTCCGTTTGGAAGCGAATTCTCTCAAGAACCCTAAAATTCTGGGCGTATGAATTTAAGTAATTCCGCATATCTTCTGCTGTGGGCCACTCTGGGTATGATGCAGGCATGGGATAGTCGGAAAAACTATATGTGTCACCTGTATTCTGGGTTGTTAATCCTGGGTAACTTCGAGATTGTTCCCAAACACCACCAAGTCCTTTTTGTTTCTCGAATACAGTAACGTTGTAACCTTCTTCGACAAAAGTTTTAGTTGTTACTAGACCGCTAATTCCAGCCCCAATTACGCAAATTTGCTTGATTTCCATATTCTTTTTTTAGTAAAATTTGCAATAATTTCTGTAAAGATGAATTTACAGCAGGTTTTATTTATTTAAATAACATCAAAAAAACCTGTTTATACGCAAGTTATCAATTTAATCTGCAAAGGCGGTTTTGATAACTCGCAGATTCAAAACTTAATTGAAGATTTTGCAGAAGGCTGTGAAATATTGCGTGTCTTGCTAGAAACGACAACATCAGGATTTGCTAAAAATAGATCGGCTATGGTAACAAAACCAGTTATGTTGGTAACTAAGGCATAAGCTGTCGTTACTAACAAATAAGCATTGGTAACAAAATAATTTGTGTTGATAACAAATAGACAAGCTGTGGTAACGACAACAACTTTTTTCCTAACGTCCGCTTTTGTATTGGTAACAAATGCCCAAGCTGTTGTTATTACAATAATTTTATTCGTAACGGTGTATTACGCTATGCAAACGTCAAGGCTAGGCGTAGAGTCTTGGTAATTCCTAAAGTTTGACGAAGAAGCTGTAACTCCATGCCGCACACGTTCAGACTTTTACACATTCGATAAAAAGTCAGATATTTTTGCGAGGAATGTATACCGGATTCCCGTCTGAATCATTGATTAACAAGCTTTGACAATACTTTAAAAGTGGGTGACGAGGGAATCGAACCCGCAACCAATAGATTAAGAGTCACCACGTCACCATATTCGCAATGCAAAAACCCAGCAAACCGCTTGCTGGTTAATTCAAAATTAGTAACTATAAATCTATCATTTTGGAGGTAGAGGGCGATCGCTTTTATTTATCGCCAAATCAAAGGCTCTCTGGTGATGCTCAACACTTACCCAGGCATGATACAGATTACTGTGAACAGCTAGGCTGTGACCCATCTGCTGTGCTGCCAATGAAATATCAACCCCGTAGTCAAGGGTTCTAATTGCCCAGCAATGGCGTAGGTCGTAAACCTTGAATGGCAGTCGCTCGTTGCGTCTAAACCGTTGGGTAACAGTTCCGCCTATGTACGAGTTGTTGCGATCGCAGTTGATGTCGGGAATTTTTACATCTTGCAGGGAGAACTGATCGAACCATTCCGGGTGGTAAGGCCATATAGTTCTATAGCCAGTCTTGCCCTGGAGTACAGACACAACTTTATTGCCAGCCATTAACTCTTTGAGGTCGAGGAAGAAAACCTCGTGATTTCTCAAGCCATAGGTGGCGAGCATTCCAAAGACCCAGCGCCACTTGTAATCCTCGATTTCGCTATGCAATTCGACAATCAATTTATCTGTGGGTAAATCTCTAGGTTTTCTGCTTTTTGGGCTGTAGCTACCTGAATATTTCCGAGGATCAAAGTTTATACCTGCAAATCTAGCCAGGATTCCTAACGTTGAACAAAATCGTTTTCTTGTTCTCGTATCTGGCTCAGTTCCTAAAATTGCAGTTTTTAAAATTTCAGCAGTTAGTGGACTATCAAAATCTAAAACTTTGAATACTGTTGCATATTCAACCCTCCATGTTGATTCAGATTTAAAATTTTTGGCACGGCGTTGAAAATAATCTTCCTCAAATTCCCTGACAATTTGACCAATTGCTTTGCTTTCTAATTGCACGTAATTAGACCAGTCAAACGTTTTAGTGTCTAATTGAAGCCTTAGAACTTTGGCTGATTGTTCGGCGAGTTTTACCCCGTCTGAATTGGCTACAGCAATATTTATTCTTTGTTGATGCCACTCATTTTTTATTGCTCGTGGCTTTGGTGGAAGGGTTGCTCGCAAATAAAGCCTGCTACGGATTTGCTCTATATTTATGCCGAAATTACGGAGTCGTCCGTTCGCCTCCTTGATTCGGTGTTCAATGTTTTTCATAGTTAAATTTCCATTAAAAATTCATCACAAAGTGAAGCAAGTTTGTATTTGCTTCTCGCTGGGATAAAATTATTTGACTCAAGACTAGTGAGGGATGTCCTTATGTCTAAAATCTTCAGTCAAAAGATTAATGTCGCAACGCTTCTTGTCGAGAACATCGCCGTAGACAGCTTGCTTTAAAATCTGTTTACCGTCTTCGATCTGAGCTAGGCAATTGTCGCAGACAATAGCGATTGCGCCATCTGCGGGGATGCCACAAACAAAGCAACTCCAACCCGTGCCAGGAATAAGGGCTTTTTTCTGAAGTGTTAGGATATTTTGCACTCGTGAGTGGCGCGTGCCGCAGCCGCAGCAAGCGCCAAGGTCTAGCGGTTCTTCGTCATAGTCTGGATCATCAGTATCCAACGCCCAAACATGACCGCAGTCTAAACACTCCCAGTAACCGTAATTTTCTTGATATTTCAAGGTTGTGCAATCGCATCGAGGACAAGTTGTTTGAGTCATTTCAGAGTTGAAAATTATTTGGACTTTTCAAATTATTGAGCCATTACCATTCCGATAGGCTATGCCAACAGCGCTGCAAGGTGACTTTGAAATTACCACTCATTTTGTTGACCCTCATCTAAAATTTGTTGCAATAGCCGCTTGCCTTCATCCCATTGACGTCCACCCATTTTTAAAATCTTCTCAATAACGTAGGTTTCGCCGCTAACTTCCAAAAGCGACTTAATCGCCAGATAGAAAGCTTTTTTTTGGGAAGTGGAAGTGGAAGTTTCTTCAGTGCGATCCGCGCTCGGCTCTTTATATAAGTGTTCCAGACTAATGGTTAGCTCCTCCTTTACTTCCGGCGGGTAAGTCGGTGCATCGCCATAGACTTCATAAAGCGCTTGCTCTTGCTGTTGGGTGTGCAGTGCGAATTCAGTTTGCTCTAGCTCTTGGTTCATGGCTGCGAGTGCTGCACGTCGGGCATCCTGGATAATCAATCGCCGCGACTCCTGGACGAGTTGCACTGATGCAACAAGTGCCAGACTATAGCTAACTCCCTTTGCGATCGCGGGAACTGGAGAAAGTGCAGTTAGCCAAAAAGCTGTTGCACTAGCTAGCAAACAGTTAGTTTTTAGCCACCGATCAGCCATGACAGCATCCCTCCCAAAACAATCGAAACTGCGATCGCAATCAGCAGGGCGTAATAGTCATGCTGGGACAATTTGAGAAACGGTCTAACAGCGTCATCCGTCAGGAGTGCAAGGCATAACGCAGCACAACACACAATGTAGATAACCCACATCACCCGAAATAAAGCAGGATGCAACGCCCCTAGCCAAGCTACAGAGCTAGAGGCGATACACCCCAGAAGGAACCAAGCCCCCAGGTGTACCGCCTTTGCCATTAGTATTTATCCTTGACTTTGGCTTTGAGTTCGTCAATCCGTTGCTGTGCTTTATTTTCAGCGCGGTCTAGTCCAAAACCTAACTTTGCATATTCCGGGCGCAGCCCGTGTAAGTGTCTTGCTGTGGAAGCATCAGAGCGTTTTTTGGTGAGTTCGTTGTCTGCAACGCCCTTAATATAGCTACGATGGGCAGTGTGTACCTGTGCATCAGATTCTTCCAGTTTCTTGAGAGATTTGTAAGCACGTCGCGCCTGGCGTGCTTCTTCTCTCTTTTGAGCAGCAATCTTTTTGAGTGCGTCTGCCTCAGCTTTGTTAAAATAGCGAGGAGTTTCATTGATCGGTGCAGTCCTCACGGTCTGCCATCTTCCCGCGTTCATCGGATTGATGACAGTTGCATCTGTGGGGGCTAACACCTGATTTTTGTCAATCCCATGTCCTCCGGTGGACAGTGAGGACTCATTATTATTGCTATTAGATTTTCCAGCGCTGGTAATTCGTGCAAGGATTCCCATTGTTTACTCCTATCTACAAACTTGATTTTTAACTTTTTCTAACTGCTGACTTTGGGCTTTCATCTCACGGAGTTGGACTTGATCCGCGCTTTGGTAAGTTGACATTGCACCCATGCTTAATCCGGCAACCAGTGCAGCTGCAACGATTACTAAATAAGCCGCAATATTGTTTCCGGCTGGCGTGGGTTCTGGATCGGGAACTGGGTAGAATTCACCAGTGAATGGTACAACCTTACTACTGAGCTTCTGGTTACTCTGTTTCATCTCCGGACTCTAATAGCATTGGCTGATATGTGGGTAAGAGTAGATGCTCGGTTCCAGCGTTGAGCGCAGCGCGAACGGAAAGTGTTACTACCTCCCGGTCTTCAGGTGTGGGGTTATCCCTCATCTGTTTAATACGTTGCAATGTTCGACCTGGTAATTGTCGCCAGTATTCACGGGCTAATCGCTGTGCATCTTCTTCTAGGAGCGTTTCAAGTAAATCGGGTGCGTCGGATTCTGCATCAAATTCTGCATCGGACTCGGTTGCATTTTTTGACGCACGTCGGCTGTGCAACAGTTCAATTCCCGCTTCAGTCCACAATTTTTGCCCGTGTTCGTCAATTGCAACGTGAACGTCAATCTGAAATACCCCAGGATGTCGGCGTAGCCAACTGCGGATCGTGCTTTCTGGGATGCCAGTCAGTTTGGCAGCATCAGTAGTGGTGTACAGTTGCTGTGTCATTGTCCCCCTAACAGCTTGGATGCTGCATCTAATACCGTTTGCTGCTGTGCTTGGCTGAGTCGGTCGTTCCCATCGCATTCAATTACTTCCATCTGGGTTCCAGCCCGATAAAGATAATTGTTTTTTAGTTGTTCATTGTCTGTAGCTTCAGCTTTGGCAACGTAATGCTGGACGTAGGATTTGTTAATGTCTTCTGTCATTGGTAAAATCTCCTTAGTAATTGATAAAGAATCCATTTGGCGATCGCTAGCGAGTAGTGGTCGCCTTTTTTCTTGGACTGCTAACCCCGCGACGCTACGACTTATGGGTGAATGCAGTTGGTCATCAGTCATTGGGCATCAGGTACAGGGTGTTTCCGCGCAAGGTGGCGCGGGTGCTTGCTCCGGTTGCAACGCGAAAGATGAGGCGTTGGGGAGTTGGACTTCTATACTTATAAAAGTATATTATGATGGTAATACTGCACGTTCAAAAGTGCAAGTTAATTCCATACTTTTAGATGTGCAATAATTGAGGGGTCGATTATGGGGATAGAGAATGGCAAGAACAGGCCGTCCAAAAAGCGGGAAAGTAGGCATATCCGGCACTTTGAGAGTAACACCGGAATCATGGGAAGCACTTCGACAATTAGCGGAGAGCATGGGAATGACAAGATCGGAGTTAGTCGAGAGAGTGGCCAACAAAGAGATACCGCTAGCACTGGAGAACGGTCAAGCAATGGAATCACTGGGGAAATCGTTCGCCAGCTGATCCAGGAAACCGAGCGACAGCTGGCTTATTACAAAACTCAAGCAAGTGAATTAGAAGCTAGGTTGCAAGAACTGCACCAATTAGACGAAGCTTTTAGTCAAGACCAAAAAACCGAGAATCAAGAATAAAGCCGTTTACCTGCTTGGGTGGACGGCTTTATTCGTGGCGATTGCCTTATTCAAAGCGGATTGCGATCGCCACGAAGTTCCGAATGTCTAAGTAACTGCTGTTTAAGGGAGTGCGATCGCAACCGACTAATGGACAATGACAAAACAAAAAATCTCATCAAAGGTAGTTAGGGCGAGAACTCTGCTCATCTACGAGCTAGAGGAATTTATCGGCTACATCCGCACCATTGACCCAGAATTAGAACCCGACCAGGCGATAGTGCTAGCAGCATTCATCCTAGATGGATTACCACAGCTATTCCAAGAAAGTCCCGCCCTGCTGGATCGGATGAAAGAAATAGCCAAAAGCGTCAAGCTTAAGCGTGGCACTCGCAACTAATGACTAATGACAAAGAACCAACCTACCCAAACTTCCGTGACCTAATGAAGAAGACAGATACCGAGATGCAGCGATTGGGCTGGACAGTTGAGCAGGGACGAGAGCATTTAGGGAGGTATTACGGGAAGCGATCGCGACTGCAATTGACCGAAGAGGAATTAGATAACTTTCTTCTTTATCTGCAACTCTCCGATTGATTAGCTTGCAATTATTGGCAATGTCTCAATAGCAACTAAGCAATTTATCACACGCAAAAAAAAACTCACCATTAGAACTGGTGAATTCAAAACCAAAAGTAAAAATGAATAAATATTTAGAAAAGTTAGGCAGTAGAATATCCGTTACTTCTCCATATTCTACCACATCCAATAACTCAAAATCAGCTAATTTGGGGGTAGAAAAATGACACAAGGTATCTATCAATTCCCCCAAGAGCAACATCAATTCGATACAGTTGCTGACCGCCTACCACCATCCGAAATAGATGCAGAAGCGGAAGTTATCGGAGGTATATTAGACGACCCGAATGCAATTTTCCGCGTCAAAGATAGGCTAAAGCCAGAGCATTTTTATATCAGTGCCCATAGAGACATTTACCAAGCCTGTTTAAAACTCTGCAATAAGGGTAAACCAAATGATTTATTGAGTGTTACTAGCTTTCTAAGGAGCCACGACATTCTTACCAGAATAGGCGGTCAAGCAAAGCTAGCCTCTACATTAGATTGGAACGTCAGCGCAGTTAATATCGACCACAAGGCTGACTTAATTATTACAGCATTTGTTCAGAGACAGATAGTTGAGTTGGGATCTAGCATCAACAAACTGGGATATGAAACTAAACGCGAATTACCTGATTTATTCGCTGAGATTACCGAGAGAACCCGGTCAATTATTGAGACACCAATTGCTCCAACAAGAGATGAACACGAACAATGGTTACACGACAAATTGCTCTCAGAACTGACAATTATTTATACAACTTGTGCCCTCCCATCTCTAAGACTACTGAAGCTGAAAAGACTAGCAGATGACCATCATCTTTCGATGGGATTCTTGGAACAGTTTTACCTAAAAGCACTCGTCGCTCAATGCAGCAACTTGCTTACTTATGATGAATTAAGAGAATTAGCCGGCTCCACAGTTCGGGAATGGCTAATCAATGGACTCATCCCTAAAAGTACAACCATCTTACTAGCTTCCGATGGTGGAGTTGGTAAAACTAAATTCGCTTATGCAATTGGCAAGATTCTGATCCAAGGCACCCAGCTTGGCTCATTTGTAGCCACAGGGAAAAGAAAGATTCTCTACTACCAGGGAGACGAAAGCCCCGGTGATATGCTGCAAGCCCTAGATTCAATGGGTTATTCAGAATCCGATATCGGCGAATCTGTTCGTGTCCGCTTTGGTTGGAGCGCTGAAAATATGCCAACACTGATCCAAGATTTAAAAGAATTTCAGCCGGAGCTTGTCTTCATCGACTCGCTATCTACTGCCAACCGTTTTTCGATTTACCGGGAGTCAGAAATGGAATACTCTCGCCCCATCCTGGAGATGACCGGACTAGCTACCCAGTACAAAGTGACTTTTGTGATTATTCACCACATGAACAAGGGAGGTGAGGTTAGGGGCACGACCGCAATTAGAAACGCAGTCAGTGAAGTTTGGACACTATCCAAGGACAAAAAAGAAACTGCTACTTCCTACGACCGGATATTAGAGATCGACAAATCGCGATCGCGATCCTCCAGCAAGAAATACCGAATGTATTTCAACCCAGAAGACCTTAGCTTTACCTTTTTGGGAGAAGAGGGAGAAGAGTTTGGCGGGCCCGGTCAATCTGCCAAAGACAGTACTTTAGAGCTTTTGGCATCTCACAGAAATATCAAATTCACCAGTGAAGAGATAGCCCATCGACTAGGCATCTCCAAAGACTACGCTCGGCGATACCTTAGAGAATTATCATCTGACGGATTAATCAGCGTCAAACGCCACCCAGCAGCTAAGGGCGAGAAGGCCAAACCCAACGTTTATTTTCTAGCCTACGAAGGATCACCAAAGGATCACCCCTCGGATCAGACCCCCTCATATCCTATAAGCATTGACAGCAATGAATTGCAGCCCCACTCTGAATCTGGTATAAAAAAAATAGGATCAGGGGAGGATCAGTACGAGGATCAGACCCAATATTCAGACACAGCAAGCGATACAGCCTCTAGTGATCCTCAAGGGGCTGAAAATCTCGAAAAAATGCCCAGCACAGAAATTTTAGAACTCAAAAGGGGGGACGAGGATCACATGAGGCTGAATGCCTTGTCAGACAACAACAATGGGTCTGATCCTCGTACTGATCCTCCCCTGATCCTGTGCGAAAATACACATACTAGTAAAACAGCCATTGAAGCCCTACCAGTCAAAGACTCTAGCAGTTTTCCCCAACCTGATCCGAAGGGTGGTACTGCGTCTGATCCTTCGTCACCCTCTCCCCTCAAACGAGCGGATTTTGAGTCAGGCGGTATTTACTGGTCGCCGCGACTTAACAACAAGGTCAAAGTATGTAAGCTTTTTAAAACTCTTCCAGAAGCTGAAGTCTGGCAAGCTGGTGACATACATAAAATTCGGGTTCCACTCTCCGAACTTTACCCATTGTTAATAGAGTTCAAAGTTGATGATGAGGTAACAGTTATTGGTGAACACAAAAAATTCCTTGGCAAGGTATTTACAATTAGCGGTGTTCACCCAGGAGGTATCTGGATTCAGACAAAAACCAGATCAGGCAACGAGTGCTTTGGGCCATTCCAACCAAGTCAACTGAAAAAAATTAGTGAGTAATTATAATTCGGCGAGGTGCGATCGACAAGTATCGCGCTCGAAGGCATAAAAAATGCGATCGCCTTGTAAGTGGACGATCGCAAAAAGTAAATCATGGTGTTCAACGGTGAAATTTAAGTTTATTCGTCGCTGGCATCATCTTCATTGCTCTCGTCGTCATCGATGATCATATTCACGCCATCAGACCCAGCCTGAAAGCCAACGATCAGAAATCGGTTAGCATCACTATCCTTGATAGAAATGAGGGCATCACTAGGGAAATTGTGCAGTTCTTGAATTAGTTCCGCAACTGTGGTTCCTTTTATTGCAGTAGGCATATTTCTTTTCTCTCCGATTTAACGAATCGCGCTGTGACTAATTTCTGGTTTGAGCTTACCTGTTCATGGAAACTTTGTCACAGATTGGGGTAAATTTGGTCAACCTCGTCCCATGCCTGGTTAGCGAGATTTTCTAAGGCCATAGCTAAATACAGGGGATGGTCATATTCCCCTTCCTGCAAGCGTCCGAAGAAGATTTCGATTTGGAGGAATAGGAGTCTGGCGTTCATAGAGTTGCGATCGCGCCTCGGCGTTCGTCCATTTCAATCTCAAAATAAGGGTCAAGCCCTTTGTTGTCGCGGTGTCCGGTGAAAGTGCGGATGATTTCTTTGGCAACTCCACTTTTTCGCAATTTATTTACCATGCTCCGGCGGGTGCTGTGTGTAGAGATGCCCTTGCTTTCAAATCCCGCGTCATCTGATGCCCGCGCCAAAATGTCATAAGCATTTTTCCAAGTAATTGGCTTGGTTCCACATCTTGAGGGAAATAGCCACTCGCTTTGTGTTTTTGGTTGATATCGCCCTAAAGACTCCTTCAATATTGGATGCACTGGAATCTCTGTAGTATCGGCTGTTCCGTCTGGCCTGTGCTTTCTGATAATGGCGGGGAAAATGATGTCTTCCTTGGGTAGTCCATTGTGATCGTAAACATCGCTTACCTTAAGTTGCACTAAAGCCCCCCATCTCTCCCCGGTGTACCAGGCAAGGTCTAAAAGTAATTTGTATTTCTCAGTTTTAATCTGCCGTCGAATTTTGGAATATTCACCATCTGTCAGTACAGCAGCTTTCCCTTTTCTGTTAATCTTTGGCATAGATAGTTAAACAAATTTAGAATATTTCGCATTCCGCTTTTACCTGAACAAGAGGTGAAAGCGGAATTATCTAAATATTGGCTATTAGCAAATATTGGCTCAATCCTAATACTGGTAATGGATACACGGCATCAGTGAATATTCCACTTCTACATAAAAGTGGAACATTTACATAAATTTCGATTAGCAATACAACGGATTTATTCACTTCAATAAAAAATTCGTTATGCAACCTGGAATCACTGACTTATTTGGCGCAACTGCAACATTTTCTGGTTCACCAAAAATATTAGCAATCCCACTTACTTCCTTGCCATCTCTTTCAGGAGCAAATCCTACCGCTTTAGAAATTTACGCGGCGATTATTGCCAATGCCCACGCTTGGATAAATGCCAATACTGATGCCTCGGTAATGGCAAGTTCTGATTTAGTTATCTCTTCACCAATAACTCGTAACGGCACTGCTAAAACTCAATTTCAATTTTCAGAAAGATTTTACGGGACGTACGCTGCTCCAACCTTTGACCCTAACGCTGTTTAGGATATGACAACTTCTAATCCTGGTGGGAGTTGTATTTTAACCGTAAATTTTAGCACTCCTGGATATAACAATGGTTCCGATGTTGGCAGCTTCAATGTCCCAGATGGTTCATACCAAACAGCCTATAAAGTTGTAATTGGCGGGCCACCTCAAAACACTTATGAGTTGCGAGTTGATGGCAATCTGGGGACAATTTTACTTAACACTTATTCCCCTGGCAGCATTAACGTAACTGTTACATCTAGCAGTAATTCTTGTCTTAACGTTACCAAGTATGACTGCATTAATGGTCAATGCATTCAGTCCAGCACTTACGAAACCCCTGGAATCTATCAATCTTTAGCTGATTGCCAAGCTGTTTGTGCTAACGGTGGCGCTTGCGCTAGTGGTAAAAAATGCGTTGACCCGACAACATTCTGCCCAGATGGTAAAGTCTGCATTGACCAAGGCGAATTTGATTCAATTGAAGCCTTGATTTCTAAAATTAATAGTGAGATTTGTTAAATGTCTGGTACTGGTCAATCGCTGATATCCTCACTTTCAAATCTTAGCAATTGTGCAGGTCATCAATGTGATTGTTGTCAGCAATTACAAGTCCAGATTGATGACCTAAGAAATTTAATTAATAGTTCAAATAATGCAAATCTCCAAGCTGAAATTGATGCATTAAAACATCAACTAGCCGATGTTTATCGCCAATTAGCACAGGATGAAATCCAAATTGGGAACTTAGAAACCGAACTACATGATTTAGAAGCAAAATTAATTGCTTTTGGGGCAGGAATTGCAGCTTTAGTCGCGATCGTAGCTGCTCCACTGATTGCTGCTGCTCTTGAAGGTGTGTTTGCTGCCGCCGCGGCCGCGGCGGCAGAAGGAGCAGCAGCAATAGCCGCAATAGCAGGATTAGAAGCTGAATTTGTAGGAGTTCAAGCTGAGGTCGGTGCAGTTCAGGCTGAAGTTGCAGGAATTCAAGCTGAGGTCGGTGCAGTTCAAGCTGAAGTTGCAGGAATTCAAGCTGAGGTCGGTGCAGTTCAAGCTGAAGTTGCCAGCGAGCAAGCACAAATTGCTCGATTAGATGTAGGAATAGCAACAATTGAAAGTCAAATTGGCGGATTACAATCCCAAATAGCGGGAGAAGAAACACAAATTGCTCAAATAGAAGGCAGTGTCGGTGGTCTTCAAACTGAAATTGGAGGTTTACAATCCCAAATAGGAATTCTTGAAGCTGAATATGTTGAAATTCAATCGCAGGCTGCTGGAGAGGAAGCACAAATTGCCGAAATAGAAGGAACAGTTGGAGGATTGCAGGGAGAAATTAGTGGTTTACAAGCAGAAGTAGCAGCTTTTGAGCCACAATTACAAGCTCTAGAAGTACAATATGCCGAACTCCAGCCCCAAGTATTAGAAGCCGAAAGAGTAGCTTTTGAAGCAATTGGATTTTCTCAAGAACTCCGAGGAGAATTAGCAGTTGTTGAAGCTCAACTTCCACCTATAGAAGCAGAAATTGCCGCAGTTCAAGCTGAAATTTCAGGTTTTAATGCAGAATTAGAAGCTCAAATTGGTGCCGTTGAAGCGACTGTTGGCGCGGTCGAAGTAACTGAAGCAGAAATCAATGCTAGGCTTCTTGAATTAGAAATAGAAGTTAATGCCAAGATAGCCGCAGAAGACGCAAAAATAGCACTAGAAGAAGCGCAGGTAGAAGCACAAATGGCAGAATTGGCGGCTCTCGCTAGCAGATTTGCTGCTTTTGCGGCTCAGATAGCTGAAATTCTAGTCAAATTCCCATTGATTGCTGCTGTCGTTGCTTTTTTAGAAATTCAAATAGGAGGGCTGCAAGCTGAAATTGCAGCTATCGCGCTACGGGCTGGAGTTCCTGGACCGCCGGGACGTGATGGGGTTGACGGTCATCCAGGGAATGACGGCATTAATGGACAACCCGGAACCAACGGGGTTGATGGTCATCCAGGAAATGACGGCATTAACGGACAACCCGGAACCAACGGACGTGATGGGGTTGACGGTCATCCAGGGAATGATGGCATTAACGGACAACCAGGAACCAACGGACATGATGGGGTTGATGGTCATCCAGGGAATGATGGCATTAACGGACAACCAGGAACCAACGGACATGATGGGGTTGATGGTCATCCAGGGAATGATGGCATTAACGGACA